>RAYF01000035.1 GCA_003611745.1 bacterium D16-36 | reverse complement strand
CATTCTTAAATTCTTCTGTATATTGTGTAGCCATGTTCATTCCTCCATCTGTTTCTATTATACCTATTATACTTTTTGCTGGAAAATTTCCATGTCTAACTTGTACTAATTATATTCTAACACCAGCTAAGATTATCGAACCGCAAGAAATAAAAAAACGCATTATAAAAACCTGCAAAGAAATACAAGTGGAATATGGGGAATAAAGATGAAATTATATTCGAAGGAAGAAGCAAGACATATGCTGTGCCGATATCACAATCTGGACGGCGCGGAATTATTATGCGGAAAAAGGGGTGTCGAAAAGATTATACAGAGGATACACAGTATCCAATATGATTCGCTGAATGTTGTGGCAAGGAATGCAGATTTGGTATTACAGGCAAGAGTGAAAGATTACAGTGAATCAGTTCTTTATGATATATTATACAAAGAACATAAATTAATTGACGGATTCGATAAAGAAATGTGTATTTATGACACAAAAGATTTCGCCCGCTTTCAATTTGTGCAAAATGAATATGAGAAACATGCACTGCCTACCCTGAAATACCGCAACCAGACAGGCGTACTGAATATATTGGACGATGTCCGAGATTTTGTGGAAAAGCATGGTAAGACAAGTACAAAAGACATTTCAATCGGAGAAGTAAAGGAAAGTCGATGGGGACATAAAAAACTATCAAGCGCTGCTTTAGATTATCTATAAAACACTGGTGTCCTTATTGTAGCCGACAAAAGGGGAACAAAAAAGTATTTTGATTTGACAGAACGTGTGATTGACAGTGAAAACCTTTCCTGTAACCCGAATATGACCGTAGAAGAATTTCTGGAGTGGTATGTCGAGAGACGAATCCAAAGTGTCGGCTTTCTGTGGAACAAGTCAGGCGGAGCATGGCAGGGACGCTTTTTATGTGAAAATGAACTCCGCAGCTCTATACTTCAGACGCTTATCGAAAAAAACAGGATTGAAGAAATACAGATAGAGGGAATCAAAGACCCTTTTTATATTTCAAGAAAATATAAGAAATATATGAAGAATCGAGCAACAAACAACTATGTAAGATTCATTGCCACACTTGATAACATTATGTGGGACAGACAGATGTTGGAAACACTGTTTGATTTTACATACCGCTGGGAAGTGTATATCTCTGTTGCAAAAAGAAAATATGGCTATTATGTATTGCCTGTGCTATATAATGGTCAATTTATTGCCAGATTCGAGGCAGAACCGATTCGCAAGGCAGAAGAATTAATGATTAAAAACTGGTGGTGGGAGCCGACAGTTGAACCAAATGATGAAGTGAAAGAAATGATTGTAAGCGAAATAGCACGTTTTACAGTATTTCTTCAGGTTGATAATTCGCCAAAAAATATTATAAAGTTAGGAGTGTAGAAAAATGAAAGAAATCAGACGATATGACATTAATGAGGATTGGGCACATGCTGGCATTATTCAAGCGGGAGACTATTGCTTTATAAATTACTGTGCCCGTAATATAGGCGGTACGATAGAAGAACAAATTGACGGTGCCTTTGATGAAATGGAAGAACGGCTGGCATTAGTGGGATTGACGCTGGAAAATGTCGTACAGATGAATTGCCTCTTTAAAAATATTTGGGATATTCCGGTAATGGAAAAGGTAATTAAAAGAAGATTTCATGGCAAATATCCTGTACGCAAGTCGTTTCAGACTGAATTTGCCAATCCGGGTAATTTGTTCTTTCAAGTGGATGGTATAGCTTATTCAGCAGTAAATTTGTAAGATAAATAGCTTCTGTATACTCAGTTTTTGGCAGGTGGGGGGTGGGAAAATGGGTTTGTCATCACTATTTGAGGTTTGAAAAATCTTGAATTTTTCCACAAATGCCGATTGTGATTTGATGAATTTTAAGGGAAATATTATCTGTTATATTTTGTTATTAAAATCTCCGCTAATCCTTGAAAATACTAAATTTATCGCAGGTGAGCCTTCCCTTAAAGTTTCCCTTGTGTTATATCTTCCCACAAGGCATTACGAACCCTGATAAGGGAAAAAATGAGGGAAACATTTTTATTCCAATACTTGTAATAATTCATACAGATTATCAATACTTCCTTTATTCTTCTTTGAATGTTGCACCCAAATAAATTTACAGTTAGCATTAATTGCAGTTCTTCTGTCTTTTTCTTCATCTCCAATAAAAATCAACTTTGTAATGGGAAATGAAAATCTTTCAGCAATCATTTGCAAGCCTTTATAGTTCGGTTTCCTATATCCCGCAACAGAAGATGAAACATAATAATCAAAGTAGCTCAAAAGTTCTGCGATATCCCACCTAAAAATTTCATCGGGCATTGCACTAGGTAAATCTGTCAATGCTGCTATTGTATAATCTCTTTCTTTAAGTTTTTGTAACACATTAATTGTTTCTGGATATATTTCCGCTTTTAATCGTAATCCACTCCAAAAAGCTTCTATGCAGCTTTGCATAGGAATATCAATATGCCAATGTTCTAATATTTTTGTAAAAATATATTCCGCTGAATATTCCATCTCCCTATAATTAATTCTCGGATTAAATTCTTTTAGCATCTGAACCGACTTTTCAACAACCTCTTGTGAAACAGGATACCTAAATTCCCGTATAATTTCTTCAAATCCCTTATAATAAAAATCCTCCCATGAATAAGGCATTCCTACATACTGCATTAATGTTCCACCCAAATCGAAAACTACAACTTTCATAATTATATGGCATCTCCCATTTCCAAAATTCTTCTGATAAATTTGTTCTTCATTCTTTAATTCTGTACCAGTCTATGTTCTTTGCTGCATACTTGCTTTCCTATAAGGACAAAATCCCCATTGCATAAACACAGTTTATGCAATGGGTGTATTTCGCTCTCAAATGCCGAAGACTTATTGTTGATGTTCAATAATCCATTGTAAGATTTCCTTTTCGCCAATATTACTAGATGCCAATGCAAAGATTACATCACTTAACTCCTTTTGACTGTATGACAATTCATATCTATTCAATGCAAGTAAAACTAACATAACATGCGTACCAAGTCTTTTGTTTCCGTCCAGCATGGCATGATTTCTTATCAATCCAAAACAAAGCCGTGCCGCCTTTGCCTGAATGCGTGGATAAAGCTCTTTTCCGCCAAATGACTAAAACGGATTATTTAACGTCTAATCCAGCATTCCTTCATCACGAATACTTTCACTTCCTCCGGTGGTTTTGATTAAACTTGTATGAAGTTTTAGTAATTGCTCCTTGCTTAAAATAATCATTTGGCAAGAACCCCATATGCTTCCATATTCTGTTTTATTAATCGTTCAGATATTGCAAATACATCCTCATTACTGGCAACTTTTTCTTTTTCCGCTTTACTGAAATCAATGACCAGATATCTGGGCACATTATTTTTCAGAATAACCGCTGTCCCATGTTCGTCAACTGCTTTGGCTACTTTTAAAAAATTTTGATTCGCCTCTGTAATTGAAATCATTATGTTTGTATCTATTTTCATTTTATATGCACTTCACTTCCGCTTATATTATACGCAAATTCTAGCTAGAAAACAACCTATTTTACATTTTCGATTAATATACAACTGAAATCTGCCTTTGTAAACTGCCCACAGGGACAAAAACAAGGGAAAATACATAACAATTCATTATATAAGGCTTAAAAAACTTTAAAAAATATGGGAAGTTCAAGAAATTTATCTGCTAAATTCTTTAGGTTAGAATCGATGATGGGGTAAACGAAAAAGCAGTTTTGGCATTCCAGTGAACTGCCCCTTCGTTTATTCCATTTTCGATTTGACCTAATTGAACAAAGTGAGCGTCCGGGTATTCATTGCCTATGGACTTTCAATCTTTTGTCCTTACCCAAGATTATACAGGATTTCCGATGCAAAAGCTACAGAAACCAAATGTTTCCGGATAAATGGGTACGACAACAAAACCTCATACTCTGAAGTTTCAAAAAACGTATGAGAGAATTAGATTTTAACATCTTAGTGGCATCCGGAGCTGTGGTTTTCCAAGATGTCCGCCGCAGCATTTACACACACAAATGTCTATCTTATAAAGCTGTTTTAATATTTCCGGCATCTCCTTGCCCCGAAGCTTCGAGAAGTACTTCTGGCATCCAAGGAGATTCCGGCATAAAGTAAGTTTCATTGGAAAAGGAATTGAGCTATTGCAAAGAACTTATAAATGCAATCAAAAAGAACGAAAAGATCTGTGGCTACCCTAAAGTGCAGGAAAAATTAAATTTACTGGAAGAAACTGTCAGTGATAACCTTGAACATTTGGAGACCTCAAAAGACAGGGATGCAAGGACCGGACACAAAACAGCGGACACATCATTTTTTGGATATAAAACACATATTGCCATGACAGAAGAGAGGATTATCACTGCCGCTACAGTCACCAGCGGAGAGAAAACGGATGGAAAAGAGCTTCCTGCCTTAGTCAGAAAAAGCAGGGATGCCGGTATGCATCAATGTAAAGCAGGGCATCTGGCAATTCATAAATATCTTGATAAACGCCAAAAAGAGAAAAAAATAAGAACCCGCGAATGGTATACTTTTTTGATGTTGAAAAATGCAGGTGCTGTCCTTACAGAGCGGGATGTTATAAGGAGGGCGCAAAAAAGAAAACCTACAGTGAGGCCCTGATCTGTGATGCACACAGTGAGCAGGCAAGGTTTCAAGAGACAGAATACTTTAAGAAAAAAGCAAAAGAGCGGTATAAGATAGAAGCAAAAAACAATGATTTGAAACACAGGCATGGTTATGACACAGCGTCATCATCAGGCCTTATTGGTATGGAAATGCAGGGGGCAATGGCAATATTTGCAGTAAACCTCAAACGAATTATTAAACTGATAAATGAATAATAGTATAAATTTCTTTCTTATAGCATTATAATCAGGCAAAAATATATGGAACCCCACCGGACAGCTTGTAGTGTTCGATGGGGTTTAAATATTTGTCATTTATACAAGAAATATTTAATGGTGTTTTTCAGTGCCCTCGGTGGGTGGTGTGGTTAATCTGGCACAATTTTTTAACGTTGTTTTCCCTACATATTACAACAGAATTTCCGCCCCTGTGTGTTTTTTAGTTATTAGAAAATAGAAAGTATGGCAGCAGTATATGCAAAATCAGGTGTAGGTGGGTTTTGTATCAATACAAGAAATTAGGCATACAAATTAGGTGAGGTAGTCCCCTTTGCCATTTAGGCTTGGCTGCTTGGCTTATTCGTATCATTCTGTATCTATTATGGTATCTAAAAATTTGCTATCCCAGATAGATTCTTCAATCGCCTGCAGGCATTTGTCTGTATGTTTGATGATATCCTGCCCCCAGAAATGAATGACTGTATAATCAAGGAAAAGGAGTTTTTTATCATTTTCCCAGTCACGGGTGCGGTTGCGTTCAATTTTTTTAATCCAGTAATCGGGATTTTTGCCTTTTTCAAGACGTAATTTTAAAATTTCCCAGTCCTTGCCGTGAAAGAATTCACTGTCGCAAAAAATAGCAATCTTATATTTTGTTAATACAATATCGGGAGAACCGGGTAATTTTTTATAATTTTTGCGATAACGGTAGCCTTTGTGCCATAGAGCCTTGCGGAGCAAGAGTTCTATAGATGTATCCTGACTATGTATTTTGCTCATGTTTTTGGAGACAGTAGCAGAATCCCTTGCCATACATCTCATTCCTTTCAGCGTTGACAAATGTTTTATATAAGCACATTCTATCAAAAAGAATTAGTGATAGCAAGAAAAAAGGGGGAAATCATATGCTAGAGCGTGTTTGAAAATTCATTCTCACAATCTGCGTCCCCCACTTTGTGCTATATTTGCCCCAAATTTAGTCAATGTAGCCCGCTACACCTCCTAAATTTGGTACAAATCTCCCACAAAGTGTGAAACACATCTCGTAAAAAGCAATTTTCAAACACGCTCTAGGCAGCCAGAAGATTTAGCAATAGAGATGGCTGTATATATGCTTGGGTTTAATACATATATGGGTTTTGGAAATGGAATGGAACAACAGATGGGAAGTGAAAAGGGAAATGACGGGATGCTTAAACGGATTTATGAGTTGCAAAACGATTAGAGGAAAGCACGAGATTAGTATATTGTGGCCCAATTTCGCAAAAAGGTGCCAGATAGCGTCCGCATCCACATGCAACTTTCAAAATTGTATTTCGTGTCAGGAAGCGGTGTCCAAAACAAACCATAAAATAGTCAAGACTACATCAGAAAGAAATGATATACTGTTATTACATCGCGATGGAAAGCAGGTATGAACATGAGTTATTCAGCCATAGCACATGCCCTTATCAATTATGTGGAGTGCCATCTTGAGAATATGAACTTGGAGGAGATGGCAAAAAGTTTTGGTTTTTCAGAGATATATCTGAGGGAATTATTTTATAGGAATGTAAATATGCCAATTATGCAGTATTGCAAGAGGAGAAGAATGATTGCGTCTGCATTTGAGTTATTGCATTCAGATAAAAAAATCATTACGATTGCTCTGGAAAGTGGATTTTCTAATCCGGAATCATATACAAGAGCTTTTAGAAAAATTTTTGGTATGACTCCAAGTCACTTCCGGTCAGAACGGCCGTTGATAGGAAGAAAGCAGTTGGAGGCAGGTGTGTATGGATTGGAACGGCTTGACAGAAAAAGAACAAGGAGTGATGGAATAATGGAGCAAAACAAGGACAGTACAATATTATATGGCATTCGGAAAATCGAACATGGTGCATATGGTAGTAACACTATGTTTCCTATTTGTGTGAAAGCCGTATCGGAATATCTGGGCGATGATGTTTCTTATGCCTATATTATGGCAGCGACAGGGGCGGCATTTCGTCTCGTTTGGAATCAGGATGAGTGGGATTTAAGTAACATTGACATCTATCATACCCTGACGGAATCAAATGACATTTATCAATATGGGGCAAAGGCACTGGGAAGGGAATTTTCTTTTCTGGGACGAGAGGAAGGGGTTTCTAAAAAAGAATTTGCAACTTATATAAAAACAGCAGTGGCAAAGGGGTATCCTATTATTGCATTAGGAATCATTGGACCACCGGAACCATGTATTGTTGCTGGATTTGAGTCAGATGGTGATGTTGTCATGGGATGGAATTTCTTTCAGAATGACCCAGAGTTTTCCGTCACCGTTGACACAATGGATAACGGATATTTCAGATGTGAAGCATGGTGGGAAAATACAGATACGCAGGCGGTTATGTATATTGGGGAGAAAAAGGACATCCCATATACTCATAAAGAGATTGTAAAGATGGCACTTAAAATCATGAAGGCAAGGGAAGAAAACACTTATGCTAAGGGAATTAGGGCATATCAGGCATGGAAGGATATGCTTTTGCAGGAAAAGTGGTTTGTAAATGGCAGTACATTTGATAATCTGTTTTCTAAGCTTCTTGTGCAAAATGATGCTATGGCATGTCTCCATGACGGAAGAAAATGGGCTGCAAAATATTTTGAGGAACTGGGAAATCAATATAAAGATCCAGAAAAAACACTTTGCATGGATATTGCTGGTTTCTTTGATAAGGTCAGTGCAATTGCCAGTGAAATGAAATCCCTGATTGGAGATTGGAATGATGCTGAGAGAATGCAGAAGAATTTTGGAGATCGTTTGTTACGGGAAAAACTGGGTGAATTGATTGATGCCGCTGGAAAGGAGGATGGGTCGGCATATGAAAAGATGAAACTGTTGTATAACAAAATGTAAGCTGTTTTGAAATATAGGAAGTGATTTGTAGCATTATAGTACATGGGTCAAAATACTGATTTTTTTCTGTGCATTGTAGGACAAAAAGAGCCATCCGGCAAAAACCGGATGGCTCCCATATATTAAATTTACTATTTTCTTAAACCTAATCTCTCAATCAAGTTACGATATGCCTCTAAGTCCTTCTTCTTCAAATACTCCAGTAGGTTACGTCTCTGGCCGACCATCTTTAACAGACCTCTTCTGGAATGGTGATCCTTCTTGTTTACTTTTAAATGTTCTGTCAGCTCTGTGATGCGTTCTGTCAAAAGTGCAATCTGAACCTCCGGAGAACCGGTATCCTCAGGTGTGCGTCCATAAGTCTTGATAATTTCTGCTTTCTTTTCTTTACTAATCATAGTTGTAAATCCTCCTAAAAAATTTATCTTTTCACCGAATGCTAAGAATTGGGCGGAGCGTCCAAATTCTGGGCAGCGGTACAAATAACTTCGTTAGTATAGCACATCGCCATTCATCTTGTAAAGGCTTTTTCGAAAAAATCACGGAAATCAATTTTCAGTAATGAATATATACTGAAAATTGATTTCCGTTGTTAAAACCTGCTTGACATTGAAATGAAGAAGATATAATATAGTTTTCGAAACTAGATTAAATGAGTTTCAGAACTTTGTGTGTTGCTGCAGGTGTGGATGGGCAAAGTTTTCCGCATGGCGGAAAAGTATCTGCATTTGCGGTTAGAAGCAGGAATGGGGGGCTTAATATGGAATTAAAACCGTTACAGATTGGAAATTTAACAGTGGAGTATCCTATTATACAGGGAGGGATGGGGGTTGGTATCAGCAGGAGCCATCTTGCTGGTGCAGTGTCGGCAAACGGCGGCCTGGGCATTATTTCAACTGCGCAGATTGGCTATGATGAGCCGGATTTTGAAAGAAATCAGGAACAGGCAAACCTGCATGCGATTCGGAAGCATCTGGAACAGGCGAAGGAGATTGCAGGCGGCAGGCCGGTGGGAGTGAACATTATGGTCGCGACAAAGGATTATCCGTCCTATGTGAAGGCAGCCGTGGATGCAGGGGCAGATGTCATTATTTCGGGTGCGGGCCTTCCGGTGCGCCTGCCGGAATATGTGGGGGATTCGGACTGTAAGATTGCCCCTATCGTCTCATCGGAGAAAGCTGCATCACTGATGCTTCGCAACTGGGACAAAAAATATGGCCGTACAGCAGATTTTTTGGTGATTGAAGGGCCGGAGGCCGGCGGGCATCTCGGGTTTAAGGAAGAGCAGCTTAAGCATATCACAACAAAAGAATATGAAGATGAGATTAAGAAAATCATTGAGACGGTGAGGGGATATGAAGAAAAGTATGGGAAAAAGATTCCGGTAATTATAGCTGGAGGGATTTTTGACCATGAGGATATCTGCCATGCCCTCTCCATCGGTGCGGACGGCGTGCAGATTGCTTCCCGTTTTGTCGCTACGGATGAGTGTGATGCCGATGAAAAATATAAGCAGGCATATATTGATGCGAAGGCGGAGGATGTGGAAATTGTCATGAGCCCTGTGGGGATGCCGGGCCGGGCACTGAAAAATGCATTTGTCAAATTAATTGAAAAGAAGCCGCTTCCAGTCAGCAGGTGCTTTAACTGTCTGGAAAAGTGCAATCCTGCAAAGGTGCCGTACTGCATTACAAAAGCCTTGATCAATGCTGTGCGCGGTGATATAGAGCATGGGTTGATTTTTGTGGGGGCCAATGTGGGGAGGATTACTAAAATAGTGAGTGTGCATGATCTTATGGCGGAGCTTGTGGGCGAATAAACGTAGTGGTTTTTTGCAGCACTGCCCCTGCCTGCCAAAAACGCGGATTATCCTTTCTTAAAATGGGAAAACTCAAAACAACTATTACTTGCGGATTATTTCGGTTCATGTTATAGTAAATAGAATAGCGCGCAGGCGGTTCCCGAGACTTCTGAAAAGTTCATCTGGCAGGTTTCCACAATATTCTGTTTCATGTGGATTTGGTGGGAAAGAGGTTCTATTGGGATGGTCTTTTCAGATGTTTCGGTTGTATGTCTGCAGCTTATAATAATTTGTTGAGAAAGGAGTTATACATGGCATTTAAATCATATTCCATGGAGCTTGCGGGCAGGACGCTTACTGTTGATATCGGACGGGTTGCCAAGCAGGCAAATGGCGCAGCATTGATGCACTATGGCGATACAATGGTATTATCTACAGCAACCGCATCTGAGAAACCGAGGGAGGGGATAGATTTCTTTCCTCTTTCTGTTGAGTTCGAGGAAAAAATGTATTCTGTCGGAAAGATTCCGGGAGGATTTAATAAGCGGGAGGGAAAGGCTTCTGAAAATGCAGTACTTACTGCACGTGTCATTGACCGTCCAATGCGTCCGCTGTTTCCAAAAGATTACCGCAATGACTGTTCTTTAAATAATCTGGTACTTTCCGTTGATCCGGAGTGCAGGCCGGAGCTTGTGGCAATGCTTGGTTCTGCAATTTCGACCAGCATTTCCGATATTCCGTTTGACGGTCCCTGTGCGACAACACAGATGGGGCTTTTGGACGGTGAGTTTATTGTTAACCCAAGCCAGGAGCAGTGGGACAATGGCGATATGCGCCTGACCGTAGCTTCTACGAGAGAGAAGGTTATCATGATTGAGGCCGGGGCGAACGAGGTTCCGGAAGAAAAAATGATTGAGGCAATTTATAAATGCCATGAAGTCAACCAGACAATTATAGCGTTTATAGATGGCATTGTGGCGGAGGTTGGAAAACCAAAGCATGAATACACCAGTTGTGCGGTGCCAGAAGAAATGTTTGAGGCGATTAAGGAAATCGTTCCTCCGGAAGAGATGGAGGAAGCTGTATTTTCTGATGATAAGCAGACAAGAGAGGAAAATGTGCGCGCGGTAACAGAGAAGCTGGCAGAAGCTTTTGCGGAAAACGAAGAGTGGCTTGCAATATTAGATGAGGCAGTCTATCAGTATCAGAAAAAGACGGTACGCAAAATGATTTTGAAGGACCACAAGCGTCCGGATGGCCGTGAGATTACGCAGATCCGTCCTCTGGCGGCAGAAGTGGATTTGGTTCCTAGGGTACATGGCTCTGCTATGTTTACCCGCGGGCAGACACAGATCTGTACCATCACAACACTGGCTCCGCTGTCTGAGCAGCAGAAGGTGGACGGGCTTGACCTGAATAAGACAAATAAACGGTATATGCACCATTACAATTTCCCATCTTATTCTGTCGGGGAGACAAAGCCAAGCCGCGGCCCGGGAAGACGGGAGATTGGCCATGGCGCACTTGCGGAACGCGCCCTGCTCCCGGTGCTCCCGAGTGAGGAGGAATTTCCGTATGCAATCCGTACGGTGTCAGAGACATTTGAGTCAAATGGTTCTACTTCTCAGGCGAGTATCTGCGCATCTACCATGTCGCTGATGGCTGCCGGGGTGCCGATTAAGAAACCGGTTGCCGGAATTTCCTGCGGCCTTGTGACAGGCGATACCGACGATGATTATCTGGTGCTGACAGATATACAGGGACTGGAAGATTTCTTTGGGGATATGGACTTTAAGGTAGCCGGGACAAAGGACGGCATTACGGCAATCCAGATGGATATCAAGATCCATGGCCTGACCAGGCCGATTGTAGAAGAGGCAATCAAGCGTACCAGAGAGGCAAGAATGTTTATTCTGGACAGTGTCATGCTTCCGGCAATCAGTGAGCCTAGAAAAGAAGTCGGAAAATATGCACCAAAGATTATACAGATGCAGATTGACCCGCAGAAGATTGGCGATGTTGTGGGGCAGCGCGGAAAGACAATCAATACGTTGATTGAGCGCACAAACGTAAAGATTGATATTTCAGATGAAGGTGCAGTTTCTATCTGCGGAGAGGATACCAGCATGATGGAGGAGGCACTGCGCCTGATTAAGATTATCACCACAGATTATTATGAAGGCCAGATTCTGGAAGGTGAGGTTGTAAACATTAAAGAGTTTGGCGCCTTTATTGAGTTTGCTCCGGGCAAAGAAGGTATGGTGCATATCTCTAAAATTGCAAATGAGAGAATTAATCATATAGAAGATGTCCTGACTCTGGGGGACCATGTCAAGGTGGTTTGTCTTGGCAAGGATAAAATGGGTAGGATGAGCTTCAGCATAAAAGATGTAAGATAGAAATTTTTTCCGTTTGTTTGGGAAATTTTATCATGAATGGAAAAGAAATGCTTTTCAGAAAGGACAGTCCATGGTATTATATTACTATGGACTGTCTTTTTTGGCAGCCAGGAACGGAGAAATGAAAAGAGCAAAATGGAGAAAGTATGAAAAAATTATTTAAAAGGGATTTAAAACTAGTTGTAGCGTTAGCGGTATGCCTTCTTCTTAATTTTTTCCTGTTATTTGGACTGCGCAGTGCAAGCACTGATTATGAGGAAATGTTTTGTACAAAATTTCTTGCGAGCGAGGAGAAGCTCCGCCTCAAAAGCGATGTGTATGTTATTACGGTTCCTTCAATCTACAACGAAAGTTCTACAGAGACAGAAAAAACGGAGATGGAGACCCAGCAGATTGAGAAGCTTAAATACATTGTAGAAAATACTCTTCATACATCAAAGGGAGTGTTTATATTAGGCACAGAGCTTTTGTCTGATCTATCTGCAGAGAGAAGATGTATGCCCGCATTCCGGAATGCAGGTAATGTTTACTGGCATTATAATTCCAGAAATATCGGCTATTACCATGTCGGCGATAAGTGCTGCCAGATTAAATTTTTGGATAGTTACCACGGCAACGATAACCGTTTTGAGGTGCTGGGGGAGGGGAGCTATTCGAGAAATTATCTGCCTTATTTTATGATGACGATGGAAAATGGTACGGTAGAATATGATAAAGACAGACGGACCTATACCATGAAGAATAAGACGGGGGAGCATGTTCTTCATGCAATGGAGGACGGCACGATCCGGAGCAGGGAGACTTCAAAGTTTGGAGTGGTTTATAAGAACCTGGATTCTTTTTATGAGGAAGCGAAAAAGTACAAGAATGCGGACAAATATAAAGATGCTGTGATTTTTTTCCAAGACCGCAATACATTATCAAAGTATGCCGGAGGTGCAAGCCGGTCACAGGATTTGGCAGATTATTACATAAATGTATTGGGAACGATTCAGAATGATGCCACTGTGCCTGCTTTAAAGTTTTCACAGAAGATGTATTTTGTGATGGCAGGTGCCCTGTTGATTGGGCTTTTTGTTGTATTTACGGTGGACTGGGTCTGTGTGCTGGCTTATTTTCTGGAAATCTGTGCGGTGGCTCTGGCTGATTTCTTTTTGATAGAGCGGGGAATTTTGTATCTTCCGGTTGTTGATTTTTTCATATCGATTACCTTTGTTTTTGTGATTCTTTTGACGATTAAAAAAGTATTAAAGCGGATTAGTATGAGAAACCTTCCTATTGATGCGGTAATCCGTTTTACAAATACAATAGTTAATATTGAGCATTCCGTTTCTTACTCAGAGTATTTAATGAAAAACCGCAGTGAGATTGAGGATGATATTTCAGCGTCCCTGCTGCTTCCGGTGATGGATCAGGAGTCGTTTCTGTTAAAAGAACTGGCGGCTGAGAATTACCGGAACAGGCGTTTTGTGGAGAACCAGTTCTGGAATACCCCGGCTGGAACCAGCACCTCCGTAATCCAGACGCGGACTAATTTGTTTCAGGGGCAGAATTATGTGGCATTTGTGCCGCTTCCGGTTTTTGACGCAGAATCCGAATTGGTGACTTTCACTGTGATTGGGCTGAAAAAGAAGCTGAAGCCGCAGAGGGCATCTTATATTTCCATGATGCTTTTTTCCATGTATATTTATTTCAAGGCGCAGCATGAGCGTGGGGAGCACCAGAGAATGTATTTTTCCATGCTGTCATTGATGATTTCGGTAATTGATGCGAAAGACCCGGTTACAGCAGGCCACTCCCAGCGCGTGGCAAATATTTCAAAGGATATTGGCATCTGGCTTAAACTCAGCAAAAATGAACAGTTTGATTTGGAGTTTACAGCACTTTTGCATGATATCGGCAAGATTGGTGTCTCAGATTATGTATTAAATAAACAGAGCGTATATACCCAGAGTGATTTTGAGCAGATGAAGTACCATACAATCCGCGGTGCAGAGATGTTGTCCGAGGTGGGGATCAGCGAAGAGATTATTGACGGTGTGCGCCACCACCATGAAAGGATTGATGGGAAGGGATATCCGGATGGGTTGAAGGGGGATGAACTTTCCCTTTTCGCCAAAATCATTAAGATTGCGGATGTCTATGATGCCCTGAGCAGCAAGCGCCAGTATAAGGAGGCTTGGGAGATAGACAAGGCGCTCAATATTATTTATAAGGGAAGGGGTACAGAATTTGACACGGAGATTGCCAATGTATTTATTGACCATATGTCGCCGCCTGGCTGGATTCCGCCTATTGATGAGAGGGCGGCCGGGGAGCGGAAAAATCCAAATACAGAAAAGGCTGCACAGATTGTACGCGATTTTTACCGCAAATATAAGCAATATTTGTCGGTAGAGTATCCGATTCCAAGTAAAAAGGCGGTCAATATTGATTTCTTCCGTGAAAATGGATTTATGGAATATGACTGGGGCGAGACATTTAATAATGCTTCTTTCCTAGAGGAGAAACCGATGATCCTGGCGTATGAAAAAGAGACAAAGAGCCTTATCTTCGGGCAGGGCAGCAAAGCGAACGGTGTAAATAGCATTTATTACTATTTCTTTAAAGGGTTTGTCAATATGGGGATTTACCTGTTATTTCCGATGGAGACAAAGAAGGTGCTTTCCCAGTTGACAGAGCGGTATGGCGAGCCGATTATTATGGATGAGCAGATGACGGTATATGAGACAAGGAAAATGAGGATTGTGTTTTATCATACATTTGATGACAAATTCCTGCTTTTCTATATTTCGGATTATATGTGCGGCAACTATATTCTGGAGTCTGCTAAAACAGATGAAAGCAAGGAGCTGATAGGGACGACTTAGGCTTGTTTGTGGTGCCTGCAGCGGCATGGCTGCAAGTGCAGCTCCTTAGGGGAAATTTTAAATGAAGACAAAAAAGATTGCCCAGATTGGAATGCTGGTGGCAGCGGCATTTGTGCTAAGTTACGTGGAGTCGCTGCTGCCGTTTTCATTTGGGATTATGGGCATTAAGATTGGCCTGTCAAATATTGTGGTGGTGCTCAGCCTATATGAGTGCTCCCTGAAACAGACTTTTGGCATTGCATTGATACGGATACTGCTAGTGGGGCTGACTTTTGGAAATCTGTCCATGATGCTGTACAGTCTGGCAGGCGGAATGCTTAGCCTGGCTGTTATGGCGGCACTTAAGCATTCCGGCAGGTTTTCTGTATATGGTGTCAGCATTGCAGGAGGGGTATTCCACAATATTGGGCAGATTCTGGTAGCTGTCGCGGTATTGCGGCAGAAGGGGCTGATTTTTTATTATCTGCCATTCCTTCTGGCGGCCGGCTGCGTGGCCGGAGCTGGTATCGGCGTGGCGGCGGCAGTCCTTGTCAGGCGCCTGCATGGTATCTTTCAGGGGGATGAATCGTAATCATCGTATAAAAAAAGAAATACTGCATAGAATAACATCTATGCAGTATTTCTTTTTTTATATATTAGGAAAGTTCTCGGTGTGTGGTGGTGCACCAACAATAAATGCAAAGAACTTTAGTTCTTTAGCATTTTTGCTAGAGCGTGTTTGAAAATTGCTTTTTATTCACAGGGGCGCATGAGGAAATTTACTGCTTACACAGTCTGTGCCCTTTTTAGCTGGGAGGGCTGTTTGACAGAAAGGAGATTTGCAGGGTATGGCAGAGGATGATATGAAGGAATATGGGATTACGGTATTAAAGAGTGAGAAAGAGGGGCATAGCATCTGGATGTTTTCTATTATTGGGGAGATAGAAGGGCATGAAAATGCCAGGGAGCAGACAAAAACGACAAAATATGAGCACATGCTGCCGATGCTTACAAGGGTAGAGGAGTCGGAGGAGGTTGACGGCGTTCTTTTTCTCATTAATACAGTGGGAGGGGATGTGTCGTGTGGATTGGCTCTGGCGGAATTTATCGCCTCCCTGAGCAAGCCTACTGTGGCATTGGTAATCGGGGACAGCCACTCTATCGGTGTGCCGCTGTCAGTGGCAGCGGATTACACAGTGATTGCACCAAGTGCAACTGTAATTATCCATCCGGTCCGCATGAATGGGCCGGTGCTCGGGGCACCGCAGACATACGAGTATTTTCGTTTGATACAGGAGCGGATTACACAGTTCATTGAAAAACATTCCGAAGTTACAAAGGAGCAGATTCAGGAGTGGATGGTGGCGCCGGGCATTTTAAGCAGGGACCTTGGAACGATATTCGTGGGAGGGGAAGCGGTTGAGGCAGGACTGTACCAGCAGACTGGCGGCATCAGGGAGGCCATGCAGGTTCTCTATGAGAAAATCCGCCAGTAATTGAAATGGGGGCACAAGCGAAGTCTGTGCCCTTTTCCATTTATTTTATGTTATAATATCTGTGGGGCAAAGGGGGGAGCAGATGAAGTCATAATATATGTGGAGGTAATAGTATGGCAAAGTTAAAAAGCAATATCGGGGGAATTGTTATGTGCCTGTTTGAAATTATGGCAGGCATCCTTTTGTTGGTTAACCCGGTTATATTTACTTCGGGGATTATTGTTGCGTTGGGGATTGTGCTGCTGGTTATCGGGCTGCTGGGAGTGATTTCTTATTTTAGGATGGAGCCCGCGGAGGCTGCAATGAAACAGACGCTTGCAAAAGGCCTGGCGGTGTCCGCTGCAGGTTTATTTTGCATTGTGCAGTACCAGTGGTTTGTAGAATCATTTTCTATTCTGGCAATTTTGTACGGCGTTATCATTTTAACAATGGGTTTTTCAAAAATACAGTGGGCAGTCGACATGCTGCGTATGGAGAGGGAGAAATGGTTTCTGGCTGCCATCGGGGCGCTGCTTTCTGTCGTGGCTGCTGTGGTGATTCTGATGAATCCTTTTAGCTCTACAAAGATTCTGTGGATGTTTGTAGGGGTTTCTTTGATTCTGCAGGCTGCGGTGGACATTATGGCACTGGTTTCCTGCAATCAGGATAGTAAGCCGGATGAGGCTGTACAAAAATAGTAACACGATATGGGTTGGTACATAGAATAATGTAAATACAAAAAAAGGATAATTCACATGTATTTACTATTCGGAGTTTTTATTTTTTTCTGTGTTTTATTTGTCTGTCTGGGGTTTTACAAGAAGAGATGTATTGTCCGTAAGATCTGCCAGATGGATGCCTGCCGCAAAGTCTGCCTTTTAGATGAGATATTGGAGCCGTTTGGATTTTGTTATAAGGCGCAGCAGGATGTTATTGTGACAAGAGTAGATGCATGGCAGAGGGCCTTTGGTTACCGCACGCTCTTTGACCGCACTGCCTCCTGCTTTGGGATGGTTTTTGACTGTGAGCCGATTTTCTTTTATTACAAGGATTACACCTACCGAATTGAACTTTGGAAAGGCCAGTATGGAATCAATACCGGCTGTGAGGCTGGCATTTACCGCGCGGCTGGAAGGCTGGAGCCGGAGCAGTTTGATAAGGCATGTTTTAACAGTGTTCCGGACGGGGAGATGCTTACGATTGGGATGAAACTCTGCCATAAAGGCCAGAGGCTGTTCTCAGACCTCAAACTTCACTGGTGGCTTGGCGGATTCTGCATGGGCAGGTACTGTGAGCCGGAAAATCTTACGATGCAGGTTTCCATTACTTTTAAGAATTCTAATATGCTTGCCTGCTTTGTGGAAAGCCTGCTCAATATGGGGTATCAAAAGAACTATATTGATGTCTGTGACTTGACAGTCTCCTTTGTGTTTGGCTGTCCCCACACGAGGCAGCCAAGGTGCCGGAACTGCCTTCGCATACGCTGGCAGCAGTGGAAAAACAGGTTGTTCTGCCGGCTGTTCTTATGCGTAACAAGGTGTTTTACCTGTACACTTGACAGGATATTGTATCTTTATTTTTTCCTGCCGGCAGCATTCCGTCATATGTTCCTGCATAGAAGGTGCCGGAAGCAGAAATTTCATAGAAAGAAAAAGAGGGTGCGTCTTAGTGGGATATGAATCTCGTATGTCAAAATCGTTTGAGGATGCGTTAAACCTTCCGTTGGACTGCCGCTCAAAGTATATTCTTTTTAGTGACTGCCACCGCGGGACCGGAAGGGCAAATGATAATTTTTTGAAAAACGAGTTTCTTTATCTCGCTGCGCTGAGATATTATTACCAGCGCGGGTTTACGTATCTTGAACTTGGCGATGGGGATGAACTGTGGGAAAACCGTTCCATGAAGAAAATCAAGGAGATGCATAAACACAGCTTTGAGATGCTGGCGGAGTTCTATAGGAAAAAGCGGCTCTATATGATTTATGGGAATCATGATATGGTCAAAAAGAATGAAGATTTCTGCAGGAAATTTTTTGACACGTATTATTGTGATAAGCATTTGTGTAAAAATCCGCTGTGCCCGGATATTTGTTTCTATCCGGGCATTGTGCTCCGGGATGCTTTTGGGAAACGGGATATCTTTTTGACACATGGGCATCAGGCCGGGATTATGAACAGCACTTTTTGGAAAGTTAACCGTTTTCTGGTGCGGTATCTGTGGAAAAACCTTGAGCTTCTCGGTGTGCCGGACCCTACAAGCGCTGCAAAGAATAATACTAAAAAGGAAAAGACGGAGAGGGCGCTGGCGGAGTGGGCGAAGAAGAACAGTATGGTCCTGATTGCCGGGCATACCCACCGGCCTATGGCAGGTTCCCAGACATCGCCTTATTTTAATACGGGAAGCTGCATCCATCCTGCTGGTATCACCGGGATTGAGATAAAAAATAGATGTATCACTCTTATAAAGTGGTCGCTGGGAACAAGATACGACCAGACAGTCTTTGCCAGAAGGGAAGTGCTTGGCGATTCAATGAGTATAGATCTTTTCTAATTTATAGGTTAAAAGACAGCCAAAATGTATAAAACCTTTTAAATTTTACTTGAGATTTTATGCATTTTTTTATACTATAGATATATGGGGAGGGACAGCAGATTGTTTGTCATGCTTTCGGGGGTTTGGGAAGGGAGCACTTTTCAATGGTATTAGAATTGAAAAAGACGGGGGCTAAAAATGAAAGAAAAGGAAATGTAAGCCGCATAAGCGGAAAAGTTAGTTTAAACGCTTGTTTAGCAGGAGTTTCGCAATATTGTGTCTGTGCGCTGCCTGACACAATATTGTTTTGTGCGCAGGAGGCAGTGCAGAAATGAGGATTAATATGAGTATCATTGGATTACAGGAAGAAAAATGCGTAGGCTGCAACGCATGTGTCAGGGTCTGTCCGGCCGGTGACGCTAATATAGCCCATATGGATGAGAGTGGGACTTTAAGGATTAAGATTGATGATGACAGATGTATTAAATGCGGGGCATGCATCAAGGCCTGCTCTCATCATGCGAGGTATTTTATTGATGATACGGATCGCTTTATAAGCGACTTAAAAGCGGGAAAAGAAATTGCAATGATAGCAGCCCCTGCTATTAAAATAGCTTTTGATGGGAATTGGCGCCATGTCCTTCAATGGCTCCGGAATCAGGGGGTTAAAGCGATTTATGACGTAAGTTTTGGCGCTGATATCTGTACATGGGCACACCTTCGTTATCTTGAGAAGAATCCTGATGCGAAAGTGATTTCCCAACCCTGCGCAGCGGTAGTAAATTATATTGAGAAGCATAAGCCGACGCTGATATCACATTTGTCACCGATACACAGCCCTATGCTCTGTATGGCAACATATATGCGCAAAGTTCTGGGATTTAAGGGGAGAATTGCCGCAATTTCGCCGTGCATTGCCAAGATTGATGAATTTCGTGAGACAGGCCTTATTGACTATAATGTGACTATGGAACATCTGAGGGATTTTTTTGCAGACAATCATGTAGACCTTCCAAAAGTGAAAATCTACAGCGAATTTGAGTTTGATGCGCATCAGGGCCTGGAGGGCGCCATCTATTCAAGGCCGGGCGGCCTGATGAAGAATCTTTTGATCCATGCGCCGGAGATGGAGGTAGTTACTTCAGAGGGAACGGAGAAACTGTATAAGGATTTAGATACATATGAAAAGGAAAAATCAAAATGGCTTCCTACAGTCTTTGATGTTTTGAACTGTGAAAACGGCTGCAATGGCGGCCCGGCTACGGGGGTAAATTATAACTGTTTTGCTATGAGTGATATTATGCATGATGTAGAGCGTTATGCAAGAAAGCTTAGAAAGGCGAATACAACGAAAAAGGGTGTCGACAAGCAGTTTGAAGAGTTTGACAAAACACTTAACCTTAATGATTTTATACGTACATATAAAACATCTTCTTCCCATGCAAAAACAGTTACTGAGGCAGATATTGAAAAGGCATACCTTATGATGGACAAGCATACGGAGATGGACCGCCATTTTGACTGCCATTCGTGCGGATTCAGTTCCTGCAGGGAAATGGCAATTGCCCTTGCCAAGGGTATTAATGAGAAAGAAAACTGCCACCAGTATATGATGAAGACCATTTACAATGAGCGTAAAAAGGTTACTGCTGTGAATGATGAAGTGTTGAATATGAATAATGAGCTGGTAGCTATATTTGGAAGCCTGACAGAGAATATTGAGAAGGTAAAGGAGGAGGCTGTTGTAATCCGCGATGCCGGAAAGGAGAGCAGCACAGAGATGACGAATGTAGCAAGGCATATGGGGGATCTGAAGGATTTAAACCAGAGCATTGCCGAATCTTTAGAGCATATAAATACCAGCATTGAACAATATAATATTATGACACAGGATGTAGAGAAGATATCCGGCAAGATTAACCTGCTTTCTTTAAACGCAGCGATAGAGGCGGCAAGGGCAGGCGAGGCAGGAAGGGGATTTTCTGTTGTTGCCTCCAGTATCCGTGATCTTTCTGACAGTTCTAAGGCATCGGTCGGGAATGCAAAAGAAAATGATGGGGAGATTCAGGCTGCGATTAGGGAGGTCAATGACATTATTGAGAAATTTAGCAATGTTACGGCTGATCTGCTGCAGGCGGTAAATCTTTCGATTGAAAATGTGGAGAGGACTTCGGAAAAGAGTGTACTTATTCAGGACTCTATGAATACTGTTTCACAGATAGCAGAACATGTTCAGGAAGTTATTGAACAGACAAATTCTATATTAAATTAGGGACTGAAAATTTTTTTTCAATTGGCGGCTGTTCGCAGGCAGCTTAAACGGGGAATGAGGGGCAGATTAGGGTATGTACAGGATTATGGTTATTGAGGATGACTTGCAGATGGCAGATGCTTTGAAAAAGCAGATTGAGCCATGGGGGAATGAGGTGATGTGTGTCAGGGATTTTCAGGCGGTTATCCCGGCATTTGTGGAATATGACCCGCATTTGGTTCTGGTAGATATTATGCTGCCGTTTTACAACGGATATTACTGGTGCAGTGAGATTAGGAAAATTTCAAATGTTCCCGTGGTATTTCTTTCTTCGGCATCTGACAATATGAATATTGTTATGGCAATGAATATGGGAGGAGATGATTTTATTCCCAAGCCGGTGGATTTGGATGTGATGACTGCCAAAATTCAGGCGGTGCTTCGAAGGGCATATGATATGGGAGGGAAGATACCGGTTCTGGAGCACAGAGGGGCGGTTCTCAACCTGAATGATGCTTCCCTGCTTTATGGGGGGGAGCGGATTGAGCTGACGAAAAATGATTTCCGTATTCTCCAGACACTCCTTGAGAATAAAGGGAAGGTGGTAAGCCGTGACAC
Source organism: bacterium D16-36 (assembly GCA_003611745.1). Taxonomy (GTDB): domain Bacteria; phylum Bacillota; class Clostridia; order Lachnospirales; family Lachnospiraceae; genus Butyribacter. The sequence goes on along the minus strand of RAYF01000035.1, from coordinate 46,163 downwards.
TCTGATGGCTAAATTGTGGCAGATGGACTCTTATGTGGAGGAAAATACCCTGACGGTAAATGTTACAAGGCTTCGGAAAAAGTTAGAGAATGCCGGCCTGACGGATTTTATAACTACAAAGGTCGGCTGCGGCTATATTATCGAGTGAGGGGGCAGTATGGAGGGGAAAGAAAAGTGGTATGATATTTTTCGGCAATATTTACTACAGCACTGCAGGACAGCATTTATGTTTTTGTTATACACGGTAATTTTTGCAGGAGTATTTTCATTGTATGATTTGGAGCTGGAGGCGGTGTGGTATGCCTCGGTCCTCTGCCTGTTTGTTACCATGGCTGTTCTGGTGGTGTCTTTCTTTTTTTATAGGGAAAGGCATGAGAAGCGCAGGAAAATAACAAGGAATGTCCTGCTGATGTTTGATGAACTGCCGGAGCCGCAGAATCTTGTGGAAGAAGATTATCAGGAGATGTTGCGCTCGTTAAGGCATATTATAGATGACAGCCTGACGTCATGGCAGAATGAACGCAGGGACAGCATAGATTACTATACTACATGGGTGCATGAGATTAAGACGCCGATTTCTGTGATGCGCATGACGCTACAGGGGGAAGATACCGAGGAGCATAGGGGGCTTTTGGCGGAATTGTTCCGCATAGAATCATATGTGGAAATGGTATTAAGTTATCTGCGCCTGGGGGACGGTTCGTCAGACTTTTTATTTAGGGAATATGAGCTGGATGGCATTATCAGGCAGGCGTTGCATAAGTATGCACCGCTGTTTATTAAAAAGCGTATCGGGCTGTCTTACGAGAAAACAGACTGTACCGTGCTCACAGATGAAAAATGGCTGCTTTTTATGATAGAGCAGGTTTTGTCGAATGCGGTTAAATATACACAGGAGGGCATGGTGGCGATTACTGTCACAGAGGACAGTGTACTTCAGATTGAGGATACGGGAATCGGCATAGCGCCGGAGGATATCCCGAGAATATTTGAAAAAGGTTTTACCGGGTATAATGGCAGGGCGGATAAAAAATCGACTGGGCTTGGCCTGTACCTGTGCCGTATGGCGGCAGAAAAACTATCCCACAAGCTTAGTGTGCAGTCCGTAGTGGGAAAGGGGACGGTTTTTTCAATAGACCTGAAAACGGACAGGCTGGAGGTAGAGTAAAGGAAATTCAGTGAAAGCCGATATATTTATTGGTATAAATATCAGATGAATCGGAAGGTTATTTGTCTGGGAGGGGAGGATAACAGGATGAATCAGTTCACGGTAAAACCTGTTTCGAATGCGGAAAAGGCAGTGGGGGAGAACAGAAACCAAAAACAGACGGAGGCTTCTATCTGGAAACAGGTGATAGAGGCGATGGTTGATCCGACTGCGGGGATGGAAGAACCGGAGCGGAAGAACTATGAACAGAAGATTATGCAGAAGCTGAGGACGGGAAAGAGGCTGAGTTCGGAAGAGCTAGATTACCTGCGGGTTCATAATCCGGATTTATACCGGACGGCAATGCGTGTGGAAAATGCCAGAAAAGCTTTCCGGGCCAGGCTTAGCAGCTGCCATTCCAAGGAAGAGGTGCAGCAGGTGGTTTCCGGCCAGATGGAAGTGCTCAAAGCGATGAAGGATGATCCGGACCGGGAATATATGGCGGAAATGGTTAAGAGGGAGGTTGAGTCTTTTAAGAAGAGCAGTTCATATGCCAAGCTTCCTGCAACGCGTGAGGAAGGGAAGAAAAAGCATAAAGTGAAGACATCTGGGGAAAATCCATGGAAGGAAGAGATGGACGAAGATAATTTTAATAGGGCAGCGGTATATTCCAGAATGAAGGTGCAGTGTGAGATGATAAGCAGGCTGGCACAAGGGCTGATGGGATAGACGGGCTATTGATAAAAAAGGGCACAGACTTCGCTTGTGCCCTTTTTTAGTGATGGGAAATATTTCCATGTACTGCCGTAAAAAAATATTTTTATGTGAAATCATTTTGGCTGGAGGGCAGTCTAATGTATGTAAGGCAGAAAAAAACCGGTTTTACCTTATGGAAGATAACCACAGCGCGGTGGGAAGTTTATGATAGACTGAAGAAAGGGGGAAAGAGGATGGAGGCACTTGTAAAAGCGGCCAAGGAAGGGGATGACGCAGCTTTTGTCAGGTTGATGGAAAAAAATAAGCAGAGTATGTATAAGACAGCATGGGTGTATCTGAAAAATGATGCAGATATCGCAGATGCCATTCAGGATACTATTTTATCATGCTATGAAAACTTACCACAGCTTAGGCAGGCAAGATATTTTAGAACGTGGATGATACGGATTTTAATTAATAAATGCAACGATATTTTGAAAAAACGGCTCAGTTACACTGATATCTGGAGCGTCAGGGAGGAGGGCACTAAAGATGCCGGGCTGGAGCGGAGTGAATGGAAGGAACTTTTGAATGCCCTTGATGAAAAATACAGCATTGTCCTGCTGATGCATTACTATGAAGAGATGACAGTAACGGAAATCGGCAGGGCTCTGGGGGTCAACAGGAATACCGTATTGACGCGGCTCCACAGGGGGCGGAAATTACTCCGGAATGAGCTGCAGCCCATAGAAAAATGCAGAAGCAGCATTTTTAGTTGATTGTTTGTGCCGCCTGTGGCGGCATGTTTGGAAGTGTAATGAAAAGGTGTGGCAATAGAACAAAGGTGAACGAAGTTCACCTTGTGGAAATGAGGTTTCTATGAGAAATGGTGATGAGAGATTATATGATATTTTAAAGGAGGATACTATGATTCCAAGTAAGGTAGAACGTAAAATACAGGACACTTACACAGAGATTGAGAGCGGCAGGGCCAGCCGGAAAGAGGGCGCAGCATATGAGGCGCCAAAGCGCAGGTTCCGCACAGCGGCAGCAGTTGCTGTTACCGTGCTGGCCCTTGGGACAACTGCATATGCGGCAGCAAGGCATTCCGCAATATTGGATTCTTTTGCAAAATATGACAGCGGGAGGGAACTGCCAGAGCAGGCGAAGGCTCTTATTGAGACAGATATCGCACAGGAGAAAGCGCAGGATGGCGTGGTGAACTTTAAAGTACGTGAGGCCCTTTGCGATAAGAACAATATTGTTGCGGCTGTTGAGGCGAAAGCGGCAGATATGGAAAAGTACCTCATTGTGCCGGAGGATCTGCAGAGTGAGGAGGACTGGAAGCTAATGACCATGGAAAATTTAAACCCATCCATGGCGGAGAAGGATATGAAGATTGCAGATTACGCGAAAAAGTATAATAAAGAGATTCTGCCGGTAGGTGTCAGCATTGATACCGGGTCAGCCATATGTTCTATTGATTTTAACCTGGAGGAGGATGGGACTGCTGTCTTTACATGCCAGTCTGAGAATGTTGGCAAGAAGGCAGAGATGGACCTTTCCTGCCATACGGCTGTTTTTTATAAGGGCGATATTGTAAAAGATGCCTTTGAGTTTAAAGTCCATGACAATTCCAAGGCAGATAAGGAGATTGTTTACCGTGCAGAGGGCGGCCAAACAGTAGAGGGAACAAATTTAGTGGTGGATGAAGTGAGATTTGAGAAATCTGCTATTGGCATTAAGAGTACGATTACTTACCACTATGCCGGAGATCCGGAAAAAATTACGGAAAATGACGAGGATACAGGGTTCTTTTTCTTCGGCCAGAATGGAAAGCAGCTTAAGGACGGCGTTGGAATGGCAGGAGGCTGCACAAATAAGAACGGGATATTTACACAGACAGGTTCTTTAGCATTGACAGAGCTTCCGGAACAGCTGACACTGCAGGCTAAAAATGTAATGACAAAAGAGAAGTTCGGCTCAATTAAAATTAACCGTGTAGACAAATAGAAAGATATATTGAAGAATATTTGACGGAAAAAGCACATGGGATAGTGCTGGGATTTTTGGGGGTGTCAAGTTTTATATGGGGAATGCCAAAGCATTCCCCATTTTCTGATATAGGGAGTAACAGTTTTATCCCATTATTACAGTTACATGATATTCCTCTTTCCCTTTTTCGTAAGGGATGACAGTTGTCCCGGTAAGTTCCGTGCCATCCACGATCAGTTTTTCAACTCCTTTTTCTACTTTATTTGGATTTTCTACCGTGATATGATAAACGCCTTCACGGTATTTTCTTGTAATCTGGAACATTGTTCCCATCTTGGCAGGGACGCACGGGTTGATGCCAAGCCCGTTTAATGTCGGTGTGACGCCAAGGATATACTGGGAGACATTTACAAAGGTCCATGCTGCCGTGCCAGTAAGCCAGCTGTTTTTTGCTTGTCCGAAGAAATGGGCATCTTTTCCGGCAATCATCTGTGAATAGACATAAGGCTCTGTGCAGTGAATTTCGCTTATGCCCTCGATATAGGCCGGGCAGGTCCTTTCATAGACTTCGAATGCCCTGTTCCCGTGCCCGAGGACAGTCTCCGCGCAGGAAATCCAAGGGTTATTATGGCAGAAAATACCGGCGTTCTCCTTATACCCCGGCGGATAGGAGGATACTTCGCCAAGCTCTACATGGTAGCGGGTATATGGCGGCTGCAGCAGTACAATGCCGTATTTTGTATCTAGTTTTTCTTTTACGGAGTCGAGGGCTGCCTGTGCCTCCCCGCTTTCTACGCCGATTCCGGCAAGGACGCAGAATCCCTGCGGTTCAATATAAATCTGGCCCTCCTCGCATTCCTTTGAGCCGACCTTCCGGCTTTGGGCGTCATAGGCGCGCAGGAACCATTTGCCATCCCATCCGTCTTTTAAGACAGCATCGCTCATGGCAGCTACTTCCCTCAGGGCGCGGTCAGCTTCGGCCTGATTGCCTGTGAAAGTGCAGAGGTCAGCGTATTCTTTGCCGTATTTGACGAACATTCCTGCAATAAATACAGATTCTGCAACAGGGCCTTCGCTTGGCCCGAATGTCTGGAAGGATTCGCCCGGCTGTTCAGAAAAACAGTTTAAGTTGAGGCAGTCGTTCCAGTCAGCCCGCCCAATTAGCGGGAGGTTATGCGGCCCCTTGTGGGTTACAATATAATCAAAGGAACGTCTCAGATGTTCCATTAAAGGTACGCTCTTTGCAGCATCATTGTTAAATGGGACCATTTCGTCCAAAATCGAGGTGTCCCCGGTTTCACGGATATAGGCGGAAGTTCCGGCAATCAGCCACAGCGGGTCGTCGTTAAATCCGGAGCCGATATCGGAATTTCCCTTTTTGGTAAGCGGCTGGTATTGGTGGTATGCGCTGCCGTCCTCAAACTGTGTTGATGCGATATCTATAATCCTTTCCCTTGCGCGTTCCGGGATTAAATGCACGAATCCCAGCAAATCCTGGCAGGAATCCCTAAACCCCATGCCGCGCCCGATACCTGACTCATAATAGGATGCGGAACGTGACATATTAAAGGTAACCATGCATTGATATTGGTTCCAGATATTTACCATGCGGTCAAGCTTCTCTTCGCCGGAGGAAACCGTGAACTTAGAGAGCAGGTTTTCCCAGTTTTCTTTTAATTCCGTAAAGGCGGCATCAACCTGGCTGTCTGTCTGGTATTTTGCAAGCAGTTCTTCAGCGGGCTTTTTATTGATGACGTTTGGCGCGGTAAATTTTTCGTCCGCCGGATTTTCACAATAACCGAGTACAAAGATAAAGCTCTTTTTCTCACCCGGTTTCAGGGTAATGTTAATCTGGTGTGAAGCGATAGGGGACCAGCCGCTCGCAATGGAATTGTGCAGCCTGCCTTCCTCCAAAGCCTGCGGGTCTGCTACGCCCCGGTATGCGCCTAAGAATTCGTCGCGGCTGGTTTCAAAGCCGTCTGTCTGGGTATTTACCGAATATACAGCGTAATGATTGCGGCGTTCGCGGTATTCTGTTTTGTGGTAGATGGCGGAACCGCAAACTTCCACTTCACCGATATTTAGGTTGCGTTGGAAATTCGTCATATCGTCCATGGCGTTCCAGAGGCAGAATTCAACATAGGAGAAGAGGGTGAAGTTCTTTTCTCCAGACGAGTGGTTTGTAAAAGAAATCTGGTTGACTTCGCAGTTATCATGGAGCGGGACAAAGGCGAGCAGGGAAGCTTCTAGTTCATTTTTGCTGGAAGTAAAGCGGCTGTAGCCCATTCCGTGGCGGCATTCGTAAGAATCCAAATCAGTTTTTATCGGCTGCCAGCCCGGGTTCCAGACAGTATCCCCCTCCTTTATATAATAATAGCGTCCGCCCTCATCGTTTGGGATATTGTTGTAGCGGTAGCGTGTCAGGCGGAGCAGCTTGGCATCTTTATAGAAGCTGTAGCCGCCGCAGGTGTTGGAAATCAAAGAGAAAAAATTGCTGCTCCCAAGATAATTAATCCACGGAAGCGGCGTTTTAGGTGTGGTAATGACATATTCCCTGTGTGGGTCATCAAAGTATCCGAATTTCATAGATAATCCTCCATTTCTGCCCAGCCCATAAGCCTGGGCGGACGCAAATTATGCAAATAGTATTGGTTTCCTATAAGTTAAAAAAGCGCACAGGCTTTTATATAAAAAAGTATAGCTGATATTTTCTGGAAAATCAAGAAAAGACTTAATGATTTTCGTTAAGAATATTAGAGGGGTTGGAGGCATACACATATTACTGCTGGGACTGTTTTTTGGAGCAATATGTGGAGGGATGGATATGGATTGGAAAAAGTGTCTGCGGGGTGTGGGGGGCATCTGCTGTCTGGGCATGATGTTTCTGCTGGTACAGGGAATGCTGTTTATGGGGAAGGAGGGTAAAAGCACGTTGCTCCATTCTTCTGGGAGTGACATTTCCGGGAATGGGACATCCGCTGCAGACGGCAGTGGAGAGAGCGGGGGTGCCGCCGGCAAGGAGAGCATGGCCGGTACAAAAAAGGTGGCATACCTGACGTTTGATGACGGACCGAGTGTGCTTACGGCCGAATACCTGAAAATTTTGAAGGAGGAGGGGGTACACGCCACTTTTTTCCTGATTGGGCAGCAGGTTGAGGGGGAGCTGCTGGATGTTGTGAAGCAGGAAATCAGCGAGGGGCATGAGGTTGGAATCCACACCTACTGCCATGTTGCGGAAGAAATTTATTCATCTGGGGAGAGTTACTGCAATGACTTGCAAAAGACAATGCTGTGTTTGAAGGAAAAACTAAATATAGAGCCGAGACTTTTCCGTTTTCCATGGGGGAGTGCAAATGCGTATGTGCAGAGTTATAGGAGCAGGGTGATTGAACAAATGAAGCAGGAGGGTATTGATTATGTGGATTGGAATGTGAGTGGGGAGGATAGCGTGGGATATCCGTCGCCAGATTCTATTCTTGCCAATGTAAGGAAGGATTATGTAAAATATGATGATCCGGTAATCCTTCTGCATGATTCGGCTGCCTGTAAGGCGACGCTTTACTCGCTGCGCCCGCTGATTAAAGAATTGAAAAATAATGGGTATACGTTTGCGACGTTGTCTGAAAGAAAGCGCCCGTGCCACTTTGGGGAAAAGTAATTATTCTTCCTGCATATCGCAGGCAAGCAGATAGAGGAGATGGATTTTTTGCGGGGAGAGGTCGCGGAGAGCCTGAATGAATTCTGTTTGTTCCATGGGGAAGTTCCTTCCGAGTTGGAAAAAGAGCTGAGGACTGATATTCAGGTATTGGCAGATTTCAAAAAAATGTGCCATATTAGGATAATTACGTCCGGATTCGATGGAGTTAATGTAATTTTTGTTTAGACCAATCTCTAGGCTCATCTGTCTGGCGCTGACTCCCTTGTTTTCACGCAGTCTGGCAAGGCGAAGGCCAAACTCTTCAATCGTAATAAAGTATTCTTCGTTCATTTTATCACTCCTTTGTATTAAGTGGTATCTTATGGATTATAAATGGTTGATTGATACGTATTTCTATTAGTTTAACAAGTTTTTGGAATTTATGCGCCATAATAAAAGCGTTATTTGAAAAAAATTACTATAACCCGGCGTTTTATTATTTGACAGATAACAAGACGGCGGCGAAACGGGTGTGCTTGGATTTCCTCTTATGTACTCAATATTAGAAAAAACAAAACCCTGCATTCCGTAATTGATTTCAGCATGTGGTTATGCTAAAATAAATTGCCAGAGCGTTATAAGAGAAGCCGATGCGCTTTTTATGCGCCACACGCGCGGCGGGCAGGGAAGAAAATCCCTCCTGCCCGATTAAGGCGGTAATAGATAGAAGATGAAAAGGAATCCTGTTTTCCAGTGGGCTGTCTGGGAACAGAAAATTGTGAGAAAGGAACATGTTGTTATGAAATATTTTGGGACAGATGGGTTTCGCGGGGAAGCCAATGTTGATTTAAATGTAGTACATGCATACAAGGTTGGCAGGTTTTTAGGATGGTATTATGGACAGGAGCATAAGGCGAGGATTGTGATTGGCAAGGATACCAGGCGCTCCAGCTATATGTTTGAGGATGCGCTGGCATCGGGCCTGACTGCGAGCGGTGCGGATGTGTACCTGCTGCATGTGACGCCGACGCCGAGCGTGTCTTATGTCGTGCGCACGGAGCAGTTTGACTGCGGAATTATGATTTCTGCAAGCCATAACCCATACTATGACAATGGTTTAAAGGTGATTAATGGGGGCGGGCATAAGCTGGAGGCAGAGATTGAGGAAAAAATCGAGGCATACATAGACAGTGAGAAGGATACCATCCCTTTTGCGACAAGGGAGAAGATTGGGCGTACGGTAGATTATGCAATCGGGCGGCACAGATATATCGGTTATCTCATGTCCCTTGCCACACGGTCTTTTAAAAATATAAACGTGGGGCTTGACTGTGCAAATGGTTCGTCCTATTCTGTAGCGAAAGGTGTTTTTGATGCACTTGGGGCAAAGACATATGCGATTGGGATGGAACCGGACGGGACGAATATAAATGATGGCTGCGGCTCTACCCATATTGAGAACCTTCAGGCGTATGTAAAGGAGAACCATCTGGATGTGGGTTTTGCATATGACGGCGATGCAGACCGCTGTATTGCGGTGGATGATAAGGGGGAGATTATTGACGGGGATGCCATTATGTATCTGTGCGGCTGTTATCTCAAGGAAAAAGGGGAGTTAAATAATAATACGATCGTGACAACAGTGATGTCCAACCTCGGCTTATATAAGGCGCTTGACCAGAAGGGGATAGCCTATGAGAAGACGGCAGTCGGCGATAAGTATGTCAATGCCAATATGATGGAGAATGGGCATTCCCTTGGGGGCGAGCAGTCCGGGCATATTATTTTCAGCAAATATGCTGTGACAGGGGATGGCGTGCTGACTTCCCTGATGCTTATGGAGGTGATGCTGGAAAAGAAGGCAAAGCTTTCCGAACTGCGCAAGGAGCTTAAAATCTATCCACAGCTTTTAAAAAATGTCCGTGTGGCTGATAAGGCGGCCGCCAGAATGGACAGCGAAGTGGCAGCGGCAGCAAAGAGGGTGGAGGAAGCGCTTGGGGATGAAGGGCGGATCCTGCTCAGGGAGAGCGGGACAGAGCCGTTAATCCGCGTTATGGTTGAGGCAAAATCAGAGGAAATCTGCAGCCGTTATGTCAATGAAGTTGTGGACGTGTTATATAAGAAAGGCCACGTTGTAGAATAATAGCGAAGTTTTTTTAACAAATCCCTTGCTTTTATAGGGTGTGTCATGCTATATTATACAAATGGTGATTTACGGGCGGGACCCGTGTAGATATAAGGAGGAAATTTGACGATGAGTGTACAGGTAGAAAAGTTAGAAAAGAGTATGGCAAAGCTTACCATTGAAGTTGCTGCGGAGGAGTTTGATGCTGCTCTTACAAAGGCGTACCAGAAGAGCAAGGGCAAAATTGCCATACCTGGTTTCCGTAAAGGAAAAGCGCCGCGTGCTATGATTGAAAAAATGTATGGCGCCGGGATTTTTTATGAGGATGCCGCCAATATCGTTATTCCGGATGCATATGAGAGCGCTGCTGAGGAAAGCGGGCTTGAGATTGTAGCACAGCCGGAAATTGAGATTGTACAGATTGAAAAAGGCAAAGAGTTTATCTTTACGGCACTTGTGGCAGTAAAGCCGGAGGTAACACTTGGTGAATACAAAGGGCTTGCGATTGAGAAAAAGACAGCAGAGGTTACAGATGAAGATGTTGAGGAAGAGATTGGGCGCATCAGGGAAGCTAATTCACGTATGCTTACGATTGATGATAGGGCAGCCGAGGAAGGGGACACTGTTATCATTGATTTTGATGGATATGTAGATGGCGAGCAGTTCGAAGGCGGCAAAGCAGAGGATTATGCGTTAGAGCTTGGTTCCCACTCCTTCATAGATACTTTTGAGGAGCAGTTAGTCGGGAAGAATATCGGGGAAGATATCGAAGTCAATGTGACATTCCCGGATGAGTATCAGGCTGAGGAGCTTCAGGGCAAGCCTGCCATGTTTAAGGTTCAGATTAAGGAAATTAAGATGAAAGAGCTTCCTGAACTGGATGATGAATTTGCACAGGATGTCTCTGAGTGCGATACTTTGGAAGAGTACAGGAATGAGACAAGGGAGAAGCTTTTAGAGTCGAAGGAAGCTGCAATTAAGAGGGAGAAGGAAGAGGATGTTGTAAACAAGATTATTGAGAATGCACAGATGGAAATTCCAGAGCAGATGGTTGCTGCACAGACGCGCCAGATGACACAGGAATTTGCAGGGCGTTTACAGTCCCAGGGGCTTTCTTTGGAGCAGTATATGCAGTTTACCGGCCTGACAGCCCAGAAGATGGTAGAAGAATTAGAACCTCAGGCATTAAAGCGTATTCAGAGCCGCCTTGTTTTGGAGGCAGTTGTGGAGGCTGAGCATATTGAGGTATCGGATGAAGATTTCGAGAAAGAGATAGAGAATATGGCTTCTATGTACCAGATGGAGGCAGAGAAACTAAAAGAGATAATGGGTGATGCAGAAAAAGAACAGGTTCGTATGGATATCGCTGTACAGAAGGCGGTTGACTTTGTAGTAGATGCAGCACAGGAAAATTAAAATATTATGCAGGCAGTATAGAGGATGCCTGTTATCGGGTATCCGGTACGGAAGCCGCCGCAAAGAACGGAAAGCTTCCGTACGCCATTGTGCCTGCCTGATGGAAACGGCTGGTGTTAGAGAGTTTTGAAAGGGGTGTTAAAGCATGGGATACAGTATTCCTTATGTTATCGAGAAAACGAGCAGCGGGGAGCGTTCGTATGATATTTATTCCAGACTGCTGCAGGACAGGATTATTATGTTGTCTGGCGAGGTGAATGATGATATTGCCAGTCTGGTTGTTTCACAGTTATTATTTTTGGAATCCCAGGATCCTAAGAAGGATATTTCTTTATATATAAATAGTCCTGGCGGTGTGGTAAGTTCAGGGCTTGCAATTTATGATACAATGAATTATATTAAATGTGACGTTTCCACGATTTGTATGGGACTGGCTGCCAGCATGGGTTCTTTCCTGCTTGCGGGCGGTGCAAAGGGAAAGAGGCTGGCGCTGCCGAATGCAGAGATTATGATTCATCAGCCTGCAGGCGGTGCAAAAGGGCAGGAGACGGAAATCCGGATTGTGGCAGAGCAGATGTTAAAGACAAGAGAGCGCCTGAACAGAATTCTTTCTGAGAATACAGGCAAGCCTTTGGATGTTATTGCTGTTGATACAGAGCGTGATAATTATATGACGGCTGAGGAAGCAAAGGAGTATGGCCTGATTGATGAAATCATAACAAATAGGAAGTAATTGCTTTCTGAACGGAGGTTGGCATGGCGGGAAAAAAAGAAGAGGCGAAATTAAAGTGTTCTTTCTGCGGGAAAACGCAGAATCAGGTTCACAAGCTGATTGCAGGGCCTGGCGTATATATCTGCGACCAGTGTATTGAGTTGTGCTCGGAAATCATCGAAGAGGAATTTGGCGATATTGATGAGAGATATGAAATGGAGACGGATATCAATTTATTAAAGCCAAGGGAAATTAAAGAATTTCTTGATGATTATGTGATTGGGCAGGAAGAGGCAAAGAAAGTTTTGTCGGTAGCGGTTTACAATCATTATAAAAGAGTCCTTTCCCAGAAGAATCTGGATGTTGAGCTGCAGAAGAGTAATATCATTATGCTCGGGCCGACCGGTTCCGGAAAGACATTTCTGGCACAGACTCTGGCGAAGATACTCAATGTTCCGTTTGCCATTGCAGATGCAACGGCATTGACAGAGGCTGGGTATGTCGGTGAAGATGTAGAGAACATCCTGTTAAAGATTATTCAGGCAGCAGATTACGATATGGAGCGTGCAGAGCACGGCATTATCTATATCGATGAAATTGATAAGATAACGAGGAAGGGTGAAAATGTCTCCATTACCCGTGATGTATCAGGGGAAGGTGTACAGCAGGCCCTCCTTAAGATATTGGAGGGGACAGTTGCCAGCGTTCCTCCTCAGGGGGGAAGGAAGCATCCGCATCAGGAATTTTTCCAGCTTGATACGACAAATATCTTATTTATCTGCGGCGGCGCTTTTGACGGATTGGACAGCATTATCGGTTCCCGCATTGGTAAGAAGGCAATCGGCTTTAACGCAGAGCTTTCAGAGAGTGTGGATGATAATGTAGGCGAGCTGTTTAAGCAGGTGCTTCCGGAAGATTTAGTGAAGTTTGGGTTGATTCCAGAGTTAATCGGGCGCCTTCCGGTGACGGTTTCTCTTGACCTGCTTGACGAGGAGGCGCTGACCAGGATTCTGGTGGAGCCTAAGAATGCAATTACAAGGCAGTATGAGAAATTATTTGAGATGGATGATGTAAAGCTGACATATCATGAGGATGCAGTCAAAGCAATTGCAAAGCGCTCCTTTGAGAGAAAGACAGGGGCCAGAGGGCTGCGGGCTATTATGGAATCTGTCATGATGGATGCTATGTTTGAAGTCCCTTCTGATATGAATGTAAAAGAATGCATTATTACGAAAGAAGCGGTCCTTGGCGAGGAACAGCCGAAGCTGATTTTAAATAATGATGAAGTAAAGCTTCTTCCAAAAAGGAAAAAGGCAAAGAAGAAGGCAGAGGGAGAGATTGCCTGATTAGATTTCGGTGTACGGTAAATGTTTCTGGCATGTGGAATAGAAAGGGCAGGCCGGAAACATATGGCATATCGTTCCTAATATGATGACAGATAGAGGGGGAAGCTTGCTTCCCTCTTTTTACTCTATAGGAAACTGCTCGTTGTGTAGTGGTTAAGGAACGCGGAGCGTTCCTGCAGCAAGAATTTTCGTAGAAAATTCTTGCTAGGGCGTGTTTGAAAAAGATATTCAAAATGAAGAAAAACGGGGTATGGCTATGGATGAGAACAGAGAGAAATATCCTTTTGTTCCGCTTCGGGATGTGGTAGTTTTTCCGGGAGTCACTGTTTATCTGGAGATTGCCAGGGATTTTACGAAGCAGGCGATGGTAAAGGCGATGGAATCCAATAAGCTGGTTGTCACTACTGCACAGAGGGATCCGGAGCTTGAAAATCCGGGTATGGATGAACTTTATCTAGTGGGTACGCTGGCGGAAGTGAAGCAGTTGGTGCAGCTGCCGGGAAAGCGGATCCAGGTGGTGATTACGGGGATTAAGAGGATGGAACTGCAGTATCTGGAGACAAAAGAGGATTATATTGAGGTGGCGGCAAAGCCCTTTATTGATACAGAGCAATCCGATTATTCTCTGGAAGTGATTGCGATGATAAGGAGCCTGAAAGAAATTTTTAAGAAATATGTAGGGATAAATAAAAAATTTAATAAAAAAATTGTAGATGATATCCTTCAGATAACCGATCTGGACAAGCTGATTTATGATATTGCTGCTAACCTGACAGTACATTATATCTGGAAACAGAGGATTTTAAGCCATGAAACTGTTGTGCTGCGGCACGAGGAGTTAGCAATCCTTCTGAACAAAGAAATTGATATTATGCGGATACAGGAGGAAATTGCCCTCAAAGTGAAAGGGCAGGTGGAGCAGGGGCAGAAGGAATATTACCTGAAAGAAGAGATAAAGGCCATCAATAAGGAGCTTGGGCAGGATGATGTTATGTCGGAGGCGGACAAGTTTGCTGAAAAGGCAGAAAAGTTAAAGGCTCCGAAGCCCGTCAAAAAGAAATTGAAGGAAGAGATTAGCCGTTTCCGGAGGGTCTCGTCAAATTCCTCAGAGAGTGCAGTGATCCGGGGATATATTGAAACGCTGTTAAGTTTTCCTTGGAAGAAGGAGCGCAGGGAGCAGCTAGACCTTAACCGGGCAGAGGATATCCTGAATGAAAACCACTATGGGCTTGAAAAGGTAAAGGAGCGAATTCTGGAGTTTCTTGCGGTAAAGGCGCTGAAGGAGGATGGGAAGAGCCCGATTATCTGTCTGGCAGGGCCGCCGGGAACAGGAAAGACTTCGATTGCCAAGTCAATTGCCGCCTCCTTAAACAGGAAGTATGTCAGGATCTGTCTGGGCGGCGTGAGGGATGAGGCGGAGATACGCGGCCACAGGAGGACCTATGTGGGGGCAATGCCCGGAAGGATTGTTTCCGGGCTTATCAATGTGAAGGTCAGGAACCCATTGATGCTTCTGGATGAGATTGATAAGCTTGGGAGCGATTATAAAGGCGACCCTGCCTCAGCGATGTTGGAAGTCCTTGACCCAGAGCAGAATAAACATTTTGCTGACCACTACATTGAACTTCCAGTGAATCTTTCAAAGGTGCTTTTTATCTGTACGGCAAATACGACGGATACCATTCCAAGGCCGCTTTTAGACCGTATGGAGGTAATCCAGTTATCTGGTTATACGGAGAATGAGAAGTTCCATATCGCTAAAAGGCACCTTCTGCCAAAGCAGAAAGAAGAAAATGGGTTGAAACCCGGAAATCTTTTTCTGTCTGACAAAGTTTTGCACAATATTATAAGGTATTATACAAGGGAGTCAGGTGTGCGCGGGCTGGAGCGCAAAATTGCTTCTGTCTGCAGGAAGGCCGCAAGGAAGATTGCGTCCGGCGAGACGGAGGCGGTGCGCGTGACAGACCGCAATTATAAGGAGTATCTCGGGAAAGAGCTGCAGCGCATTAATCTGGCAAATGAGCATCCGGAGGCTGGTATTGTGCGTGGGCTTGCGTGGACAAGCGTGGGGGGCGATACCCTTGAGATTGAGGTAAATATCATGGATGGCACGGGCAAGCTGGAGCTGACAGGCAAGCTTGGCGACGTAATGCAGGAATCGGCTAAGATTGCCCTGACTTATGTGAAGTCCGTGACGGCGGATGGGATGCCGGAAGAGTATTTTGAAAAGCATGATTTCCATCTGCATGTGCCGGAAGGGGCAGTGCCGAAGGACGGCCCATCTGCGGGTGTTACGATGGCGACAGCATTTTATTCTGCTGTAACTGGAAAAAAGGTCTATCCGGATATTGCGATGACAGGTGAGCTTACACTGCGCGGCAAGGTTCTGGCGATCGGGGGGCTGAAGGAAAAGCTTCTGGCGGCAAAGGCTGCAGGGATTACGAGGGCTTTTGTTCCTGCGGAGAATGATCAGGATATTGCGGAGATGGAGCAGGAGGTGCTTTCCGGCATTGAGATCTGTTATGCAAAGAAGGTGGATGATATCTGGAAAGAAGCTCTGGAACAGGCAGAAGATGCATAGAAATGAGGGTGATGATGAAGATTAAAAGTGTAAATCTGGAGACAGTATGCGGCATTACCAGCAAGCTGCCGGACAACCATCTGTTGGAGGTTGCATTTGCAGGGCGCTCTAATGTGGGAAAGTCTTCCCTGATAAATGCACTGATGAACAGAAAATCATATGCGAGGACATCGGAACGGCCCGGAAAGACGCAGACCATTAATTATTATAATATTAATGATGCGCTTTATTTTGTAGACCTGCCGGGGTACGGCTATGCGAAGGTGCCGCAGAGTGTGAAGAGGCAGTGGGGAAAGATGATTAACGGTTATCTGGAAGGTTCAAAAGTACTGCGTCTGGTTTTTCTGCTGGTGGATATCCGCCATAAGCCAAATGAGAATGACAAGCAGATGTATGACTGGTGTATCCATTATGGGTTTAACCCCATCGTGGTTGCAACAAAAGAGGACAAGATAAAGCGTTCGCAGAAGATGAAAAGGGTAAGGGAGATTGAGGAGACGCTCGGCGTGATTGAGGGGACACCGGTTATTCCGTTTTCCTCCATCAGTAAAAGCGGGCGGGAAGAAATATGGGAATATATTGACATGGTATATGAATCCTTTGCAGAAGAAGGGAATTAGGAACTGTCCAAAAATAACTTTTAATATTGCTTGTCTTTTTCTCCGAGAGAACTGCCCAAAAATCAGTTACATAGCTCGCTATGCGCCTGATTTTTGAGTAGCACTCTCGAAGGAAAATTCTACGCACTATTTAAAAGTTATTTCTTGACAGTTCCTTAGCAGCCGATGGAATACAAATGTTTTGGAAGTAAAATCCCAGGATATTGCAGCCAAAACAGCCTATAAGACAGAAAATGGAGAATAACTATGACAGAAAAGAGAAGACAGAATAAACTGGTTTACAGGGGAATTTTTGCAGTGTGCCTGCTGCTGTTTTCAGTATGTGCGTTCCGGTATGTGGCAAAAGCTGATATTTATCTGTTGGGCAGCAGCGGTGAAAGGCTTTTGGCCGGGGAGACGCTTACGATTTCCGATTATTTTGTGCCGGAGGAGGCGCAGAAAGTTGTGCCAGAGAGCCTGCAGTATGCGGTATCGGATAAGAGTGAAGATGCAGGATGTATTTCTTTGTCGTCTGACGGAACTGTTATGGCACTGGTGGGGGGAAGTGCCGTGGTTGAGATAACCTACCAGATTACGGAGGATTTATCGCCTAGGACGGAAGAATTTTACATAACAGTGATTGCGCCGGAGAAAGTGGAAGCAATCTATGGTGAAAAGATATGGCTGGTGGCATTTGACCTGTACAATCCATACAGGGAGCCTGATGTTCCGGAAGGTGACGGGAATTATACGTATTCTTTTTCCAATGACAGCCTGATATTGGATGAGGGGAAGGACGGGATTCTCGTTCAGGGCTTCCAGAATGCGGAGGTCTATCTGGAAAAGGGATCCGCTAAGATTCTGGTGGCGGAGATTACAGTGAATATCCCAAAGTTCCAGTGCGGAAAGATGGCAAGGGCGTTAGGGACAGGGGCGTTTTTCCCGAAGCTTTTAAATTGTAGTATTACAGACTACACCGATAATGGGGAGAATGTCATTTATCTGGCTGAGTCGGTGTGGAGCGTGGAGAATGAAAAGGTTGTTACGCTTTCTGAGTCGGGCTTTTTGGCTGCCTCGAAGGGTTCCGCAAAGATTAAGGCATCGTTTACTGCCAAAAATGGCGATACACTGGAACTGACACTTCCGGTTACTGTCACAGACCCAAAGCTTACAGAGGAGAGGCTGGTTTTGGCGTCCGGCGTGATAAAGAAAATCCCGGTTTCCGGCGGCTGCAGTGCCAGCACCTATTCTTCGCAGAAGGATGTTTATGTGCAAAGTGCAGAAAATAAGACGGAGGATGCCCCGGCAGACAGGAGTGAGTACCGCTATGCACAGCTTGCCTTGAATGGAAAATTAAAGGGCTTTAAGGAAGGTACGGAAAAGATTACATTTTATGTGGATGGGAAGAAATTTACGCTCTCCCTTGTCATTACAGATCCCCAGTATAAGAAGAATACATTTACGATGTACAAGGGGCTTAAGAAGACACTGCCGATATCGGGGCTGAATAAAAAATACAGTACTATAAGCTACACCTCAGCAAAGCCGGATACGGCGTCTATCACGAAGGCGGGATATGTCACGGCAAAAAAGGTAGGGACGGTAAAGATAAAGATTAAAGCGGATGGAAAGAGCTTTAATGTCTGGGTGGAGGTTGCAGCGAAGAAGGCATATCAGGCGGCAAAGAGGGAGATTGCAATTTCCAAAACGAAGACGAAGTACAGCCAGATAAAGCGGATGATGACGGGCTTTTATGACTGCAGTTCGCTTGTCTCCAGAGTATACCGCAAGTTCGGCGTATATTTTGGCAGCAAGTCCGGCTGGTCGCCGACAGCGGCGGGGATTGGCCAGTGGTGCTCCAGCCATCACAAAGTGATAGCGAGCAAGGCAGTGGACTATACAAAGCTTGTTCCTGGGGATTTGGTGTTCTATTCATACACAAAAAATGGAAGATACAAAAACATCAGCCATATAGAGATGTATGTTGGGAATGGGATGAGTGTTTCGGCAAGCAGCAGCCGCAATGCGGTGGTGCATTATGGTTATGGCACGAGCAGTATTGTCATGATTGCCCGCCCGTTGAAATAGATATATAAAAGTGCACCGGCTTCGTTGAGGGGCTGTCAAAAATAGATTTTCCTAATAAATGGTTAGGCGTATTTGCTGCGCGGAACGCGTATGCAGGAATGGAGGTTTGGATGGATATTGTAGTTTTGGCGGGAGGGCTCAGTATGGAGCGCGATGTGTCTATTGTTTCCGGCACGCAGGTGTGTAAGGCACTGTGGGAAAAGGGGCACAGGGCAATCCTTCTGGATGTCTTTCTTGGATATGAGGATGATTTTGATATAGAGACGGTTTTTGAGGATAAGGAGTCGCTGCTCCGTTCGGAGGTGCAGATTCAGGAGTCTGAGCCTGATCTGGAAAAGGTTAGGGCCATGAGGGAGGATGCCTCCTGCCTTTTTGGGCCGAATGTAATCGAAATCTGCAGGAGGGCTGATATCGTTTATATGGGGCTTCATGGCGCAGATGGTGAGAATGGGAAAATACAGGCAGCTTTTGATGTATTAGGCATCCGCTATACCGGTTCCGGCTATTTTGGCAGCGCCCTGGCGATGGATAAGGGGATGGCAAAGAAGGTATTTTTGAGCGCGGGCATTCCAACACCGAAGGGGTTTTCTGTGATGAAAGGGGAAAATCAGGCATTGCCTGCGGATATTGGATATCCCTGTGTCGTGAAGCCATGCTGCGGGGGCTCCAGTGTCGGGGTCAGCATAGCTACTGATGACGAGGAATTTAAGAGGGCTTTGGAGGCAGGGTTCCGCTATGAGGAGGAACTTCTGGTTGAGGAGTGCATCAGGGGAAGGGAGTTTTCTGTCGGCGTGATTGATGGGAAGAGCCTTCCGGTAATTGAGATTATCCCCAAAGAGGGATTTTATGATTATAAGACGAAATATCAGTCCGGCATGGCGACAGAGGTCTGTCCGGCGGAGCTTCCGAAGGATTTGGCGGAGGAGATGCAGAGGCAGGCTGTTTCGGTATTCCGGGAGCTTAAGATAGAAGTATATGGAAGGGTAGATTTTCTGTTAGATGAAGACGGCCGCATGTATTGCCTCGAAGCAAATACGCTACCGGGCATGACGCCAACCAGCCTGATTCCGCAGGAGGCAAAGGCGGTAGGGATTGAGTATGGTGATTTGTGTGAGCAGGTTATTGGGAAGTCCCTTGAGAAGTATACCGGTAAAAAAAAACGGGACAGGGCAGCTTCTGAAAGGTATGGAGCAGGCGATAT
This sequence comes from bacterium D16-36, assembly GCA_003611745.1. Taxonomy (GTDB): domain Bacteria; phylum Bacillota; class Clostridia; order Lachnospirales; family Lachnospiraceae; genus Butyribacter. The sequence goes on along the minus strand of RAYF01000035.1, from coordinate 26,620 downwards.
GATCCCGGTATGGACTTCGCCGATGCGGGGGATGACCATGGAAAAGATTGCGGCTGCCTGCCGCGGCGTATATTCAGGGCCGGAGGAGTGCAGGGCTTTGGAGGTTTCCATGATTACGACAGACAGCAGGCAGATTGAGGAGAACTGCCTGTTCGTGGCAATCAGGGGCGCCAGAGTGGACGGAAATGATTTTGTGGAGGCAGCCTATGCGGAGGGTGCGCTGGGCTGCCTTTCTGAGAAGGAGCCGGAAGATAAAACGAAGCCGTATATTGTGGTGGAGTCCTGTTTTCAGGCGTTGAGGGATATGGCGAAGCTCTACCGCAGCCAGATGCAGGATATTAAGATTGTCGGCATTACCGGGAGCGTGGGCAAGACGACAACGAAAGAAATGATAGCCGATGTTTTGTCGGAACATTTCAGGACATTAAAGACGCAGGGGAATTTTAATAATGAAGTAGGGGTGCCGCTTACCCTGTTCCGCCTGAGAAAAGAGCATGAAGTGGCCGTAGTGGAAATGGGCATCAGTGATTTTGGGGAGATGTCGCGCCTTAGTGGGATGGTGCGTCCGGACAGCTGCGTCATTACAAATATTGGGCAGTGCCATCTGGAAAACTTAAAAGACAGGGATGGCGTTCTGCGCGCAAAGACGGAGATTTTTACTTCGATGAATCCGAAGGGAAAGATTTACCTCAATGGGGATGATGATAAGCTTGTTACCGTGCCCGCCAATGGACAAAATGAAATTACATTTTTCGGTGTACAGAATACTTCAGGAGTTTATGCAAAGAATATCCGCAATCTGGGGCTTCGGGGTACGGAGGTGACAGTGGTATCTTCCCAAGGGGAATTTGAAGTGATGATTCCGGTGCCGGGGAAGCATATGGTTTTAAATGCTCTGTCAGCGGCGGCGATCGCCCTTGATTTTGGCATGGAGCCGGAGGAAATCTGCAGGGGGATTGCCAAATTCAAGCCGGTTGGCGGGCACAGCAGTATTGTCACGACAGATAAATTTACGATACTTAACGACTGCTACAACGCAAATCCAGTCTCTATGAAAGCAGGCCTTGATGTCCTCTCGGAAGTCTCTGGCAGAAGGGTTGCCATTGTAGGGGATATGTTTGAGCTTGGCGAGGGGGAGGCGAAGATGCATGAGGAAATCGGGGCATATGCGGAGAGCAAGGGGATTGAGCTGCTGGTGTGTATCGGTGAACTGGCAAAGAACTGCCTGAATGGTACGGGGGAAGCTGGGGAACATGCCACGCTTGCGGTTCATTATCCGACAAAGGAGGAGGCAGTGGCTGACCTTCCGAGGCTTCTTCGGAAGGGCGATACGATTCTCGTGAAAGCTTCCCATGGAATGCATTTTGAAAAGATTGTTGCAGTTTTGGAGGAAATGTGATAGAATAGGTTGAAATTTATAAGAAAAAGGCGATGAAGCGTGTTGAGGAGGCATTATAAAAGCATTATTATGCGCAGTTTTGTTTCCGAGTAGGTTTTTATGATTCGGCGAGAGAGAGGATGTCCCCGGCTGAAAGCATCCTTACGTTCCCATATAAACTGAATTTCCCACGTGAGCTGCATTCTGGAAGGATAGATTTTGTGCGCGCCTGCAGGGGCTGCCGCTTTCTGGCATTAAGTTTTGTTCCGGCGCAGGCAAGGTCTGTTTGTGTATAGAATGACGTAAAACCGGGCGTTATCCGGAATGAAGAGTTTATGATGGAATATTTTATTCTTTGTGGCTGCTGGTTCTGCAGATGGGTGTCCGGCGGCTGTGAAGTAACAGATTATTCCCATAAGAATCAGGGTGGTACCGCGGCAAGTCCGTCCCTGGCATGTCCCATGTCAGGAGCCATCTTATTTTATAAAAGATACAGGTTTTCTGGCATGAGGCAGATGATTTGTATCTTTTTTGATGTAGGAAAGGAATGGGATTATGAAAGACAAATTAGCGAAAATCATGGAACAGGCAATTGCCCAGATTGATGCTTCCGGCGAGCTTGACAAACTGAATGATATCCGTGTGGCATTTCTGGGAAAGAAGGGTGAGCTTACTTCTGTATTAAAGTCAATGAAGGATGTTGCGCTGGAGGACAGGCCGAAAGTTGGCCAGATGGTCAATGAGGCAAGGAGCAGGATTGAGCAGAGGCTGGAGGAAAAAAAGTCATCCTTTGAGCAGAAGCTTTTGGAAGAAAAGCTAAAGGGCGAGACGATTGATGTTACGCTTCCCGGCAGGAGGCAGGCAGCCGGGCACCGCCATCCGAATACAATCACTCTGGAAGATGTGGAAAATATATTTGTCGGAATGGGCTATCAGGTAGTAGAGGGGCCGGAAGTGGAATATGATTATTATAACTTTGAGGCACTGAATATTCCGGCAAACCATCCGGCAAAGGATGAGCAGGATACGTTTTATATTACGAAAGATATCCTGTTGCGCTCCCAGACGTCTTCTGTGCAGGTGCACGAGATGGAGAAGGGGAAGCTGCCAATCCGCATGATCGCTCCGGGAAGGGTGTTCCGCTCTGACGAGGTAGATGCAACACATTCTCCGACATTCCATCAGATTGAGGGGCTTGTGATTGATAAAAATATTACATTTGCAGATTTGAAGGGGACGCTGCAGGAATTTGCAATCCGCCTGTTTGGGGAAGGCACAAAGGTTAAATTCCGTCCGCATCATTTCCAGTTTACAGAGCCGAGTGCGGAGATGGATGTCTCCTGCTTTAAGTGCGGCGGCAAGGGATGCCGTTTCTGCAAAGGCTCCGGCTGGGTGGAGATTCTTGGGTGCGGCATGGTCCATCCGCATGTATTGGAGATGAGCGGCATAGATCCTGAGCAGTACACGGGTTTTGCCTTTGGCGTGGGCTTAGAGCGTATTGCGCTGTTTAAATACGAGATAGATGATATGAGGCTGCTGTATGAGAATGATACACGTTTCCTCAAACAGTTTTAATATCAATAGGGAGTGAACGGTTTGTGTCTGTGTGCTGTTAGGCACAAATCTGGAGATCAATAGAATACAGCGCAGAAATGGAGAAAAAAGATGAATACATCATTATCATGGATTAAAGCATATGTGCCGGATCTTGACTGCAGCGCACAGGAGTATACAGATGCCATGACACTTTCCGGGACGAAGGTGGAGGGCTATACGGAGTTTGATAAAAACCTTGATAAAATTATCGTAGGTAAAATAAATAAAATAGAAAAGCATCCCGATGCGGATAAGCTGATTATCTGCCAAGTACAGGTGGACGAGGAGGGGAAAGAAATCCAGATCGTGACAGGCGCCCCGAATGTAAAGGAGGGGGATAAGGTTCCGGTTGTGCTGGAGGGAGGGCGTGTTGCCAGCTCCCATAAGGACGGAGACAGCGAGAATGGGTTTAAGATAAAGAAGGGGAAGCTGCGCGGCGTGGAGTCCTTTGGGATGATGTGCTCGATTGATGAACTTGGTTCCAGCACGGATATGTATCCTGATGCGGCAAAGGACGGCATTTATATCCTAAGTGACAATCCGGAATATGCGGAGGCTCCGGTTGGCTCTGATGCGGTGGAGCTTTTAGGGCTTCATGATGTGGCTTTTGAGTATGAGATTACTTCAAACCGTGTAGACTGCTTTGGCGTGCTGGGCATAGCGAGGGAGGCGGCTGCAACATTTGGGAAGAAGTTTGTGCCGCCGGTTATTACGGAGACAGGAAACGAGGAGGATGTTAATGATTATATTTCCGTTGAAGTGCAGGATTCCGCACTCTGCAAGCGCTATACTGCGAGGGTGGTAAAGAACATTAAGCTTGCGCCGTCTCCGGAGTGGATGCAGAGGCGTCTGGCATCTGTCGGAATCCGCCCAATTAATAATCTGGTAGATATTACCAACTATGTAATGGAGGAATATTCCCAGCCGATGCATGCATATGATTTAGATACGATTGAGGACAGAAAGATTGTGGTGCGCCGGGCAGCAGACGGGGAAAAATTTACGACGTTAGATGGGCAGGAGAGGGAGCTTGACAGTACGATGCTCATGATCTGCGACGGCAGGAAGGCAGTCGGCCTTGCAGGCATTATGGGCGGGGAGAATTCCATGATTACGGATGATGTCAAGACCATGCTTTTTGAGGCGGCAACTTTTGACGGCACGAATATCCGCCTGTCGGGAAAGAAGCTTGGAATGCGGACGGACGCGCAGGCGAAATTTGAGAAGGGGTTAGACCCAAATACTGCCATGGAGGCAATGAACCGCGCCTGCCAGCTGATTGAGGAGCTTGGCGCAGGGGAAGTGGTCGGAGGGGCTGTCGATTATTATCCGGTAAAGAAAGAGCCAATCTCCATTGCCTATGATGCGGATAAGATTAATGCCCTTCTTGGGACTGACATTTCAGAAGATGATATGGTTGGATATTTTGAGACAATCGATCTGGAAGTCGACCGTGAAAAGAAGATTGTGATAGTGCCTACATGGAGGCAGGATTTGGAGCGTCTGGCTGATTTAACGGAGGAAGTTGCCCGTTTTTACGGATATGATAAGATTCCGATGACGCTGCCGGAAAGCTCTGCCACAATGGGGGGATTGTCTGAAAAGCTGATACTGGAATCGGAAGTCAGGGGCGTAGTGGAATCATATGGCTTCTGCGAAGGCATGACATACTCTTTTGAAAGCCCTAAGGTATATGACAAACTGAATCTGGCAGATGATGATATGCTCCGCAGGAGTATTGTGATTTCCAATCCGCTGGGGGAGGATTATAGTGTCATGCGCACCTCGGCGCTTGGGGGGATGCTCACTTCCCTTGCCACAAACTATAACCGGCGCAATAAGGATGTGCGGCTGTATGAGCTTGCCAATGTGTATCTGCCTAAGAAGCTTCCACTTACGGAGCTGCCGGATGAGAGGGTGCAGATGACGCTCGGGATGTATGGGCAGGGTGATTTTTATGATATGAAAGGCGTTTTGGAGGAAATCTTTTCTAAGCTTGCCCTGACCGGAAAGAGGGAGTACAGCCCTTTGGCCGGAAAGAATTTCCTGCATCCGGGCCGTCAGGCGGATGTCGTTTATGAGGGGAAACCGGTTGCTTATCTGGGGGAAGTGCATCCTGCCGTACTGAAGAATTTTGGAATCGGTGAGAGGGCATATCTGGCTGTTGTGGATCTGGCGGAGTTAATTGCTATGCCGAAGGAGGGAGTGAAGTATGCCGGCATCCCGAAATTCCCTGCAATCACGCGTGATATCAGCCTGATGATGAAAAAGGAGATTCTCGCAGGCCAGATTGAGGCAGCCATTGAGAAAAAAGGCGGCGCTCTGGTCGAAAGTTATGAGCTGTTTGATATCTATGAGGGTTCACAGATTTTGGACGGCTTTAAATCCCTTGCGTATAAGATTGTTTTCCGTGCAAATGACCGTACACTGACGGATGATGAAGTAAACGGCGTTATGGATAAGATTATTGCAGAGTTAGATAAATTAGGTGCTTCTTTGAGAAAATAAAAGGTTTACTTCACAGGGAGAATAGTATATAATATCTGAGACGAATGAGATAGACAGTGTTGAAAATGATTCAGCACTGTCTTTCCCTTTTCCTTTTATCTTATTAATCGGAACGTTCTCACTGTGCAGTGTGTGTCAGTAAAAATTGTTTGTGCCGTAATGGAAATGGAGTTTGGGAGAATGAAGAAAACTACAAGGCGTATTATCCATGTTTTTTCATGGATAGCGTTTGTGATATATCTGGTAATGATGGTCTATTTTTTGTTTTTCTGTGAGCAGCTTGGCAGGACGCCGAGTGATACGTACCATTATAATCTAAAGCCATTTACAGAGATTACAAGATATTTAAACCATGTAAATGAGATTGGTTATTTTGGCGTGGCGCTGAATCTTTTTGGGAATGTGGTTTGCTTTATGCCGCTTGGTTTTGTGCTGCCTATCTTATCAAACCGCAAGTGGGGATTAATCCGTATTACTATTATAAGTTTTCTGGCATCTCTGGTAATTGAGATTACGCAGCTTGTGACAAAACTCGGCTCATGTGATGTGGACGACATTATTATGAACACGCTGGGGGGCTTTTTGGGCTATATTCTGTTTGTTATATGCAGCTCCATCTACCGTGCCAATATGAAGAAAAGAAGGTGAAGGACATATGAGTTCTAAGAAGAAAAGGCAGGAGGGGTCATCGCTCCGCCTGACGGATAAAAGACACCCGGTTATGGGCATTGTGGCAGCTTTTTTGGGGATATCCTCGGTAGCTGCATTTGTTTCGCTCTGTTTTGTCTCAAGCCAGAGTCATGGCAAAGCAGGCATGGCCGTTGGCGCTGCAGGGATTGCCTGCTTTTTGGTAAGCCTGCTTGGTTTCGTGCTGTCATGGGCCAGCCTGAATAAAGATAATATCCGCCCGCTGTTTCCGACGATAGCCGCGATTGTCAACGGCCTGTCGGTTGTATTCTATTTTCTGCTGTATATGCTGGGGATGTTCGGCAGGGAGTTGTAGATTTCCGTGGTTTTCTGCAGGAATGCTTTACACTTTAAAAGCTGTCTGGTATAATTATATATAAGAATACACGCAGAAAGCAGGTGATTATATGCCGACAGGGATTGAAGTTACAAAAGCAGCGCTTGATGATTTTAAGAAAATTCAGCGATATATGTTACTGGCAAGGGAAGAAAATGCGACAAAAACATATGCTGAGTTAAAGGATGAATATTTGACATTAAAAGCTATCCTTAATGTGTCAGGTGTTAATCTTACAGATATTGATAAAATTAAAGAATGATGTATTGCACTTTGCAGTACCCGTTTAAAAATGTATGTTATATTGTTTTGACTTACAGTTTTACAGTTCAATTTTTTGCAGCAGTGAAAAAACTTGTTGACAGATTCGGATTTTTGTATATAATGGTTTATATGACAAAGGCGTCACGAAATATTCGTGGCGCTTTTTCTATTTCTTAATGGATGTCCGGACCCATTTTGGAAAATGAGAAATGCTGTCCGCAAGGCAGCGGATGGAATAAAGGGGGACTTTAGTGTGAAAAATACATTTTTCACAAAGCGAACCATGTTCGCTTTGCAAATATTGTGTCTGCGCACACTTGCCACAAATTTGTTATGCAAAATAGAACAAAGGTGAACGAAGTTCACCTTGCAGAAAGTGAGGATTATTATGGATATGAGTGTATGGTATTTATTAGGTGCCGTATTGGTATTCTTTATGCAGGCAGGATTTGCAATGGTGGAGACTGGTTTTACCAGGGCAAAGAATGCCGGAAATATTATTATGAAAAATCTGATGGATTTCTGTATAGGAACAGCCGTATTTATTTTGTTTGGTTATGGGATTATGAATTCCAGTACATATTACGGCGGTGTCATTGGCAGGCCGGAGTACGGGATGTTTACTAACTTTGAAGGCTTTAACTGGTCTATGTTTTTCTTTCAGTTAGTTTTCTGTGCAACCTGTGCGACAATTGTATCAGGTGCCATGGCAGAGCGTACGAAATTCAGCATGTATTGTGTTTATTCTGCCATCATCAGTATGGTAGTTTATCCGATTGAGGCCGGCTGGGTATGGAACAGCCAAGGGTGGCTGGCAAAACTTGGGTTTGTCGACTTTGCAGGTTCCTGTGTTATCCATATGGTCGGCGGTATCACAGCGCTGATTGGTGCGGCAATCCTTGGGCCGCGTATCGGAAAATTTAGCAAAAGGACAGGAAAGCCCCATGCGATCCCGGGGCATAACCTTACAATCGGCGCACTGGGCTGCTTTATCCTCTGGTTTGCATGGTATGGCTTTAATGGTGCGGCTGCGTCGGATTCTGTTCAATTAGCTAAGATTCTTGGGACAACAACGCTGGCTCCTGCATTTGCAACGCTTGCCGTATTGATTTTTACATGGGGAAAATACGGCAAACCAGATGTATCTATGTGTTTAAATGGCTCTCTGGCGGGTCTGGTAGCAATCACAGCAGGATGTGCAAATGTAGACGGTGCCGGATCTATTATAATAGGAATCTGTTCCGGCCTTATCGTATGCTTCGGTGTCTGGTTTGTAGAAAATAAGCTGCGGGTGGATGATCCGGTTGGTGCTGTGGCAGTCCACGGATGCAACGGCCTCTTTGGTACATTTGCAGTAGGACTTTTTGATATCCATGACGGATTATTTTACGGGGGCGGCGTAAAGCTTTTGGGAATCCAGTGCCTCGGTATTGTAACGGTCGGCATTTATACTGCTATTGTAATGGGGATTGTATTTAAAGTAATGGATAAGGTCTGGGGGCTGCGTGTTACTGCAGAAGAGGAGCTTGTCGGGCTGGACGCAAAGGAGCATGGCCTGTCATCTGCATATGCGGACTTTATGCCTGCAGGCAATATGTTCTACTCAGCGGGGACATCTATCGAGACTTTGAAAGGAAATGTGCCTATGGATAAAGCGGTTGAGGTGGTCAAGGCAGCTCCTATGGTGAAGAAAGAGAAGGAGTCAGATGGCCTGACAGAGAAAATCACCAAGGTTTCTATTATCTGCCAGCAGAGTAAGTTTGATGATTTGAAGGAGGCAATGAATTCTATCGGAGTAAACGGAATTACTGTGACACAGGTGCTTGGCTGCGGTGCGCAGAAGGGTATTACAAGAATGTACCGTGGTGCGGAACTTGACATTGTGCTGCTTCCTAAGATGAAGGTAGAAGTAGTTGTCAGTGCGGTGCCTGTGGATACCGTGGTCGAGGCGGCTAAGAAAGCGCTTTATACCGGAAATATCGGCGATGGGAAGATTTTTGTATATGATGTAGAGAATGTTGTAAAAGTCCGTACCGGAGAGGAAGGATTTGATGCACTGCAGGGGGACAATTAACTCCTCTGCCTGCCGATACCTGTAGGTTATCTTATCTTAAAAATAGAGAAACTCAAATTACATTTTCGTATTTACTTATCCTGCCAGAAGTTGTATAATTAAAATATTCAGTGGTTAAGGGAGGTAACGAGATGAGTAAGAGAGTAAAAGCAATCATTGCGTTTGTGTTAGCTATTGGACTGATAATCAGTACTCCTAATTTTTATGCAGCGGCTGCTTCACCGAAGTTAAATAAAAAAGCAGTGACGGTTACGATTGGGAATACAGCGGAGTTATTTGTTAAGAACACAACGAAGACAGTTAAGTGGTCAAGCAGCAATAAGGCTGTGGCAAAAGTCGATGCGGACGGCGAAGTTACGGCTAAAAAAGCGGGCAAGGCAAAGATTACTGCTAAGGTCGGGAAGAAAAAATATAAATGTAACGTGACGGTCCCTAAGCAGTATATCAGCTCAAAGTCTGTTTTTATCCAGAGGGGTTCAAAACAGAAATTAAATGTCTATGGGATTTCTAAAAGCGATTCCCTGTTCTGGGGGAGTGACTATGAGAGTGTAGCCACTGTTTCGCAGTCCGGTGAGATTACTGCGAATTCCCTTGGGGAGACTACTGTATATGCTATTTTGAATAATGGAAATGGCAAGATGTATGAGTGTCAGGTTATCGTATATGACAGGTCGGGTTCCGGTGATATTGTCACGGCATCCCCAAGGCCGGTGTGGACGCCGCAGCCTACGGGGTCGCCAAAGCCGACCAGCACGCCGGGCGGCACTGCTGTAACGAATGTGAAGCTATCTGATAAGACAATACAGGTGGCTGTATCAAAACAGAAGACACTGAAGGCAACAATCCTTCCGGAATCTGCGCTAAATAAGCGTGTTACATGGACCAGTGCCAATCCTGCCGTGGCAAGGGTTGGAAGTGACGGGACGGTAACCGGAATGTCAGCAGGGACGACCCTTGTCTATGTAACAACGGCAGACGGAGGATTCATAGCATTGTGCACTGTTATCGTTTCCGGCAATCCGGCAACGCCGACACCGAGGCCGAGTGCGACGCCTGTGCCTTCTCCGACAGCGGTTCCGACACCGAGGCCTTCTATTGTGCCTGTAACTAAAGTGACATTGTCAAGCGACCATCTTAGTTTAAATGCGGGCGATACGCGTACCCTGACAGCCGCCATACTGCCTGCAGATGCAACAGAAAAGAGTGTTATGTGGAGAAGCGGCAATGATTCTGTGGCGAGAGTTGACAGTTCCGGAAAGGTAACTGCAATTTCAGCAGGGGCGACTGTAATATTAGTGACAACGATGGATGGGGAATTTTCCGCAGCCTGTGTGGTGACAGTAACTGGAAGCAGCAGCGTCACGCCTTCGCCGAGCCCGGATAATCCTTCGCCGAGCCCGGATAATCCTTCGCCGAGCCCAGACAATCCTTCACCGTCGCAGCCGATGAGTTTTGCTAAGAAGGAACTTCCGGCAAGCGGCGATGGAAGTTTTGCGGATTTATCACAGAATTTTAAAAAGGAATTTGTGCAGCCAAATGGTTCTGCCTCTTCTTTCAGATATGGTGAGGACAGTTCGTGGTGGGTGAAAATACCATATGCTGATGGCAGCCGTAAAGTGCAGGCTGTCAGTTCGGTCAAACTTGGAGATACAACCCTGAAAGATGATAAAATAAAAGTGAGTGTCGGCAACAATAACCATGCCGAGGCACCAGAATATATGATAACAGAGAACGGCCTTTATATTTCTCTGGTATTTATTGCATTACATAATGTAGATAGTGACGGGGAAATGAAGTTTACTATGACGGAAACAAGCGGTGTGGCATCTACTGCAGTTTTGAAGGTTGGTAAGTTAAATGACGATTTGAAATGTACAAAGATTGAAAGGCAGTATCAGGATGGCACGGCAACGGTAGAAGTGGCATCAGCGTCTTCTGATGCAAATCCATCGCTTCCGGTTTCCGGCAAAGATTCGGTATCAGATTCGAATGGGATTACTTCCTGTACCCTGCAGTTGTTAGCCGGTTATGATTCAGGCTGGAAACATATGGTTTACCTTACTTTTGAGCCTTTTGCTGAATATTACTTTACGAAAAAAGTAATAAACGGCAATACGACATACGGGTTTACTCCACAGGAGGACAGCCAGGGAAGGCTGGGGCTGTATCCTATAGCGGCGGCCATGGATTATACAGTGGCGTCTGTAACCCGCCATGCGTTAGCAAAGATTGTGATTACGGCAAATGCACCTGCATCGGCAGCGTCGGTGCTGAAAAATATCGGCAGGCGTTAAGGAGAGCGGTATGTTCAGGGAGATTGAAGAGGTAGAGTGGGACGATCGGTTTAATATTGGAGTGGGCAGCGTTGATAAAGCGCACCAGAGACTGTTTTCGATTGTCCATAAAATGATAAACTACAGTGATAACGAGAAGAAAAGCCGGTGGGTCTGCGAGGAAGGGATAAAATTCCTTAAAAGCTATACCATCCAGCACTTTGAGGATGAAGAAAAGTATATGAGGGATGCGGGGTACAGCGGATATGCGATGCATAAGCGCCTGCATGATATTTTTCGTGATAAGACAGTTCCTGCACTTGAGAAGCGCCTAGTTGAGTCTGATTATTCCGAGGAGGAGATGGAACATTTTCTGGGCTTTTGTCTGGGATGGCTGACTGGGCATATCATGATTGAGGATCGTGCCCTTACTGGAAAGATTGTGAAAAGGACACAGGGGGTACTGCCGGAAAATACGGCAGCAGCATTGGAAAATGTACTGATCCACAGTGTTGGCGAGGTTTTTGGGCTGGATATCGAGTTGATCAGTGAACAATATGCCAAGGAAGCATTTGCAGACAGCCTTATTTTCCGCATGACATACCGCTCTGATGAAGGCAGGCAGCTGGCTGTATATTTTGTTCTGGAGGAGCGTCTGGTTTTAAGTACTGTCGGAAAAATGATGGGAATGGAGTTTAGGCAGGTGGACAACATGGTTATTTCTGCAGCGAAGCAGATTTCATGGATGCTGATGGACCGTATGAATGCATGTGTCACACTCCTGCAAAAATATAAGCCGTATGAGGAGGATGTGCTGACGAAAGAGGAACTTGACAGAGAGTTCCAGACAGGACGTCCGTATTACAGCCTTCTCTTTGATACTGGCATTGGGTATTTTGCGTTTTGTATCAAACAGGGCTGAATGGGTACGCACGGCAGTAATTGTATTGTGCAAAAAGGCACCGCATTGCGGTGTCTTTTTTGTATATTAGGAAAGCTTAACAAGATATTGCAGGGAACGGTAAATTGATGTAGAATAATGCCATAAGCAGGAAAGGATTTTTGACTTATGACACTGAAAGAGTTAGAGATAGGGAAGACAGCCGTTGTTACCGTTGTTGGGGGTGAAGGCTCCCTGAGACAGCATTTCCTTGATATGGGGGTGCTGCCGGGAACAGAGGTTACGCTTGTAAAATACGCTCCCATGGGGGATCCTATGGAGCTTTGGCTGCATGGTTATGAGCTTACGCTGCGTTTGGAGGATGCCGCTAGAATAGAGATTGATGAAGAAAGCATTTTGGAAGCAAGGGCGGCGCAGGAAACAGAGGGCAGCAGGGCAAGGAAGAGGACAAGGGAACACCCGGGGCTAGGTGAAGGAGGCAGGTACCATGTCAAGGCAGATGAAAATCCCCTGCCTAAGGATGTTTTGCTGGCTTTCGCGCTGGCAGGCAACCAAAATTGCGGGAAAACGACGCTTTTTAACCAGCTGACTGGTTCTAACCAGCATGTGGGGAACTTTCCGGGTGTTACTGTAGACCGGAAATCCGGTGCGATAAAGGGCCATCCCAATACATTAGTTACAGATTTGCCGGGGATTTATTCTATGTCGCCTTACAGTAGCGAGGAGATTGTTACACGGCAGTTTATCATTCAGGATAAGCCGACTGGTATTATTAATATTGTAGATGCTACAAATATAGAGCGGAATCTTTACCTGACGATGCAGCTTATGGAACTGGATGTACCGATGGTCCTTGCGCTAAATATGATGGATGAGGTCAGGGGAAACGGCGGTGCCATTCATATCAATGAGCTGGAAGAGATGCTGGGGATTCCGGTTGTACCGATTTCTGCTGCGAAAAATGAGGGGATAGACGAATTAATCAGCCATGCACTCCATATCGCACAATATCAGGAGCGTCCGGGAAGGATTGATTTTTGTGATAAGGATGAAAATGGCGGGGCAGTACATAGATGCCTGCATGGGATTATGGAGTTGATTGAAGACCATGCGGCGAGGGCAGGCATTCCGCTCCGTTTTGCTGCGGGAAAGCTGGCAGAGGGGGATGATCTGGTGCGGGATGCACTAAAGCTTTCGCAGAATGAGGAAGATATGATAGAACACATTATCTGCCAGATGGAGGAGGAGCGCGGGCTGGACCGGGCAGCGGCAATTGCAGATATGCGTTTTTCTTTTATCATGAAGTTAGCAAAGCAGACGGTGATAAAGCCTAGGGAGAGCAGGGAACATGAGAGGAGCCGTAAGATTGACAAGATCCTGACCGGCAGGTATACTGCAATCCCATCTTTTATCGGCATAATGGCGCTGGTATTCTGGCTTACGTTTAATGTAATCGGGGCATGGCTGCAGGAGGTGCTGGAGCAGGGGATTACATGGCTTACAGGGATTGTTGATTCAGCCCTAAAAGCAGCGGATGTCAATGCTGTCCTGCAGTCCCTTGTGATAGAAGGTATTTTTAACGGCGTGGGGAGTGTGCTGAGCTTCCTGCCAATTATCGTGACGCTGTTCTTTTTCCTGTCTATGCTGGAGGACAGCGGTTATATGGCCCGTGTTGCGTTTGTCATGGATAAGCTGCTTCGAAAGATTGGGCTGTCAGGGCGCAGCATTGTACCGATGTTGATTGGGTTTGGCTGTACGGTTCCCGGCGTTATGGCAAGCAGGACGCTGCCCTCGGAGCGGGACCGCAAAATGACGATTATACTTACGCCTTTTATGAGCTGTACGGCAAAACTACCTATTTATGGTTTTTTTGCAAATGCCTTTTTTAAGGAGCAGGCTGGTTTCGTTATGGTTGCATTGTATTTTACCGGGATTTTAGTTGGGATTCTGACAGCACTGGTTTCAAAAGGGACAGTGTTTAAGGGGGAAGCAGTCCCCTTTGTGATGGAGCTTCCCAACTACAGGATGCCGGGGGCCAAAAATGTAGCACAGCTTTTATGGGATAAGGCGAAGGATTTTTTGCAGAGGGCATTCACTGTTATATTTATTGCAACGATTGTTATCTGGTTCCTGCAGACATTTGATTTGCGGCTGAACATTGTGCAGGATTCAAAGGACAGTATTCTGGCAGTTGTTGCTGGGGCCTGCGCACCGCTGTTTGCGCCGTTGGGATTTGGCGACTGGAGGATTTCTACCTCGCTTATCGCAGGCTTTATGGCAAAGGAAAGTGTGGTCTCCACCCTTTCTGTGCTGTTCGGCGGTACAGAGAGCCTTATGGCGGTATTGACGCCGCTCTCTGCGGCATCCCTTCTGGTATTCTGCCTGCTTTATACGCCGTGCGTTGCTGCAGTTGCTTCAATCAAAAGGGAGCTTGGCGGAAAATGGGCTGCCTGTGTCGTTCTGGGGCAGTGTGTGATTGCATGGGTTTGTGCATTCTTTGTCCAGATAGCTGGAAGGATGCTGTTTTAAAAATTATGTAAAGGAATAGGTGCTATGAAAAAGAAACAGAGAAAGAATAAAAAGCAAAGTATTAAACAGATTATTGTAGTTTATGTCACTTCTATTTCCGTTTCTCTGGGTATTGTGCTCACGGTTTTAATGATAGTTGCGGCATTCACTTCAACTTCATCTGTGCTCCATGACAGCCTCCGGATGGCGGCAGGCACTTCATCACAGAATATTAGCTCAAACCTCCACCTTTTGACAGACCGGATGGACAGTTTGATACAGGAAGTAAACCTGTCCAATGATTTTGTACCGAATGAACAGAAACAGCAGATACTGGATAAATACGAACAGCGCATTGAGTTTGTCTGGATTGCGGCATATGATGAATCCGGCAAAAAGCTCTATGGGGATGAGATGGGGCAGGATTCAATAGCGGAAGAAGAGTATTTTGAGGATTTGGTTAAGACAAACAATATGACAATCGGCAAGCCGCATTATGCGGATGACATCTGGCAGCTTTCTATTGGGACACCTCTGTACAATGATGAAGGAAATCTTTCCTGTTACCTTGTCGGCAGCTACCGGTACGACCTGCTCAATGATGTTCTCTCCAATATTAATATTGGTGCGGGCGGGCTGGCCTATCTTGTGGATGGCAGCGGAAATATTATTGCTGATAAGAATGTGGCGGATATGGAAAAGAAACAGAATTTGTATGATTTGTATGGCTCTGGCAGGAATAAGAAGGTGTTTGATTCTATGCTTGATTTCCAGTCAGATTCTGCCTCAGTGTTCTTTCATATGCAGCAGTATTACATAGCTTACGCTCCGGTGGCGGGGACAAACTGGACGTTGATGATAGCTGCCCCGGGCCAGGATTTTATGAAAATAATGTTGTGGTCTGTGGCTGTCAGCATTATTGTTATTCTGGTTCTGCAGATCTGCGCACGAAAGCTTATTGTAAAGGTTGCAGACAGGATATCAGATTCCCTTTCTCTGGCAACGAACAGGCTGACCGCCCTGTCAGCGGGAGATTTGAAGGAGGAGGTGGTTCTTGCAGATAATAATATAGAGGCAGAGATCCTTACAACGGCGTTGTCTAAGACGGTATCGAGCCTTGCCGGATATATTGATGATATTACTGCTTATCTGGGGCTGCTTTCTTCCGGGGATTATTCTGCAGAAGCCGGAGATACTTTCAACGGTGATTTCATTGCAATCAAAGAGGCGCTGCAGTCGATAACGGTTTCATTGAATGATACGATGCACCGTATCAACCAGTCCTCCGTTGCAGTCAGCGGAAATTCATCTGAGACTTTGGACTATGCAAAGAAACTGTATGATGGTTCCATGGAGCAGACGGCGGCACTGGAGCGCCTGACAGAAAGAATAGATATTATTACAGAGAAGATTGACGAGATTGGCGAGAATGCAGGCCATGTCATAGAGAGTGCGGATTCCGCTGGGGCCCGTGTGGAAGAGGGGATCCGGCAGATGGATGATATGCTTGTAACGATGGACAGCATTAATAACGATATGCAGGAGATTATTACAATCAGCCATTTGATTGAGGAAATCGCATCGCAGACAAGCCTGCTCTCCTTAAATGCTTCCATAGAAGCAGCAAGGGCTGGCGAGGCAGGAAAGGGATTCGCAGTGGTTGCGCAGCAGATCAGCCTGTTATCCGAGCAGACGGCAGATGCGCTGGATAAGACGGGTGAAATTATAGGAAAGGCAAGCCTGTCGATAGAACAGGGGATGAAAAATGCCAAGGAGACAGCGGCTTCTTTTCAGGATGTCAGGGAGGCAACAGCTGATTTTATTGTGATTTCCAATAATATGACTCATATTACGGAGGAACAGAAGGAAGCAATCGGCATGGTGTCCGAGGAAGTCCATACTGTGCTGAATATTGCCAGTACCAATCAGGAGCTTGCCAAGGAGACAGACGAGACGGCGGCTTTGTCATTAAAGCAGGCAGAAGAATTGGAGCAGATTGTCTCAGCAGTAAAGTTAAAGGAGGAGTAGCAGTATGAAAAAGAAATTATTGTTATTATCGATGCTTGTTTTTCTGGCTGCGTTATGTTTGTCGGGCTGCGGCAGCGGCCTCAAAGATGGATATTTTACTGCGGAGATGTCTGAATTTTCGCATGGCTGGAAGGAGTACCTGCGGATTCAGGTGAAACATGGCACTGTGGTTTCGGCCGAGTTTAATGCTAAAAATGAGAGCGGTTTTATCAAAGCGTGGGATAATGCTTATATGAAAAATATGGGGGCGGTCCAGGGGACATACCCAAACCGTTATACAAGGGAGTATGTCCAGCAGCTGATAGAGCAGCAGGAAGATATCAAGGTGGATGTTGTCAGCGGTGCCAGCCATTCGGGGAGTAATTTTGAAAAGCTGGTGCAGGCGGTTCTGCAGAAAGCGAAGAAAGGCGACTCCAAAACGGCAGTTGTCCAATCCGCAGCAGAATAGGGCTATAGCTGTTCCAGAAGTTCCTTCCAGCAGGATTTTACGGCGTCCATACGGAATGCGCCCAGGTTGTCCTGCGTGTGGTTTGAGAACTTCTGGTACAGTTCGTGGTCTGTCAGGAGCCTTGCGATACCGTGCGCCATTTTTTCCGCCGCACAGTTTTCATTTTCCGGGCTGCTGACCAGATAGCCGTCGATGCCGTCCTGTATGATTTCGGAGGGGCCAGTCATAATGTCAAAGCTTACGCAGGGGAGCCGGTGCATTTTAGCTTCCAGAAGGACCATCGGAAGCCCCTCATAGCGGGAAGTCATTACATAGACAAGTGCCTCTCCGTACAGGGCGCCAAGCTCCGAAACATGCCCTAACAGGGTGACTTCTTTTTCTACATCCCATCGGCGGATCTGTTCTTCTATCTGTGCCCGCAACTCCCCCTCCCCGGCAATCAGCCATTGGAAGGATAGCTCCGGGTAGTTATTTTTAATCCCTGCTGCAATCTGTGGGATGCGTTCAAATGCTTTTGCCTCGCAGAGCCTTCCGACGCTTAAAATAATCTTATTTTCGTAATTTCTCTCAGGGACATCATTTTGCGGCTGCATATAATCAGCCGGGTTGTGTATTGCCTGAATGCGCCCCCGTATTTTTAAGTTTTCTTGATAAAAGCCTTTGTCCTGTTCTGTCAGGGTTACGATGGCATCTGCATATCTTGCTGCCATTTTCCGGATGATTTTCCGGTAGGAGGTTCCCATCTCGTTATAAAAATAAAAATGCTCCCATGATACCAGTTTTACCTTTGTAATCCATTTGGCAGGAATAGAAAGGATATCCAATACGCCGTCTATATCGATCAGGATATCGATTTTATTTCTACGGATATAGCGGATTAATTTGAAGATAACTGGCAGGTAGCCGGGCCCGGGGTTGATCCATTTTTTAGAGAAACAGCTCCTTGTAATCTCTGGGGCAATCTCATAGGCAGGTTCTGTCGATTTGTGTGTGAGGCTGATAAAATATACCTGATATCCTGTCTCTTTAGACAGTGCATTGGCAACCAGCGTGCCGACCCGTTCGGTTCCGCCGCCCCTCGTGATGTCCCCGGAAAAAAATGCGATTCTTTTCATAAATTCCTCATTTCTGTGCATGTTTTTTGTTATTCCCTTTTGGCGCGTAGTCTTTCATGCCCGGTATTGCCCCACCTGCAACTGCCCATAGATAAAGGCTTGCAACGCTGCAGTATGGGCTGAAACGCCTGCGGTATTTATCAAACAGTTTGCGGTCAATCTTCCGGTGGTGGTAAACCATGCGCAGCCCGCGCTGTATCGCTAAATCGTCGAAGCTGAAAATATCAGGGCGCTGCAGGCAGAATAGTAAAATCATCTCAGCCGTCCATACGCCGATTCCTTTTAAGGAAGAAAGTTCTTTGATGGCTTCATCGTCAGGCAGTTCTGGAATCCTCTCTAAATCAAACTCGCCGCAGTGTACTTTCCGTGCAAAGTCCGTGATATATTCTGCCTTGCGGAATGTCATGCCGAAAGACTGCAGTTTGGGGATGCCAGCAGACAGGATACTTTCTGCATTTACTCCCTCCGCGCCGAAAGAACCGCTCATCCGCTGCCATATGGTTGCC
The DNA here is from genome assembly GCA_003611745.1 of bacterium D16-36. GTDB lineage: Bacteria > Bacillota > Clostridia > Lachnospirales > Lachnospiraceae > Butyribacter. Next base: position 7,997 of record RAYF01000035.1, on the reverse strand, counting down.
TGTGCTTTGGTGGAAATCTGCTGGCCTATAATATGGTGTATGACGGAGGAAAATAAATCTGAGTCAGTCTCACGTTCAATAGGGCCTATTTTATCTATAATTTCTGTAAAAGTTTTATCTTTGCTTTTCAAATAATCTGTTTCCCGGCTGCTGTATTTAAAATACATGTTGCACCTCCTGTATGCGGGGCAGGCATATTGTTTCCCGGCTATGCGTTTAAAGCCCCTCCTTTTTCGCTACAATTATATCACACAAAACAGACAAAAAATAGCTATGAAACGGCATTGCCCCTTCTTTGCTGCCAGAAAAGGGGAATAAAATTTTCTCAATATTATAAAAATCATAGATTTTACCTTGAATCTGGTGTATAATTTACTTAAAAAGTAAAGTTGGGCGGATGGGCATGTCATATGCTTGCATCTGTACATGCTTGGACATTTTGCTGCAGGGAATAGCGCGGCAGAGGACTGCAGGTAGTGTAAGGGAATGGAGATTTTGGGTTATGGAAAAAAGGAAGAGGATTAGCAGGGCAGCATATTTTGCGGGATGGATTCTTTCTCTTACAGTGCTCTTGGCACTGGTTGTGGGAGAGTTAGGGAATCTGGGGCCAAAAAGGGCCCGTGCTGCTGACAAGCGTACCGTGAAGGTGGCTTTTTTTCCGATGGAGGGCTACAATGAGTATGACAGGGATGGCAGCCCTGCAGGCATGGATGTGGAATATCTGGAAAATCTGTGCGAGTATGTCAATTGGGAGATGGAATATGTACCGTGTGACAGCTGGGATAAGGCACTGCAGATGGTTCTGGACAGGGAGGCAGATTTGCTCGGCTCAGCACAGTATTCTGCTGAGAGGGCGGAATTATATGAGTATGCCAATCTTGCCAGCGGCTATACGTTTGGCGCTATTGCAGTGAAAGGTGCCAGCAAGCTTGCCTATGAAGATTTTGACGCTATGAGCAATGTTACATACGGTGTGGTAAAGACTTATATCAGGAAAGATGAGTTTTATGATTATCTGGCAGACCACGGCATACGCAGGCCGAAGGTAAAGGAGTACGAGGATACCGCTGCGCTTCAGGCAGCGCTTGAGGAGGGCGAGATTGATGCGTTAGTCCATTCCCTTACGGAAATCAGGGAGGGGCAGAGGGTGATAGGGCGTTTTGCGCCTATGCCTTTTTATTATATTTCATGGCAGGGAAATGACGATCTGATGCGTGAGCTGAACCAGGGGGTCGCAGATATCAAGATGCACCATCCGGGGCTGGAAAATGAGCTTACAGTGAAATATTATGACAGCAGGCTTGACCAGACAATCCTTTTGACTAATGAGGAAAAACAGTTTATCAGTGAGAATGAAAATCTTAAGGTAGGATATTTTGACGATTTTTATCCTTTTGTTTATGAGAGTGAGGGAGAGTGCAGAGGGCTTGCCAGACAGATGTTGGAGGAGGTATCGGTAAGCACAGGTTTCCGGTTTTCTTATGTGAAGGTTGAAAGTATCGCTGAGGCAGAAAAGCTTTTGAAGAAGGGGGAGATAGATATCTTAAGCTGCTTCGGCGAGGCGGCGTGGACTGTTAAGGGCGACAGGCTTGCACTCACGAAGAAATACGCTCAGGCGCCTTATGTTATTGTGATGAAAAAGAATAGTAAAAAAGATTCGATCAGCACAATAGCAGTGGAGAAGGGGATTGCCTCAGAGAATAAGGTGATGGATTTTGTTGATGAAGGTACTGAGGTGATAACTTTTGATACCCAGTACGACTGCCTTAGGAACGTAAAATCAGGTAAGGCAGACGCGGCTATGTGCGACGGTTATCTGGCAGAATATCTCCTTGGCACGGATTTTCATTTTAACAATATGGAGATATACAGTGTGTTAAGCGACAACCATCTGCTCTACATGATGGTGAGGGATGAGGGGACACCGCTTCTCAATATACTAAATAAGGAGCTTTTGGAAGTCAGTGATAAAATGGTCAATGACTATATGCTGCAGGATAATTTTTATTCTAAGATGAGCATTGGGAATTTTGTCAGGGAAAACAGCATTATTATTATCGCAATACTTTGTGCAGCAGCTATTCTGGTGATTCTTGTTCTGTACAGGATGCTTAAGAACAGCAGGCGTATTCAGGTATTAATGTACAAGGATACAGAGTTAGATACATGGAACCTTAATTATTTAAAGTATAGGGCGTCCCTGCTTCTCTCCGCTGACAAAAATTATGCGGTCGCATACACGGATATTTCCCAGTTTAAGCGGTATAACGCATTGTATGGCTGGCCGGCAGGCAAAAGGATTCTGGAGCTGTTTATTGAGGTGGCTTCACAGGAGCTTGACAGGGAAAAAGAGCTGTATGCGAGAAACTATGGCAGTCATTTTGTGCTTTTCGTAAAATGTGAAGATATGGAAGTTTTGGAAAAGCGCCTCAGGGACTTTGAGAATAAGGTATCCCGCAGGATATACGAAGAGATACAGATTCATATGGCTGTAGTCATGGGTGTGTGCAGGATTCCTAAAGAGGGCAGTGATATAGAGCTTTCCCTGTCTTACAGCATTCAGGCGGCAGATTCTATAAAGGGAAGTTATTCTAATGGGATACAAGTCTATGACGAGGGCTTAAGCAGCCAGCTTAAGGAACACGATGAAAGGGAAAAGCTGTTGGAGTCGGTGGATATCAATAAGGATTTTGTGGCTTACTATCAGGCTAAAGTGGATATTCGTAACGAGCAGGTAATCGGGGCGGAGGCTCTGGTGAGGTTTAAGGATCCGACGGACAACGGGGCAATCAGGGCACCGGGATTCTTTGTGCCTTATTATGAGCAGACGGGGAAGATTACAGAGATAGATTTCTTTGTGATGGAGGCTGTCTGTAAAATGCTAAGAAGGCGTATAGATGCGGGTAAGAGGGTTGTCCCTGTATCCTGCAATTTCTCGAGGCTGCATTTTATTAAGGAGGATTTTGCAGAGAATTTTGAGGCGATGATAAATAAATATCAGGTGCCGAAGGATTTAATTGAGGTGGAAATCACAGAGACACTTGTTATGGAAGAGCTTGAGCAGCAGAAGATTATGGAGACGGTGGATATCCTTAAGAATAACGGCGTCCATCTGTCCATAGATGATTTTGGCTCCGGTTATTCATCATTGGGGGTATTTGAACAGATACCGGCTTCGGTAATTAAGCTTGACCGTTCTTTTCTGCTGAATAATGAGAACCGGGGGAGGCAGGTTAAAATCATGCGCAATATTGTAAATCTGGCACATGATTTGGATGCCCAGGTAGTGTGCGAGGGAGTGGAGACGGACAAGGATGCGGAGCTTATGATGGAAATTGGGGCCTATGTGGCACAGGGTTACCGCTACTGCAAGCCGATTCCGGAGGAGGAGTTTGAGAAGATGCTGGAGCGTGAATAACGAACTATAGAAAATGAAAAAATAGTTTATTTATAGACAAGGGGGGATATTTTGGAAAAGCGCGTGACAGGAGTTTATTCTGCAGTATTGTTAATTGGAGTTTTGTATGCAGTTTTTGCTGTGTTTTCATTTCACAGCCGTATAGATACCCGGGCAGGGGATAGGATGGTTGCCATTTGGGATGACCAGATGGAGATGGCGCAGGAGGGCGATATGTATTGTTACAGAATAACCCTGCCTGATGAGAATATGAATGAGAAGGCAATTGTGTATAATACGGTACATATGTGCCTTGAGGCATTTATTGGCGGAAATAAGGTGTATGAGTTAAAGCCGGAAAAGGACGGCGCAGTGAAAACTACGGGTTTTTGCTGGAATACTATATTTCTGACACAGGATGATGCCGGCAAGGAGGCTGAATTCCGGGTAACCCCGGTTTACAGTGACAGTAAACCCAAGGGCAGCTTTTATTATGGTACCTACCGGGAAATAGAACATAAAATTTTTACCGAAAGGATCCTGCAGCTTATTTTGGCTGGGATTATTGCACTGGCAGGCGTTGCCATGTTGATTTATGCCCTGTTTGTAGTGAAGAAAGGACAGGATGTTGAGACCATCATGCAATTTTCTCTTTTCGCGGTAATGTTGGGCGTCTGGTCCATAACCGAGACGCAGATACTGGACTGGATTTACCCGTGCAGTATGCTGATTGTGTTTTTATCCCATCTGATGCTGATGATTATGCCGGTTCCTTTTATCCTGTTTCTTCGGCATATGTACCATAATGGGGAAAATAAACTGTGGGACATCTGCTGTTATATAAATTGCGCGGTTATTGCTGTGCGGGTTATCCTGCAGGTAATGGGAAGGTATGATTTTAGGGAGACATTGCTGCTGACACATATCTGCCTTTTGTTGTTTGTGGCGGTTATTGTGATTATGACTGTCCATGAGGTCAGGATGAATGAGCTTACCAGACAGGTGAAAGTGAACAGTATCTGTGTGATGGTCATCCTGATCAGCACTTTGCTGGAATTAGCGATTTACCGTTTTAGCCACAGGAGCACGCCTTTGGGCAGTATGGGATTTTTATTTTATATAACAGTGATGGGAATTGAAAATGTAAGGGGGCACCGAAAAATCATTGAGCAGGCGAGGGAAAACGCCCTTTACCGTAAGCTGGCTTTTACAGATGAGCTGACAGGGCTTTCAAACCGTACTGCCTTTAAGGAAGATCTGGAAAAGCGTATGGATCCGGATAGGCAGACAGGTGTCGGGAAGATACTTCCAACTGTTGTTTTTATGTTTGATTTGAATGACCTAAAAAAATGTAATGATACATACGGCCATGATTACGGGGACCGGTATATAAAAATGGCGGCAGATGCCTTAAAGAAGATTTTTGCAGAGGAGGGCAGATGCTACCGCATCGGCGGGGATGAATTTTGTGCATGGGCGCCTTATACTTCTCAGGAGGCAATCAATGAGAAAATAATGCTGTTAGAGCAGGATGTCAGGTGCCTAAATGAAAAGGGGTTTGTCGTGACAGTCAGCATTGCCGTGGGTTATGCAATTTATGAAGAGAATGAGGATGGAGGCGGCCTGTACAGTACCATGAAGCGGGCAGATGCGATGATGTATGAGAGGAAACAAAATTACAAGAAACAGGAACAGATGCGCAAGCTTCAGTCAAAAGTGCTTCAGGTGGAGTAGGTTAAAATAATTTCCTGTGGGGGATGCATTTGCATTCCCCTTTTAGATTGCAGGAAAAGTTTACTTTGCTGTGTTTTCTTAAGAAAGGGCGGAGGTTTATAAATATTAGTGTGAAAAATAAATGCTGGTGCATTACTTTTCACACGGCTATTTTTATGATTATGTCACAAAATTATTCTGGCATTGGTTATATATAGTATAAAGAAACAGGGAAAAGATAAATTTCCTTGTCTCTTCAAAAGAGTATAAGAGAAGGAAGAGGAAGATGCTGCAGGAGTACAGGAAAGGCACATTATCCCCTGAAAGGCATATTTATGCAAAGCTTGCAGCTGCGCCAGCTATTCTGTTCGTGGTGTCTGCACCGATTATAGTGTCTGCGGCGAACAGCGATTTCTTTAATAGGATTTGGGGAAGTTTTGCAAAAGAAGATACGCAGCCGCATAAGGAGACATTGTACGATGAGCAGGAGCTGCCTTATGAATACATTTTTCCGAAAAGGGAATATGTAGATGTCGAGCCGGAAAAGGCAGAGGAGCTGATAGGGGAAAATGTCTCCCATAAGAAATTTGAAGCAGTCTACGAAAGAGGTGCTCCATTGCTATGACTATATGGTTATGGATCCGGAGGCATATAATAAGAAAGAAAAAGGGCTTGTGCTGGAGGTGACGGAATATCCATGTACGAAAGGGGAGATGTTCCGCGCGGATGCAGATGCATTTGAAGAGTACCATGCAGCTGAAAAGCACAGTACGCTTTCTGTCCCGCTTAAGGAGCCGGCAGAGCAGAGGGAATTTGTCAATGCAGACGGTGGGATTGCAAGGGTTTCCCCGATTGCTGCGGCTATTGATATGCACACGGGCCTTGGGATACCGGAGGATGGTTTTGAAGACCATAATGATGTTTATTATGTATCTATCAAATATAAAGATGGAACAGAATATGTGGTAAGCGAGCATGACCTCAAGGATGTCCACAAATGCAGGGAGAAGATAGACAACAGCAGTTACATTACGTACGATATGGAGGGGAATATAGTTCTGGTATTTAACCGTCTGGTGGATATAGGCAATATAGAGTCCATCACCGCAAATAAGGCCGTCCATACTGCAAAGGAGTAGGATAGATAAGCATGGCTAAGTAGGCGCTGCCGCTGTTCACATTGTGGACAGTGGCAGCGTTTTTCTGCGATAAAAGAAAACAGAAATTACCATGGCAAGAGTCCAGCCAATAGGCCATGCACACCATATACCCAGCGCACTCTTCGTCAAATCGGATAATAAAAAGGCCAAAAGTACACGAAGGATTAAGTCAGTAAATGTAGCTGCCATAAACTGACGCATTGCGCTGATTCCCCGAAGGATGCCGTCAGCGACTAATTTTGTTGATACTACAAAATAAAATGGTGATAATATCCATAAAAACTGTCTGCCTGTCAAAAGCGCCGCACCAGAGCCCTTTTCCATGAATAAGAGCAGCAGATATTTTCCAGCAAAAAGATAGATGACGCAGAAAGGGATGCAGAGGTACCATACCATTTTAATGCCTGCAAGAAATCCCTCCTTTATCCGTTTATATTTTCCTGCGCCAAGATTTTGTGCGGAATAATTTGAAATTCCGTTGCCAATTGTAGTAAAAGACGTAATTACCAGATTATTCAATTTTACTGCGGCGGAATACCCTGCCATAACAGAAGCACCAAATCCGTTAATCACACTTTGAATCAGAATATTTCCTACGGAAATGAAACTTTGCTGTAAAATGCTTGGTATGGCAATCACTAAAATTCTTTTTAACAGTTCCCAGTCAAATAATACTGGTTTTTTCTGACACGGAATTTTTTTAAGCCGTGCCCATACCGTAAGGACAGCCAGAGCACAACTGATTCCCTGACATAAAAAAGTTGCCCATGCAACGCCTGCCACACCCATACGAAATGTTTTAACAAATAAAATATCAACTGCTATGTTTGATACAGAGGACACTGCGAGAAAATAAAAGGGGGTTTTGGAATCACCCAAAGCAGAAAAAATTCCTGTTGCAATATTATAAAAAAATACAAATGGAAGTCCCCAGATGTAAATATCAAGATACAGTTTTGAATCTGCGAAAACTTCTCCCGGGGTCCGTATCAAATGAAGCAGCGGGTCGCAGCCCAAAATTCCGATAAGCATCAATGCAATGCAGACAGCTCCGCTGAAAATGCAGGCTGTTGTTACGGCAGTTTTCAGGCGGCCAAATTCCTTTGCGCCAAAAAGCTGCGAAACAACAACAGAGCAGCCCATATTACAGCCGAATGCAAACGCAATAAAGATCAAGGTGATTTCGTAACTGTTTCCCACAGCCGCCAGTGCGTTTTCACCGATAAACTTTCCGGCAACAAGGCTATCCGCAATATTATAAAGCTGTTGGAAAATAATACTGCCAAAAAGCGGAAGGCAGAATCTCCATAGCACTGTTTCGGCCTTTCCGACAGTTAAATCTTTGTTCATAAAAAACTCCATCCTTTCTCCGCGGAAATCAATTTTCAGTATATATTCATTACTGCCCCTATTAATTTGGTGCCATTTACAGACGATTGTTTTCTAAACGATAACTCCCTGTTATCCGTCTTTTTTTGTTTGTGCCTGCATCCAGTTATGTTTCTGTTTTTTGCTTCACAGACAAACAAAACGCCTAAAAAGAAGTACAGGATATGCCTTGCAACATTTCGCCTTTCCGAGGAACTATCTGCCTTGCGGCTTTGATGCTTGGTTTATGCGCCTTTCCGCGAACTCACACCATGTGGCGGTTTTCATGGCTTTCCGCAGAGGCACTCTCGAATCGCCGGTACTTGCAGGGCGTATTTTGTCCTGCTATGTACCGCTGC
>RAYF01000034.1 GCA_003611745.1 bacterium D16-36 | reverse complement strand
ACACACCATTAATAAGGTTATTTTTGCTTGAAAATTCAAACAATTACACCATTTGCATGGGTGGGAAAGTTGAGTAATTATACAAATAATTTTTACGCTGATGTAAAGGATATTGGCATTCAACAAGGTAAAGATGAGTAAAAATTATTTATAGTTAAAAATTTTGGGAAGCCAGTATTAATGTGGTTTCCCATAGTTCTTGTTAGAAAGTTTGATCGTAATGTGACATATACGAAATAAAAATAGCTTATAGATTTCTCTGTTTACAGAAGTTTATTGATAGTATGGATTCTGAAATGGATTCGTGTATGTAATTAGTGCATTTTTTATTAAATTTTGACATCTTGCTTCCTCATTAATAAAACATTGTTCACAATTTTTAAGATAGGGATTTGGAAAAGGACAGGAAGTGCAGGTTAGCACAGGTGTAATATTATTATTAAATATCTTAAGCATCAATTTGTAGGCACCAATCAGTGTATAGAGATTCGCACTTAACAAGGTAGTGTAAATAAGTTTGTGTTTTTGGAAATAAATAGCTCCTTTTTGGTAAGAATTAGGATATGGAAATTCTTATCGAAAAGGAGTGTTTTTATGCCAGTAGCAAAGGAACAAATTCGACAGATTATCTCAGAAAACAACTTAAGCAGCGTCACCGATGTCTATGCCCTCCTTCGGGACAGTTTCAAAGACATCTTGCAGGAACTCATGGAGGCAGAGCTGGACGCCACCCTCGGTTATGAGAAAAACCGTAAGGGGGATTTACAGACAGACAACAAACGCAATGGGCATTCCCCAAAGAACCTCAAGAGCCAGTATGGGGAGTTCCAGATTGACGTGCCCAGGGACCGGAATGGGGAGTTTGAGCCAAAGCTGATACCAAAATACCAGCGCGACATCTCCGGGATTGAAGAAAAGGTGATCTCCCTGTATGCGCGGGGGATGAGCACCAGGGACATCCACGACCAGCTGAATGACCTGTATGGAATCGAACTGTCTGCAGAAATGGTCAGCAAGATCACAGACAAAATCCTCCCGCAGGTCAAAGAATGGCAGTCACGCCCCCTGAACCCGGTATACCCGTTTGTATTCATGGACTGCATCCATTACAAAGTCCGGGAGGATGGGCGGATAGTAAGCCGTGCAGCCTATGTTGTGCTGGGTGTGACGGCAGAGGGTTACAAGGAGATACTGAGCATTACTGTCGGGGCAAACGAAACGAGCAAGTTCTGGCTGGGAATGCTGAACGACCTGCATAACCGCGGAGTGAAAGATGTGCTGTTTTTCTGCGTGGACGGGCTGCCAGGGTTTAAAGAGGCAATACAGGCGGTATTCCCCAAAGCGGAGATACAAAGGTGCGTCATCCACATGCTGCGCAACTCATTCAAATATGTCAGTTACAAAGACCTGAAGAAATTTGCCTCTGATTTTAAAGCCGTCTACAATGCCCCGAACGAGTCGGCCGCCCTTTCAGAGCTGGAAAACATAAAAGAGATGTGGGGAAAGAAATACCCTTACGCCATCAGCAACTGGGAAAACAATTGGGAAGATGTCAGCTCTTTCTTCCAGTTCCCGGATGACATCCGCCGGATCATGTACACCACGAACATCATAGAAGGGCTGAACCGCCAGTACCGTAAAGTGACCAAGACAAAAAGCGTATTCCCCAGTGACACGTCCTTGGAGAAAATGCTGTACCTGGCGAGCCAGAATGTAACAAAGAAATGGACCCAGAGATACCGGAACTGGGATCAGGTCTTGAACCAGCTGATTGTCCTATATGGGGAACGTCTCACGGAATATCTGTAAAAAAGACCGGGATGGCAACATTTGAAAACCCTGCCATCCCAGCCTTATTCCATCGGCATTTATATTATTGCCAGAATATCCCAGCCTTATTCCGGAGGCCGGGTGTGGGCAGAGCCCACGGAAAGGGCAATAATAAAATGCCTGTTTGCCATATAAAAAAACGAAAAAAATGTATAGGTTTCGTCTGAATGGTTATACTATAAATAGAAGAAATAATTCGACAGTCCCAAAAACATAAAACCGACAAAAACCTCTTACATATCTAATTCTTATCAGGAAAGTCTAAAATCCATAGACACAAGATTTTTTACAGCCTCCTTAACAAATTTCTTAAAATTCCTAATTTCTTATCATAGTCATTGTAGTTTAGGATATTTACAAAGACATTTGGATGAGTATATTTATTGGTTTTTGATGAAATAGTCAATATATTTTCAGGAATGTTTTCATTGTACATTTGGGTTGCTATTTTATATTTTTTCGGAATATTACATGATCCATGGAGTATGGAATGGTATTTTGGATTGTATCGATTATTCCTGTTATTGCAATATTCCATTACTGTTAGATAATCTGAATCATTACTGAGATTTACCAAATCAAGAAAGGCTTCGATAGAATGGCGGGTATTTCGTTGAAGGACGGAAAAACCTAGACATTCTAAATCGATATCGGCATTGTATAACGAAAAGTAGTTTGCAGAAAAATCTTCTTTGATGTAGAAAAAAAGCATATATTCTTTTGTCCCTAGAATGGTAGAGTTCATATTTATTAATGCTTGTATCGAAGAAGTAATATAGCCAAGAATATTATTATTGTTATAAAAATCGCGATTCAAAAATTGCATATTCAGTCTCTCTTTCTAAAAATTAGTTTAATTATATAGCGGAATATTGTATACATCAAGAAAAAATCAAACATAAAGCCCATAATAAGAGCTAGATATGGTATATGTTTTTTATCTCCTCAGTTTATGGAAAATGGGATGTTATACATATTCCTTTATCGGCACATGAAACATCCGCATTATATCCTCAATCTCCATCTTATAAGCATCTTCATCAAAAGCCGGGCATGCTTTTTCTTCTTGCAGTTTTTCATATTCCTCAAAAAGTGCGATTACCTGTGGGCATGGCGTACTCATGCTTATATGCATTACGCCATCAACAGGCATGGGATTTTCTGCAATTTCTATCCCAATTTTCTTCATATCCTGACAACATTCCCGAAAACACATATATGCCTTTTGTACGGAAACGGAGGTATTCATGATGTAATCAAGGTTGATGGTAAATATGGCGCTTCGTATGCCTGTTACTTTGCCAATCGCTGTATGAAATATTACGCTTTCCACATCAAGAGCCAAAAGGCTTTTGAAAAATTCCGAGAAAGTTGTAATGTCCTTGCGATTCTGGGGAATCAGCGAGGCGGCATTTTTATGGAAATCAGCTATGAGGGCAGACTGTTTCTGAATGTCCTCGCCCAAGTCGTAAGGATAGCGGGCTTTCCAGAGTGCATACTTCTCTTTTTTATCTGTAATTGCTTCAGCGGAATCGTTAATATCCGGCTGGAGCTCTTTTCTTTTGGCTGTCCATGCAGCGATTCCATCCATCAGCCAGTCGCTGTTTTGAGCGTCCTCATTTTGGGAAAATACAAGCTGATAGTTTTCTCCTGATTTTTCAAAGCGTAATCCGTAAATATCTTCCAATTCAAAAAAAGTGTGCATGACGCTGTTCGGATTACGGTAATCCGGCTCAAACAGTGAAGTGGGATTGATGTCCAGTGCTTTGGCAATCTCCATCAGTTTTCCATCCTTTGGCTTTCGCACATCATTTTCATACTGACGGATTCTGTCTCCGGTTAGTTTAACCATAGAGCCAAGCTGTGCCTGTGTCAAACCTTTCAATGTCCGATATTTTCTGATTTTATCTCCGAGAGCCATAATCAAAATCTCCTTAATCAATGAAATTCTCATCAAATCGTAACAACATTGTATCACATAAAAATCGAAATGTGAACAGAAAAGTTTGTAAATAATAGAAATAAAGTACAAAAAAGTGCTTGACGAAACAAAAAAGATAGTGTATTATAATCAAACAAGTACAAAAATGTACGCATACAATAGTGCCAAATGTTTTCAAAATGACATTAGGACGGAAAGGGGGTATTTATCTATGAATAAAAAAATGTATGTCGACGTAAATGAAATTTGCGAAGATTGGGGCGTCAGCAGAGCACAGGGTTACAAGATGATTAAGCAGCTTAATAAGCGTATGCTTGCACTTAATCCCAATCTTATTGTTTTATCCGGCAAGGTAAACCGCAGATTTTATGAGGAGAACTGCTATGGTATGGCAAAAGAGGCATAGCAGCAATATGACAGGAGGAGGTGTTGGTTATGTCGGCAAGTAAAGATAACAAAAGAGGTACTTGGAAGGTCTATATCAGATATAAGGACTGGCAGGGAATTGGTCAGATTCATACGAAACGTGGTTTTGCAACTAAGAGAGAAGCGCTTGAGTACGAGAGAGAGTTCTTGTTAAAGAAGGCGAAAGATGTGAACATGGGATTTTCACAGTTTGTTGAGGTCTATATGGAAGATATGAAGCCGAGATTGAAATTAAATACCTTTTTAACCAAGAGGCACATTATGGATACGAAAATCATTCCTTATTTTGAGAAGAAAAGTCTGGCAGAGATTACAGCAACGGATATTATCCAGTGGCAGAATCAGTTGCTTAGCATGAGGGATGAAAATGGGATGCCGTATTCTCAGACGTATCTCCGTACTATTCAGAACCAGCTCAGTGCTATTTTCAATCATGCCTGCCGCTTTTACGGATTAACAGTTAATCCATCAAAGCAGGCGGGGAAAATGGGGAAGGCAAAAGGGAAAGAAATGCTTTTCTGGACGAAAGAGGAATATTTGAAGTTTGCGGAAGTCATGAAGGGGAAACCGATTTCCTATTATGCCTTTGAAATCCTTTATTGGACTGGAATTAGGGAAGGCGAACTCCTTGCATTGGAAAAGGGGGATTTCAGTATTTCAGACAGGAAATTGACGATTAACAAATCTTATCAGCATTTGCAGGGCGAGGATTATATTACCAGCCCCAAGACGGAAAAGAGCAACCGGGTAATCGAACTGCCGGAATTTCTCTGTCGTGAGATGGAAGATTATTTTGGAATGCTTTATAAATGTGATGAGCATACAAGACTGTTCACATTTTCCAAAAGCTATCTGCACCATGAGATGGATAGAGGGGCAAAGGCGGCAGGAGTAAAGAGAATCCGCATTCATGATTTGCGCCATTCGCATGTCGCTCATTGCATTGAACTTGGATTTTCTCCCTTAGCGATTGCAGAGCGGATGGGGCATGAGGGAATCAATATCACATTTAATTATGCCCATCTTTATCCGTCCAAGCAGAAAGCACTCGCAGATAAGCTGAATGAGGATAGAGGGAACATGGATAAAGATGAAGTTGGAGTCGGAGAGGAGGAATAAGCATGGCAAAAATTTACAGACGTGACAACCTTATATCAGGTGTCCGACCTAAGAAAAAGAATGAAAAGAACCGCAAGCGGAGTGTGATTGTAAATTTCCGAGTGACACCGGAGGAGAAACAGTTTATTGATGAAAGGATTGTTTTATCGGGGCTTGCGAGGGCAGAATTTTTCATCAATAGCTGTATGCACCAAAAAATAGTTACCTTTGGAAATGTCAGGACATTTGACGAGATAAAAAGGAAACTTGCAGGAATCGACAGGCATTTGCAGCAGATTGAAAAATCGGAGGAGCTGGATATAGAAGTCTTGGAATCCCTTCGGATGATTCTGGAAATGTTTGATGGGTTGGGAAGGGAGGATGATGTGAATGAGTAGATCAACAAAAAGTTATGAGGAACGCCTGCTTGAAATGGAAAGGAGAGAGCAGGAAAGTTTAGAGAAGGCGAAGCGGTATGCGGCACAGAAAAGGGAATTGCAGAAGCGGCAGAAGGCCGAAGAGAATAAGAAACGAACCCACAGGCTTTGTGTGATTGGCGGTGCGGTGGAGTCGGTGCTTGGCTGTTCGATTGAGGAAGAAGATATACCAAAACTGATTGGATTTTTGAAACGACAGGAAGCCAATGGAAGATATTTTTCTAAAGCGATGCAAAAGGAGCAAGTCCTTAAAACGGAGGAAGCATGAAAGCGGAGGGGTTCGTTTTCTAATCCCTTCATCATTTTTCCATGAAGGGCGCACTTATAGACAACCTGAGGTCGTCTTTATAAGTTTGCCGCAAGCGGCAACCGGTCTGCGCTTCGCTTGCCGGGCTCGTTCCGTCGGCGGGGCTCTCAGCCGGACCACTTCATGGAGACCAGCCTGTGCGGCTGGACGCACTCTCCGAGGGGCATTTCATGCAGACCTGCTCATGCCGCAGGAGGCATTCTTACGCTTGTTTTCTTATATCAAAATTGGTGTTTGCCGGATGTGGTAGAGAGGGGAGGAAAAAGTGGCAATATTTCATTTTACTGTTAAGATTGTCGGACGGAGCAAAGGAAAATCCATCATATCCGCATCAGCATATCTGAATGGCGATGTAATGAAAAATGAGGAAACTGGAAAGGTAAGTTATTACACTTCTAAAAAAGAAGTTGTTTATACCAGTCTTATGATGTGCGACAATGCACCACCAGAATGGACGAATGTGCCAGAAGAAAATATCAGGCGGTTTCAAAAATCCAGCCGTTATCAAAGAGCCGAGGATAAAGAAGCAGTTTTGGAAAAGTTCAAATTAACTTTCCGAAAGCAACGGTTATGGAATGAAGTTTTGAAGGTAGAAAAAAGTGCGAATGCACAGCTTGGCAGGTCGTTTGAATTTTCTCTACCGAGGGAGTGGAGCAGGCAGGAACAAATTTCTTACACCACAGATTTCATACAAAAGAATTTTGTGGCAAAAGGGATGTGTGCTGATTGGAGTATTCACGATAAGGGGGATGGCAACCCGCATGTGCATTTATTGGTAACCATGCGACCGTTTATGGAAAATCACACATGGGGAAATAAGGAAGTGAAGGATTGGGCATTTGTACGGGATGGGGACGGAAATATTGTGATTGATGAATTGCATCCGGATTGGTGGCAGGATAAGAAGAAACCAGAGCGTTGTGGTATTCGTATTCCGATATTGGATGCAGATGGAAATCAGAAATTGGATTCCCGTAACCGAAAACAATGGAAAAGGGAGCTTACCGATGCTACAGGTTGGAATAATCCAAAAAACTGCGAGCTGTGGCGAAGTGAGTGGGCGAAGGAATGTAATCGACATTTGAAAAGAGAACAGCAGATAGACCATCGTTCTTATGAACGGCAAGGAAAAATAGAGATTCCTACCATTCATGAAGGGGCAGATGCGAGAAAAATAGAAGAAAAATATCTGTCTGGACAGGCAACATCTGCTTCATGGAAAGTGGAGGAAAATCGGATGATTAAGAAGCAGAATGCAATATTGAAAAAATTGCAGGAAGTGTTCGGGCAGGTAAGTGTTTTATTGAAACAATGGAAGGGGCGGTTGTGTGACATTAGAAGAAAGCAGAGAAGTCATTCCTATGATGGAGAATATGATAAATCAGATCGAGGAACAGCAAGGGATTATGGCAGAGATGTATCAGGAGTTGGTGCAGAGAGACGGACAGCTTATTTTGTTGCAGGAGCAGAATCAAAAATTGCAGGAATTAAACGACGAGTTGCAAGAGCAACTGAAAATTTTGCCAAGTATCGAGGAGCTGTTGGATTTCTTGGAAAAGAAGGATGGAGAAATTCAGACATTGAAAGACGAAAATCAGCTATGGAAAGAATTATCGGAGAAGTTGAACAACGAGAGCCGGTTATTGCAGAGGCAGAACGAGGAATTGTTGAAATTCAGAAACGGCTAGAGAAAGTGAGGGATGTGGATGAACGAATTAAGCGGCTCAAAGCAAGACGAGCAGATGGAGGAAATTTTGGATTTGTTGGAGAGCATGGAGCAGGAAGCAGCTCAGAAAGATGCAATCATCCGGCAGAAGGACAGCGAGATACAGACGCTACAGGGGCAACTGAACGAATCGCTGAACTTATGCGAGAAGCTGAACAACGAGAACAAAGCCGAGAACGTACAAGCCTTGCAGAGCGACTTGATGCAAACAAGAGAATTGTTGCAGAGAGAGAAAGAGAAAAGGAAAAGAGCCGACAGCATAGCAGAGGAATGTCGAGATAAGCTCCAGCGGACTGAGGAAGAAAAACAATATGCTTTAATGCATCAGAAAAAAATAGAGATACCGATAGAAAAACCAGTACTCTATGAAAGGTGTCGGAACTGCGACCGTAAGACATATCAGAAAGCGAAGGAACAGTATGAACATCAGAGGAATGATCTGGAAAAGAAGTACAAAGCAAAGACAGTGCGATTTGATGCAATGATTGTAGCATTATGGTGGTATGCAATTGTGACAACTGTATTTGCAGCGGTTTGTTCAAAAACTGTAAAAGGAGATTTTATCACATTTATCAGTGCAATATGGAAAACGGCTTGCCGGTTTGGTCAAAGCGTTCTGTTTATTGGTCAGTATGTGGCACAGATAAGTGAAAGAATATCAAATGAGATGGCAGCGGTAATCGTATATTGGTTGTTGCTGATAATCGTTGTTGCTGGTTTGGCTGGCGGTGCAGGTGTATTTTTAGTGATAATCGGAAAGAAAGTGATAAAAATGTACCAGAAGAATTGCAGGGATGTTGTTAGCATTGCTGTTGCAGTAACCAGCATGGCAATAGTGGTATATTTTGGAGATTTGATAAAGTCTGTCATAAAATGTAATCTGCCAGTCGCTCTTTTATTGGTTCAGGTGGTATATGTCGGAATCAGGGTATATGTACGTGGCTGTAAAAGAGTTAGGGGTTACTATTGATATTTATGTATGGAATATTGTGGAAAGGTGGATGAAAGCAATGGAAAAATTGGAGAAAGTTATCGTGGAAAACGGAATCACTTATGTATTAGGTGCAGATAATCTTTATTATCCGGATTTAAGATTGCCGAAAGGTACAGATTATCCAATCGGAAAGTTTGGGTATATGCGATGTGAGTATTTGAAAAAATTTAAGCATGGATATTATATGGAACTGCTGCTTGACGGGAAACTGAATGAATATTTGCACGATGTTGATGAGGAGTGCCATGAGATGCTGGATCGGATTGTGGAACAGATGAAGGAAAAACAGGGCGTGACAGAGAAGCTGAAAGCGAAGGATCAGATGTTGTGGGTTGGGAGAATGAATAATATTATGGCGTGTGCGGAGGAGATTGTGGTGAGGGAGATGGTGTATGTGTGAAGTGTATTTTGTTGAATATATTGAAACGAAAGTGAAATTATAGTACATTAGAGTGGATAAAAAATAAAAAATGAACAAAAATAGTTGACGAAAGTGAAAAAATCACATATAATATAAGGCGAGAAGGAGGTGCTGACATGTTAGTTAGGTTTAATGTTAAAAATTTTTTGTCATTTAATACAAGGGATAATGGTAAATCAGAGGAATTTTCTATGATTGCTGGGAAGGTAAGAAGCAAGAAAGAGCATATATATGATGACGGGAAGAATAAATTGTTAAAGTTTGCTGCTGTTTATGGTGCAAATGCTGCAGGAAAATCGAATCTTGTAAAGGCAATTGAATTTATGCAACATACAGTTGTGCGTGGACTCCCCAATGGTCATACGAATAAATATTGTAAAACATCATCTTCAAATAAGGACAAAGCCAGCTATTTTGAAATGGAGATAATGCTGAATGGTCGATATTATTCATATGGATATGAAGTGGTTTTAAGTCAAAGCAGATTTGTTTCGGAGTGGCTTGTGGAACTAAATGCGGATAATACAGAGAAGATTATATTTGAACGTAATATTGAAGTTGGCAGTTATGAATTAGGGGCAACATTGAAACAAAAGGGTTTGATTGATACATTAAATATATATGCTGGTGATATTTGTGATGATTCTTCTGTTTTATTTCTATCAATAATGAATCAAAATAAGAAAAATTTGTATCAAAAATATGAAAAGATTTCCATTATACGAGACGTATTTTATTGGATAAAAAATCAGTTGGATATCAACTATCCAACTCAGCCTATATCAGATTATTCATATCTTGCAAGGGCAAACGATGTTGATGAAGTTTGTAGGATAATTTCTGCTTTTGGTACAGGTATCACAGGTTTTAGAATGGTAGACGTTCCAGTAGAAAAAGTGTTGGGAGAATTACCGCAAAAATTGCGACAACATATTATTACGGATATTGAGAAAAAACGAGCTGAAATTAGAAATGATGAGGAAGATGCAGAGATTACACTTGTTATGAGAAGCAATATTGACTTCTTTATTATTACGATTGACAAAAGTGATAAATCAAGTTGTCAGACTATTGAATTTTCACATGGAACAAGTGATGTACTGTTTCAATTATCAGAGGAGTCGGATGGAACAGTACGTATCCTTGATCTTTTGGAAATATTGCTTGCTGGAGAAAATAAGATATATATTATTGATGAATTGGACAGATGTTTACATCCAAGCTTGAGTTATAAATTTGTTGAAACTTATCTACAGATTGCTGCGGAAAGAAATATACAATTGATTGTAACTACCCATGAATCACGTCTTATGGATTTTGATTTGTTAAGACGTGATGAGATATGGTTTATTGACAAACGAACGAATGGGGAATCGGATATTTATTCTTTGGAAGAATATAATGCGAGATTCGATCAGAAGATTGACAAAGCATATTTAGAAGGGCGTTATGGTGGTGTTCCTATTTTCAGCACTGTTTTTCCAATAAAGGAGGATTAGTGTATGAGAGAAAGAAAGCAATTTGCAGAACGCACTAGGGTGCTGGTTTCTGATGAAGTTAGACAAAAGTACTTTTTGGTTTATGAGGGGGAAGATACAGAACTCATATATTTTGATGCTATAACAGAATTACGGGAGAATTTGAAGTTAAACCCGCTTATCGAGCTTGTACCGATTGTGCGTAGTTATAATGAGGCGGGATGGAGTAATCCTAAAAAAATGGTTGACCGTATTATTCAAAATCTTAAGGAGAGAGATAGTGGTAAGGTGTCGTATGAAACCATATTGAATTGGATTATGGACTATCTTCAAAGTGAACAGATTCTTGTCAACAATCGTACATTGGCTAAATATATATGGAAAACCTTGGAATGGATATGCTGTGAAAAACTTGGCGTTTCGTTAAATGTGTCAACTGAGGATGTGCAGTCAGCTTGTGAACAAATCATATGTTTTTTGGAAAAGGAAACGGATTTAAAAAATTTAATGGAAGATGTAAACAAAATTATTGGTTTTGAGAATCTGACGTATGCAGAAGGATTGGACAAGATTTGTTTTATAGTGGATCGAGATAGGAAAAGTTTTACCACTAATCAATATGAGTATGTTATGGAACAATGTAGAATAAGAAACTTTGGTCTATACTTAACAAATCCCTGTTTTGAATTTTGGCTTTTGATGCATTTTGAGGATGTTAGAGAGCTTAACGATAAGCAATTGCTTGAAAATCCATTGGTTACCTCAAAACGAAGGTATACAGAACAGGAGTTAAGAAATAGATTGCCTAAATATGAAAAATCACGATATGACGCTTTAACACTTGTAAAGAATATTGATATAGCAATCAAAAATGAAAAAAGATATTGTGAGGATTTGGAGAAATTGGAAAGCGCAATAGGTAGTAATATTGGATTGTTAATCTGTGAAATGCGGAAAATGTGATTATGTTTTTCAAAAGTTCGATAGAAAGTGAGGTGGTGATAGAAAACAAGATAGTTGATTGAATGTGGCAAAAAAGCTGAAGCGGCAACTTCAGCTAATCTGCTAATGACCATAAATGATCATCGAATAAACATTCTCATCGTATCATTTATCATTCTATAATTCAATCCTAAACATCAGTTCGAAAGGGATTCCCATATCAGGTCATTATATGGTTTATATATATTTTTCATTAATATCAATTGTATTATTAAGTAGTGTCTGCTGATTAGGTTGCAAACACTTGATTTTACTGACTTTTGCCCCGTTTTCTGGTACAATAATTGCAAGGATTTTGACGAAAACAAATCGTTTTTCTTGCAGTTTTTTACAGATTTTGAGTATAAAGGAGCTAAAACAATGTACAAACCGATTGACAAGTTACAGCATTCATTCCTCGATTTCAACCAGCCTATGGGACTCCACATGAATCCGGATAACCGTTGGATCAAACTGGCTGACCGCATCCCATGGGACGAGTTTGAAGTAAAATATGCCAAGCTGTTTCCAAGTGATACGGGCAATGTTGCCAAGCCTCTTCGTATGGCATTAGGAGCTCTGATCATCCAGACCAAGTTCCAGTATTCCGACCGTGAGCTTGTAGAACAGATCGCAGAGAATCCGTATCTGCAATACTTTATCGGGCTTCCTGGATTTCGGGAAGAAGCTCCGTTTGATGCAAGTACACTGGTTCTCTTCCGTAAACGCATTTCCGCAGAGATGCTGATGGAAGTAAACGAGTATCTTCTTTCCCATAAGGATGATGACAAAGATGACCATACTCCTCCATCCGTAGGAAAATCCGGTGATGATGGTACTGCAAAAGAAGATACAAACAAAGGAACGCTGACCCTTGATGCAACCTGTGCACCTGCAAACATACGTTATCCGCAGGACATCTCGCTTTTGAACGAAGCAAGAGAAAAGCTGGAAAACATCATTTACCGATTTTGTAAATGTTATGGTCTTAAGCTGCCCAGAAGATACCGCAAACGCGCCAGAAAAGAGTATCTTGCATTTGCCAAGAGCAGAAAGCACACGGCAAAGAAAATCCGCAGCGCAATCCGCAGACAGCTTGGCTACGTGAAAAGAGATCTTGGCTATTTGGAACAGTTCATGAGTGATGGATACGCCATGGCAGGTAAGGATATCGACTTGTATCTTACCATCATCAAGCTGCATGAACAGCAACAGTATATGTATGATAACAGAGTCCATTCTGTGGAGCATCGCATTGTAAGCATTGCACAGCCATGGCTTCGACCGATTGTCAGAGGTAAGGTCAAAGCACCTGTTGAATTTGGTGCAAAATTTGATCTCAGTCTTGACAGCGAAGGTTACGGGCGTATCGAAAAAATATCTTTTGAGGCATACAACGAGAGTACCTGCCTGATTGAAGCAATAGAGCGTTTCAAAGAACGTACCGGTTATTATCCGGAACGTGTTCTGGCAGATCAGATATATCGGACCAGGGAAAACAGGAGTTATTGCAAGGAGCATGGGATCCGGTTATCAGGTCCAAAGCTGGGCAGACCAAGTGCCACAGCAAAAGTTGATAAAAAGCAAGAGCATCAGGATAATACCGATAGAATCGAAGTGGAACGCACCTTCAGCCTGAGCAAACGCTGCTATGGTATGAGCTGCATTACCACAAAACTGGAAGAAACGCAGCTGACTTCTATTGCATTATCTGTATTCGTGACGAATCTGTTCAGGATTCAGAGGCGAATACTTTGCGCTCTTTTGCATCTGTTCCGATTCTGGCATGACCGGAGCAGATGTAAGAGTTGGAAGTTGCAGATAGCTACTTAATCAGCAGACACTAAGTATACAAAGGGATATTCAATAAAGAGGGATTTATTTGAGTGACTTACATGCCTAATAAAATCCAAGGCAAATTTAGGAGGTAAAAATATATGAGAAAGGCTTTATTAGTTGGAATTGATGAATATTTACAAAGTCCTTTGCATGGATGCTGTAATGATGCGGAGGCAATTAAGAAATTATTATCCAAAAACGAGAACGAGACACCTAATTTTTCGGTCAAATTGGAAAATAATGTTAAAACGAAAAGTAGGTTAAAACAATTGATCAAAGAGTGTTTTTCAGGAGATGCAGATGTGGCGTTGTTTTATTATTCCGGGCATGGTTATGTAGATTCTACAGGGGGATATCTTGTTACGCCGGATTTTTCTGAGGAAGATTACGGAGTTTCTTTGCAGGATGTATTAACAATTGCTAATGAATCAAACTGTAAAGACAAAATTGTGATTCTGGATAGTTGCTACTCAGGGGCATTGGGTAACGTTGCGGTAATGGGTCAAAATACTTCTATAATAGGAGAAGGAGTTACTATACTGACAGCTAGTCGTTCGTCTGAGACTTCTATGGAAATTAACGGACATGGTGTGTTCACAGCACTATTGTTAGAAGCTCTTAAAGGCGGTGCTGCTGACGTGACAGGACATATTTCTTTAGGTGGGATTTATGCGTATATTGATAAAGCCTTGGGTCCATGGGAGCAAAGACCAGTTTTTAAAACCAATGTAACGAGATTTACATCTTTAAGAGATGTTGTTCCGCAGGTGGACATGGAAATAATACGTAGAATATGTAAATATTTTGAAACTGAGGAAACGAATTACCAGTTAGATCCTTCGTATGAGCCAACAAACTCACCAGAGGATAATCATCAAATAACCGAACCGTATGCTCGGAAAGAGAATACAGAGATTTTTGCTGATCTGCAGAAGTTAGAGGGTGTTGGTTTGGTAACGCCAGTCGGCACAGAACATATGTATTTTGCTGCCATGGAGTCTAAGAAGTGTAAATTGACTTCAATAGGGAAACAATATTGGAGATTAGTGAACAATGAGTTGATTTAGCTCACCGATATGGAATGGAGGTAGAGAATGAAAATATTTATTTCACATAAAAAAGAAGATGAGCATACTGCGCTTAGTATACAGCAGACCTTAGTAAATGTGGGTGTCGAAGCATATTTGGATATATTGGACGATATTATTTCAGATGATGGCGAAAAACTAACAAAGCATATTCGAGAGAAATTAAGGGAATGCTCAGATGTAATAGTTGTGTTATCTAATAATACTAAACGATCATGGTGGGTTCCTTTTGAAATTGGTATGGCAACAGAAAAAGATATGCCGATTGCTAATTATTTAATGAGTTATGAGGAACTACCAGAATATCTGGAGTATTGGCCACGTTTAAAAAATCAACAAGATGTCCAAAAATATGTTGAAGTTAGAAATAAGGTGGCAAGACAAGTTGTGTTAGAAAAGCAATTAAATCATAGTTATTATGTAAGAGCAGACAGTAACATTTCGGAAACGCAGAAATTTTATGAAGAATTGAAAAAAAGTTTGTTAGGTAATTGCGAAACAAGTTCGCAATCTTGATTCCAACAGGGTAAAGATCCGGTCATGCCGGATTTTTAGGAGGTGGATGTGGGTAACCGGATTTTAAGACATGAAAACAGAGCAGATAGGGATATCTGCCTGAGAAATAGTATGCGATATGTGAGGTTATGCGATCAGCGGTTTTAGACTGCGAATATATTGGTGTTTATGGATCTTGTCAGCAACCATTACGGTGACAAGCTGTGCAATCCCGGCAAGCAGCAAATCAGCGTGTAAAGTTTTTTCATTCTGGGTTTTGCGTCCGGCAACACAAAAGCTGTCCTTGAAATGATTTATGGATTTTTCTACGTTCACACGGATTTTGTAGGTGGAATCCCATTCCTGTGTACCACGCAGCGTCCCTGGATAAGCACGCAGGTTCTTCTCTGGATAAAGATAAAACATCCTGCCACAGGAAGATTTCGTACAAGGGTCTTCACAATGGCATACACGTTTTGATTTCTTTGTAAGTTTGTTCCATTCCCATTTCATTTTTGGGCATACAAACTTCATGGTAGGGAAACCGCAGCGCAGATGGGATTTGCTCCCTTCCCGTTTCATCTGAAGGGAATGGTTCTTTGGACAGCAGGGAATGCCATTCTCATTTAAGGGACAGTCAGCTTCCGGAAGAGAAATTCTTCCGTTAAGCGGAATATATGCTTTCTCAATGGATGTTTCCTGAAGCAGGTATTTATAAATTTCGATGCAATCGAAAGCGGCATCCCCGAGAAAGGTTTTCGGATTGATAAGCGGATGTTTCCGAAAGAAATCCTTTAAAGTGGGAATCAATGCCTTGGAATCGGCAAGACTCTTATCTTCATCCGGGGAATCAGATTTTTTTCCAACAATGATGTCAGGATGAGCCGCAAGAAAGTCCTTGTTATAAAAGGAAATATCCCGGACAATGCCGAGTCCGTTGGTAATAATACCGAATTTATAAGCATAACAGAAATGCCCGTTAATGTACATCTGCTGAATGGCTGGATTGGCGGCGGCATGGGAAGGCATGGAGCCGTAGGCGGCTTTATAAGGGTCAAAGGAATCGTCCATCCCTTTAGCTTTTTTGAAGGCTTTCAGCTGTTTGATGATACGGTTGGCATATTTGGGATTGTTTTCTGTAACCCATGCCTCAATGCCGGAGGTGTCAAAGAGAAGCATGGAAGCCTTCTGTGTATCAATACAATGGCAGATCGGTTCGGTCAAGTCAACAAGATGATCGAACATGGATTGTAAGTCCAATAAGAAATCCTGTTTGAAGCGGGTAAATTTAGAAGCATCCGGGACAACATCAAATCCGCAGAAATCCCGTAATTCCTGGGAGTATTTCAGAAAAACAATCAGGAGGGATGTTGTTGGGATTGAGAAAATAAGCTGTAATAACAGAGCCCTGAGCATTGGATAGAGAAAATGCCTGCGGGGTCTGCCGGTGGCAGAGTGGAAATGAAAAACAAAAGACGCCGGGACAATTTCATCAAAGTTAATGGTATTTTCGAGAAGTTCAAGGAACTCATATTTATCGTTATCAAATTTATTTTGGCAATCGGTAAAAATATCTGCCAAAGAAAGCTGTTTGTATGGTATCATATAGGTACGACTCCTTTCTTGGTGGATTGGTAGATGGTTTTTGGACAATTCTATTTTACCACAAACCAGTGAGGAGTTGTTTTATTTTGTAACAAAAAGAACCCCGTATTTATGCGGGTTCTGGCGTTTCGCAAACGCCTAAAAAAGTTTGTATTAGAAGGGAGAGACGTGTAATGTATAATTTATTTATTAGTCATGCTTGGAAATATAATTCTGAGTACTATAATCTTGTAGATATGTTGAATAAAGCCTCGTATTTTTCGTGGAAAAATTACAGTGTTCCTCAACATGATGCGTTAGATACACGAACAGATAAAGAACTTGATGAGGCTTTACATAGACAGATAAGTCCTTGTTCCTGTGTGTTGATAATTGCGGGGATGTATTATAATCATAGACGCTGGATTCAAAAAGAGGTTGACATTGCTAATAGTTATGGAAAACCTATTATTGTAATAAGACCTAGAGGACAAGAAAGAATGCCCTCAGAGTTATTAACAGAATCATATTATCATGTCAATTGGAATACAGAAAGTGTGGTATCAGCTATTAGGGAATATTCTTTATAGCGTGAATGGAGATGTTGCTTGCAAAATGCTTGCAAAAACTCTCGAAACGAGAAATAATCTGTAGAATGTGAAGAATTTCTATACAAAATAAGGTGATTATATTGTTGGCTAGACACAAGATATAGTTATCAAAATCGAGTTCGAGTGAGCGAAAAACAGCGGGAAGCCCCGAAAACAGGGCGTTTCACGAAAATGCTTCTTGCAAATTTCTTGCAAAATCTTGTGTACTCAAAATAATACATGTATCAAAAAGACAGAAATTCCGGATTGTGGAATTTCTGTTTTTTTGATGTTCTTTTTTCAGAGATTCCATGCTTGGCATTATGTAGCACTGGTTTTTAAGAGCAGCGAATGTCCCAAGTTTTGTGGCTTACAGATTCCGCCAGTCGGCATAGTTTTCTTTTCCCATGCCGTCATCACAGGAATTAGGCCAGTTCCATTTCCAGTTGTTATACTGGTCGGATGTGATGGAGCCTTCCCGGAGTTCTGTTTTGCGGAGTGACCATTCAGCAAGGAAATCGTTGACTAAGCCATACTGCATGACGATGCCGAAAGGCGGGCGGCTGTGCTTGGATTCCGGTTCATTGTAGCTGCCCCGGTACTCCCATGAGTTATCCTTTGGATATTCCGGCTGTAAGGGGAAGAGGTCAATGCCATTTTGGGTATCCAGCCAGAACAGTGTTTCCAGCACATCCTCAGCCGCACCGAGGTCATAGTTTTTGATGGATATATAGGAAACTTTCAATGCTTTAGCTATCAGCATCAGGGTGTCCTGCTTGGGGGTTTTGGCATTGCTCTCATACTGGCGGATGCGGACATCTGCGGTACTTTCCGAAAAGCCGCAGAGCAGCCCCAGTTGCTTTTGTGTCATTTTCCGGCTGTTGCGGATGTATTTGATACGTTCGCCTTGTGTCATGGTTGCCTCCAATCGGGGTAGGGAACAAAAACTCTTTTGTCCTGCCCTATGTTATTTGTAAACACAGTAATGTGTGTTTGGTGTTATAGAAGTGTCTGAATCAGTGCTTATAACCTTAGCAACATCATAACACAGAATGGGGAAAAAGAAAAGAACCAAAAAAAGTTCTGAAAAGTACTTGACAGAACCGTAACAAGTTCTATATAATAGCAATACAACATAGAACCAAAATGAGTTCTGGTAGAGATAATACATAGTGGTTTTCAGGACAGTATTAGCGGGGCAGATATGTAATTACCCGAACAGAGCAGAATGGCAGCCGTAAACCACGAATTTTGAATAAGGGGGTAAATGCCGTATGGAAGGAATGAAGAAGCTGTATGTGCAGGCAGATGAAATCTGCGAGGACTGGGGTGTGAGCGAGTCACAGGCTTACAAGATGATTCAGGAACTGAACCGCAAAATGCTTCAGGAAAATCCAAATCTCATTGTGCTTGCGGGCAAGGTCAACCGGAAGTTTTATGAGCAGTGCTGCGGCACAGCAGAGTAGCGGAGGTAATCAGAAGCTATCATTTATGTTTATGTGGCAGCTTTTAACAGGGCTGCCCGAAAGGAGGAATTGTATGTCGGTAAGTAAATTAAAAGATGGAAGCGGTTGGAAAGTGTATATACGTTTCGTGGACTGGCAGGGGAAGAAGCAGGTACACACCAAGCAGACCTTTGAGACGAAACGGGATGCACTGAATTATGAGAGGGATTTTATCCAGAAGAAAAGCAGGGATATCCAGATGAACTTTGCAAAGTTTGTGGAGATTTATCTGGAAGACATCAAACCGAGGATAAAACTCAATACGTTTATGACGAAGAAACACATCATTGAAACCAAGATACTGCCTTATTTTGAAAATAAAAGCCTGGCAGAGATTGATTCTACGGATGTAATCCAGTGGCAGAATGTATTGCTCTGTGCCAGAGATGAGAATGGCAAAGCATATGCGGCAACGTATCTGAGGACGGTGCAGAACCAGCTCAGTGCTATCTTCAACCATGCCCATAGATTTTACGGTCTGCCGGAGAATCCGTCCAGCAAGGCGGGGAAAATGGGTAAGGCGAAAGCAAAGGAAATGCTGTTCTGGACAAAGGAAGAGTATGAGAAATTTTCCGATGCCATCAAGGATAAACCGATTTCCTATTATGCGTTTCAGGTGCTTTACTGGACCGGGATTAGGGAAGGCGAGCTTTTATCGTTAGTAAAATCTGATTTTGACCTTATAAAGCGGAAACTGACAATCAGTAAATCCTACCAGCGTATTAATGGAGAGGATATTATTACTTCCCCGAAGACGGAGAAAAGCAATCGTGTGATAGATATGCCGAAGTTTCTCTGTGACGAGATGGAAGATTATTTTGGGATGTTTTACAGTCTTGCCGATGATACCAGACTGTTTCATATTTCAAAAAGTTATCTGCACCATGAGATGGACAGGGGATGTAAAAAGGCGGGAGTGAAGCGTGTGAGGGTGCACGACATCCGGCACTCGCACGTTGCACATCTCATCTCGCTTGGATTTACTCCGGTGGAGATAGCGGAACGGTTAGGGCATGAAGGCATTTCTGTCACTTACACCTATTCCCATCTTTATCCATCCAAACAGAAGGAACTGGCAGACAGGCTGGATGCGGATCATGGAAGCGGAGACATGCTGGATGAATTGGCAGAGGGAAAGGAGGATGATGCGGATGAAAATGCAAAATAAAGTGCAGGGAAGGCTTGGCTATAATGCGGAAAATAAACGCTATGGGCTGCTGGTATCTGATTTGTGGGAAAACAGCGGTTTCCATTGTGGGGAATGCATGGAGGTACTGGTCGGTAACAGGTGGGTGGAAGCCCGAATGGAGATGGACTGGAACAATGGCGGCGAATGGTATCTGGCAGGCACACCGTATCATGGCGATTTGGAGTATGTGCAGGCGAGGATTTGAGGAAGGAGGCAGAGTATGGCAAAAATTTACCGCAGGGACAACCTGATTGTCGGTGTGACGCCAAAACCGAAATCAAAAAAGCGGAAACGGAGTGTCATTATGAATTTCAGGGTGTCACCGGAAGAGAAGCAGCTCATTGATGACCGGATTGCATTATCCGGTCTGGGCAAGGCAGATTTTTTCATTAGGAGCTGTATGTACCAGAAGATAAGCACCTTTGGGAATATACGGACATTTGAGGAAATCAAGAGGAAAATGTTGCTGATTGACAGGCATTTACAGGAAGTGGAGAGGACGGAGGAACTGGATGTGGAAATTTTGGAGTCCCTACGGATGATACTGGAAATGCTGGATGGTTTGGAGAATGGCAAAAGACAGCCATAGAAAGGATGGTACTTATGTTTTATAACGACAAAAATTTACTGCTTTGCGGACTGGATCATGGTTTTTCCACCATGAAAGGAACACATGTCATTTTTGATAATGGGGTGGAGCAGTTGGGCGGGGAGGCGACCTTATCCAACAACACGCTTGTTTATAACAGAAAATATTATAAAGTTGGCGAGGGCAGGCTTCCCATGATGAAGACAAAAACGGAAGATGAGAGTTATTTCCTTCTGACACTGGCAGGGATAGCAAAGGAGTTGGATGTGTACCACAAGCAGAATGCCGATGTCATTCTGGCGGTGGGGCTTCCGTTCAGCCGTTTTGGGCAGGAGAAGAAGGAGTTTCGTGATTATCTGTACCGGAAAGGGGAGATTTGTTTTGGTTACAGCGGCAAAGAGTATCGGATTTGTATCAGGGATGTGCTGGTATTTCCGCAGTGCTACGCTGCGATTGCGGACAGGATGCGGATGTATGGTGCGGAGAGCCTGATAGTGGATATCGGGAGCAAGACGATTGATGTGATTCATGTCCAGAAATACGTTCCGGTGGAGCGGGAAAGTACCAGCATCCCGGAGGCATTGATTCAGTGCATGGAAAGTATCAAAAGCAGTGTGTATCAGATTTGCAATAAGAAAGTAAGTGAGGATATCATCCGTCAGATGATTGTGGGTGGCGATGCTATGATACCGGAGGATTGCAAGTCGGTTATCAGTGATGGGCTGCGGAATTTTGCAAAGGGGATTGAAGCGAAACTGTCAGAATTGGGTTTTGATTTGGAGATGATGCCTGTTGTGTATGCCGGAGGCGGTGCAATGGTAATGAAACGCTACGGCAGAGTACGGGGAAGCCAAGTGCATTATCTGGGGGATATCCGGGCAAATGCCAGAGGGTATGAGTACCTGGCAAGGCAGAAGTGTAAGCTGTGATGTTGTCAGATAAGGAATGAATCAAATGATTAAGATATATTCTTTTTATTTGTAATCATGGGAAGGAGAAGACGGATGGCAGGAAAAAAGGAAGTGCAGAAAACGGTTGCTTTTCGGCTGAATTTATCCAGAGCAGACGAGAGGGAACTTTATCAGGCGATTACAAAGCATGGACGTAACATGGAGAATGATATTTATGGAAGTTCTGGTGCTTATGTGAAAGCGGCTCTCAGGCAATACCATAGACAGGAAAGCGAACTGGAGTTACAGGAGCAGTACCGACAGGAGATGCGGTGCTATCTGAAAGAGCTGGCAGAATTGCAAGGAGAAGTGTTCTTGGAAAAATTGATGGAGCATGATAACCGATTGGCGGCTATGGTGGCAGAGGCAGTGATGGGTGCGGTTGGAGGTATTCAGATTTCTGGCATTGGCACGAATGAGGGGCATGGGAGCGGGGATGTTGGAAAACAGTCATCAGTCAATCCGGCAGAGAATGTGGCAGTTGGAAAAACTGAAATACAGCAGGGCGACAGTGTGGAGGAGATTGGGGTAGAGGAAGGTTTGCCGGAAGAGGCTCTTTTTTATCTGTCAAATCTCTAAAAGGGTATTGTGTAATATGTTTGTGTTTTGCAGTATGAATTAATGGCAGGAAATGATTGTAAAAAGGGAGATATGGAGAAAACTTTTATTTTTTGTCGCACAGTATGTTAGGCAGTGTTACACACCTTGTTAAACAGCAGAAATTATATGAAATTTGTGTTTAACAGACTGTGTAACAAAACGGTGGCGTGTTAAACATGGACAGCGGTATTATGCAGGCATTTTTGATGAAAGTGCAATCTGTTTTCCGGCAGTTATCGCAGGGGCAGGTCGGCTGTCTCAGGTAGCCGGGTGATTTTTCTCCGGCAATGGACGGGTGGAAAACAATTCTCCAAGATGGAGCATTGTTTTCCGTTCAACCATCCCCTGCGGAAAATCACAAAACCACTATCATCCCCCTTGAAGGTTTCTGAAGATTTTTTCGGGGGCGGATGTGGTAAAAGCAACGCTCTTTCAGAGGCTGCTTTCCCCACATCCACACCCCTCAAAAATCACCGGAATCGTGGTGGGGATGATAGGCAAGTTTCGCAAAATGGCATGCCATTTTGCACCGGATGCACCCTGTTCGGGCACATCCTAAACTTGCAAGGGAGTTCCACTCCCTTTGAACCCTTGGTTAGCTCTCCGAAAATGAAACTGCGAAACATCCGCTGGAAGTTTCCCCATTCCATTTTCGGATTCGCTGGGGAATGTACTTATCGCATTTTGGTTTGTGTAAGCAGATGTTTACCCAAGCATTTTGTAGCTCATGTGTTTTATACCACAGACAGGTCACTTTGAAAAATGCCAAGATATCTGTTTTCAGTCAGTATTCAATTAGAGAGAAGATTGTTAAACACACGACCGCAAATAGAGAGTGACAGTTTAGTATCATTTGAAAGATTTCAGAGGGAGGATTATTATGCGCAGAAGAAACAAAAACGTATCGGTGCGTATGACGGAGGATGAATATGCAGTTCTTACTATGAGAGTGGCAGAATCCGGTCAGACATTGCAGTCTTTTATTATCAATGCAGTGCTGGAAGCAAAGGTTTCCGGCAGGGAAGAAGTCAAAAAACTACAGAAGTTAAATGGACAGTTTGCCGACATCAGCAGACAGCTTAGGGGCATGGCAACGAATATCAACCAGATGGCACATGTGGCAAATGGTTACGGACAGATACCACAACAGTCACAACTGGAGCAGTTGCACCAAGAGCTACAGATGTTCCGAAAGGAGTGTGATGCCACTTGGCGATTAATAAGACAATCAATAAGTCTACAAAAAGTCATGGAGCCATGCGGAACTGTATCGAATATGTGACGAGGGTGGATAAGACCAGAGGAGAGCTGGTAGAGGTTATCGGTCCTTATGAGCCGGATGTTATCACTTATGACAAAGTATATCAGTCTTTTTTGGAAGAAAAGCGGATTTGGGGCAAGGATTCTGGCAGGATGTATGCCCACAATATTATCTCGTGGCATGAGGACGAACCGATTACCCCAGAGCAGGCACTGGAGTTTGGAAAGGAATTTGCGGAACAGTGGTTTGCCGGATTTCAAAGTCTGGTAGGAGTGCATATAGACCGAAACCATGTGCATTGCCATATTGTAACCAATTCCGTCAGTTTCATGGATGGTCACAAGCTGCATAACACCAAGAAAGATTTACAGCGCATGAAGGATTTTACCAATCAGATGTGTGTAGACTGGGGATTGAGTGTGGCACAGAAAGGCAGGGATTTTCATGGAAATGAATTGGAGCAGGGAATGGTCAGTGCGTGGAGTAAAGATAAGTATCATTTGATGCAGAATGAAGCAAAAGACAGTTTTGTGGCAGACTGTGGGATTGCCTGTCTGGATGCATTAGAGGTGAGTTGCAGCAGGGAGGACTTTATTCAGCATATGGCAGAGAGGGGGTGGAATGTGATATGGAAGGACAGCAGGAAGCACATCACGTTTCAAAATGCAGAGGGGAAGAAAGTGCGAGACAGCAATCTTTCCAAGACATTCCATCTTGATATATCAAAGGAGGCGTTGACAGATAAATTTGAAAGACAGGCGGCAGCCAGAGAAGAAACCGCCCAATATGAGCGAGAACTTTCAGATAGACGTGAGCAAGAAAACGCAGAATTGGAACGATACTACCGAGAAGTACAGGATGCTGCTGGCGGAGCAGTCCGAAACAATTCATACATAGAAGAATACTATCAGCGAACAGGAGAAGATAATCTATCAGCAGGACAGGAAAATATCGGAGTTGAGAAGCAATCTGGAGCAGGTCAGCACAGATATGGCAGAGACAGAAAGCAATCTGAGAGAGCAACACGAGAGCAGGCTATCCGAGAAAGATTCGCAGATCTTGCAGGCACAGAATCTGGCGCAGGAATGGAAGAAGAAAGCCGAAAAAGCGGAGCTGAACTTGAAGCAGACGGAACAGAATTATTCCTCACAGATATCCAGACTCAAGTTCGAGATTCAGAATCTCAGCGACAAAATCGTGAAGCTGAACGGTGCAGACTTGGTGCTGAAAGAGAACGAAAAACTCAAGAAGCAAAACGAGGAATTGCAAACGAGCGAGAGAAAAGCCAGAGAGGAGGCGGAGAAAGAGGTCGCTCACGTTAAATCGGGGTATTATCAGAAAGAGCAGGAGCTTGACCAATTGTTCGAGGATGCGGAACGTGAAAAACAGAAAGCCATAGATGTGCAGTCTGCGGTGCAGAAGCTGACTGTTCAGAAAGCGAAACGACTGACAGAAGATACCCACAGGCAATGGGAAATTTGGTATCAGACGAAAAAGACAGCAATGCAGGGATATGTGGGAGTGCTGACCATGATATGCTTTGTGATAACGGTATTGTCTGTTATCCGGCAGAGAGTATTTTGTAAAGATGTCATTCAATTTTTTAAGGGATTTGGAAAAGTAATTCCGGCGTTTGCAGTTCATATGCACTCTGCTATTTTATCAACAGCAGAAGTATCGGAGAATGTGCCGAATGATGTGGCAGCGGTTATTTTGAAATGGGGTATGGTGGTTTTATTATGGATAATGCCAGTAGTCCTGATTGGATTTGGGGTATACAGGTTTTGGGAGAAGTACAGTGAAGATATCCGCAAAGGGATTGATGTGTGGAATTGTTCTATAGCAGCGGTCATTTTGGCAGGACTGGTGTATTTTGGGGATTATGTGAAAGAGTTTGTTTCTATTAATCTGTTTGGAATGTGGTTGTTGGCGGATATTTTTTTGGTGCTGATAGGCTGGTATGTGTGGGGATGTAAGAAACAAAGGGGATTGTACTGATAGAAAAGAGAATTATAACTTTTAGAGCATTTTCGTATGCATTAAATTGTATAAAGCGTAGGAAAGATAGGCTACTAATAACAATGAAATAAGATATAAGTCTGGGTGCGTTGCACCCAGCGGAAAGGAGATTTTATGGGAAAAGATAAGTTGGAAGAGATTATTGTAGAGAATGGAATTATATATCGTTTAGCAGAGGATGGCTGCTATTATCCACAGCTAAGTCTGGAACAGAAAACAGATTATACGATTGGGAAGTATGGTATTATGCGTGGGGAGTATATGATGAAGTATCGGAGACATGAGTACTTGAAAATGCTTATGGATGGTACTTGGAATCAGTATCTGCATGGTGTGAATGAGGAGTGTCATAGGGAGGTGGAACTGGCGGTAAAGCGGATTATGGAGAAGGAGGGTGTGACGGAGCAGTTGAAGAAGGAGAATCCGATGGAATGGGTGCGGAGGGCGAATGGGATAAAGGCAAGAGTGGAGGAAGCGATTGTAAATGATTTGTTACAATTTAATATTTTTCATTGAAAAAGGAGCTTATGAATGGTAAAATTATCTTGTGGTTTTTTGACCTTTTTTGACAGACATCAATTATTTTGTAGCTATTTAACAAGGGAGAAAAGTTATGTCACTTAATGTATTAGACTTGTTTTGTGGGTGTGGAGGACTATCATATGGATTTGAAAGTGCAGGATATGATGTACTATTAGGGATTGACAATGATTCTAAGGCACTTGAAACATTTGAATTAAATCACAGCCATGCAAAATCAATATGTGGGGATATTACAAAAGTTACATATGAAAAAGATATAAAGCCTTTGTTAGATGGAAAAAAAATAGATGTTATTATCGGCGGACCGCCATGTCAAGGAATGTCATTGTCTGGACCGCGGAAGTTTGATGATCCTAGAAATAGATTATACATGTCATATATAAGGCTGGTAGAAGAAATCAGGCCCAAGGCATTTGTGATAGAAAATGTTCCGGGATTAGTAGGATTGTTTGATGGGCGGATAAAAGATAGTATTATTAGGCAATTTAATGATATGGGATACAATATTCAGTATAAGATTATGTGTGCCGCTGACTATGGTGTTCCTCAAAATAGGAAAAGAGTTATATTCGTAGGAATGAAAACGGGTAGTTTTTGTTATCCGGAGCGAGTTATGAATCAGGTAACTTGTAGTATGGCATTATCTGATTTGCCGCCATTAGAAGATGAAATTGGTGAAGAAATAGCAGAGTATGCTACCGATGTGCAAAATGAATATCAAAAACTTATGCGAGCAAGGTCGGCAAATGTTAGAAATCATATTGCTGCCAATCACTCGGAAAAAGTGAGAAAGATTATTTCTTTGGTTCCTGATGGGGGAAACTACAAAGATCTTCCGGAAGAATATAGAAATTCAAGAAATTTTCATGTGGCTTGGACGAGGTTTGGAAGTGATAAACCTGCACCTACTATTGATACTGGGCATAGGCATCACTTCCATTATAAATATAATCGAGTACCCACAGTACGAGAATGTGCAAGGCTTCAGTCTTTTCCGGATGATTTTTATTTTTTGGGAAATAAGACACAGCAATTTCGGCAAGTGGGAAATGCTGTTCCACCGTTGATGGCACAGGCAATTGCCGAACAATTAAAAAAGGAGTTGGAGCAAAATGAGCCAGTATAAAATTCCAGATGAATATTATT
This sequence comes from bacterium D16-36, assembly GCA_003611745.1. Lineage (GTDB taxonomy): Bacteria > Bacillota > Clostridia > Lachnospirales > Lachnospiraceae > Butyribacter. The sequence goes on along the minus strand of RAYF01000034.1, from coordinate 47,440 downwards.
TTAGAATACATCACGTACGTCCTAGATTTAAAGGGGATATTGAAAATGTTCTCATTTATATGGCTGAAGAAATATCTGCAGTAGGAGAAAAGCCTGTTGATGAATTTGTAAAAAAAGTAAATGAAGCGATTTATAGCTATCCGGGAAATGCACACAGGGAGTTAAAAACGATAAATAACTGGAGAACAGAAATATCTGCATTATTTGGTTTTATTGAACATACCAATAACACAGATAAACCGGGAAGACGTGCGATAGAGTTGGCGCAAAATCAAGACTTAGTAGAATGCTTTAAGATTTTTCTTTACAATTTTCAATATCCAGGGGCGCATATAAAGCCCAAAAATGTTTTGGAACAAATTGTAAATGGCGTGCATTTTAAGCCTGCTCAATATATTTTGAAATTGCTAAAATATGCAAATAGGAGGGGTGGAAATTCTATTGGTTTAACAAAACCGGAAATTTGTCATTGTGTTTTTAATGATCTTCGAGTTACAAGAGATGGAGAGGGGGTAGACAAAACATGGCAGCGGATAGAGACCAATAGAGCTAATAAGTTAGAGTATGATCAAACGGGCGATGTTATTCGCTATGCCGGTGATATAATGGATTATATGGAAATCGCAAACTTGCTCAAAACATATGATAATTATACATATTATTTGAATACACTTGAAGAGGAAGCAATCATTAAATTTATTGAATCTTCGGAGTGGTTTTCAGAATATGATGGAATGATTAGCAGAAGAGAAGGCTCAATGGAAGCAGTAAAAGATTGTACTAATGGGTGGTTTACCTATGTTAATAGAGATATTGCTGATACTGATTTTTCAACCGATATTTTAGCATATATTGCATCTGATGAAGAAGAGTTAAAACAACTCAAAGAGAATACTACCACAGATTCGATAGGTGGATTGGCAGATTTAGTTGAGAGGGACAGTGTTATTGAGAAGAGACTGCTGGCATATTATGACAATCTTACCACAAAGGATATTGGTGATATCGGCGAAAGTTTAGTACATGGTCATGAATGTATGCGGATGAAGGTTGGAGGAAGAGAAGATTTGATTCATCTAATTAAGAGAATACCTACGCAATTTGCGGTTGGATATGATATTAGCTCTGTGGAATTGGATGAACGAAAGCGATATATTGAAGTTAAAACGACTATTAGTTCAAAACCATTGCATTTTAATCGGGTTCATTTAACAAAAAATGAGTGGAATACCGCAAGTAGTACGCATGATAGATACTATGTGTATCGCCTTATGTTAAGTAAAAAAGAAAGAAAGTTGTTTCTTTTGCAGGATCCGGTTGGACTGTATAAGCAAGATAAAATAGACATGATTCCAAGTGACGGTGCAGATATTACTTTTGACCCTGATAAAGTTGGAGAATTTAAGGAGTTGTTGACATGGAAAAATTAAAAGTTGTGTCCTTGTTCTGTGGTTGTGGGGGGACAGATGTGGGACTTTTGGGTGGATTTGAGTTTTTAGGGAAAAAATATAGCAGTAACAATATGGAAATAGTGTATGCAAATGATATTGATGATAATGCATGCAGTATTTTTCAAGAAAATTTTGGCATAATACCTGATAATAGAGATATTAGAGAGGTATCATCGGAAGAAATCCCGGACTTTGATATTTTGACAGGTGGTTTTCCATGTCAATCATTTTCTATTATTGCTCAAAATCCTAAAAGGTTAGGGGTAAAGGACGAAAGGGGAAAACTTTTTTTTGAGATGTGCCGGATTTTGCGTGATAAACAGCCTAAATGTTTTGTTGCAGAAAATGTCAAAGGATTGTTGACTGCCAATAAAAGGAGCGCATTTCCACTTATTATTGAGGAATTTGAAAAAAGTGGTTATGATGTGCAATATTCAGTGCTTAATTCAGCAGAATATGGCGTGCCACAGAAAAGGGAAAGAGTAATAATTGTAGGATTTAGAAAGAATTTGAAAATTAATTTTAAATTCCCAGAAAAAATAATACAAGAGGAAGAATTATATCAACCATTAAGTTCTGTTTTAGAGAAAAAAGTGGATGAAAAATATTTTTTTAGTAACAGAGCTGTGGCTGGAATGATGAAAAATCGTGAGAGTATGAATAAAGGGAGGGCGCAGGATATAACTAAACCATGTAATACAGTGGGAGCACATCTTGCAAAGGTGTCTCTTAATAGCACAGACCCTGTATTGATGGAAGGTAAACGATATCGAAGGTTTACACCGAGGGAAGTGGCTAGGATACAAAGTTTTCCAGAAAGTTTTAAACTGGTAGGAAGTGAGGCGGCACAGTATAGGGCATTAGGGAATGCAATTCCGCCGGTTATGTTTTGGTATGTTGCAGATTCTATTTGTGAGCAGTTGTGTAAGCATGAATGTGAATGACGTATTAAACACTGTATCTATAGAGATATGATTAGAATGGAATTTGGTAATCAAATATGGAATGGCAAGGATAAAGTTTATCTCATAGGGAATTACTAATAACTGAGGTGTACCATGTTTAAAGATAATTATAAATTTAATTTTATAGATGTGTTTTCTGGGGCAGGTGGATTGTCAGAAGGTTTTTTTAATTGTAATTTCAATCCTATTGCTCATGTTGAAATGAATAATTATGCAGCGGACACATTAAGAACACGTTCTTGTTATTATTATTTAAAAAAGACAAATAATACGGGGTATTATTATGACTATTTGCTGGGGAATTTATCCAAGAAAGAGTTATATGATTATGTTCCGAAGGAAGTAATCTCTACTGTAATAAATGAAGAGATCACTGAAAAAACATATAAAGAAATATTTAATAAGATAGATACAATTATGCAGCATGATAAAGTAAAAGAGGTTGATGTTCTGATAGGCGGACCGCCATGTCAAGCATATTCTTTGGTGGGTAGAGCCTCAGATCCTAATGGAATGCAAGATGACCCTAGGAATGATTTATATATACAATATGCTAAATTTTTATTAAAATATCAGCCGAAGTTGTTTGTATTTGAGAATGTTCCAGGAATGCTTACAGCAAAGGATGGATTAATTTGGAAAAGAGTGCAGCAAAGGTTAAGGACAGTCGGCTATACTATTGATTATAAAATCGAAAATGCGGCTGATTTTGGGGTTCTGCAGAATAGAAGGCGAGTAGTTATTATAGGTTGGAGGAAGGACTTGAATTTGTGTTATCCTGATTTTGTGAATCGATTTTATGAAAATGCAATTGTAGATGATTTGCTAAGGGATTTGTCTCCCTTAAGGCCTGGAGAGACAAACAATAATTATATAGATGAGGCGAGTGATTATTTGGTCAAAACTGGTATTAGAAAAAAAGGAGATATACTTACAGATCATCAGACTAGAAATATTAGGGATGTTGATAGAAATATATATCGTATTGCGATAAAAATGTGGAATGATAATCATAAACGGCTATGTTACACAGATTTGCCGCCGAATCTGCAATTTCATAGGAATAATACATCTTTTTTAGACCGGTTTAAGGTGGTAGAAGGAGATATGAGTTGTTCACACACTATGCTTGCTCATATTTCAAAAGATGGACATTACTATATTCATCCTGATATTGAGCAAGCAAGGTCATTGTCTGTTCGTGAAGCGGCACGAATACAATCATTTCCAGATGATTTTTATTTTGAGGGTCCTAGGACAGCAAAATTGATTCAAATTGGAAATGCCGTACCACCGCTTATGGCAAAAGAAGTGGCAAAAGAAATTGCTAAAATGCTAGAAAGCATAGAAGGAGAGTTGTAAATGGAAAAAGAAATTAGATTTAAGTCCAGAGCCAGATTAATGCCGCAAATCGGTGATCAATTAATAAAAAACGAGGGGATAGCGTTATTGGAGCTTGTAAAAAATGCATATGATGCAGATGCAAGAAAAGTAGATGTTAAGATGCTGGATGTAGATAAACCCAAGATTGGTAAAATAATTGTTCAAGATAATGGCGATGGGATGGATTTGGATATTATTGAAAATTCTTGGATGGAGATTGGAACAGATAATAAGCAGAAAAAACTCCAACAATATATAGAGAATAATAATAGGAGTAAATTAGGAAGACTTCCAATGGGAGAAAAGGGGATTGGAAGATTTGGTGTTCATAAATTAGGGAATATAATAACATTAATAACAAGAATGAAGGATAAAATGGAAGTTTTGGTGCAAATTGATTGGACTATGTTTGATAGGTTTGATTATTTGGAACAAGTGCCTATAAAAGTTATTGAGAGAGAACCAGAATTTTTCTGTGGTGATGAAAAAGGGACGTTCATTGAAATTACTGAATTAAAGAATACATGGACACGTGGCAAGGTAAGAGATATATATAGATCAATAAATTCTTTACAGTCTCCTTTTGAAAGCATACAGTCCTTTTATGTAAATTTTGAAACGAACCATACGAATTGGTTAGAAGGGCTATTGTCGATAGAGGATATCAAGAATGATGCATTATTTTTTGCAGATGCAGAGATTGAGGGAAACGAGATTGCAAAATTAAAATATGAGTTTAAACCTTGGAAGGTCTTGGATAAACTGGAAGAAAAAAAAGTCGAGAGATTTGAGATTGAAATGTGTAGGGAAGAAAAAGAAAATGGGAAAAAGGAGCTAAAAAGTATAGATTTAGGTAATTATGAAATTGGGAAAATCCGGATGAAATTAATGATATTTGATTTGGATAATAAAATTTTATCTTATGGTGTTTCAGATAAGAAAGGATTAAAGGAATATTTAAGAAGCAATGGAGGAATTGCTGTATACAGAGATAATATGAGGATATATGAATATGGCGATTCAGGAAATGATTGGCTGCAGTTAGAATCAAAAAGAATTAATGCACCGGGGGCAACGCTTAGCAGCAAAATAACAATAGGCGCAATTTATTTAGATAGAAAAGATAGTGGTGAACTTATTGAAAAAACAAATAGGGAAGGGTTTGTTGAAAATGCTGCATTTGAGGAGTTTAGATATGCGATTATTTGTGCAATTGAAAAGATACAAGCATTAAGAAATATAGATAAAAATTTGTTAAAGAAATACTATGGACCAACAAGCAAAGAAGAACCTGTTCTATCTAGCATAGAAGAGTTAAAACTTATTGTGGATAAAAATGTAGATAATGTTAAGCTTAAAAATGTTATTCATAAATCCTTGAAGACAATTGAAGCTGATTATAAAAATATAACAGAAGTGTATATAAGAAGCTCATCAGCAGGACTGAGCTTGAGCGTAGTCATACATGAAATTGAAAAAATTATTGCAGAATTAAAGGCAGCAGTGGGACAAGAAAATGCTACCAATCATGTGAGAGATTTGATAGCAGATCTTTCAAGAGTAACTGATGGATATGCGTCGGTAATAAAATCAAAAAAGCAATCACAAGTTGAGGTGGTCGAGCTAATTGAAGATGCATTATTTAATGTGAAATATAGATTAAAGGTTCACGGTGTAGTTATTCTAGATGATTACATCAAAAAAAATAAAGCTAATTTAGTAAAGTGCGCTTCTAATTTGATATTGGGTACAATTATGAATATTGTAGATAATTCAATTTACTGGTTAGAGTATTCGCATATTGAAAATAAAAAAATGTTTTTTGATATTTCATATGAATACGACGGATATATTACTATTATTATTGCCGATAATGGATATGGCTTTACATTGCCGACGGATCAAATTACAAAACCGTTTGTAACAGACAGAGTAGGAGGAATGGGATTGGGATTGCATTTGGCAGATGAAATTATGAAATCGTGTGCAGGGAAGTTGATTTTCCCAGAACTAGGCGATATTTATTTGCCGGATGATTTTAAGCGCGGAGCGGTCATTGGATTGGCATTTCCAGTTGTAGAAAAAAACGTTTAGGAGGAATGAAATAATGGAGTTACCAAGGAATGGAGGTATTGTTATTATTGATGACCAAATTGGGGAGGCAATACCATTGATGAATGCATTATCACAAAAAGGGGTTTCTTATGTTTATTATAATGGAGAAACACGTAATTATCCCAAGGAAACATTAGAGAGTGTGAGACTAATTTTTCTAGATATGCATTTGGATAATGTGACTAGTGTGGCTAACGATAATAAAAATGTTGTTAGCACGTTAATTGCTGGAATTGATACTATTGTTTCTGAAAAAAATGGTCCTTATGTTATTATGGTTTGGAGTAAGCATGATTCCCAGCATTTGACAGATTTTAAGAAAGGGGTTTTGGAAAATAATGGATTACAGTGTAAGCCAGTCGCAGTGCTAAATATGGATAAGTCTAGTTGTTTTGAATCAGTTTACGAGGAGGGAGAAGGAAGCACTAAAAGCGAGTTTAAATTGAAAGAAAACGGTATTGAGATTATATTAAATACTATGGAAGAACAACTGAAAAGTATAGATGCCTTTGTTTTGTTGTATAATTGGGAGAATGGAATTAGATTGTCTGCGAAGGAAACTGTAAATAAAATAGAAAGTATTTATGAAAAACAGAGTTCACAATGGAGTGCTAATTTAAAAAATTGTTTTTCTAAAATAGCCAAGGCATACGCTGGGGAAATGTTAGATGAGACTAATAAAGCTATAATTGAAAATACATATTATTCTATGAATGATATTATGTGTGATTATAGTTTTATGATAACTGATAGTTTTTCGGAAAAGGTAACAGGAATTAGTTGTGAACTTGAAGAAAGAAATGGCATTCAAGGGAAGATTGAAATTATAGAAAATATAGATGATAAGGAATATGTTCTTTCACACGCTCAAAACGCATATCATTTATACGTCGATTCAAACATAATTTCGTCAGGGAAAAATGTTGAAAAGGTATTTGAAAATATAGGAGAAGAACATAGATTAGCAGAAACAAAAATAAGGACGGTATATTGGAATGGTTTAGCAGGAATAAATTCCCTATTGCATTTGAGAGAATATGTTCCCATTGGAATTAGGCCAGGGAATATCTACGAGATAGATGATGGATTAAAGAAAGAACTATGTGATACCAATTCTATCGCTCCGACACGATATGATGAAATTAAGGGGATAGAACTTGAGGTGTCGCCTATTTGTGATTATTCACAGAAAAAGAGAATGAGACTACGACTTTTGCCGGGACTGCTTTTGCCGCAAGATATTAATCTAAATGCTGAATATTTATACATAACAAAACCAATATTGATTGAGGGAGATGTGAAAAAAATGATGTTTGATTTTAGATATTTTACTTCTGAAAAAGAGGGATATTTAAAAGAGAAAAAACATCTATATGTACTTGGAGATGAACTGCTGCGAAATATAAAAGATAAGATGTCTTCGCATATAGTTCGGACTGGTATTGTGGTGATGGAATGATACTGGTATTGTGGAGGGGATGTAATGACTATAGATATGCAATACTTTGATGTATATTATTTCTGCCATCTTGCAAATGAAAGCATGGGGAAGTTTGAATATATTAAGACTAATGCTGAATTTACAGAACGACACTTTGAAGTTCCGCCACAAGATTTTCCCAAAATATCTGTGTTAAGGGAGTACTGTTTTTGGCTGGTTGATAGAGTTTTGTGTGAACAAGCTGACAGTATATCTATTCTAGGCGAAGTTGTTGATTTTGACCCTATTTGTTGGATGAATCAAGCAATATTTAAATATAAACAGATTGATACTTCAACGAAACATATATTTGATGATTATTGTGATGATTATTTAGAGAACTACAATCAATATATTGAAGCCCTTGATAGGATTTCAGAGGGATTATTTTATGAAGTTGTTGAAAGTGTTGCGGTTGAAATGGAATATATTCTATTTCAAAATCGTGATTTTCTGCTTCGATTTAATGAACAGCAGGCATCTTTTTTTGAAAATAATCCAAGAAAAAGAACTTATATTCCAGAGTGGGTAAAAAGGGCTGTATTGTTTAGAGATAAGGGATGCTGTGTTTTTTGTAAAAAAGATTTGACGGGCTTATATTCATTGCTAGAGGATAATGAAAAGCATTTTGATCATATTGTTCCATTGAGTGAAGGCGGTTTGAATGATGTTTGTAATATACAGCTATCATGTCAAAAATGTAATTTGATAAAATCTGATAGCAGTAGGACAAGTACATTATATCAAAGCGCATATTAGGCGGAATAAAATTTTCATATTGAGAGTCGAAAACAAGATCTCTCTATATTTTGAAAGCAGGTTGAAATAAATGGATAATTTGACTAGGGAACAAAGAAGAAAAAATATGCAGCATATTCGGTCAACGGATACCAGTATTGAGGTGAAACTAAGAAAAACTTTATGGCATAAAGGGTATCGATATCGAAAAAATGATAATAGATTGCCAGGTAAGCCAGATATTGTGTTGACGAGATATAAGGTGGCTATTTTTTGCGATAGTGAATTTTTTCATGGGAAAGACTGGGAAGTTTTAAAACCGAGATTGGAGAAGGGAAATAACAGCGAATATTGGATTAGCAAAATTTCTAGGAATAGAGAGCGTGATGATGAGGTTAATAAACGACTTTTGTTTGAAGGGTGGACAGTTATCAGATTTTGGGGAAGGGACATTCAGAAAAATATTGACGAGTGTATGAAAGTGATTGAAGAGACAATATGGGATATAAAAATACAAGAAGATTAACATTAATATTTTTCTGGCAAAAAGTTTGTGCTGGGGAAATTAGTGAGGGAGAAATAAAATTATGTTAGATTTAGAGAATTTTAAAAGAAAATACAGGAGATTTCGATATTTACATTTTCCTAAATTAAAATTAGTATTATCGTTTTGGAAAATCTTAATATCTGGAGTTATAACAATATGCACGTTGGTAACGGCAATTATTTCTATATATATTGCCAAACATTCATTTGACATTTCAAAAAAGCCTTGGAAGTGTCAAAAGAATCTTTGATCATTTCGAAACAGGCAACAGAAATTTCTGATTTAGCATTGAAAACCTCATCATTAAATACAGAACCCATATTTGAAGTTAATGTTGATGAAAAAACTGACAAATTATCTATAAAGCATGAAACGCATGAAATGTATAGAATACAGTATGTTTCGTTTGGCAAGGTAAGAACAATAGCAATAATGAAGCTGGGTTCTTCTGATATAAGCGGAATAGAGGTTGAAGAAAAATATGGAGAAATGCCTTTGATAGAAGGCAGAAGTGAGAATGTAGGTGGATGCACTGAAGAAGAAGCAGAAAAACTTAATAAGCAACTTGATATATCTTTAGATGAAGACTATATGAACGAAAAAAAATTACAAATAGACCAGATGGAGGAAAAGATAAACAAAGAGTGTGAAAAGAATAAAAATATTCATCATTGGGGAGTTAGCCCAGACTTTAATTATTATTGCATTGAGATTGTTTATTCTGATGCACATGGGAATTTAAACTCAGTATATTATATTTACAAAAAAGAATATATGACAAATTGGAAAACGTATAAAATAACAAGAGAGGAATATAAAAGATATACAAAGGATGTGTTATCTGATTATCATGGGCGAAAAAAAGATGATGAAAAAATTATAGATAAGTTATTTAGAGATGAAAATTTTAAGAAGTTTGAAGATTCCAAATATGATGAATATTGGGAATGGTTTAATATGAGACAGTTTGAATGAATATTTTACCTATATAGTAGGCTCGTCCGAATAACAATAACCAAGTATGGATCAGTCATCTAATCTAATCTTGCAATTTTCTTGCAAAAAGTTGGATAAAGGATTATAATGTGAATAACATTTGGAATTTCTATACGAAATGATGTGTATTATAATTCTTTGGACACAAGATATAGTATAAACTATCGAGTTCGAATAGTAAACCGAACCCAACAAATGGCGTAAACACGCTGTTTGTTGGGTTCTTTTATGTTCTGTGATACCTTTTTGATACCTATATCGGAAGTATTTACAGAATAACAGGATTTCTTAAACGTATATTCTATTATTCAAGATTCCGTTTCGGAATCAGATTTTTTCCATTGATATTTTGATTCACATGGTTCATAAGCAGGACCACATTCGCAGCAGGTATCGGGCCAGTTGAGTTTCCATTCCAGATATTCAGCCTGTGTGATTTGCCCCTCGGCAAGCTCCTGCTTATGTACCATCCATTCGTGCATGAAGTCATTTACGGTACGGTAATGGAACCACATGCCGACAGGCGGGACAGAGGGCATATCATCGTTATTGTCATACTGTGCTTTGATGGCATTTCCCGTTCCGTATTTCTTTTTACTCGGAACCATCGGAAAGAAATGCAGTGCCTCCGGATTGTCCTCGTCCAGCCAGAAGAATGTCTGCATGATGTCCTCAGCAGAGCCGGACACCGGGGAAATAAAATTGAGTGAGTTGACATCCAGTGCCTCCGCGATATCTTCCAGCATATCTTTCTTTGGAACACGATAGTTTGTCTCATATTGTGCCATGCGGTTGTCTGCTCCTTTGGCAGACAGACCAATAGCAACGCCTAGCTGTTGCTGTGTCATGCCCCGGAAGATACGGATATATTTTATCTTTTCGCCAATGGTCATAAGAACCACCTCATTTCATTGGATTGACAGATACGGAAAAATACCCTGTCTTTCCTCATTATACGGTATAGAATGGAGGAAGTAAAGAGGAAAATTAACAAAAATGCGAAATAAAAGTATTGACATTAACAAAGTTGCGAATTAAAATGGGTATCAAAATGGGATTAACATATAAGCGAATAGAAGGAGCTGATACATAAAAGATGGAAGGGGGTGCCGATATGGAGCAGGGTATTTTTATTAACGCACAGGAAGTGGCAGAATTGCTTGGAATATCAAAGTCCAAAGCTTATACCATTGTCCGGGAACTGAACGAGGAACTGTCTGCAAAGGGATTTATTACCGTTGCGGGTAGGGTAAGCAGGAAATTCTTTGAAGAAAAGTTCTACGGGGTGGCAGGCTGAGCAGGGCTTTGAGAAATTATTTGGAACTGGCAGTTGTATTTCTGGCTGTGCCAGTAATAGAGGACAGCCGGAAATCGTGACAGCAGGGGCGGGGCGGCAGTCAGCCGTCCTGCCGGAAGGAGAGGATGTGTATGGCAGCATACAAGGATGAGGAACGTGGCACATGGTATGTTTCGTTCCATTATTATGACTGGACAGGCAAAAACAAACGCAAGCTGAAGCGTGGGTTTAAGACCAGAAAAGAGGCATTGGAGTGGGAGCAGCATTTCCGCATGAGGGAGGAATCCAATCTGGACATGACGTTCGGGGATTTCTGGAAGTCCTATGAGATGGATATGAAGCCGAAACTCAAGGAAAACACATGGAATACCAAAGAGGCGGTGGTAAAGAGCAAGATACTTCCCTATTTTAAAGACAAAAAGATGAAGGATATCAGAGCAAAGGACATTATCACATGGCAGAATACAATATCAGCCATGAGAGGAGCAGACGGGAAACCGTTCAAGCCGACGTATCTGAAAACAATCCAGTCGGAGCTGTCTGCGTTGTTTAACCATGCGGTCCGCTTTTATGAACTGAAAGAAAATCCGGTCATCAAAGCAGGACCGCTGGGAAAGGGTAAGGCAGATGAAATGAATTTCTGGACGAAGGAAGAATATTTGAAATTTATTGAGGCGGTAAAAGACAAGCCGGTTTCCTATTATGCTTTTCAGATACTTTACTGGTGTGGCTTGCGCTTGGGCGAGCTACTGGCGCTTTGTGCCAGTGACATCGACACTAAAAACAAAGTTCTCCACATTACAAAGTCCTACCAGAGGATAGCTGGAAAAGATGTGATAACCGATCCGAAAACACCAAAGAGCAAGCGAGATGTGAGTATACCAGACTTTCTGTGTGGGGAACTGGAACAGTATTTAGGTATGTTATACGGCTATATGCCAACTGACCGTATTTTCCAAATTTCAAAATCATATCTGCACCATGAGATGGACAGGGGTGCAAAGGCGGCAGGGGTAAAGAGAATCCGCATCCATGACATCAGACACTCTTCAGTGTCCCTGCTTATCAACATGGGATTTACGGCAGTCGCAATCGGGAACAGGGTAGGCCATGAGAGTGCGGATATCACTTACCGCTATGCCCATATGTTCCCATCAGAGCAGAAAGAAATGGCAGTAATGTTAAATGAAGCGTTTGTAACGGAACAACCGGAAAAAGCCGGGGAGAAAAGGGAGGGGGATTAATTATGCCGGGAAAACACAAGAACCCAACCATCAGCTTTCGTGTTTCGGATTATGAAAGACGGGCGATTGAGGCGAATATCAAAATGAGTGGGATGCTGAAAAAAGATTATTTTATCCGGAGCTGCATCTACAACCGGGTATGTGTGGTAGGGAAGAAAGAGACCATTTATCCGTTGGTGGAGGAATTGCGGAAGATGCGGGAGCAGATGGCAGCACTGGGAGAACAGTTCGAGGCAGAGGGGAAAATTGCAGTGCCGGAGGAAAAATTTGCGGATATGCAGACGGATTATCTGCATATGCTGAGAGCCATCATTCGGATGCTGGATGGTGCAAAGTATCTGTGGGAGGGAGACAGCGGAAAAGAACAGGAATAAAGCAGGTGCGACGATAAGTGACGGTTGCGACGGTATTTTATATATCGGTGACGATAGCGAAAATACCGTCACAGTCGTCGCAACCGTCACAGGAGAGGAAAAAAAGCTGGTTAAACGGTGGGGAGATTTGGAATATGTGCAGGCGGGGATATAAGGCGTGGGAGGACAGCTGAGCAGGCAGCGTGGAATATTTGGAGTTGTGCGACAAACATTCCATCGGCTGGTTGCGGAAGTATAAGCCTCCGGCAGGACGCAAAACCCGCTTGCGGGCTTGGCAGCTTTTGATGCTAATGGCTCACGAAGTGAGACTATGGCGTCAAAAGTGCTTTTGCGTTACTTTTGACAAAAGTAACAAAACATATTCCGCCTCAGACTTCGCCTGTCGGCTCGACTTTGGCTGGAATATGGTCTGCTGTGAGCAGAATTTTATGTAAAACACTGTATTACAAATTGTGTGACAAAGCAAGGGAAAATTTTCTGCCAGAGGGAGAAAAGTGATTTGCATACAGGGCTTGTATTACAGTTTGTGTGGCAAGAAAGATTTTGTTTTACAGTATGTCAAACAACTGGAAAATGAAAAATTTGCTTTTGCAGGTGTTTGTCGTCTAACGGCACAGGCGGAAAAATTTGGAAAGGAGATTTTAGGGCAATGAGCAGAGAAATTATATTAAGGACATTTACGAATAAGAACAGAAAGAGGGATGGTGTGTATGGAGAGAACGATTTCGATGATGGTTGGTAAAGGCTCACTGAATCATAATAACCGGACATTTACGGCAAAAAATGTAGATGCAGAGCGTAGCAAATGCAATAAAGTCTATGTGAAAGAAAGTATCAAACAAGTTTATCACACACTTTTTGATAAGGCACTGGAGGCTTATAATTCTAAACAGACAAGGGCAGACCGTAGGATTGACAATTATTATGAAAAAATCCGTACAAGCAAGCAGGAGAAACTGTTCCATGAGCTGATTGTTCAGATTGGCAACAGGGATGACACTAATTGCGGCATGGTGGAGAGTGTTTATGCTCAACTGGCACTGGAAGATTATATGATGGGATTTCAAGAGAGGAATCCTAATCTACGGGTATTTAATGCAGTTATGCATCTGGATGAAGAAACACCACATCTTCATATTGATTATGTGCCGTTTTCAATTGGGAATAAGCGTGGGATGGAAACAAAAGTGTCCCTAAAAGGAGCGTTGAAGGCACAGGGATTTGTGGGGACAGGGCGATTTGATACCGAGTGGAAACGCTGGGTGGAGAGCGAAAAACAGTGCCTTGCGGAGATTATGGAACGCTACCAGATGGAATGGCTGCAAAAAGGGACACACGAAAAGCATTTATCAGTCTATGATTTTGAGAAGAAAATGCGGAAAGCAGAGGTGGCGGAACTGGAGCAGGAGATTTCTGTCCAGAAAGACAAAATAGCGAGCCAGAGTTTTGCAATGGAAGTCAATGAGGAGGCATTGCAGTCCCAAGAGCAGATTTTGGAGGAAAATGAGGCAAAGGCAGAACAAATCTGGCAGGAGACGGAGAAGGCGAAGGAAGATTGGGAAAAGGTACAGACAGATAAGGACAGGGTACAGGATTCCTATGAATTTTATAAGAAACTTGAAAAAGATATAAAAGAACGGTATGAGAGGTATCATTCATGGTATGAGGATAAGAAAAAATCTTATGAGGAATATGCCGAAAAGAGTAGTATGTTTGAGGAAAAGGCAAATTCTCTTGAGGGGCAGATAAAAGAATTGGATCAGAGAAAATCTGATAAAATGGAGGAAGTGCAGGCAGAGGAGATAAAACTGGATATTGTGAAAATGCAGATACAGGAGGCTGTGGATGATTTTGAAGATATGCAGAAACAGGCAGATTTTGTGAAAGAGGAGGCGATGCAGCAGTATGAAAAGTACCGCAGGGTTGAGCCGAGCGAAAGGGGAACAGCTATGTTTGATGATATGTTGCAGTTAAAGCGGGAAAATATGATGCTGAAGGATGAGAACAGGACTTTGAAAGAGAAACTCCAAAAAGCATATGATTTTATGAAGCAGTTTACTATTAATGGATTGAATATGCTGGAGCATTTTCTGGAGTCTATTGGTGAGAGGGTGCAAAGTTTTTCGGAGAATATCGGTTTTGGCGGCAGGAGTAGGTAGGATTAGTGAAGGTAATGAAGAATGGATAAGAGAAATGATTTTTCTTCTTATCCGTACATAAGAATGGAGGCAGACTATGAGTAAAGAATTGGCAGAGGTTATTGTAGAAAATGGTATTGTGTATCGACTGGGCAAAGATGATTTGTATTATCCCGATTTGAGGTTGCCAGAGGGAACACACTATAATATAGGGAAATACGGAATTATGCGGTGGGAGTATTTGAGAACCAATCGTAGAGAAAAGTATCTTCGACTGATGTTAGATGGCAAATTGAATGAACATCTGTATGAGATAGATGAGGAGTGCCATGCAAGGGTGGAGTTACTTATAGAACAGATGAAAGCTGGTGCAGGGATTACGGAGGAGTTAAAGGCGGCTGAGCAGATGAAATGGATTGGCCTTATGAATAATGTGAAGAGTGCTGCGGAGGAGATTGTTCTGAGAGAGTTGGTATATGTGTAAATGTATGCGGGGTGGGAAACTGCTCCGTATTTTGATTTGTGGAAAATGTGGAATTATGTGGAATGACATGATATACTGTTTATATTGATGTGAATGTCAGACGAAAGTTTAGGAGTGTTTAAGGAATATGAAAGAATATAAGATAAAAATTGGCACAGCTTTTTTATTAGTGCTGGCATATTTTGGGATTATGCTTTTTTACACATTTTTAGATGTGGCGGTTTGGAGAAAGGTTGTCCCTGATTTTTCTAATATAATTAATATTGTTACCATAGTGATATGCATAGGTTTTTTTATTGTATTTCTGAAAAGAACGACAGGCTACCAAGTACAGTTGTTGTCTAACATAAGTTTTGTGGGAATGATGTTAGCTATTGGCTGTTCGTTCTTATTTTTTCTGTTGTTGGATAGGGGATTAGATCCAATTTTTGAGGGCATGTTCCCGCAAAGTGAGCAGGATTATCAGGAAATGATTCAAAGTCTCATCAAATCGCCTATGACAAGTTTGATACAGGTATGTATACTTGCCCCCATTATTGAAGAAATATTAATGCGGGGAGTGGTTTTGGGAGGATTGAAAAATTCCTATGGAACAGTAACTGCATTATTGATTTCTGCTATGCTTTTTGCATGTTTACACTTTAATATGGTGCAAACTTTATCAGCGTTTGTGTGCGGTATTGTTTTGGGATTGCTCTATATCAAAACAAGTTCTATATTTTGCTGTATGATAGCACATGGTGGGTATAATTTGATTTCTTACATTATGATGGTATATCTCTATATCAAATAAAGGAGATTTGAAATGCTTGGTATTTATTTTAGCGGCACAGGAAATTCACAATATGCCTTGGAAACTTTTCTTGGTCAATATGATGAATCAGCAAAAATTTTTGCAATAGAAGATGAAAATATAGTCAGTCACATAAAAAGCAATGAAGAGATTATGTTTAGTTACTCTGTGCAGTTTAGTAATATTCCCATAATGCTTAAGGATTTTATAGATAGATATCAACAGTTATGGCAGGGCAAAAAAATTTTTGTAATAGCAACGATGGGATTATTTAGTGGAGATGGGGCAGGTATTCTGGCTCGCCGGCTTCATAAGTATGGAGCACAAATTACAGGTGGATTGCATTTGAAGATGCCAGACAGCATAGCTGATGAAAGGGCATTGAAACGTCCCATAGAGAAAAACGTGGAACTTGTGAAAGCAGCGAAAAAGAAGATAAACAGAGCAGTGTGGGATATGAAAAATGGGAGACCGCCACAAGAAGGAATCGGTTTACTGTACCATTTGGCTGGATTGTTTGGACAACGTTTGTATTTTTATAATAAAACGAAGCAATATACGGATAAAGTAAAGATTGATGCTGGAAAATGTGTTGCTTGTGGGAAATGTGTGGAATTATGTCCAATGAAAAATCTGAATATTGAAAACAATATTGCCAAAGCCGGGAATAGATGTACCATGTGTTATCGGTGTATAAACATTTGTCCAAAGCAGGCAATTACATTGTTGGGAAAACGAGTTGTAGAGCAAGGGACGATAGAAAAGTATTTATGAGAATGTCGAATGAGTATTGTCATACACTGCTTGAAATATAAAAGGGTAATTGCTTTACATGAAGAAAAAACTTTGAGTTTTATATTTTGGAGGATATATCATGATTGTTGTAAGAGCAGAGAAGAGAGACCTACAGAAAATACTTGACTTGCAGTATCTTGCCTATCAAAGTGAGGCGAGACTTTTTGATAACCAAGATATTCCGCCGTTAAAACAAACTTTGGCTGATGTGGAGAATGAATTTCAAAAAGGTATTATTTTAAAAGCATTAGATGAAGACAAGACTATCATTGGTTCTGTAAGAGCATTTTGCGATAACGGAACTGTTTATATCGGGAAATTGATGGTACATCCATCAAAGCAGGGACAAGGGATAGGGACAAAACTTTTACTTGAAATGGAAAAGCAATATCCGAACCAAAGATACGAATTGTTTACCAGTACCAGAAGTGAAAAGAATATAACATTGTATCAGAAACTTGGATATAAAATTTATGATGAGAAACAGGTTACAGAAGAATTGAGGTTTGTATATATGGAGAAGGTATAAAGCTATTGATACAAAAGTAGGAAAGCAGGGTAGGAAGTAAGGTGTTGGAGGTGGCAATTTGAAAATCATAGCTTATGAAGATAGATACAGAGATGATTTGATTTTTATGATTTTAGAAGCGAAAAACGCTCTTGGAAGAGTGCCGGGCTTAAACAGTGATTTGCTTGATATAAAGAAGAATTATATGGAAAATGGTGATATGTTCTGGCTGGCAGTCGATGAAAATGACCGGGTAATCGGCAGTGTCGGGTATCGTTCTATTGATGGTACGGATGAAGTTTGGCTGCACAGATTATTTGTGAAATATAATCTTAAGCATGAGGGGATTGGTACACAGCTTCTCCGAACGGCAGAAGTGTACATAGAACAAAGAGGGAAAAAGACGATAAAAATTCATCTTGGAACTCCCAGAGAGCAGTGTTTTGAATCCTATGCTTTTTATCCAAAATACGGATATCAGGAGTATGAGAAGCAATATATGAAAAAGGATCTGATAACGAAAAATTAGGAGGGATACAGAATATGATGAAAAGGGAATTGGGGATTGCCAGATGCGGGCTTGCCTGCTGTCTTTGTTCAGAAAATACAACATGCAATGGCTGTAATTCCGGGGATTGTCCTGACAATGACTGGTGCGAAAATAGAAAATGTTCTCTGGAAAAAGGCATTGCACATTGTTATGCTTGTGAGGAAGATTGCAAAAGAGGCTTATTGAGCAAAATCAAGCCATATGGATTTACCCTGTTTATCAAAAGATATGGTGAGAATAAACTTCTTGATTGTCTTGCGGAGAATGAGAAAAGAGGGATTGTATATCATCGGGGAGGAATCAATGGGGATTATGATAATTTTGATGATGCGGAGAAACTGATAGAATTTATTAAGACGGGAAAGCGTTAAATCTCGTAATTAGTGGAGGTATTCAATGGAAGTACAGGTAAATACATTAACACCGGAGTTGTTTTTAGAGCTATACACCTCTGTTGGTTGGGAGCCGCCGTATATCGCACAGATTCAAAAGGCTTTAGAAAATACGGTTGCAACATTTACGGCTTATGATAATGGACAAGCGGTTGGGATGGTGAGATTGATTGGTGACGGCGGAATGTCCTTTTATATCAAAGATTTTGCGGTCGTACCAACGTGCCAATCAATGGGTGTGGGAACAATTTTGATGGATCGTTTGGAAGGATATATAAAAGAAACAATTGCCTCTGGTTGGGCGGTAAGTTTGGAACTGATTAGCACGAAAGAGGCAGTTTTGTTTTATCAGAAAAAGGGTTTTGAAGAAAGACCTTGTGAATGGGATGGTCCCGGAATGTTCAAAATGGTTTGTTCAGAATAGAATTAAGGGGGAAAATCGTAGTGACAATACAAAAATGCATGATAGACGACTGCGAATATCTGGCAGATCTCAATAAAGAGCTAATCCATGCGGAGGGCAGCGATAATCCAATGACAATAAAGGAAGTGGAGCAGCGGATGAAAGATTTTCTTCAGACATTTTATGAGGCATATTTCTTTATTGAGCGAGATAGGGTGGTTGGATATGCGTTGATAAAGATGGACTGTGAACCATTATATTTGAGGCAATTTTTGATTATTCAGGAATACAGACGGAGGCATTATGGCGAACAGGCATTTCAGATGTTATTATCCTGCTTAAAAACGGATTCTGTTGATATTGAAGTATTGAGTAATAATGATCAGGGAGTAAAGTTTTGGGAAAAGATGGGGTTTGTGGAAAGGCATAAATATATGCGATATAAAAATAAGGAGAAATAAGATGCAAGAATTTGATTTGGAATTTTATCGGGCAAACGCAAATGCTAAATTACTTAGTTTTTTTGAATATCTTTATATCAAGTTGGGATTAAAAGAGGATGAAAAGTTTCTTAAGGAGTATTTTGAAATTGTCAATGAGAATGACTTGATAGAAAGTTTGAATTATTATATTGTGAAGAATCATGTTACAGCACAGATAACAGCAGACAACTATATTTCATTTATAACCACATTTTACGAAGAATTATATGAAAAATATGGTGTTACTAATGAAATTTTTCTCAATTTGGAAATGAAGAAAAGACTTTTAAAAAGAACAAAGGGTATTACAACTTCCCTTCGCAAGACTGAGAGTAAGGATGTTGCTTCAGATGAGCAATATGAAACTTTAAGAATCGGTTTAAAAGATACAATGTCGCATTTTAAATATGAGGATATTCGTCAAGAGTTAACTGATTATAATAATAAATCAATTAAAAATACAGAACAGTATTATAGTTTGTTGTCTGCGATAACTGTCAATATAGTGTTAGAATATGCAATAAAACAGATTAGTATTGCTAGACTGTTACTCTCGGCTCTTAATTTAAGGGAAAAATATATAAAAATTAATGATTATAAACTGCCATTAAATAATGACATGATTAGGCTCTTTAATTTGTATCTGCCAATACGCTCTTTTATTTTGCAAACATTTTCAGAAAATAGTGAATGGTTATTTGTAACAGCAGAGGGTCAATCTTGTTTACGTCCTACCAAAGGGGGAAAGGGTCAAATTAATTATGATACCTTTTTTAAAATTGTGGGTGATTATACAGAAGGGAAAAAATCATTAACTCCATTTGCTAATAAACGAATAATAGAAATGATAAGAGCAGGTGTGGATATAAGCACTATTTCAGAATTAACCGAGAAACCTGCGAATACTATTGCTAAATTGGATGATGTATCACGAGAGCAGAGACAAAAGGAAGAAGCATTATTGAAATTTTTAAAAGAGGACAAAAATAATTTTAAGATTAGGCGTAAAGGATATATAGACTGTCCATATTGTGGGAATTCTTATGAGGCAGTAAGTGAGAATTGGCTGTTAGTTCAATTTGTAAAAAATGGAAAGCTATATCTTGCATGTAAGGAGTGTCAAGGAAAGTATGAGTAGAGAAGTTATAAATACTTATCAGTTAGAAGAAATATTGCCGAAGATTATTGATTATGAGGAAGAAAATTATTACAATAACATAGGTGTGGATTCTAATCTTGAGAAAGATTTGCTAGAGGATTTGCAAATGTTAGATAATAAGTATAAAGAAATAACGAAAAGTGTAATAATAAGATATCAAAAAATTGTCGAGCATATAAAACAAACAAGAGGCAGAAAGTGCCAAATATGTCAATATAGTTTTATTATGGATAATGGAAATGAGTATTGCGAAGCACATCATATACAATATTTATCCAAGAATGGCTCACAAAGTTCCGACAATGTTATTTTATTGTGTCCAAATCATCATAGAATGTTTCATTATGCACATGATGCTGTTTTTGTGGATGACTTGGTTGATGGAAAGCGGAAAGTGTTAATTGAAAATGTTGAACATTTGATAGATTTTAGTTAATAAAAGAGAAGATTGTATTTTCAGAGGAAATTTGCTTAAGTGGGATTAGCTAGTTTGATTATTAAATATAAATATGAGTGATAATGCTTATTTATCATATACTGATATTAAAGCTCGTATGCTCAGCTTCCGATAAATAATAGCAAGGGATAAGAAACTGTTGCAAATATCATTTGATTAAGGTATCATTTAAGCAAGAAGAACAAATTTTGGTTGAAGGGAATACTGATAAAAAAGAAGAAAGGATTGATTGTATGGCTGTAGCATTAAAAGAAGATTACCAGAAAGCTTTGGACGAACAGAAAAAAGAAGTCCGAGACCTTGTTCTGGCTGGGCTGGAACAGATAAAAGAGGGAAAAACAAAAGACTTTAATACTGTGTGTGACAGATTGGAGAAGAAATACAGAGATGAGGCAATATCAAATTAGAATTACGGAGTTGGCAGAGAAAGATTTGGAAAATGCTGGCGATTATATTGCACATGAATTGAAAAATCCGTCAGCGGCTGAAAATACGGTAAGTGGGATTCATGCAAAGATAAATTCTTTGGTAAACTTTCCAGAGAGGAATGAATTGGACGAAGATGAGTTACTTGCTGGTTTCGGTGTCCGAAAAGATTATTATCGCAATTACAAGATTTATTATGTGATAGAAGAGGACACCGTTTACATAGTTAGAGTTTTGCATATGTTAGTTGATAGTAAAGCGTGGCTGTATCGGACATTTGGGTTGTAAAGTTTAATGATACCATGTGATACCTATATGATACCTGTTTGCTCTGAAAACCAAAATAATATGGATAATATACGAAATGTGCAGTATAAAATAGTAGGAAATACGCCTAAAAGATTAGCAAATAAGTTAATTATTAGGGAGTTCGAGTAGTAGCCACACTCTCGAAAACCCTTATAAACAGGGCGTTCCGGAACATGCATGGCTCTACTGCTACTAAATTGCTACTAAAACCAGTAGCACCCATTTCCGCATGATACAGCAGCAAATCATATACAGGCTTGCATTTCAGGTGATTCTACATCACCTTGCGAATCGGCATTGGGATAACCTTTCCCGGTGCCTTTTCTTTTTCTGGCAGCATTGCCGGAGTTGGTATGGTGTCAGGAATATCGTCGATTCCTGACAGCGTTATCAGTGACAAATCCCCATCCGGCGGCTCCGGTGCAGGCTGTGCTGCCGCTCCGAGGGATTCCAGTGATTCCACAAGGGACTGCTGTTTGTGTGGGAACAGGTGCGAATAGGTATTTAATGTGGTAGATACCTTTTCGTGTCCCAGACGGTCTGCGAGGATAAGGGCATCACAGCCCTGATTGATTAATAAACTGGCGTGCGAGTGCCGGATGTCGTGGATTCTTATCTTTTTTACACCCGTTTTCTTACAGCCACGAATCATCTCATGGGAGAGGAATGACTTGGTGTAAGGGAAAAGCCTGTCTGTGGGCTGCAGGCAATATTTCGCATGGATATATTCCTTTAGTTCCTCACAGAGAAAATCCGGTATCGGGACTTTCCGTTTGCTCTTCCTTGTCTTGGGTGTGGTTATGATGTCCTCCCCATGCAGGCGGCTGTAAGTTTTGTTTACGTCAATCATTTTCCCCTCAAGGTCAATGTCCGCAGAGGTCAACGCAAGGAGTTCGCCCTCCCGGATTCCGGTCCAGTAAAGGACTTCAAAGCACAGATAAGAAAAAATCTTGTCCTTGATGCCCTCCCGGAAAGCAAGGTATTCCTCCAGAGTCCAGTACTGCATTTCCTCCGCCCTGCTTTTTCCGATACTGCCCGCCTGTCCGCAGGGGTTGGTGTTCAGGTCATAGTACCTTCTGGCATAGTTGATAACCGCCACCAGTTGGTTGTTGATGGTTTTCAGATACGTCTCGGAATAATTCTTCCCGGAATTAATCAGCGTATTCTGCCATCTGCGGATATCGGATGCCTTGATTTCATTAACTGCCTTGTTCCCAAAGAAGGGAAGTATCTTGGTTTCACAGATATGTTTTTTCGTCTGTATGGTGGAAAATTTCAGTCTGGCGGTCATGTCCTCCAAATAAAGCTCCCACAGGCTCTGAAAGGTCATATCCGGATTGCTTGACTGCTTTTCCAAAAACTCCCGTTCATAGGCAAGGGCTTCCTTTTTCGTGGCAAAGCCCCGTTTCCACTTCTGTCTGTTGTTTCCCTGCCAGTCCCTGTAATAGAACTTGGCAAACCATCTGCCGGATTTTTTGTCTTTAAATGCTGGCATAAATCATCATCTCCTTTTTCAAAATGTCAGCCGCATAAGGGCTGTGTCAATGGGTAACTGGTACGAAAGTACCATCGAAAAATCGTTGGCAGTATGCCAGAAGATTTTTCGTGCATTTATCCAAAGGCTATGATATAATCTACTTGTCTAGGGTGATTATATCAGCCGTCGGGTTGTAAGTCACTTGCCCCGGTATTGTATCGGGGCTTTTTTGCTTTATAGATGATTCGCTCTGTCAGGTAAAAGATTTGCGGCAATCACATTATAGTGGATTGTAAGATGCTGCATCTCAGTTTTCCTTTTTATCATCATTAGGATTCTTCCAACGGTAGCTGTGTTCCCCGCTTTCCAATACGCAAAGTTCCATGTCCGGATGTCCCTGCAAAGGGGTAACTGCACCGGAGGAATAATAGGCAACGGTTTTCCTCTGCCATTCCCGGTAACCTTCCATCGAAAGGAGGTTATGGCAGAGCATATCCAGTTTGTCCCTCCAGTTTTCCAGAAACAGGCAGAAATCCGCATCGTACTTTCCATTGCCTTTTCCGTCTATGGAAATGCCGGCTTTCCATTCCATGTCCTCCGGCGGTTTTGCAACCTGTAAGCCCATAGTGACATCATACGTTTCCTGCAATTTAAATAAAAGGCTGACAATGTCCCCAAAGTTATCAATGCGGTATTTATCCATCTCGGACTGGCTGGCAATGGGGATTTCTATGCGTTCCCCGATCAGTTCCCGCCAGTCGATATCCAGTGCAATGGCGATATCCTTTAACATGGAAATGCTAAAATCCGTTTCCCCAGCCTCGTAGTTCTGGATGGTACGTTCGGATTTATCTAACAGGGCAGCTAGCTGTTTCTGGTTCAGTTTCCGTTCTTTTCGTATTCGTTTTAGGTTCTTTGCGATTTCTTCCTGTGTAAATGTCTGGACTGCCATACGAAACCTCCTTTCAAGCCGAATGAAAAATGCGTAAAAAACGTATAATTTATTGCTCTGCAAACAGAATACCATAAAAAGATACGAAAGTCAACTACGTGTTTTGTAAAAAATAGTGTTGACAAATTATCAGAGTATGAATATAATATAAAACACGAAAATATGTTGCGTATTTTCGTCAAGAAGTATCAGGAAACAGTAAAAAACGGAAGGAGGGGTGTGTATGGTCGGAATGAAAGATGCCTTTGTGGATGCAAAGGAAGTCTGCCGGATTCTTGGTGTCGGGACAACAAAAGCCTATGCCATTATCAGGGAATACAATAAAGAACTGGCAGAGAAGGGTTTTCTGACAATTCGGGGGAGATGTCCAAGAAGGTACTTTGAGAGCAAAATATACGGATATGACGATATTTATAATCCTGCAATGGATTTAGAAAAGGGTATCCGTATCTCTGCAAAAGAAAGCAACGCTGGAACAAAAGAAAAAGTCCCGCCTGTATAGGAAGGACTTTCTGCCTGCAAAACCGGAAACTATGTATATGCGGTTTCGCATAAGTATCTCGCAAATACTAAAATAGCATAGTCCTCCGGGTTTTGCAACCGAAAAATGGCAGGGGATTTTTGGGGCATTGGTGAGGTTTGTCCGGCATTAGTAGGGCAGACCAGCCTGCTGTTTTTCTTATGGAAACGAAACAGTAAATCATGCAATAAAGCCATCGCAGGATGGCCGAAATGGAGGGACTTATGTATCAGAAAGAAGAAAATATATTACTGGCGGGGGTAGATCATGGCTTCAGTACCATGAAGACACCGCATTTTATCTTTGAAAATGGAGTGGAGGAATTAAAGGGCGAGGCAACGCTGACCAACAATACCTTAGTTTATCAGGGAAAGCAATACAAGGTAGGAGAGGGAAGATTGCCGATGAAACGAACCAAGACGGAGGATGAGAGTTATTTCCTGCTGACACTGGCAGCCATTGCAAAGGAAATGGATTTTTACCATATATCCGATGCAGACGTGATTGTGGCAGCGGGGCTTCCGTTTGCTAGGCTCGGGCAGGAGTTCCGGGATTATCTGTTACGCAGGGGAGGCATTGCTTACCGTTATTGTGGGAAAGAGTACCACATCCGTATACAGGAAGTGTATCTGTTCCCACAGTGCTATGCCGCTGTTGCAGACAGGCTCCGGCAGTTTGGACCAGAAATGCTCTGCGTGGATATCGGGAGCAAGACGGTTGATATTATCCATACAAACCACTACGTGCCAATCGAGAGGGAAAGTACTTCTGTACCGGAGGCATTAATTTCCTGTATGGAAACGATTAAAAGTACTGTTTACCAGAATTGTAACCGCAGGGTAAGTGAGGAACAGATACGCAGAATGATAATGAAAGGTGATGCTCCCATGCCGGAGGATTGTAAAGAAATGATACGGAGCAGGCTTCAGGATTTTGCAAAAGGCATGGAGGCAAAGCTGTCGGAATTAGGCTTCGATTTGGAAATGATTCCGGTGGTCTATATTGGCGGCGGGGCATCTGTCATGAAGCGGTATGGCACACTGACGGGAGAGCATATCGTTTATCTGGAAATGTAAGGGCAAATGCCAAAGGTTATGAATATCTGGCAAGGCAGAAATGCGGATGGTAGGGGGTGGCTGTATGGCAGGAAGAAAGGAATTTCGCAAATCCATCACGTTCCGTCTGAACCTTGACCGGGAGGAAGAACGGGAATTGTATGAAACCATCCGGCAGCATAGCCGCCATGTGGCGGGAGATGCGTATGGAAGTGCCGGGGCATATATTAAAGCGGCATTGCGTGATTACCGGAGACAGGAACAGGATGTCGGGCTACGGGAGCAGTTTCAGTCGGATATGGAGGAATACCTGCAGAAGCTGGCGGTCAGTGAACGGGATGAGTTTATGAAAGCATTAGCGTAACATGACAAACGGTTGGTGTCGGCAATGTTGGAATTGCTTATGCCGCTGCTGGCTGGTGGCTCTGTTGTGAGTTCCGTTCCGGAAAATGTCGGTATGGGTGGAATGGCACAGAGGAAATCCCGGCAGGAGGATGTTATAGATGGCAGAAATAGCAGCATTGCGGATGATTCAGACAAAATGCTTTCAGAGAGGTGAGAAGATGCTGTAACAGAGGATATGCCGGAGGAAGCACTCTCCTATGTGCTGGGGCTGTGAGGACTTATTAAAAAATCAAAAAAAATTTGTGAAAACATGAAAGTCATTATGATTCTGTGCATAGATGAAGCCGGAATATTGGCAGAGGTAAAGATTATTCTGTCTTACAGTCTGTATTCTTTGTCTTGCACATTGTCATACATGCACTTTGGAGATGCAGGGGATGTATGACAGAGAGTAGGACAAAGTGTGGATTGGTAAGACAATATATTATGGACATTTATGTATATATGAGGGTTTTAGGGAGCATTCCCTAACCAGTCAGAAAAACGTAGTACGGTTTTCGTATCTGGCAATCCGAGTAATAAAAGTCATGGAAAGCAGGAAAAATTCCGGCAGATGATAAGGTACGAATGGAACGTGTAAGACAAAAGAAGGAGTTTAGATCTTTGACAGAAAATTTCAGAGGGGAGGGATGTGATGGGGAGGGCAAGAAAAAATCAGGAGGCAAGACAGCCCTATTCCATCCACTTGAGTTTATATGAGCATGCCTTGTGGGAACAGAAGGCAGAACAGGCGGGAATGAGCATGTCAAACTATTTCAGGCATCTGCTTTTAACAGGCGGTATGGTGGATGGCAATGCCGCAGGGGACAGGAGAAAACTTCTGCGGGAAATATCGGCTATTGGAAATAACATCAACCAGATAGCGAAATGGGCAAACACCAACAAGTATATCCTGTCATCGGAATTGAGGGCAGTATGGGACTGCCTGAAAGAAATCCGGGAACTGGTCAGTAAAGCATAAGCCGTTTGGAAGGATGGCAGTGTGGAACAGTTAATTACAGCGAGCATGGGGAGAATGTGAAAGGCATTCTTCCCATAATCAATATATGCAGATAAAAAACCATATAAAAACAGGGAAAGCAGAGAGGGGGATGTGCTGTGGCAATTACAAAAATATTAAATATCGGTGGAAGCAAGGAAGGGGTGCGGTCACAGCATTTACGTCATGCCCTCGTCTATATCACCAATCCGGAGAAGACGCAGGACAATGCCCTTGTGGGCAGTGTGAACTGTCTGCCGGATGCCGTCAGTGCTTATGAGCAGATGGTTGACACCAAGAAATATTTTGGAAAAGAGCTGGGGAGGCAGGGCTATCACATCATCATTTCCTTTGAAAAGGGGGAAGCTGGCCTGGAAACAGCCTTTGCTATCGGGGAGAAATTTGTGCAGGAATTTCTACAGGACAATTATGAGGCAGTCTATGCGGTGCATGATGACAAGGAGCATTGCCATGTGCATATCGTATATAACAATGTCCATACGGAAACAGGCTATAAGTTCCAGTACAAAAAAGGGGACTGGAAAAATATCATGCAGCCGATTACAAACCGCCTGTGTGAAGAGTATGGTCTGGCGGTTATGCCCGCAGAGTATGCCAAAGAGCCGACAAATTTAGAGAGAAAAGACTGGGAAAAGCAGAAGGGTTTTGACAGCCTGATTATGAGTGATGCCAGTCTGTGCATGTATGAGGCAGAGGATTTGGAACATTTCATCTGGCTTCTGCGTCAGTTGGGATATGAAGTGAAAAATGGGGTACATATCGCTGTCCGGGCGGCAGGGATGAAGCGTTATCGCAGGCTCGATTCCCTGGCAGGATATTTTTCAAAGGAATATTTAGAGCAGTATGTAGGGGCAATGCAGGGAGATAGTTTTGTGTCTGTCATAAAAAGCAGCAACCCGGACTGGATGCGGGGCAGGGCAAGGACAGCATTGCAGAAGAAATTTTATCACAGGCTGTTCAGCCTGCGTATAACGGAAAAGGAAAGGTTTACCAGACATTCCGCAAGGTTTTATAAGGAAATACAGGAGATGCACCGCATCCATGAGCAGTATCTGTATTTGTGCCGGAAAAATATCGCAAGTATGGAAGATGTGCAGAAAAATGATGAAGAATTACAGGAAAAGATAGCAGGGATTTCGGAGAAGCAGCAGAGTATTTACCGCATTATTGCAAGAGAAAAGTACCATTGTAAGACACCGGAAGATTTTCAGGCTTTTCAGATAAAACGGCTGGAGTATCAGAAGGAGCTGGATATCTTAAAGCAGCAGAAAAAGAAGTGCAATGATGAGAGGAAGATTATTCAGGGTATTAAAGCAGAGGTGGCAAAGAAGGTCTTGTATGAACTGGAACGGTATCAGACGGATAAGGATAATCTGGAGATAGACCGCAGGAAAATAGATTTTCCGTTTTATCCGTTTTCTAAGGCAGATAAGAAACGGCAGGAGGAAGAAGCGAAACGGCAGGAGGAACAGTGGAGATTGACGAAAGAAAAAATTGAACGTGAGAAAAAGCAGTCAGAATGGGAGCAGTCTGTAAAAGAGCAGCCAGAGCAGATGGCAAAGCAGGAACAGAAGCCAGAGCAGGAGCAGTTATTAGAGCTTATTGCTATGGTGGAACAGATTTATGGGGAAGAAACGGATAAGGATACAGGCTTAATGGAGACAAGCATAAACACACAAAGACAGTCGGTAGTTCCAGAACTTCCACTATCTTTTGCGGAGTATGAAAGATTATCTTATCGGGAAAAGGCAGAGCGTTTCAACCTGCCTGCAAAGGATTATGGTAAGGTTAAGAAGGCTTTTGATGCTTATTTGGACAGAATCGGCTACCATTATAAATATTTTGGAAGTTATATGGATGAAATAAAGGCATTGCAGAAGGCGGTGCAGGATTTGTATTTTGAGAAGGCAGTGGAGGATGTTGCGAGGCAGATGAAAGAGCAGGGGATAGGTGCAGAGAATTTTTCTGTGGTAAGTGTAAAACAATTGGCAGGATGTTTTAAAGAATATGTGGAAAGTATGGAGGATGCAACTACTTTGTTATCGGGGCTGATTGATAAAATAGGAATAAATATAGGTTTTGATAAAAAATATCGGCTTTTAAATGAGATTTATTCTTTGGTTTGCATGGAGAAAGTAAAGAAAAATGAGATTCCATATTTTGAAAAAGGACGATGAGACAGATATTTTATTATCTGGTAAATGCGATTTGACTGTTATGTTACGATAAAGGGTCAAGATGTGAACTGACTTAAAATATTGGTTGTTATCAAAAGTTTTGTAGTGTATAATTTACAATAGGTTTATTGACAGCAATTGGAGGAAGATTTTGATGGTAAACATAAGAAAATTGGAAGCAGACCTTTGGGAGTCAGCGGATTTGTTGCGTGCAGGTTCAAAATTGACATCGAACCAGTATTGTATGCCGGTACTTGGGTTGATTTTCTTAAGATACGCATATAGCAGGTATAAAATGGTTGAGCAGGAAATTTTAAAAGACCGTCCTAGCAGGAACGGTCGTGTTATGCCGGTAGAGGCAAGTGATTTTAATGAAAAAAGTGCCTTATATCTTCCGCAACAGGCACAGTACACATGGCTTGTAAATTTGCCAGAGGATATTGTATCGCAAGAACTGTCAGACACACAGGGACATATGATGACAAGTCTTGGCGAGGTAGTGAATAATGCGATGGAGCTCATAGAGGCACAAAGTGAGCAATTGGTGGGTGTGTTACCCAAAGAATATACAATGTTCTCGGATGAACTGCTGGCAGAGTTAATCCGTATCTTTAATAATAATGCGTTGGATGATGTTGGTGGCGATGTGATTGGACGTATCTATGAGTATTTTTTAAATAAGTTTGCAAAAAATATTGCATCCGATGATGGTGTTTTCTTTACACCAAAATCTTTGGTTAAGATGATCGTAAATATATTAGAGCCAAAGCAGGGAATCTTACTGGATCCTGCTTGTGGTTCTGGTGGTATGTTTGTACAGACCGGAGATTTTGTTAATGCTGCCGGGATGGTGGCAAATAATACGATGACATTTTATGGGCAGGAAAAAGTGGAGTACAATGCAAAACTTTGCCTGATGAATATGGCGGTGCATGGGTTGACTGGTGTGATTAAGTCTGGTGATGAAGCAAACACTTTTTATCACGATGCACATAATCTGGAGGGGTGCTGCGATTATATTATGGCGAATCCCCCTTTTAATGTGGACAAGGTGAAGTCAGAATCAACACAAAGTGCAGGAAGGCTGCCATTTGGACTTCCATCTATCAATAAGTCAAAAGAAGTGGGGAATGCCAATTATCTTTGGATATCTTACTTTTATTCTTATCTGAATGATTCGGGAAGAGCTGGGTTTGTTATGGCATCATCAGCAACGGACAGTCAGGGGAAGGATAAAGCTATTCGTGAAAATTTAATTAAGACCGGACATGTGGATTGCATGATAAGTGTGGCGAATAATTTCTTTTATACGAAAAGCCTGCCTTGTTCATTATGGTTTTTTGATAAAGGAAAGACAGACGAATTACGAGACAAGGTACTTTTTATAGATGCCAGAAATTATTATACTGTTGTTGACCGTACACTGAATGAATGGAGCGAGTGGCAGCTAAAAAATATGAATGCCATTGTATGGTTATATCGTGGGGAAAAGGATAAATATGAGGCATTGCTAAATGAGTATCGTCAGACCTTGCATGAGTATGCGGATGAGACACAGGACGATGAAGTAAAAGCGGCAATGCATGGTGGTCATGATTTTGCAGAGACAGTATCTGATTTGAAAAGTTTTTTAAAACAGCAAAGAACAATAGCCAAGCAGGAAGTGGAGAAAGCGGAACGAAAAGATAAAAAGAAGCTCCAATCTGTCTGGGATGAGAGAATAGAAGGGTTGGAAGAAATTGTTACGGTTGTCAAAGAGGCAGATTGGCTTTATGAAAAGTTTGGTGATGGAGAATATAGAGATGTATCAGGGCTGTGTAAGGTGGCATCTATCTCTGAAATTGAAGAAAAAGGCTGGTCATTAACACCGGGGGCATATGTCGGAGTGGCACCTGTGGAGGATGATGGAGTTGATTTTGAGGAGAGAATGAAAGAGATACATAAAGAGTTATTGGAGTTACAGGCAGAATCCAATGATTTGATGGATGCCATTTCAAAGAATTTGGAGGAAATGGGGTTATGAGTTGGGAGAAAGTGAAATTAGGTGATATTTCTGATAGTATTCAAACAGGTCCTTTTGGTTCTCAACTTCATCAATCGGATTATTCAGAGGTGGGTATTCCTGTTGTTATGCCAAAGGATTTGCAGGATGGCAGAATTGTAGAAAATTCAATTGCAAGAGTTGAAGAATCACATGTTGAAAGATTAAGCCAATATAAAATTAAAGAAGGAGACATTATTTATTCCCGTAGAGGTGACGTAGGGCGTTGTGCTTTTGCTTATAGAAAGCAGAATGGCTGGTTGTGCGGGACAGGCTGTCTTTGTGTGACAATTGACGATAAAAAAGCAGACGCTAAATTTGTGTTTTACCACTTGCAATTGGCAGAAATTATAGGATGGGTTAAAAATCATGCCATAGGTTCTACCATGTTAAATTTGAATACCAGTATTTTAGAAAGTGTGCCTATAAAACTTCCGAAATTAAATATACAGCATCGTATTGTTAGCATACTGTCTACCTATGATGATTTGATTGAAAATAATAAGAAACAAATCAAATTGTTAGAGGAAATGGCACAGCGATTATACAAGGAATGGTTTGTTGATTTGCATTTTCCGGGATACGAGGATGTGGAAATTGTGGATGGTGTGCCAGAGGGGTGGAAGAAAGATCGAGCGGATAGTTTCTTTGAGATTACAATAGGGAAAACACCGCCTAGAGCTGAAAAACAGTGGTTTGTGTCAGGAAATAAGGGAACAAAATGGATATCTATATCTGATATGGGAAAATCAGGAGTTTTTGTTTTTAACACAACTGAGGGTTTGACAGAGGAGGCTACAAAAAAACATAATATGAAAATTATTCCTAAAGGCACTGTTATTGTAAGCTTTAAGCTTACAGTGGGGAGGGTTTCAATCACTACAGAGGATATGTGTACAAATGAAGCAATAGCTCATTTTTATATTACTGATAATAAGCTTATGGAATATACATATTTGTATTTGAAGATGTTTGAATATGATACTCTGGGAAATACATCATCAATATCAAAGGCAATTAATTCGAAAATAATTAAATCAATGTCTTTTGTTATGCCGCCAGAAGATATAATCTCTGCGTTTCATGCCAAGGTAAATGAAATTTTGGCTTTGATATATTCAAAACAATGCTTGATTATCAATGTATCAGAAGTACGAAATATGTTGCTTCAAAAATTAATGAGTGGGGAGGTTGATGTTTAATGACAGATTGGTTGATGGTTATCATTACAGCTATTTATGTAGTGGCAACAATTATAATTTGCTATTTTAATGGAAAGTCAGCAAAGGCAGCAAAAATACAGACAGATGAAATGATAAGGCAATATAATTTGGCTAATAGACCAAATGTAACAATTCATTTTGATATTATTAGGTCAGGTTTGTTGTGCTTTATTATAGAGAATGAGGGTGCAAGTCCAGCTCACAACATAAGAATAAACATTAATAGAGATTTTCTTAAAGGTGTGAATGAAGAAGTTGACAAAAATCGACTTGAGAGTTTGGCGGATTCCGAGTTGTATTTAGCAAGTAAGCAGAAAATATATATTCTATTAGGTGGACAACTCGAGTTTTCTAAATTGGCTCAAAATGTAGCAGAAATAGATATCTCGTATGATGGGTATGAGGAACATACAACTATTGATTTAAATCAATATGGAATGATGCTTGTGTATTCTTCTCCTTTAGAAGATATTTCCCAGCATATGAAAAAGATGAAAGAAAATGATGAGAGATTCCAGAAAAAATTATTAAAGTGTGTTGGAGAGGAATATCCTGTTCAAAACATTGTAGTTCACTCTGAAACAATAGATGAGGCAAATAAGTATAAGATTTTTAAAGCTGTATGTTGTGAAAGAAAAGTTACAACAAATTTTTTAGCTGAGAATATGGGACTGGAAAAAGATTATATTTTGCAACTTCTGATAGAATTGGAGTGTGTAGACAGACTTGTTAGTCATTTTAATGCAGACGATGATTACGAGGCTGAATGGTATAGAAAGTGAATTGACAATTACAGGAGGAAAATCCATGAGCAACGATTATTCAGAAAACACTCTCATCCAAGAAAGTGCAGGAAAGCTCCTGCAAGATGAACTTGGCTGGGAAGTAGAATATGCTTACAATTCAGAACAGTTAGGAAATCATGGCACTTTTGGAAGGGAATCATATAAAGAAATCCTTCTGGTGCGTTATTTTCGTGATGCATTAAAAAACTGAATCCATGGATTACACTAATGCAGATAGATGAAGCACAGAAAAAATTTGAGAGCCATTTATCAACCGCCTCTTTGATGCAGATAAACGAAGAAAAGTATGCCATGATTCGTGACGGGATTCCTGTTACTGTAAAGAAACCAGATGGAACCACTGATGAAAAGAAAGCGATGGTCATTGATTTTGGGAATCCCAATGACCGGGAACGTAATCATTTTCTTGCGGTGAAGGAGATGAAAATTCATGGTGAATATTATCGGAGACGGACGGATATTGTTGGGTTTGTGAATGGAATTCCGCTGCTCTTTGTGGAATTGAAGAAAAATACCGTAGATGTGCAGAATGCCTATGATGATAATTATACGGATTATTTAGATACGATTCCACAGTTGTTTTATTACAACGTATTTGTGATGCTGAGTAATGGTGTGGAGGCAAAAGTAGGGACGCTGGGAAGTAAATACGAATTTTTCCATGAGTGGAAGCGTTTGCACGAAAAGGATGAGGGAAGTGTTGCCCTAGAAACTATGTTGCGGGGTATTTGTAAAAGAGAAAATTTTCTGGATTTGCTGGAGAATTTTATTCTCTTCGACCACTCCGGTGGTCGCACCACCAAAATTTTAGCAAGAAATCATCAATATCTTGGGGTAAATGAGGCAGTCAAGGCATATGCTGACCGAAAATTAAGAAATGGAAAGTTAGGGGTGTTCTGGCACACGCAAGGAAGTGGGAAAAGTTATTCCATGGTATTTTTATCGCAGAAAATCCGCCGTAAGTTTTCCGGCTCTCCAACGATTGTTATTTTGACAGACAGGGAGGATTTGAATACACAGATTAGCGACACATTTGAAAATTGCGGATTGCTTGGGAATGTGGAGGCTTCGGAATATATTGCATCCAGTGGCAGCGATTTGGTACATAAGCTACAGCACAATCCAAGTTTCATTTTCACATTGATTCAGAAATTTAATCAGCCGGATGAGCCACCCATTTATCCCGACCATGACATTATTATAATGTCAGATGAAGCACACCGCAGCCAGTATGGAGTATATGCAGAGAATATGTGTAAATT
Source organism: bacterium D16-36 (assembly GCA_003611745.1). Taxonomy (GTDB): domain Bacteria; phylum Bacillota; class Clostridia; order Lachnospirales; family Lachnospiraceae; genus Butyribacter. Next base: position 13,036 of record RAYF01000034.1, on the reverse strand, counting down.
ACTTCCGACTGCATCCAGAATTGGTTTTACCGGAACACCATTATTTGCCAGTGATAATATTACGGAACGGACATTTGGGGGTTATATCTCGATTTATGATTTTAAAAGAGCAGTGGATGATGGGGCAACGGTTCCATTATATTATGAGAATCGTGGAGAGAAAATTCTGAATATTGATAATCCGGAGATTAATGACAGAATATTGGATGCCATTGAAAATGCAGATTTGGATGCATCGCAGCAGGAAAGGTTAGAGCGTGAATTTTCAAAAGAGATTCATATCATGACAGCAGAGCCACGCTTAAAAGCTATTGCAAAGGATTTTGTGAAACATTATAGTGATTTGTGGACAAGCGGGAAGGCTATGTTTGTATGCTTAAATAAGGTAACCTGTGTTCGCATGTATTATCTGGTGCAGAAGTATTGGGACGAAGAAATCGAGAGATTGGAAAATAAAATGAAAACGCTGTCAGAGCAGGAGGCACAAGAACTGTCCCATAAATTGAAATGGATGAAGGAAACTGAAATGGCAGTTGTCATCAGTCAGGAACAAAACGAAATCCAAACTTTTCAGAAATGGGATTTGGATATCCTTCCGCATCGTGCAAAGATGGAAAAAAGGGAGCTTGACAAGGAATTTAAGGATGGAGAAAATCCTTTCCGGGTTGTTTTTGTCTGTGCCATGTGGCTGACTGGATTTGATGTAAAATCATTGTCCTGCCTCTATCTGGACAAGCCGTTAAAAGCACATACACTGATGCAGACTATAGCTAGAGCAAATCGGGTATCTGAGGGGAAAAGCAACGGATTAATTGTGGATTATATTGGTATCGTGAAGGCACTTCGCAAGGCTTTGGCAGATTATACGGCAAACCCAGAGGGGTTTGCCGGAGCAGACCCAACCATTGACAAAGAGAAATTGATTGCCAGAATTTATGAGGTAATAGATTCTGCTAAAAATTATTTAGCTCAGCACGGGTTTGAATTGGAGCAATTGGTTCAATGTGAGAAAGGTACTTTTGAACAGTTAAAACTCTTACAGGATGCGGAAAATGCTATGTGTGAAAGTTTGGAAATTAAGAAAACATATCAGACCTATGCCAGCGAGCTTTCCCGTCTGATCAAATATGCAGACAGAGATGATATTACAGAAGAAACCAAAGCATATAAGGATGCTATAATTGCGATTTATAATGCCTTGATGAAAAAGAGGAAACATTCTGATAATACAGATTTGATGGTGCAAATTAATGGGATTGTCAGTGATTATCTTGTCATAGAGAAACAGACATCAGAAAATGAACTATCTAAGCGGTTTGATATCAGTGGCATTAATTTTGAACTGCTGATAAAGGAATTTGCAAAGAATAAGAAACAAAATCTTGTTATGAAAGACTTGGAAGAACTGGTAAAGGAAAGATTAGACATTATGTTATTTTCCAATCCCAGACGGATTGATTATCTGCTTCGTTATCAGGAAATTATCAATGCGTATAACAGTGAGCAGGATCGGGCAACGATTGAAAAGACTTTTGCTGATTTAATGAATCTGGCAAACCAGATGGATGAAGAACAGCAGCGGTATGTTAGGGAAGGTTTTACCAGTGATGAAGAACTGTCCTTATATGATTTATTGTTTTCGGATAATCTGTCGAAACAGGATATTCAGAAAATCAAGAAAGTTGCGGTAGATTTGCTGGCGAAGATAAAGACGAAGATTGCGGAACTAGACCACTGGACGGATAAGCAGGAGACAAAGGCAGCAGTGGATAATTTGATTCGGGATACGCTGTGGGAGGAGCTGCCGGAGTGTTATGATGAAGTGAGTATATCGGCATATAGACAGAAGATTTATGAGTATGTTTATACGAGATATAAGGAAGTGGCATAGGAGACATTTAAATGAGTGATGTGATTGATATGCTAAAAGCAAAAATAGCAGATTTTTGTAAATATACTGGTGAGTTTAAAGTGAATGGTAATGAGAATTATCAGATAAAATTTGTAGATGATATTTATGAGTTTGTGTTTGAAGACGATGAAGCATATGCCAAGGAATTGCTTTCTCCGCAAGATATTCTTTATGGATTGTTTTATGTAGCAAACAATGGAGAACTGCTGTTGCTTATAAAAATAGCAGATGAGGTCAATATATTAGGAACAATTTTACATGAACTTGTTCATGTATATGATTTTATAGCGTTGGCGGAGAAAAGAAATATACATAATTACAGAAAACTACAAGAAGATACATTTTTTGTGCTGTGGTCAGAATTTCATGCTAGCTATCTCATGTATAAATATTTTGTTGAATTAGGTAAAGATAACATTAATCCATTAGACGTAGCAACTGAAATTCGGAATAAATTGGGGAATTATTATGATTCATCTGAGAAATTAGATTTGCAGACTGCGGTAAACACAACAGTACGTTATTATGGGCAGTATATGGCTTTGCAAAGCCAATTTCCGAATGATTTGAATAAACATTTTCAACGGTTTTATTTTGATCGGAAGTTTTTAAAAAAATATGAATTTTTGTGGGAACATCGAAAAGTAGAATGTATAATGCGAGATATGAATTTGTGGATAAGAATTTTAAAAAATCTGGAAAATTTACAGTATTTACTCAATAGGGCTTGGAATGTTAACGGAAATATGGTATTATATGATTGGAACATATGTTTGCATGGAGGCGTTTATGATATTTGTTAGTGGAATTCATGGAGTGGGTAAAACTTATTTTTGCAATATGGTAAAAGATAAATTGGGAATAAATAATTATTCAGCGAGTCAATTAATTGCAGGAAGGCGAGAAAAAGGTTTTTCCGCAGATAAATTTGTTTCAGATATTGATGATAATCAAGTGCTTTTATTGAATGCAATTAATGAATTACGGCAAACTGGTGAAGAATTTATTTTAGATGGTCATTTTTGTTTATTGAATGAGGAAGGTGTGATTACAAGAATTCCAATGGAAACTTACACTTTGCTAAAACCAGATACGATGATTTTATTGTTGGAAAGTCCTAAGATAATTGCAGAACGAAGGTTTCAAAGAGATGGAATTCGACAGGATGAATGTACTATTAATGACTTTCAATGTGCTGAAAAAGCGTATGCGATAGAAATTGCGGGGCAACTTAACATTCCATTGGAGGTATCTAGTGGTGCATCAGATTTGGGGCGAATAGTGGAAATTATTAAAACAGGAGGATGCTAATATGGCAGGAAGGTTTTCATTAAAGAAATTTGCAGACATTAATCTTAATGATGAGTTTTTTGATTCGTTGAAGGCGGATTATCCTGGTACGGAAAATAGTACGGGGTTTATTGAGTGGTTTGCAAAAAAAGCAGAAACGGGAGCTACAGCACTTGTTTTTGAGGATGAGATAGGTGTAGGAGCATTTGTTGTATTAAAAATTGAAGAAGAGGAAATTGAATTACAGAGTGCTGTTTTACCTAAAATGGAAAGATTGAAAATTAGCACATTTCGAATATCTGAGAGATATCGCAGACAGCGCATTGGGGAGGGTGCAATCGGGTTGCTTTTATGGAAATGGTTGCAATTAAAATGTGATGAAGTTTATGTGACAGTTTTTGATAAACATACTACATTGATTTCACAGTTTGAAAGATTTGGTTTTCAAAAGTGTGGTATGAATTTGAATGGGGAGAATGTTTTGATAAAAAGCCGTAAAAAGATTGACTTTAGTGACCCGTATAAAGCCTTTCCATTTATAAAAGATGGTTTTGACTATGCCGGTTATATTATTATTGATGATTATTATCATGATACAATGTTTGCATATTCAGAACTTGCCAATACAGCATCATTACAATCGGAGATTAGTAGTAGTGTTAGTAATGGGCTTAGTAAAATATATGTAGGGCAAGCATCGAACATAAATCATAAGGTTGGAGAACCGGTTTTAGTTTATCGTCGTTATACCCAAGGTACAGGGAAAAGATACCGTTCTTGTATTACCTCATATTGTGTAGTGACAGATGTTATTCAGGCTAAAATAAACAACAAATATTTGATGAGTTTTGATGATTTGAAACAGCGTATTGGAAATAAGTCTGTGTTTAATGAAAGTGAATTGCAAAAGCAATACCATGAATATAGGAATGTGACTGTGGTTGAAATGCTTTATTATGGCTATTTTGGTGCCGGAAACAATGTAAATATGGATTGGCTTGATCGGCAGGGATGTTGGGCAGAGCAGGGACAATACCCAACAGAAGTTCATCTGACAACAAATCAATTTAAAAAAGTCCTAATGGAGGGAAAAGTCAATGTGTCAAATGTTATTATCAATTAATCCGGAGTATGTAGAAAGTATTCTACAAGGTAAAAAAGTATATGAATATCGCAAATTTCGCTGCCGCGAAGACGTTGATAAGATTATTATATATGCAACAGCACCTCAACAGCAAGTTGTAGCGGAAGCAGAGATTGCTGATATTATTGAGGATGATATATTAAGCGTTTGGCGACAAACCAAGAAATATTCAGGTATTACATATGCCTTTTTTAGAAAATATTACAAAGGGAAGAAAAAGGCAGTTGCCTATCATTTGAAAAATATAGTCATATATGAGAAACCGCTTGCATTAAAGGATATTGGAGTGTCCTGTGCCCCACAGTCTTATAGATATATTTCTATGGAAACATAAAGCTTGGCATGTGTTTTTTATTAAATGAAAGAGGTGACAAAATGTATTTTCAAGAAAGAATGTTTAATCCGATTTATGTAAGCAGGAACTATTATAATCAGATACAAACACAGATTGATAACTATAATTTTCAACAGAATATTGAAGTTGAAAAAGCGGTAAGAGCAACACATGATTTGTGTAGTGCTGTTAAAAATATGGACGAACGGCATCAACAAGAGGCATTTTGTTTATGCTTGGCAGCAATGGCACAGGAATTTGGCTGGTAATAAAGATGTATAGGCAATAATGGAGAAAAGAGGTATCGAATAACTGATTAAAAGGACGGATACCCCTTTTCTGTATGTAATGCTATATTATCAGAATTGAATTAGTGTTAATTAAATGAGGTTATAGCATCGACATAATCTTGAAGACCGTTTTCTTGCATAGCAAGTTTGGCATAAGTAAAGGGTGACTCCTCTGCAAGCCGATATAGATAGACAATATCGCTGTCATAATCAAAAATAACGGTAGCATTGTATGTGGCACATGAAATGACAAGTACCATATTAGTGAAAATGTTGACTTCAACAGTATCACAGTCTGGGTTGTATATTGCAAATTGGTAATTATCATTCATGGGAATCACTCCCTTCCCATAGATACTTGGCTCCTTCCAAGAGGTCAATGATGGCATTGAGCATATTGGTAAAATCTTCTTGTAGTTTTATGATGTCATGATTTGTTGGTAGTTCAATAATGTTGTTAGACGAAGATGTGAGATTACTGGAAATAGGAGTAATTTCTTGCTGCATAGTAACTAATCGTTGGTATAGCTCTTGTGTGATTTTCAGCAATGGATAAATGGTTTCCTTTTTGCCAACAACACAAATCCGGTTGTTAATGCAGGAACGAACAAAGTAATCCTTTTTCATAAGTCCGCTGGCAAGAATACGTGCCTCAATTTGCTTACGTTCGGCATCTGTGATTCTGAAACTGATGGTTGGATTTTTATGTTTATTGCTCATGGCAAAGCCCTCCTAATTGATTGATGGGAAGCTGTATTGTGGTATGTAAACCACCGAGAACAACTTCACTGTGAATAGTTAAAGTAGATTATATCAAGTCTTTAGGAATAAAATTTTTGCTACTGATTTGCTACTGGAAAAGTAGAAAACTATGCGGAATAAGCAGTATTATAAATAATGTGTGTATCAGAAATCGCATATTATCGGGGTTTGTTGATACTTGATAATATGCCCAGGAAGAGTTCGAGTAACGGATAAAATCCCGGAAATGCTGATAAAATAGGCGTTTCCGGGATTGATTTATGCCTGTTGGCTCTAAAATGGCTCTAATTATCTGATGAATACTGGATTTCGGGCGGGTATTGTGATACCTGCAAACAAATTTAAAGAACTAATTGCCATTCATATATCTTCGTGTTACAATACATCTACGGAAAGTACCCATGACAGGGTGGTAGCCTCCCGAGTTTATGAAAACCGGCGTGCCGGAATACATAGGAAGGGAGGTGGCGCCGATGACAGCTTTTGAAATCATTTCGATTTTCATTGGAATATTAGCATTGCTGATGTCCTTTGGTAGCTTAATTGTTGCGTTGCTTGCCTTTCTCGATAAGAGAAACAACAAGCGAAAATAAAAATGCCTATCCTGTCTGCCAACAGGATAGGCGGTGTCCGTAAGGACAATCATTAACCTAAACTCGGAGCATCCACTTTGGAGTGGGTGCTTTCCCTTTGTATTGATAATACCATTGAATGTGATATGTTTCAAGAGATTTCTGCTAAAATCTGTAGATATTGTTCAGTAAATTTTGATTTCGCCCTCATAGTTGTCGGCTCTTTCCAACAGAGGACCGGTTGCACCCATTGTAAAAGCTATATCACTGCTTCGGATAGACAATAGTCCCATTCTAATCTTCAGATTAAGAAAGTCTAATATCTGCTGATTAAGCTGAATTATACCATTCTCTGAAATATTTACCCAACAGTATGACCGCCCTTTGTATTTGACAAATTCGCCCTCTGCGGTCTGATAATTATGTAGAGCTGGATTATCAGTAAGAATGTGTCCTAACTTTGACGGTTCTAACAATCCTTTTCTTGTCACACAAAAGCCGCCAGTGACCTTGCTCCCGGTAAAAAGATAGACTTTTCCCTCTACTGTGGCGTTGTACTCTGTAAGAGCCTGTGTTGGGAGATGAATTGTCAAGTCATCTCGTATCAGTGATTTTCCGAAAATAAATTTACCGCCTTTATTCATCTGTGGCATATATCATCAACTCCTTTTCCTAAAAGTGGAAGTCCACTATACCACAAGAAAATTCAAATGTCACTAAGGCTCTCTAAAGTGTGGAGAATTATTTTTCGGCATAGTGAGAATGGTTAATTGTCAGGATATATTTTTAGAGAGTGAGTTCCTGTTGCCTCTAATTGTTTTCGGAAGCGTTATTCTCCGAGTAGTAATGGAACGCTTTTATGATATAATCAGAAGCCCTCGCTCCATATTTGTTATCAGTCATGCTTTTGATATAATCGCTTGAATATGTGTCAATAAGAACATTGATATAGGGCTTACCGAGGGATACGCTGGCGCTGTTTTCCTGTATAAGCTGCAATAGTTCGTGTACAATGGATTGTATTTTAGGGGAGGAAACATCTTCTGACAAATCGGCGGTTAGTCTGCCATACAGAATATCAGATTGTTTTCCAATTTCTTTTACTTCTTCCGTTAATTGTGTTTCCATGAGTTCAGAGAAATGCTCTAAATTATGTTTCATGGCTTCGGTGTATTTTTCAATACTGCCGAATTGTTGAATAGCAAGTTTAGCTACCTCTGCTTCATCATCTTTAATTTTTTGAATAAACATATCAAAATTTTCAATACTTCCCCAGTGCTTGATAACATCATCAGTGCCGTTATTTTTAAAATCCTCTAATGCGGTAATGTAATCAGACAGGTCAAATTCTTTAAAACTCATACATTGCTCTCCTTTCTCTAAGCGGCTAAGAAGCTGTATAAGTTTGTCTGTCCGATTGCGCTTCAGCAAAAGCAACTCTTTTTGCCTTTTGAAAGCCTTAATTCTGTCAAAGTCGGGTTTTTGCAGAATTTCTTTAATCTCTTTCAGCTTAAATCCCAATTCCTTAAAAAACAGGATTTGTTGTAGCTTTTGCAAGGCTTCATCATCATATAGGCGATAGCCGGATTCGGTCAATTCGCTTGGCTTTAACAATCCAATCTCGTCATAGTATTGTAGTGTTCGTGTGCTTATGCCTGTTAATTCTGCAACTTGGCTTATGGTTCGCATTCTTATCAGCTCCTTAAATTTGTGAAGAAGCAAGACAGAGATTGCCGGCTTATATCTATTCTGCTCCTATGAGAAAAGAATACAGTATCACGTTACGTGGAAGTCAATACTTTTTGCTCAAAAATTTTTCATTCATTTTCGGGATAAATTTTTACAGATATACCCTTAACACCCTTTTTGACAATCTTACTGTCATCAAGAATACTCTGCTTAACAGCGTCTAAATCCTTTGAGAGTGCTTCAATCGCCCGTTGGTGTTCTTCTTCTGACGAGAAGCGTTCCGTATCATTCAAAAGGTTCTCCTGCAATTCCCTTGCTTTCATGTATACGCCCAATTTATGGTTGAGCAGGGAGTTCTGAAAGGATATTTTGATTGTAGTGGGATTGAAACTTCCGTCCTCGTACCTCTCTGCTTCAAAGTTCATATCTAGTTGTTCGTCCATTTTCAAAATCAAAGACAATACATCTGATACTGTTTCTATATCAAAATCCATGAAAACATTGATACTGATACCCAAAGCATTTGCAATTTTCATCAGTTGGTCGGGCTTGGGATTGCGAATGCCATACTCATATTTTTTTATTGTGGCGGAATTGATGCCGGAAAGCTGACCGAGCGTTTCCTGTGATATGCCACGCAAATTCCGAAAGTGTTTAATCTTTTCCCCGGTAGTCATGCCAAAACCTCCATTTTTTGTGATTTTCGTTAGTGGTTAGTTCAATTCTATCATATTAGGACACATTTGTGTATAAAAAATTAAAATAAATACTTGACGTTCACAAAAGTGTACCGTATAATAGAAACACAAAGGTCACATATGTGTACCTAAAATAAAAAAAGAAAGGATAGGACTATATGGAGAATGGAAAGAAAATGTATGTAACGGCAGAGGAAGCGGCTGAAATGCTTGGCGTATCAACGGGTTATGCCTACAAGATTATCCGGGGGCTGAATGAGGAACTGAAAGCAAAGGGCTATCGGACAATCTGCGGCAAAGTCCCGACAAAATACTTTGAAGAAAAATTCTACGGTCTGACCGTAGCCATGTAGGAAAGGAGAGATTTTATGTCAGCGACAAGGGACGGAAAGATGTGGCGCTGCCAGTTCTATTATAAGGACTGGCAGGGAGTAAGTCACAAGAAGAACAAACGGGGATTTAAGACAAAAGCGGAAGCGGAACAGTGGGAACGTGACTTTCTGCAACAGCAACAGAGAAATTTAGACATCAATTTTGAAAACTTCGTACAAATCTATTATGAGGATATGGAACATCGTCTGCGTGAAAATACCATGCGTACAAAGAAATTCATTATTGACCTGAAAATCATTCCATATTTCAAGAAAAAGAACATGAATGAGATTAAGGCTTCCGACATTCGGGCGTGGCAAAATGCACTGATGAAAAAAGGCTATTCGGAAACGTATCTGAAAACAGTCAATAATCAGTTGTCGGCTATCTTCAATTATGCGGTTCGGTACTATGACTTGAAAGACAATCCATGCAGGAAAGCCGGAAGTATCGGAAAGAGCCACGCCGGGGAAAAGGAGTTTTGGACAAAACAGGAATTTAAGCAGTTTCTTGTGACTGTGGAGAACAAGCCGGAAACAAAAATGGCGTTTCTTCTCCTTTACTGGACGGGCATGAGGATTGGGGAATTACTTGCTATAACCTATAATGATATTGATTTAGAGAAGCGTACCATTTCCGTAAATAAATCTTATCAACGGATAGAGGGCAGGGACATTATCACACCGCCTAAAACACCAAAGAGCAAGCGTATCATAACGATACCGCCGTTTTTGACGGAAGAATTAAAGGAGTACATTTCGCATTTATACGGAATTATGGCAGACGAAAGAATGTTCCGTTTTACAAAATCTTATATGGAGCATGAAATTATCAGAGGTATCAAGGCTTCCGGGGTAAAAAGAATACGTTTGCACGATATTCGTCATAGTCATGATTCCCTGTCATAAAGATATTTCTGGAACAACCTACACGGTTGCCCCAAGCTCTGCTATTTCAGCGGCTTCAAGCTCTGCTTTCTCACGTTCATATTTCCGTCTCATATAGGTACGGTTCCAAGCACGTTTCTTGCGTCTGCGTTCTTCCTCTCTCCGTTGTTCTGGTGTCAGTTCCGGCATAGGAACATCCAGTTTGCCTATATATTTGAGATAAATATCTATCTGCTGTATGCGTTCTCCGGTGGATTTGTCGGCTTCATGCACTACAATCTTATCAATAAATTCATGGATCATAGGTGTAGTCAATTCTGAAAAATCTGTATACCTCTTTACCAGTTCCATAAACTTATCAATCCTTGTATTATCTTCCTCAAAAGCAGAAATTTCTTTCTCTATGTTCTGGATGGAAGTTTCCAAGCTGACCTGTTCCTGCTCATAGTCCGAAAGAAGCATTTCAAAGCGTTTGTCTGTTAACTTGCCGCTGACGTTATCCTCATAAATCTTCTTTATGAGTTGGTTGAGTTCATTGTTTCGTTTCTGTTCTCTGGAGAGTTTCTTCTGCAATACTTTTGCGGCATCCTCTCTCTGGATTTTCGACTCATTCCGCACTTTAGCAATAAATTCTTCCTCATGCTCTTTGACAAATCCGGCTGTCGCTTTCAGTGTTTCCAGAATCAGATCCCTGACAACATCGGTTCTGACGTGGTGCATGGAACAGGAATCCGTAAATTTTGACTTATTCAGGGAATACGTGGAACAATGGTAGTTATCCTGTGCATTGGTGTATTTTCCGGTGGGATTACCGTTTTTATCCTTTTTCTCATAGCCCCCTGTCCGGTGGTTAAACATCTTTGCACCACAGTCCGCACAGAACATCAGTCCCGTCAATGGGTTTGGCTCTCCCCGCTTGCTTGGTCTGTGCTTTGTTTCACGGATTTTCTGGACAGTGTGCCAGGTATCTTCATCCACAATTGGCTCCTGCGTGTTCTTAAAGAGAATCCAGTCCTCAGGATCAACCCGTCTGGAATGTTTGTCTTTGTAGGAATCTTTGTGGGTACGAAAGTTGACGGTATGCCCCATATATTCCGGTTTTCTTACAATATCAGAAATGGTGGTTGCTGTCCAAGTATATGGTCTGCTCATGTCGCAACTTCCCCGACAAGTACCAAGTCCCTGTTTTGCCAGATAATAAGAGGGACGTTCCACTTTTTCCGTTGTGAGGATTCGTGCCACCTGCATCGGTCCGTTGCCTTCCATAATAAGCTGGTAAATCCGCCTTACCACAGCAGCGGCTTCTTCATCAATAATCCAGTGGTCATTATCTTCCGGATCTTTCTTGTAGCCGTAAATGGCATTGGAAGTCAGGTGTTTCCCGTCCATGCCCTTTGCATGGAGTACGGATTTGATTTTGCGGCTGGTGTCACGGACGTACCACTCATTCATAATGTTTAAGAATGGGGCAAATTCATTGCTGCTCTGCTGTGTGCTGTCAACTCCGTTGGAGATGGCGATAAAACGGACACCCTTTTCACGGAATAATACTTCCGTATAAAATCCTACCTGCAGATAGTTACGCCCGATCCGGCTCATATCTTTTACGATAACACAGTCAATTTTTCCATCCTCAATATCTGTCAGTAAGCGTTTCCAGTCGGGACGTTCAAAATTTGTCCCGGACCATCCGTCATCGGTATAATGCGACAGATTGGAAAATCCCTGTTCCTTTGCATATTTTTCAAGCATCTTCTTCTGGTTCACAATGCTGTTGCTTTCCCCGGCTAATTCATCGTCACGGGAAAGCCTTTCATAGAGTGCCGTTATTTTTGTCTGTTCCGATTGCTTTTTCATAAGAAAAGTCTCCTTTCCGCACCTGTTTGGTGCTTGCAATCGGCACATCTATATGCTTATATTTTAACACAGATATGTCGATTGCGATACGCTTTTTTGCAAGAAAAAAGACAGAGCGTGCGGCTCTGCCTGAAAGATATTTCTTGTCCTTCAATAATAGGAGATTTCTGGTGGGGTAATCGGAACTGTTTTTGATAACATGTTTGAAAATAATTCCTGCGGAATTAATAACTAAAAGAAAAGGTTACAAATTCTTTTGGTGGGGATTTGCAACCTTTAAGTGTTATTTAAATTCTTGAATTAAAGTTTCTATTATCTGGGAACCTTTTGCAGTTTTTCCTGTTCCACCTAGAGAATGATAAATTTCATAAATATGGTTACAATATTCGGCAATATCTCCATCTGTCAAAGCATCTATATCAATAGATTTAACATCGTTCGGAGATATTTGATGTGAATTGTATTTTCTTGCAAAACTATAATACAAAACATAAAAAAGTAAGTCACCTTGTTGGCTCGTATTATATAATCCGCATTGTCGTAAATTATTTTTAATTCGATTAGCCCAAATAATTATTTTATAATAGACAATTAAATCAATTTCGCCTTTATATAGGAAATCATAGTAATCATCATTTGTTAAGAGAGTGGACGGACGAGCACGTGAGTAATTCGGTTTTTGTAAAAGTACAGCAATTAAGGATTGTGCCAAATATGATACACTTATAATTTCAGAATTTTTCTTACCAAGATTTTTATAATGATTCTTTCTTCTATCATAAAAAAGCCCCCTTTGTTTAAAAAACATTTCAATTTGCCAATGGATAGAATCAGAAACACGTAAAGATGATTTTGGTATAGATGTTTGATTGTTCGTAGCTAAAATAATATCATCACGTGCAGTTTCATTGGTTGGTACAATTATTCTTACAAGAACATGGCGAGAATCAGAAACTAATTTTTCTGGATGCTCTGAAAAATAATTATATATTTCATTTGAAGTTTGTAATCCATTAACTATTTCAGGTTCTGTAATTATTAAAGATTTACTTGTTGCAGGTGAAATATCACTTGCCAAAATGGTTATTCCATTATTAAGCCACCAAAAATCTATATTATTGTTTTGATCCAAAGTGTTATGTATTTCTTTATTCACAACAACGCTTCCTTGATAATCTCGAATGTTTGATTCAAAAATAGATTGTTCAAGTGTATCACTTCCATTAGTT
>RAYF01000033.1 GCA_003611745.1 bacterium D16-36 | reverse complement strand
CTTCGCTGCTTCTGATGTTGTCGCTAACTTATCGGGACGGAACAAATGCCGCCTTCGGCGTCGCTTGTTTCGTTTCCGATAAGTTACATTATAGCGTCATTTTTGTGATATTACAATAATGGCCTTGCGACAAAAATGACGGATTATCTATTCAACTATATGAATTGATTAAAATTATACCTCAGATTATTGTTTTTTTATACTCATGAAAAATATTATATCATGATGCTGGGGTCAAAAGCCCAACTACCGAACTTGAAAATTTAATATTTACAGTAAATACAGACAATCCACCCTTTTGTGAGTTATAATGATAGTAGTTCTTGAAAGGTGGTATCTCTTATGGCATTTAAAACGAATGATTGTCAACAGTTATCTTTTGACGACAGCTTTATATCACTAACTGAGCGTGAGAAAAAAGCTCTGGAAAAATCCTGGGCAAAAATCTTTGCTGATGAGATTTTTCCGGCAATAGATGAAGAACGTTTTTCTGTCCTGTATAGTGACAAGGCATCCAGAGCTAATACACCTGTTAATGTGATCATCGGTGCGCTTATCATCAAAGAGCTTTTTGATTATTCGGACGATGAAATTGTTGAGAACCTGATGCTTGACCTTCATCTCCAGTACGCCCTGCATACCACAAGCTTTGTGGAACAGCCTGTATCAGATAAAACCCTGAGCCGTTTCCGTAAAAGATGCTATGACTATGAAACACTTCATGGGGTGGACTTATATCATGACTGTGTAAAAGACCTTAGTGGCAAAATAGCTAAAATCATGAAGCTGAATGGTCGCATCCGCCGCATGGATTCCCTTATGATAGAATCAAATATCCGTTTTCTGAGCCGTATGGAACTAATTTATACCTGCATATCAAAGCTGGTTGTTTATCTCACAAAAAAGCAGCCGGATATCATTCCGGAACAACTGAAACATTATGCCGACCCGAATGACTATAACCGCATTTTCTATCATCAGAGAAATGATGACATGGAGGCCATTATCCAGAGACTTCTCACGGACAGCGACTGTCTGCTGCATCTGTGCAGAACAGATTTTGAAGACGTGACGGAGTACCGGCTTTTTACCAGATGCCTTTCTGACCAGACTGTTGTGGAAAACGAAAAACGCCGCATGAGGACAAAGCAGGACGGTACGATGAATTCGTCCGCGCTCCAGAATCCTTCTGACCCGGATGCCACTTACAGAAACAAAGCGGGTAAGCAGTACAGGGGATATTCTGCAAACATAGAGGAGACGGTTGGCAAAAATGGTTCTGTCGTGACGGATTATCAGTATGATAAGAACACCCATGCAGACAGTCAGTTTCTCCAGGAAACTCTTTCGGCAATGGAAAAGTCCGAAGAAGAAATCATTTTGGTTACAGATGGCGGTTATGACGGGCAGGACAACATTGCACTTGCAAAAGAAAAGAATGTCCGCCTGGTAACAACAGCCTTAATCGGCAAAGAAGCCCCTGATGTACTGGCAGATTTTAAATTTAATGAAGACGGCACGCGTCTGCTGAAATGCGCAGCGGGTCACGTTCCAATAAGTCAGAGCTATACAAAATCAACAAGACAATGTAGGGTATCATTTGACAGAAATCATTGTGCTGGTTGTCCTTATCAGGAACAATGCCGTCCGAAGATTCACAAAAAGGTCGCTTCATTTATCACTTCGAAAAATGCATCTAACAGGGCAAAAAGCCAGCGAAACATGCAGAGTGAAGAATTTAGCCGTCTGGCACGGTTAAGAAACGGCGTGGAAACAGTTCCTTCCAGTCTACGGAAAAATTACCATCTGGATAGCCTTCCAAGAGGAAAGCAGCGGGGGAAATTTTTCTTTGGAAGTAAAATAGCAGCATTGAACTTCAGAAAGCTCTTCGGATTTCGGAAGGGCCTGGGAAACTATGCCCAAAATCCGGTATTAGTATAGAAAACACCCAAAAAGTATGCCATTGCTTGTGGAGAAAGAGAGCCTCCTATAACAAATCTACTGTGAAATATTAAATTTTCAAGGTTCTTACAAGGATTCAGCCATAGAAAACTCTATGTTTTGACCCCAGCATCAT
>RAYF01000032.1 GCA_003611745.1 bacterium D16-36 | reverse complement strand
TTGGCTCATTCATCTGAGATATGTAACTATAAATTCCTTGATTTTTTAAGGAAAATCACTTGACAATATAGGGAGGAGAATAAATGAGACAAAACAAGGAAACTGTATCACCGATGAGCAATGAAGGAAGAAATATTTATGTGATAGAGCATATAACTGAATCTCTCCTTACACTATTGGAAGATAAGGCGATTGAGGATATTTCCATCAGCGAATTATGTGACAATGCAGGCATTGGACGGGCTTCTTTTTACCGCAATTACAACAGCAAGGAAGATATTTTAAAGGCATATATCAATAAACTGTTTAATGGGTGGAAAAGCGATTGGGAGAAAAATAACAGCATGCCCCTCAGTTCGGCTATTGGAATGATATTTGAACATTTTGAGCAGCATAGAGCCTTTTACCATCTCTTGAATGAACGCCATCTTATTTATTTGTTAAAAGACGTCATTTTGGACACTATGGAATTAAGACCAGATTTGCCGAAAGGCGAAGTTTATGCGAAAGCATTTGCAGCATACAGTCTGTATGGATGGATTGAGGTGTGGTTTCAAAGGGGAATGCAAGAATCCGCAGAAGAAATGAAACAGTTATTCAAAAATCAGGGGTTATAATTGGCAGATAAAACTTTTCTTGACAGCGACGCTTTTCTGTATTAGAATCCCCATATTTTTATGTCTTATAAAAAATCAGGGCAGGTGAGAATACCGCTGCTCGCCCTGATTTTGTTATTAAAAGTTAAGTTCTTGTAAAGTTCTTAATTCAAAAACACAGCGAATGGCAGAAAAGATGAAAGAATAGGTACTGTAGTTTTATGGTTTATATACTTAACCGTTTGCAGATATCTGAAAAGTTTATATACAAGTCATCATAGATATTAACCTTGATAGCCGATTCAAAAAAAAGCTGGATTGAAACTTCGTTTTTCTCAAAATAATTAACCGTGACGGTTTTTCGTTTCGGATCAACAATCCAGTATTCCCGCACTCCGTAATTCTCGTAGTAGTATGCTTTTTTGATGTAATCGTCAGACGGATCCTCTGAAAGAGCCTCGTACTGCTCCAGAGTGATTATTTCTGTCTGTGGTTGTAATGCTGGTGGTATAAGTATCACTTCCTTTCTTGGTTATTGTATGCGGTTATAGTTTCCGTATTCATTGGTGGTTGTGATTTGCTAAATATTCAGAAGTTTTGCAATATCAGAGAAATTGATATATAATTCCTCATAGATTCCAGCTTTTACAGAATCGGAAAAGGTATAATCTCCGGTATCTTCTGATTCAAAGTTGTAAACGAGGATACGGTTCTTTTCTGGGTCAACAATCCAGTATTCCCGGACACCCGAAGTTCGATATTTAAACAACTTGGTAAAATAGTCCATCCGTCTGCTGCTGGGTGATACGATTTCTATAATCCAATCAGGTGCTCCGGAACAGCCTTTGTCAGTGAGCTTTGATTTGTCACAGATTACGGATATATCTGGCTCAACATAGTTTCTATCATTCTCATTTAAGAATACTGCAAATGGAGCGACATAAGGTCTGCATGAGCCAGTGTTTGCCCGGATGTATTCCCAGATGGTTCCAAAAAGCTCACCAGCAATATCTTGGTGCTTTCTGGTTGGAGGTGCCATAAAGTATATTTGACCATCAATCAACTCTGCGCGTTCTCCATCCGGTAAGGAATAGATATCATTAATGGTATAGAGTTTGTCTTGTGCTAATGCTGGCATAAGTATCACTTCCTTTCCAAAGTATTGTGTATATCATATTCAATAATATAATAACCCCAAATGGGTTATTCGACAATCAAAAACTGCAAAAAACATAAAAAATATATTACAATTTTCTTTGATGATGCTTTCATTAAATGTGAGCGACGGTAATTTTGGGCAGGAACTTCTGAAACAGATCCATAAGCTACAGAATGCCCTCCTGCATCAGAAAATGGAGAAGTCTCTTCTCTCCGGTATCAATCCTATTATTACGGACTTAATAAGAGAGGGAATGGAACAAGGCAGCCTGAAATCAGTTATCATTCCTATTTTTCAAAACAGCAATAAGTAATACGGCAAAGAAATCGGAATTTTATAAGGTGAAGATAATGGTTAGAGAAGTAAAAAGGAAGAGGGGAGATATATGCTGATTAATAATACGTTCGGTAAAAGTATCATATTGGAGAGTATTAGCGGAAAGGATAGTGTATAAGCTATGGAAACAATAATGTTGGAAATACTGGAAACAACGGCAATCGCAGTCAGAAATGATTTAATGGTAATATTTCATCAGAACGTGTTTGGAATTATCTTTTTTATTCTGCGTTCTATATAATGAGGAAGTACAGTTTTATGGCTGCCTGTCCATACACAGCTTCCGCCATATCTCATTCCTGATGTTTTAAACACTTCTTTCATGCTCCTTAATGCCCCTGTGCTTTGCCCAAAGAGAAAGGAAAAAGGAGCCGGTGTATTACATGCAGTAAAAAGAATATATTTTTGTTCTTTTGAGAGCCGTGGTTTTGGAAAAGTCCGTGTTTCCTCCATCATCACTCCTAAAAGGCGGTCAAACATGTTTTTAACAATTGCAGGTACATTTGCCCAGTATACAGGCGCGGCAAGAATTATGATGCTGCATTCTTTTACAAGTTTTGAAATTTCCTGAATATCGTCTTTTACGGCACAACTATGCAATGCCAGACAGGCGCGGCACCCTTTGCAATAGGCAATATTTTTTTCATACAGATTGATATAATGAATATCATATCCATTTTGTTCTGCAATTTCCATAGCATAATCAAGCATTTTCGATGTCGCTCCGTTTTTGTGCGGGCTTCCTAATATTGCAAGTAATTTCTTTTTCATCTTCATACCCCGTCTCCAGCTACTATAGAATGATAAAGTAATTCAAATCCATAAAAAAGAAATTCCATTCTATTTTTTTTCATGGATTGCTCAATATATGTTTCCTTATTTGCCGCGATTTGAAGAAGGCCAGACAACATCCCCCAGAAGGAGAATATAGTCGGTAAAATCTCAATGTCTGGCCGGAAATCCCCGTTATCTATTCCGTCTTTTAGGAAGACAGACAGTAAATCATTAATTTGTTCACCAATCAAAAAGGTTTCTTTTTCTTCCGGTAAAAAATTTGTTGTTTCAAAATCAATGTTAATGGTTTCAAGTACCATTTTAAAATAAAAAGGATACTCTTCCTGATATTTTACCAGCGCACAACAAATTTGTTTATAACGCTCTTTTGTATCATTGCTTTGTCTTAAGGCAGAGTTTATGTAATCATATAATTTCTGCATACTTTCCAAGACTAATACTCCTACGAGCTGTTCTTTGTTTTTAAAATATACGTATAAAGTTGCTTTGCTATAACCAGATACCTTGGCAATATCATTCATGGAAGTATTTTCTATCCCATTTTTCATAAATAACTGCTCTGCGGCCATTGAAATATTCTTTCTATGCACGCTTTGCAATTCTTTTTTTCTCCTAGCCATTCGATATGCCCTCCGATAATTAAACCGATGGTTTAATTATAAAGGAACGCATTATTATTGTCAATACAATTATTTGTTATTTGAGATTTTCTAAAAAGTTTTTTACGGATTTGGGATTTTTGAATATTTCTATTTTTTGGGGATATTTTTCTAAAAGATTTTGATGCCATTTTTTGTGTTTTTTATCCCGTCCAGCATGAATAACCCACCAAAGAAACTCGCTGTCGATTTTTTCATTGCAGCCTTCTGCAATGGACTGCCTGCTTTGTCCGCGATTAGTGAGGTATCGTTTCAGTACCCGGTATAGGCAGATATGTATGGGAAATTTTAAGAGTATGATTTGGGAGGCTTCTTCCATGCGGCGTTCAAAGCAGATAGATTTATAATTTCCGTCTATTATCCAGTTTCTATGTGTATCCAGAAATTCTGCCACAATTTCATTTTCTTCTGCTGTATTTCTCTCCTGCCATCCGGAAAGCCAGTGCACGCAGTCTAAATGAAGTACATCACAATGGTGTTTTTTTCCTAGCCTTTGTGCAAGTGTAGATTTTCCGCTTCCACTATAGCCTAAAATAGCGATTTTTTGTTCCATGGAACCCTCCTTTCTGTTTTGGTCGGTTGAAATTGATTTCCAAGCATGAAAACAGAATCTGATTGAAATTCTTGTCGAACTGTGGTAGTATCCCAATATGGAACCCATGACAGGGGTGGCAGCCTCCCAAGCCAATGACCGGTTTGCCGGAATACATAGGAAGGGAGGTGGCGCCAATGACTGCTGCGGATATCATATTGATATTTATAGGGATAATCGGTTTGCTGATTGCCTTTGGTAGCTTTGTTATAGCGTTGCTTGCCTTTCTCGACAGAGACAAGGATCACAAGCGAAAAAAATAATGCCCACCCTGTTGAGACCAGGATGGGCGCCTCTCACTGAGAGGTAATTGCCTTTGCTTGGGATACTCCACCTTTGGAGTGGGGCTCCTATGGGGCACCTGTTAGTAGCAGGTGTCCTTCTTTATGTTCAATATACCACAATTTGTGCAAGGTTTCAAGCGCTTTCTTCTAGCGCTTCAATAAGGCTTTTGGGCATAAGTAAGTAAAATCTGATGTACTTAGCAGGGAATTCCCTATTATTATTGAAAGGCAGGAAATCACTGCTGCAAAGCTCAAACTAAAAACCAGCCTCACTGATGTGCCGTTTGCTGTCACAAAAGCAGAGGTTCTGACTGAACTGGGCTGGAATCTTTGGGACAATGGGCGTGCCGTGAATGAGGTTATAATGAGCTTTTTCCCCAACCTTCTTCGTTACTGCCGGTTTCATAGCTCAATGGAGAAATATGGGGGTAATCGTCAGCAGAACGCCGATGCTTTAACGCCCATGCCTTCCCCGGAACATAGAGCAAGGATTCAAAATCCATGCTCCATACACTTTTCATTTTCCCTCGCTTGACCTTTTCATAGTAATCAGGCCCGTTGATCAAAGCGACGCATCTGGAATATAAAAATGTGTCGTCACACATTAGCGGGTCAACCTTCTCGCATTGATCCGCCAGCTTTTCCGTATCTAATCCATACAAGAGTTCCGTCATGAGATCGTCAAACTCAAAAATAATAAGGTCGTCCTGTTTCGATAGGTACTTGATCACTGGTTTAAGTACCTTATCATCATTCCCTTCCTTGCTCCAATCGCACAACTCCATTGTACTCCAAAAGAAATCGTATTTTCCGGGCATAGCTGTTTTCCCACCTCCTAAAAATTCTAATTCATATGTGGCTGCCTATCTTGCTCTTTGATAAATCTTGTGTACCTTCTATAATTGCTTTTTCTATTGCTTTTTTAATTACATTGGAGGAGTTAGTAGCTCCGCTTATTGTATCTACATCAAGTTTCTGCTCTGATATTATATCATCAATAATGTCCTCTGCATGTTTACCCCGTTCGTTTCTGTGCTCCAAAAGATTGATTGAAACAATTGCACTATCTTTGATTTCAACTTCTACTTTAGCATAGATATATCCCACATCATACTCTCCTATATAAAATCCATTTTCCACATTTTCTAAGTTAATGCTATTGATTTCTATATTTGCTATATTTTTCTGATAATTGCTAAAATCTATTAAATATGCCGAAAGATGTCCCATAATTCCAATTGCCATTAGGGCAGCCAATATTCTATGCCATAATATTTTTTTTCTTCCTTTTATCACATGGCATAAGCAAATTAGAAAAATCATAAATGTTGTAATAACAATTCCCGAAATAGGCACCAACAGACTGCGGTTTTCTAGAATGGGAACAACATAATAAATATGTACAGGGCACATTATAATCAAAAATGCACTGACAGGTTTATGAATTTTCATCAATATTTTATCCATTCTTTGAAAGTGTAGTTTCGCAGTTGCTGCTTTTGCTGATAACAGGCAGAAACAAATCAGGCATAAAATTCCAGAAAAAATCCCCATATATTACTTCCTTTCTCCGTTAAGTCTTGTATCATTCCTTCTATGCACGTTTTGCGATTCTTTTTTTCTCCCAGGCATTTTCTATACGCCTCCAATAATTGAACCGATGGTTTAATTATAAAGGAACACATTATCATTGTCAATACAATCATTTGCTAAATGTTCTCCATCCCCTCCTTCTCTTCAATTGGCAGCACCAATTGGGAACAATACCTGTCCGGATTGATTTCTTTCCCCACATAGGGAGCGACCAGGGCGATTACCCGGATATATCCGGCAGGAGTAAGCCCGCGTTTACGCACCTGTTCTCCCAGATACAGATGTGCTTCGTTGAGGTTGTTATAGTTGCCGTACACTAGCAGGGATAAAGCGGTACAAGCGGGAATAGGAACTGCGTCCTCCGGCGCCTGTTCCGGCAGAACGGGAATACAGACATGAAAATCATAGGGTGTGGAATTGATTTTTCCCTCCAGATAGTCCGTGCGCTCATTGATGATGAAAAATGGCTTTGGTGCGAGGGCAATTCCTTTTTCCACACATTCATGGAAAAAGTCATATGAGGCATGGTATTTATCCTGTACCAGAGAGCCTTGATATTTGCGGACGCAGCATAAGGTTTCAGGTATCTTCAGGATAGATAGGGACATATCCAGCTCATTATGGGAACGCAAACGCATCTCTGCAATCTGCTGTTGCAACATGGACAGCCTCTGCTCCAAAGCGTCAAGAAGGCCGTCTGCTTTTCCGCCGCTCTCATAATAGGAAATGATTTCCTCCGGGAAAAGCCCATCCATTGGAACTTCTGAATCTGGAGAATACGGGCGATGTTGTTGTTATCATAATATCGGTATCCGCTTTTTGCATTGGTGCGGGCGGGAGTCAGCAGCCCCCTTTCTTCCAGACGGATTAAACTGGAACGGGAAAGATTGCAGGCGTGAGCCGCCTAGCTGATCGAAAATAAGCTGTAGTCGCTTTCGTTAGTCGTGCTGTCCATAGTAATTTCCTTTATAAAAATAAAAAATTTTGCAAAAAACCCTTGAGTCGTTCATGGGTGGTTATGTTAAAGTTAAAGTGACAGTGATATTTTATCTGTCAAAAATTGAAATGTAAAGGGGTTTTTGAGGGATTTTGATATTCTGTGCCTTAAACGGAAGAAAAAATGTTGAAAAGGAGTTGACAGAAATGGATGGTTCCGCGCTGGCAACCCTATGAAAAGTAAAAAAGAATTGGAGGAAGAGGAAATTGAAACAGAGAAATGGTAAGAAGAAAATTGGCTCGCTGCTGCTGGCAGCGGCAGTGATGATAGGCTCATTTCCGGTGCCTGACACAGAGGTTCATGCGGCTGAGTTAAGGAGTGCCGCCTCTGGCCAGTTTGTGACAAAAGAGCAGTTAAAGACGTTTAACACGGATGATAATGACGGCAGTAAAAATCCGGCAAAAGTCTATTTTGGAAAAAATGATAGTAACAATCAGGAATGGTGGATAGCGGGAAGCCAGAACGGAGACAGTGTGACATTGTTTGCGGCAAGCCCGCTGGGAGCAAATCAAAAGTTTGACTCGAACTATGATTCAAACAATTCAAGCACTGCAACAAAATCATATAATGCTGATTGGGGCTGTAGTTATTCAGGCAGCGTCCCATCCGATGTAAATGCAAACCATTATGGAGCCAGCACGTTACGGACTGCATTAAAAGGATTGGAAACATCCACATCCTATTTTTCAACGGCTGAGCAAGCCCTGATGCAGGGGACAACGATTTATACAAACGATGTAAAAAACAGCAATAATGGTACAAAAACCGATTGTGCATATTCCACAACGGATAAACTGTATCTGGCATATGCGGAGGCGAGTGGAAATTATATCACAGTGGGAGAAAATGCTTCTGGCAATTTGAACAGTGGTCTGCGTATTGATAAAGGGTACTGGGGAAACCAGCGTTTCTGGCTGCGCGCACCGGGCTACATTAGTAGTGACCGTGCGCGGGTGGCGGTTCCGGGTTCTTCTGTCAAAGATCGCCTTGTTAGCAATGATGAGAGCGCAGTGGTGCCCGCTTTTGAACTGAATCTGTCATCTGTCCTCTTTGCATCTGCTGCGGAAGCAGCATCATCGGAAACCGTAAACGGAACGATAGCGGACGGTGCGGCAATGACACTGAGACTGGACGGCAAAGATAAAACAATCGGAACCGTAAGCTATGATACAGAAGCCGGCAGGATTGTGGCACAGAAGGCTGCGGGTGCAGCGGGAACCGTCTCCCTTGTCGTGCAGGGAAAGAGTGAAACCAGCGACTGGTATTACAGCGTACCGGCAGGAGAGGTAACGGTTGTTACAAAAGAACAGATTGAGACAGCCTGCAGCATATCCGGCCTTAACTTTGCAGAGTGTAAAATCTGGCTGGAAACGACAGAAGGCGAAGACAGTTTCGCTTATGCCAAGATAGCGGATGCAAAAAATTTCAATGACGCAGCCACATTAGCGCCGGGACAAACCCTCGTGCGTGATGATGAAACGATAGCAAACGGTCAGGACGGCACGGTTACGATTGACAAAGGAAATGATGGAAACGTGGATGTGACGGTTAAGCTGCCGTCGGCAGGGAATGTCGATATTGATGCAGACGGTAAGGTTACGGTGCCAACCGGAGCAACGGTTCAGGCTGCAGGCGGAAAAGAGCTGATGCTGCCAACCGGAGGGACTGTGGATGCAGACGGAAAGGTAGAGGCAGAAAAGATAGTAAACGGAGACACCACGGTAACAGCGCCATTGGGGGAAAAGGTAACAGCGGACAAGGATGGCAAGATTACCGTACCCGCCGGGGGAACGGTTCAGGCTGGGAACGGAAAGGTGACAACACTGCCAAATGGCGGAACGGTAGATAAAGACGGAAACATTAGTGCAGGCCCATCGCAGCCGACGGCTTCACCAACCAATCCGTCGACGAACCCGTCAACCAATCCGTCAACCAACCCGTCGACGAACCCATCAACCAATCCGTCAACGAACCCGTCAACCAGCTCACCGATGAACCCGTCAACTAATCCTCCAGCGACTACGGTGTCCGCCGGAGGAACCGTTCAGACCGAAAGCGGAAAGGAACTGACGCTGCCAAATGGAGGAAGCGTTGACAAAGACGGAAACGTAGTGGCGGATAAGATAGTAAACGGAGACACCACAGTAACAGCGCCATCGGGAGGAAAGGTAACGGCAGACAAAGCCGGCAACATCACCGTACCCGCCGGAGGAAAGGTCGGAACCGGAAACGGAAAAGAGCTGACGCTTCCAAATGGAGGAACGGTAGATAAAGACGAGAAAGTAGAAGCAGATAAGATAGTAAGCGGAAACACCACGGCAACAGCGCCATCGGGAGGAAAGGTAACGGCAGACAAAGCCGGTAACATCACCGTACCTGCCGGGGGGGACTGTCGAGGCCGGAGACGGAAAAGTAACGGCACTGCCAAACGGAGGAACCGTAGATAAGGACGGAAACATCAGCCAAACCGCGCCGCAGCCAACGGATCAGCCGACAACTCCGCCGACAGAAAAGCCGGGAGTAACAAATCCGGAAGAGACTGTTCCACCGGAGGAAGTGATGAAAAATTCGGAAAAACTGGATTCTGGTGTATCCGCAGGGTGGAAAGGAAATACGTTCCGGCTGAGATGGCAGGCGGTGCAGGGAGCGGAAGGCTATGACATTTTCGCTGAGCAGTGCGAGAAGAAGCTGGGCAGGAAATCGCTGGCCAAGACCGTGAAAGGGAATAAGACATCGGTTTCCCTGACTAAGATAGCCGGCAAAAAACTTTCCGGCAAGAAAAATTATAAAGTTAAAATTAAAGCATGGAAATATATCGGCGGCAAAAAAGTTTATATCGGAAGCAGCAAGACATACCATGTAGCAGGCTGGAAACATAAGAAATATACCAATGCGAAGAAACTAATCCCGGCAAAGAAAAAGTATACCCTGAAAAAAGGGAAAAATGCCAGCCTGAAAGTGCAGATTGTAAAACAATCCGAGAAGAAAAAACTTCTGCCAAACAGCTACGGGCCAAAACTCCGGTATTTTTCGGACAATAAGGAAGTTGCAGCCGTGACTTCAAAGGGCAAAGTCAAAGCAAAAGGGAAAGGAACCTGTAATATTTATGTGACCGCATTAAACGGTATCAGTGTGAAAATTAAAATCACGGTAAAAAAGATATGGCAGCCGTTTCGAAAGCATAAGTGCCAGAAAACACACTAGTGTTTTGCGGTAAGGGAAAAACAGTTTTGCAAGAGGACAGGTAGTGTAGCAGCCTGTCCTCTTGTCTTATATAAAATACAAATTTCTTATTCCATGTCAATGCTATGCAAAGCTAAGTTGTCTCTATGTGTCCTTTTTATGTATCTCCCCTACCC
Source organism: bacterium D16-36 (assembly GCA_003611745.1). GTDB lineage: Bacteria > Bacillota > Clostridia > Lachnospirales > Lachnospiraceae > Butyribacter. The sequence goes on along the minus strand of RAYF01000032.1, from coordinate 66,623 downwards.
TTTTGTATCCCTTAGAGGCCATGATTCTATCACTTAGCCTTGTCATACATTCTTTTCGGACCTCATTCTTCTCCTCTTCTGTCAAAGAGGCAAATGTCACCAATTCGTCATTTTTGTATAAAAATATTCTCTCTGCGGCTGGCGTCATAAACCATCCTCCGTAATATTGTTATAATTATCGTATGAGTTTTATAGCTTTGTGTTCCTCCATATCAAGAATTAATTTCCGTAATATCTAATCACGGGGCTTGACATGCCGTTTGAAAAGGAATATACTTTCTGGTCGGTAATCGCCTTTACTTCCTGTTTATCTCTGGTACGGTTTGAATATGTTTTTGCCATATGTTTATTCCTTTCTTTGCATGAAAAAAAGACAATCTGCTTTGACTGTCTTTTCCTCTGAAAACAGAAAAAACAGCGAATTGTTTTCTGTAAAGATAAAAAACAAATTCACTGCTTTACTGTCTGTGTTATTAAGTTACTGTGATTATGCCAATACAGGCTCCCGTTTCTCGATGACAGCTTCTACTTCATCTATGGTCTTTTCAACAATCCTCGCTATCTGTTCTAACGAATAACCATCTCTGTGCATATTCATAATTATTTTTACATCTTCTGCATCCCTGATTCCCTGTGAAAGATTACACATAACGCTCACATCCTTTCTTAAGCTATCCTCTATCGGAATATCGTACTCTGTCTCAATAATGTTCAGCTTCTCATCAGAAGTAAGTTTTTTTGACAGCAGCGCCCCTAACAGACGGTGCAGCTCATACTTCTCATCATGCTCCGGAAGTTCCTGTGATAATCCGATCAGGACGATATTAAGCAGGTCAATCTTCCCGCCCCACTCATAAGAGCCTAAAAGACCGTCATTTGTGAGATGCACATAATTCATGCTGTTCTGGCTCATATTCATACAAATCCAAATGCTGAATACACGCTTTATGTCATCATAGTTAGTGTTTACAAAATCTCTTTCCTTCTGTGAGGAAACAAGGCGGCTCACATAAAAGATTGCCCTGTTTAACACATTATATTCCGTTGGTGCGTCTTTTTGAGCTTCCACGTTTACAATAATCTGTGAAAGCCCGTCTTTCATACGCACATAAAACACAATGTCAAACCTTACAAGTCCCTCGTTAATCTCCGTATTTTCCGTATTGAAACCGACTATCCTCTGCCCTGCTTCTTCCTTTTCGGCATTGGTCAGCCCCGGCTCTACCGGAATTACGCTGATGAACGGTTCCCCTTCAATATAGTTCACTGCCTCTTTCGGATCCATTCCCTTAAACTCGTCAACCGTCTTTACCAGAATATGCGCCAGAATGGTTTTGTTTCCTAACAGGCGCTTTGCCCTGTCGTCATACTGTGCATCCTGATCCACCGCACTGACTGCATTTTTAATTTCCGTATCCATTATAGCCATAGACCTCCTTTGGTATGATAGGAAACGCAAAAGCCATTCTCAAAAGGTATATGACCTCATTGCTATTATACCCTGAAATCCATGCTAAATCAATCGGATTTTTTTGCTTCCGCTCTGAACACGATTGAAAACACGATTGAAATAGTTACAGTTCACACCACCAATAAACCATTGTGAACTGTAACTATTAAGAATTAATTTCCGTAATATCTAATCACGGGGCTTGACATGCCGTTTAAAAAGGAATATACTTTATTTGATTTACGAACAAAGGCGTTCTGCATTATGCAGGGCGCCTTTTGGCGTTCTATAAAAGTAATTGGAAGGAGGAAACGCCTATGGAACAGTTAGAAATATTAAAACACACGGACAAAATTAATGAATTGCTGGCGCGTTATGGAGTGAAGTTTGGGATTTATAAAAATAATGTCTTTAAGGAACAGCTATTTCCATTTGATTCCATACCAAGGATTATTGAGCATAAGGAATTTGAACATTTGGAGAAGGGCTTAAAACAGCGTGTTATGGCCTTAAACTTATTTTTAAAAGATATCTACAGCAAGAAGCAGATTGTGAAGGACGGGATTGTGCCGGAAGATTTTATTTTTGCATCAAGCGGCTATATGGCAGAGTGTGAGGGGGTAGCTCCCCCGAAGGGCATTTATTCCCATATATCCGGTATTGACCTTGTAAAAGGGAAGGATGGCAGTTGGTACATATTGGAGGACAATTTAAGGGTGCCCTCCGGGGCCTCTTATCCCATGATTGCCAGAGAGTTATGCCGCAGAAGCTCTCCGGACACCTTTCACAATCACAGGCTGGAAGATAACCGCAACTATGCAGATTTGCTTAGAAGGGCCATGGATTATGTAAATCCGGGCGGGCATACGGTTATCTTGACGCCGGGGAGATATAATGCCGCATACTTTGAACACTCCTATCTGGCGGAAAAGACAGGGGCGCATCTTGCAACAGGTTCAGAACTAATTGTGGAGAAGGATAATTTGTATTATATATCATCTAATGGGGTAAAGGAAAAAGTCGGCGCTGTATACCGGAGGATATCAGATGAATATCTGGACCCGATGAATTTTAATCCGGAATCACTGATTGGCATCCCACATATTTATGAGGTGTTCCGGAAAGGGAATGTGGCGCTTATCAATGCACCGGGAAATGGCGTGGCGGATGACAAGGGTATTTATTATTTTGTTCCTAAGATGATTCGGTATTATCTGGGCGAGGAGCCTATTTTAAGCAATGCGCCTACATATCTGCCTTTTTATGAGGAGGATATGAAGTATGTTCTGGCACATTTCGATGATCTGGTATTAAAAGATGTGGCAGAAGCAGGTGGTTATGGTGTTGTATTTGGCAGCTCCATGACAAAGGAGCAGAAACAGGATTTCATTGCCCTTTTAAAGCGGGAGCCAAGAAGATTTATTGCACAGGAAGTCATTGATTTTCAGGATCTGGATATTGTGGACCATGGGGAGATTGTACCAAGAAAGGCAGATCTTCGTGCATTTGTCCTGATGGCGGAGGAACCATTCGTCTGGAAAAGTGGGCTGACAAGATTTTCCAGAAATTCAGATTCTTTTATAGTGAATTCATCACAGGGAGGAGGGTTTAAAGACACATGGGTATTGTATCAGTAGAACAGGCGGATCACCTATATTGGCTGGGGAGGTATACGGAACGTGTCTACACTACGCTCCGATTTTATTATAAGAGTTTTGACACAATGATTGATGAAACGATTGACAGCTATCAAAAATTCTGCGAATCCATAGATATCCCTAATATTTATACATCAAGGGAGGATTTTATCAGGCGTTATCCTTTTGATGCCGAAAACCCGGATTCTATTATCAGCAATTTGAACAGGGCATATGACAATGCCATTGTTCTCAGGGAGAGTATCGGCTCGGAAGCGCTCTCTTATATCCAGCTTGCCATCTATGACATGAATAAGGCTGCTGTCAGCAGTTCCCCGCTGATAGAACTGCAGTATATCATGGACCACATTCTGTCATTCTGGGGGATTGCAGATGACCAGATTGATTCGGAACAGGTGAGGAATATGATTAAAGCTGGAAAACGCATTGAGCGGATTGATTTATATGCGCGGCTTGGGGCATCCAGAGATGAGCTGGTAAGGGAAGTGTGCCGTATGGTGCCGAGGGTGGAAAGAAGCGGGCTGGCTTACGACGGGGCAATGCTGGAACAGATAAAAGAACTTGTGGAAAAACCTGATTTAGATTACTATACAATTGTATCAAATGTTGAGGCAATTATATAATATTCTGCCAGACACCGGTAAGAAACAGGCATGCCTGCAGTTTTGCATGGCGGCGGTGTTTGCGGGATTGCAGGTTAGGGGTGGTTTTGTGACAGTATTACATTTTGAGTATCAGATGGAAATAGAGTATGAGGAGAATGTAGGCAGATGCTATTATACGATTAAATGCATCCCAAGGGAGGATGCAAGGCAGCATCTGCTGGGGATGGAGTTTTCCATACTGCCCGAGACAGAGCATTCAATAGGGGAGGATTCTTTTGGGAACAAGCAGATTTATGGCTGTGAGACGGAACCGCATAGGCAGTTTATCTTTCACATAACTGGCGACGTGGAAATCATTCAGACAGACTACGAGGAGGAGGCTGCAGAGGAAAAAACGGGGATATTCCGTTATCCTTACGGGAAGTGTATGCCCGGCCCGGGGCTTTTGAGGTATTATGAATCCTGTGATTTCTCTAGCTGTGGGAATAGTTATGAAGTTTGTGTGGAACTGATGCACAGGCTGCACAGAGATTTTACATATGAATCCGGAGTTACCCATGTCCATACGACAGCAGAGGAGGCGTGGGAGCTTGGCAGGGGTGTCTGTCAGGATTATGCGCATATATATATTACATTGCTTAGGATGGCGGGGATTCCTGCCCGCTATGTATGCGGGCTGATTATTGGCGAAGGTGCGAGCCATGCATGGGTGGAAGCACTGTGCGGCAGCAGGTGGCTGGCGTTTGACCCGACGAACGACTGTCTGGTATTAGACCATTATATAAAATTAGGACATGGAAGGGATACGTCGGACTGTGCAATCAACCGCGGCCTGATGTGGAATGGCGGGGCGCAGACGCAGAAGATTTCTGTTCTAGTGGAAAAAAGAGAAAGGGAATAATATGATAAAAACAATAGCAGCGATAGGGCTGCCTGTAGACGAGGCGCTGGAAATCAGGAAAAACCGCATTGCGCCGGAGAATTCTGTAGATGATATGAAACGCATCAGCATCGTCACCGGCATTCATGGCGATGAACTGGAGGGGCAGTATGTCTGTTTTGAATTGCAGCGGCGTATAGAGCAGCACAGGGAATGCCTGACAGGGATAGTAGATATTTATCCGGCAATGAACCCTCTTGGGATTGATTCTATTACCAGAGGGATTCCCGCCTTTGATTTGGATATGAACCGTCTGTTTCCGGGGGATATTGACGGGAGCATGATGGAATATGTGGTTGCCCGGATAATGGAGGATGTGGCGGGTTCGGACTGCGTGTTTGATATCCATGCCAGTAATATTTACCTGACGGAAATACCGCAGATACGCATCAATGAGCTGCATCAGGACACGCTTGTCCCTCTGGCGGAGAAAAGCAACGTAGATTTGATATGGGTTCATGGTGCAAGTACGGTGTTAGAATCGACATTTGCCTACAGCCTGAATAATATCGGGACGCCCGTTTTGGTTGTGGAGATGGGTGTGGGAATGCGCATTACAAAGGAGTATGGAGACCAGATGGTGGATGGAATTTTCCATCTGATGAAGGAGATGGGAATCTGGAACGGGGATGCCAATCCGGTAAGAAAACCGATTATTTCGAGGAATCCGGAGGATGTCAGCTATCTGAATGCCAGTGTAGGAGGCGTATTTATCCCGGCTGTGCAGCATGGCGCAAAGCTGCGCAAGGGTGAAATGATAGGACGGATTGTAGACCCGCTGTGCGGAAAGGTGCTGGATGAGGTGCAGGCTCCGGAAGACGGCATGCTATTTACCATAAGGGATTACCCTGTTGTTGTTGAGGGTTCCCTTATGGGGCGGCTGTTGAAAAAGGAGGTATGCGGTTATGAATAAGAGAATTATCTATCAAATGAAGGGCTTATACAGAGATACGTTCCGTGTCACGGGATATGAATTTGGAACAGGCGAAAAGTCCGTCTGCATCGTAGGGAGTTCCAGAGGGAACGAGATACAGCAGCTGTATTGCTGTTCCAGACTGGTAAAGAAGATGAAGCAGCTTGAGGAGGAGGGGAGAATCGCAGACGGGCATAGGATCTTAATTATTCCCTCCATTAACCCGTATTCCATGAATATCCAGAAAAGATTCTGGTCAACAGATAATACAGACATTAACCGTATGTTTCCCGGATATGATTTGGGAGAAACTACCCAGAGGATTGCAGATGGCGTATTTCGTGAGATTTCCGGGTATCAGTTTGGCATACAGTTTACTTCTTTTTATATGCCGGGTGATTTTGTCCCACATGTGCGCCTTATGGATGAAGGTTTTAGCAATCCTGAGACAGCAAAACTGTTTGGCCTGCCGTATGTGGTAATCCGTAAGGTGAGGCCCTATGATACGGCAACACTGAATTATAACTGGCAGGTGTGGGAAACGCAGGCTTTTTCGCTGTATACATCCACTACCTCACGCATTGACCAGAATAGTGCGGGGCAGGCAGTTCTGGCAGTGATGAATTTTTTGTCCCGTCAGGGGATGATAAAGTACAGTGCACCGGACGGTTTGTCTTCAAAGATTGTGCATGATGAGGAACTGATTCTTATAAAAACAGCCAAATCCGGTATCTTTGAGCCACTGGTAAAGGCGGGGCAGGAAGTAGAGACAGGGCAGCCTTTGGCAAATATCGTCAATCCATATGAGGGGGATATTCTGGAAACACTCTATGCACCTTTTAGCAGGGTTGCCTTTTTCGTACATAATGAACCGCTGACATATGCAAATACTGCTGTAATTAAATTAATACAAAAGTATTGAGGTAGCCGGGGAACCGAAATAATAATTGACACTAGGATTGAGATAGCGGAGAGATAAAGTAATAATGGCATTTTGGGGGCTGCATGATGTTATAGGATAAAGCTATAACGTCATGCAGTTTTTTTCTATTAGACAAATAAAAGGGAAGGGGATATTATAAACATATAAAAAGAGTAGGTAAATAAGATTATATATGATGCCGTAGCCGCTGGAATGGCATAGGCTCGCAAAGCTGAAGTTGTGGGTTCGAGTCCCGCCGGTATCGTTTTAAATATTGACATAGTAATTGGCTTTAGAAACGAGGTAGTTCTTATGTGTGAATTGTTTGGGGTTAGTGCCCCCAGAAAAATACAGTTAAATGATCTGCTGGATGTGTTTTTCTCGCATGGAGACAGACATCCGCACGGATGGGGAATGGCATTTTTTGGGAACCATAGCGTGCAGGTCGAGAAACAGGCTGTGGCATCAACGAAAAGCGCCAGATTGAGGGAATGCTGCAGTCATTTAATTATGGCAGATAAAATGATTGCCCATATCCGGCTGGCAACCAAGGGAAATATGGAGTATGAAAACTGCCATCCTTTTATCAGGAAAGATGATACAGGGCGGGCATGGACGCTGGCACACAACGGCACTATTTTTGAGGGGGAAATGACAGATTCTTATTTTTATGTACAGGAAGGGCAGACAGATAGTGAGAGGATTTTGTATCTGCTCGTGGATCGGATGAATGGCAGATACAGAGAAAAGGGAGCTCCACTAGACGCACCGGAGCGTTTTCAGGTAATAGATGAATTAATCTGCCAAATTGCTGACGGAAATAAATTAAATCTGCTGATGTTTGATGGGGAATATCTTTACGTGCATACAAACTGCCGGAACAGCCTGTACCTATCAAAGCGGCAGGGCGGGTATGTGTTTAGCACAGTCCCGCTAGACGGGAAAGAGTGGAGGCCGCTGCCGTTAAATACATTACTGGCTTTTCAGGATGGGAAACTGGCGCAGGCTGGGACAGATCACGGATATGAGTATGTGGAAGACCCGGAGAAAATGAGGTTGCTTTTTCTGGATTATTCAACATTATAGGAAATGTGGGAAGATTTAAGCCGCTATAAGCGGCGGAATGGAGATTTATATGTTACATATAGAAGATTTGTATATCAGGAAGCATATTCTGGATGGGATGTTTGGCTTAGAGAAAGAAAGTTTACGGGTGTTGGAAGATGGGACTTTTTCCCACACAAGTCATCCTTTTGGGGATAATGATTTTATCGTCAGGGATTTTTGTGAGAACCAGACGGAGATTAATACCAGAGTACATAAAACGGCAGAGGAGGCAATTAAAGAATTGCAGGAGCATTACGGCATGATTCAGGAAATCGTATCTGGCCTGCCTGTCCGGGAATATATCTGGCCGTTTTCCAACCCGCCGTATATAAGAAATGAAAATGACATACCCGTTGCGGCTTTTGATGGGCAGGAACAGTTTAAAACGGTCTACCGTGATTACCTGTCAGATAAATATGGGAGATACCGCATGGCGTTTTCCGGCATCCACGTTAATTTCTCTTTTTCGGAGGAATTGCTGCTCCACAGTTTTCGGCTGCATGGCGGCAGCAGCTTTCAGGATTATAAAGATAAATTATACTTAAAGCTTGCCGCCTCGCTGGCTGTGTATGGCTGGATACTGACAGCGGTTACAGCGGCAAGCCCTCTGCTTGACAGTTCCTTTGTGGAGAAGGGGGTATGCGGCGGAGATGTCTTTATGGGGCTGGCGTCTGTGCGGTGCAGTGAACTGGGTTATTGGAATGATTTTACCCCGGTATTTGATTATCAATCCATCGAAGCCTATGCAGACAGTATTGAAAAATATGTGCTGCAGGGACTGTTAAAAGCGCCTTCCGAGCTGTATTATCCCGTGCGCCTGAAACCTGCCGGGGAGAATAATCTGGAAAGCCTGCGGAAAAATGGAGTCAACCATATTGAACTTCGGATGTTCGATTTAAACCCATTATCTGCAGAGGGACTTGAAGTAAAAGATGTCCTGTTTGCACAGTTACTAATGATATGGCTGCTTTGCAGGCCGGAGGAAGAATTATCAGTAAAGCATCAGGTACATGCCGTGCAGAATTTTAAGAATGCAGCGCATTATGATTTGAAGACCGTTAAAATTGCACTGCCGGATGGAAGGATTTGTTCTGTGGCACAGGCCGCTATGAATATCATAGATGAGATGAAAAGCTTTTTTGCGGAATTACACGCCGATGTGCAGGATGTTCTGGACTTTCAATACCAGAAATTTGATGACGCAGACAACCGCTATGCATGGCAGATTAGAAAACAGTATCAGGGTGGGTTTGTCAAAAAAGGAATGGAACTGGCAAAGAAGAGACAGGAGGAGTGCGTAAGTGCGCAGCAGAAGATTAGAAGAATCTCATGAAGATAAATTTTGGGGGATATGCGGAATGGAAAGAGAGATAGAAACAAGATGCCTGCATCTGGAGGAAGAGGAGGGGCGCAGTGATAATTATGGGGCAATCAGTTATCCCATTTATCAGACAGCTACTTATGCCCATCCGGGTGTGGGGCAAAGTACGGGGTATGATTACAGCAGGCTGCAGAATCCGACAAGGGAGCATTTGGAGAAGACGGTGGCGTCTCTGGAGAATGGAATAGACGCTCTGGCATTATCGACCGGGATGGCTGCCATCGCTTTAATGATGGAATTATTTGAGCCGGGGGACCACCTGATTGCAGATTCTGATTTGTATGGAGGGAGCATCCGCTTATTTCAGAATGTGTCAGCAAAAAACGGCATATCCTTTACAAGTATTGATATCTACAAGGAAAATGTAGATAAGTATATAGATGAAAAAACGAAGGCTGTTTATATCGAAACGCCGACCAATCCGATGATGAATGTAACAGATATTGCAGAGCTTGCCAAGATTACAAAGAAGCATCGCCTGATGCTGATTGTGGATAATACATTCTTATCGCCTTATTTTCAGAATCCTCTGGATTTAGGCGCTGACCTTGTGGTACATAGCGGTTCGAAATATCTGGGGGGACACAATGACACGCTGGCAGGCTTTCTTGTGACGAACCGGCAGGATATCAGCGAGAGGCTTCGTTTTTTGATTAAGACAACAGGGGCTGGGCTGGCGCCGTTTGATTGTTTTCTGATTCAGCGGGGCATCAAGACACTGGGAATCCGGATGGAGAGGGCGCAGGAAAATGCATTGCGGATTGCTGTCTGGCTGTCCGGCAGGAAGGCAGTCACGAAAGTGATTTATCCGGGGCTTACGGAACACCCAGGCCATGAGATTATGAAAAGGCAGGCGAGAGGCTTTGGGGGGATGATTACTTTTCAGTTGGTAAATAAAGAATTTGCACTGGCGATTTTAGAGAAAGTCAGGATAATTAAATTTGCGGAGAGTTTGGGCGGTGTGGAGACACTGATTACTTACCCGGTAACGCAGACACATGCCGATGTCCTGCGGGAGATACGGGAGCAGAACGGCATTACGGAAAGTACGCTGCGCTTGTCGGTAGGCATTGAGAATATAAAGGATTTGCTGGGCGAACTGGAACAGGTATTTAATGAGATAGAGGACAGTTTGAAGGACGGCGCCGCAGTAATAGAATGAAATGGAGACAGGAACGATGGAGCGTAATTTAGATTTTGATACGGTTATTGACCGCAGGAATACGAGGTGCTTGAAATATGATTTTGCAGAGGCGCGCGGCATGCCGGGCGATGTCCTGCCGATGTGGGTGGCGGATATGGATTTTAAGACCTCTTCCTATGTAGAAGATGCCGTTGCAGAATGGGCAAGGCATGGTATTTTTGGGTACAGCGAGGTGCAGGCGCATTACTTTGAGACAGTCAGGGAATGGATGAAGGGGCATCATGGATGGGAACCGCAGGAAAGGTGGCTGGTCAAGACACCGGGCGTAGTCTTTGCATTGGCGATGGCAGTCAGGGCCTATACGGAACCGGGTGATGCCGTTTTGATACAGCAGCCCGTCTATTATCCGTTTTCAGAGGTTATCCGGGATAATGGCAGGAAAGTGGTAAGCAGTGATTTATATCTGGGCAGGGATCAAAGATACCATATTGACTTTGATGATTTAGAGAAAAAAATCAAAGAAGAAAAAATCCGGCTGTTTCTGCTTTGCAGCCCGCATAATCCGGTGGGAAGGGTATGGACGGCGGAGGAATTGAATCAGATAGGGGATATCTGTTTCAGATATGGGGTGACGGTGGTAAGTGATGAAATCCATCATGATTTTATCTTTCGGGGGGAGCATCATGTGTTTGCCGGATTGAAAAAGGAATATGAAGAAATCAGCGTAATCTGCACTTCTCCAAGCAAGACCTTCAATCTGGCAGGGATGATGCTTTCGAATATTTTTATTCCGAATCAGAAGCTGCGGAGGAAATTCAGGAAGGAAATGGATGCGGCAGGTATCAGCCAGCTTGGCATTATGGGGCTGGTGGCCTGTGAGGCGGCATACTCTAAAGGTGGTGAATGGTACCGGGCTATGATGTCCTATGTGGGAGATAACATTGACTTTACCAGACAATATGTAAGGGAGCATCTGCCCGGTGTATCTGTGGTGGAGGAGGAGGCGACGTATCTGGTCTGGCTGGATTTTCGGGGGTTAGGGCTGGAGCCGGAGGAACTCGACCGCCGTATCATTCATCAGGCAAAATTGTGGCTGGACAGCGGCAAAATATTTGGGCCGTGCGGCAGGGGGTTCCAGAGGATTAATGTGGCGTGTCCAAGGAGTGTTCTGGAGGAAGCGCTGCGGCGTCTGGAAAGATTATGTACAGGCGGATAATAGGATTTCCCTATAAGATGCGGTAGAGAAAAACTGGAAGCGGCGTTATTGACAAAAACTGGCTGCGCGGCTATAATGATAACATATTAACATACAAAACCGATAGGGAAAGTCGGATATGGAAGTTGTTACTCTATTCTATTTAAAAACAAGGAGGATTTGTTATGAGTGAGATAAAAGAAAGTGCATTGGAACTGATTGGCGGGACACCGCTGTTGAAACTGAACCGTTACAGCAGGCAGGCAGGAGTGGCTGATGTTACACTTCTTGCCAAACTGGAGTACCTAAACCCGGCAGGTTCTGTGAAGGATCGTATTGCGCTGGCTATGATAGAGGATGCAGAAAAGAAAGGAATTCTAAAAGAGGGCGCGACTATTATTGAACCGACCAGTGGCAATACGGGAATCGGCCTGGCAGCAGTTGCAGCGGCAAAGGGATACCGGGCAGTCCTGACATTGCCGGATACCATGAGCGTGGAGAGGAGAAATCTTTTGAAAGCATATGGTGCTGAATTAGTTCTGACGGAAGGCGCCAAAGGCATGAAAGGTGCGATTGCCAAAGCGGAGGAGCTGCAGAAGGAGACTCCGGGGGCGGTGATACTGGGACAGTTTGTGAATCCGGCTAATCCGGCAGTCCATAAGGCGACAACAGGCCCGGAAATCTGGGAGCAGACAGATGGAAAAGTAGATATCTTTGTAGCAGGTGTCGGGACAGGAGGGACGGTTACTGGCGTAGGGGAATATCTTAAAGAACAGAATCCGGATGTAAAAATCGTGGCAGTAGAGCCTGCCGGAAGCCCTGTTTTGTCAAAGGGTACACCGGGTGCACATAAAATTCAGGGAATAGGGGCAGGGTTTGTTCCGGAAGTATTGAATAAAGATGTGTATGACGAGATTATTGCTGTTGAGAATGAGGATGCATTTGCAGAGGGCAAGGCATTTGCGGTCAGCGAGGGGATTCTTGTGGGCATATCCTCCGGCGCTGCGCTTAAGGCGGCATCCATTCTTGCAGGCAGGCCGGAAAATAAAGGGAAGACGATAGTGGCATTGCTCCCTGATTCCGGGGACAGATATCTGTCTACACCTCTGTTTAACAATAATTAAAGGGATAACAATGACATTAATACAATTAAAATATGCTGTCTGTGCGGCAGGGGAGAATTCATTTAATGACGCAGCAAAAAAGCTGTATATTTCACAGCCCAGCCTGTCAGGCGCAATCGCTGCCTTGGAAAAAGAGGTGGAGATTCAGATTTTTAATAAATCAAAAACAGGAATTTCCCTGACAACAGAGGGTGAGGAATTTATAGGATATGCAAGGCAGGTCTTAGAGCAGTATGAGCTGCTGGATGCTAAATATATTTCAAAACGGGAATCAAAAAAGAAGTTCAGCGTGTCCATGCAGCATTATACATTTGCTGTTCAGGCGTTTATTGAGACTATTAAACAATATGGCATGAACGATTATGAATTTGAGATATACGAGGAGACAACGTACACAGTAATTGAAAATGTCAGGAATTGCAAATCAGAGCTTGGGATTTTATATCTGAATGATTTTAACAGGCAGGTATTGGAGAAAATATTTGCAGAGTACCGTCTGCAGTTCCATCCAATATTTGACTGCGGCCTGTATGTCTATATGGCAAAAACGCACCCGCTGGCGGGAAAGGAACAGATTGCTTTGGAGGAGCTTATGGACTTTCCCTGCCTTTCCTTTTCACAGGGCACGCACAATTCCTTTTATTTTGCAGAGGAAGTACTAAGCACGGTTCCATACAAGAAACTGATAAAGGCCAGCGACAGGGCAACACTTCTAAACTTAATGATAGGAATAAATGGCTATACGATTTGCTCCGGTATAATTTGTGAGGAGTTAAATGGTGCAGAATATGTTGCGGTACGTCTGGATTCCGATGAAAAAATGACGATAGGTTATCTTACGAGGAGGGATATGCATCTTAGTAAGATAGGAATGGATTATCTTGAAGTACTTGGAACATTTAAAGCAAAAGATTTTTGACTTTTACATTGCCTCTCTTAACAAGTTTTTCGTGGTAAAAGTAATTGACATAATTTAGTCCCTGTTCGTCACAATATGTATTGAGCAAACCAGCCAAATTGTCCCAATATGTATTATCTTTTTTTAAATAAATTGTTTCATATTTTTCTTTTAAGTTTGGATAGTGTGTACTGATATAAGAGAGGATGCTGTTTTTATATTCCCCCCTAAGGTTCAGATTTTCAAACCAATATTCACATACATTCTCTCTCGTACCGTCAATTATGCCTTTCCATTCTGTGATATACGGAAAAATAGGAGACATAAATAAAACCGTATGAATACCCGCATTATATAATTTTTCTATCGCATAAAGCCTGTCCTTAATGGAACTGCCTTTATCCATATCCGCCCTGAATGTGTCGTCCAACGTATTAATTGAAAATGCCACTTTGAGATTGGACATCTTTTTCAATAATTCTATATCCCGTAAAATGAGCGTTGATTTTGTTGAAATTGTAATTTGGCAATCTGCATTTACAAGCTGTTCTAATATCTGTCTTGTGATACCGTATTTCTCCTCATAAGAATTATAACAATCTGTTACAGACGACATAAAAACAGATTTTCCTTTTAATCTCTTTAAATTAATAGGTTTTTCACATTGCTTAATATCTATAAATTTCCCCCATTCTTCTCTGTGTCCTGTAAATCTTTTCATAAATCTAGCATAGCAGTATTTGCAAGCGTGAGTACAGCCGACATAAGGGTTAATTACATAATCACTTGCTGGCAAATTTGATTTCGTTAGATAATCTTTTGTATTTACTTTTTGCTCTATAATATTCATCTATTGAATTACACCTCCATGAAAATAGCATTCATATATTTTTTCATCCAAATAAAAAATGTCTTCGTACCCTTGAAACCAAACAAATTCTCCATCTACTTTACAATGATAATGATAATCGCCTTTTGTATATATCTTTGGTCCCCGATAAGGAAATTTTTCCGTAACCTGCAATAAAACTTCTTTCAAAAATCTGTTGTTAAAATTACTCCCTATAACCCGGCCAGTATAATTCATGCACCAAATAGGGTTATCATAGTACCATACCGCTTCTTCACCAGTAAATTTTTCGCCACCTAAATAGGTATCATAATATTTATACTCATTTTCTGCATAACAAAAATCACGGGATTTCATTCGAGAAGATTGCACTTTATTTTCATTGATTGGATAAGTATTCTTTTTTGCGGAAACCAAAAAGGAAACAGCGTTATTGATGTCAAAATCTGCACCTTTACATAATAAAATGTTGCATTCATCATCATCTTTCACTATTCTGTCAATAGTTACACCATATAACTCACTTAACGATATTAATCCATTCAATTCTGGAACTGCTTGCCCGTTTTCCCATTTGCTAACAGTTTGCCTTGCTATCCCTATCTTATCAGCTAGTTGTTCTTGGGAATAACCATTCTGTTTTCTCAGCATTTGCAATTTTTCTTCTAATTTCATTATATATCACCTCTTAAAGATTATTATATATGTTTTTTTGATGGAAAACCACCACGGAAAGTAGGCAGTTATGCCACCTTTAGCATGCAAGATAAAATTTTGTCAAACGTCGTTTTCCATGAAGGATATATTAAATAGATTGACAAATGCGGTTTGGGAAGCTACAATAGACAAAACAGCAAAAGGCTGTGAAGAGAAGAGTACATGATAGAATTTTTTACAGAGAATCCGGATGGCTGAGAATGGGTATTATATTCTATGATGGAAGATGGTCTCGGAGCTTCGCACCGAACAGTTTGCATAGGCATTAGGTATCATTTCCTTATTATGCTTATGCTTATGCGTATGCTGCTAGGCTGCGACGGGTGCACCCGTTACCGTGTCACACTGTAACCTATGAATATAGGCGCAGTGGCTGAGGTTTCTGCTGTGAGGCAGGGATAAATTAAAGTGGTAACACGAGGTAATCGTCTTTAAGAATTTTTTCTTAAAGGCGTTTTTTGGTTGAAAAATTGGAGGTGGCTATGAAAGAAAAGAAAACATTTTACTTGACGACAGCGATTGCCTACACATCCGGCAAACCGCATATTGGAAATACCTATGAGGCGGTTCTTGCCGACAGTATTGTGCGTTTTAAGAGGATGCAGGGATATGATGTGCGTTTTCAGACCGGTACAGATGAGCACGGCCAGAAGATTGAGTTAAAATCGGAGGAAGCAGGTATCACACCAAAGCAGTTTGTTGATGATGTATCCGGGCAAATAAAGACTATCTGGGATTTGATGAATACGTCTTATGACAAGTTTATCCGTACTACGGATAGTTATCATGAGAAGCAGGTTCAGAAAATCTTTAAAAAGCTTTATGAGCAGGGGGATATTTACAAGGGGCATTATGAGGGGATGTATTGTACGCCTTGTGAGTCATTCTTTACGTCATCCCAGCTAGTTGACGGAAAATGCCCTGACTGCGGCAGGGAGTGCCAGCCAGCAAAGGAGGAGGCATATTTCCTGAAATTAAGCAAATATGCCGACCGTCTGATTGAGCATATTAATTCCCATCCGGAATTTATCCAGCCGGAATCACGCAAAAATGAGATGATGAATAATTTCCTGCTTCCGGGGCTTCAGGATTTGTGTGTTTCCAGAACTTCATTTAAATGGGGGATTCCGGTAGATTTTGACCCGGATCATGTTGTGTATGTGTGGATTGATGCGTTAAGCAACTATATTACAGGGCTTGGTTTTGATTTGGATGGAAATCACACTCTGGAAAATGGAGAAAATCTATATGAAAAATTCTGGCCGGCAGACCTTCATCTGATAGGAAAAGATATTCTTCGTTTTCATACGATATACTGGCCGGTTATGTTAATGGCTCTGGGGCTGCCCCTTCCAAAACAGATATTTGGGCATCCATGGCTGCTTCAGGGAGACGGCAAAATGAGTAAGTCAAAAGGAAACGTAATTTATGCCGATGATCTGGTGGATTTATTTGGCGTAGATGCCGTTCGCTATTTTGTGCTTCATGAGATGCCGTTTGAAAATGACGGTGTAATAAGCTGGGAACTGATGGTGGAGAGGATGAATTCTGACCTTGCCAATGTCTTGGGCAATCTGGTAAACAGGACAATCTCTATGAGCAACAAATACCTAGGCGGTGTTATTGCAGACAAGGGTGTTGCAGAGGAGGTGGATGAAGATTTAAAGGCGAAGGTTTTGGAGGTCCCTAGAACTGTTGTGGAGAAAATGGAGAAGCTTCGTGTTGCAGATGCTATCACAGAGGTGTTTTCGCTTTTCAAACGTTGCAATAAATATATTGACGAGACAGAGCCGTGGGTACTGGGCAAAGATGCGGCGAAGGCAGACAGGCTTTCTACTGTCCTTTATAATCTCGTGGAAAGCATTACTATCGGTGCGAGCCTGTTAGAGGCATTTATGCCGGACACGACAGAAAAAATTCTGGCTCAGTTAAATGCTGAAAAGAGAAGCATTGATGAAATGGATAGTTTTGGCAGATATGTTTCTGGGACGAAGGTGACAGAAGCGCCTGAGATTTTATTTATGCGTCTGGATTCGAAAGAGGTTCTTGCAAAGGCGGAAGAAATCAAACAGAAGCAGATCGCGGAGGCCAAGGCAGAATCCGGTGAGGCGGAAGAGGAAGTGGTTGATATAGAGGCAAAACCTGAAATAACATTTGACGATTTTATGAAAATGCAGTTTCAGGTAGGTGAGATTATTTCTTGTGAGGAAGTGAAAAAGTCCAAGAAACTTCTCTGCTCCCAGGTTAAGATAGGCAGTGAGATAAAACAGATTGTATCAGGCATTAAACAGTATTATTCGGCCGAAGAGATGGTTGGCAAAAAAGTGATGGTGCTGGTAAATCTAAAGCCGGCGAAACTTGCCGGAGTATTGTCGGAGGGTATGCTTCTGTGCGCAGAGGATGCGGATGGCAATCTGGCACTGATGGCACCAGAGAAACCTATGCCTGCAGGCGCAGAGATTTGTTGATGCTTTTCGGAATATAGTTTGTGTTTTTTGATAAGCCGGGTGTCAGGGCAGGCAGCTCTCACATCCGGTTTATATTTGTGCATTTAGAAAGATTGATTATCTCAAAAAGCCTTGCAATATGCGGTTTTGCGGGCGCGTCCATTATTTTTTCACTCATGTAAAAGTCCACCTTCGCTAAATTATTTTCTGTCTGTTTCTTCTGCACTCCGCAATTCAGCTAACATAATTTTTTCAATTTTGAGTATGTCTGGCTGCG
The DNA here is from genome assembly GCA_003611745.1 of bacterium D16-36. Classification (GTDB taxonomy): domain Bacteria; phylum Bacillota; class Clostridia; order Lachnospirales; family Lachnospiraceae; genus Butyribacter. Next base: position 48,995 of record RAYF01000032.1, on the reverse strand, counting down.
TTGGCGTAAAGCGTACCCTGTTATGTAACAGGTTAATTATTTTTCTGGCGTTCTTTTCTAATTTCTGTATCAGTTTAGGGTCTGCAATCCTTACAGGTTGACCGCCTTTTATATACTGACCGTCTATGTATTCTGCAGTCACAGGAAACATATCTTGAAAGAGAAGTACCGTTTTACGGTCAAAGATTTTCACAATTTTAATCGTGTCTGTTGGCTTGTGTTGTTCCTGCTTTTTCAGTATCAGACGCTCAAACTTTTCTATTTTTGAACTGCATGGGACTAACCAATACAGCCCTGTTTTACTGTCCTTAAAAGCGAAGTAGTGAGGACGTTTCGTGTCCTCATAATTAACTTTCAGATAAGGGTCTTGTATCTTTGCAAAAAAATCATCAGATACAAAATATAGGCTTCCTGTCAAAATTTTCATAAGCAGCATTTCTCCTTGTATAAGTTAAGCCTCCTGCCATTTCGGGACAAGAGGCTTAAAAACTTTTTCACGGTCTATTTATTATTCGCATGACCGGGAGCGAACTACGTTTACACGGTCTGTTTATTTTCCGCATGGCCGGGAACGGACTACTTTTCAAGGTAGTTACCTACCTGCTGTTATTATTATACGCATGGTCTGCAAATATGTCAATCTCCACTTTTGCTACCAACAAGAGGGAAAACCTAAGAGGTTATGAGATTATATGTGAACTTCTCCCCATATTAAAAAATGCCGGGAAAGCTCGAAAATACGGGCTATACCGATATATAAGAACTTCTAAAGGGATAATCTAAATCCACCATAAATTTTAATTAAAAAGTTTTTATCATACAGTAGTGTGCATAAAAATCAAAAAAACTATTATTTAAAATCAAGAATTTACCGATATAATAGATAAACTAATGGGTTTGCGGACAAAAGGATTTGTGCCGCATGGCAGAATTTCTCAGAAGTGAGGGATAAATAAGCGGACATTACCGCTTTTGATTTCAAGGAGGAGTGAGTAATATGGCAGTAAAAAATGCAGTAGAGTTCGCTGCCCAGCAGGCTCAGGCAGCAGAAAGAAATAGGACGCAGGAAATCCGCAGAGCTTCGGAAGCAAGACAGAAACAGAAGGTGGGCGGGACATCCCAGCCTGCTGTTCCGGGAGAGAATGATAACGGTGATACCCTGCAGGAGGAAGGTGTCCAGTATGAAGTATCTGACAGGACAAATGCAGGCGCAGCATGGTATCAGGAATACCTTCGCAAGGAGCAGAGGGAAAAGTTAGGGCTTGACGAAGAAGAAGAGGACGAAAAGGAAGAAAAAGAGGAGAAGGATCCGGCCCGTGAGAAAATGGAAGAGGCGGAGAGAATTCTGGAATCCCTGAAACGGATGTTAGACAGGATGCGTGAGCAGCAGAAGAAGCAGAGAGAGCAGAAAAAGAACAAAAAAGGGAAGCTTTCTTATAATTACCGCAGAGTTTCTAATTCGATTGGTGCAGCAAAGACAACAACGCAGGCTGCCAATGCATTAAGTTCTGCTTCTGCAAATCTGAGTATGGTGCGCAGGCAGGCGGCCAGCGGCAAATATGAGGACAGAGAAATTCAGGTTGCTTTGCAGCATGCTTACAAGATGGTCCGTGTTGCCCGTAAAAAAGTAAATAACATTAAGAGCGAGGCACAGCAGGCTAAGAGAAATCAGGCTAAAGAGACCGTAAAGAAGCAGAAAAACAGCGTGGTACACAGCATTCCGAGCCGTCAGAAGGTTGAAAAAGAACTGCAGCAGCTGCAGCAGGAATTACGAAGCCGTGAGAAGATGAAAAAGAACCGCAATCGGCGTCAGGAAGATATGGATTTGATGGATGCGGATATGGAATATTTGAGAAGGCGCATTGGTGTTTTGCAGAACCATGGGCTTAAGCTTTCAACAGAGGCACAGCAGGTTGTTGACGAAATGGTTGCAGCAGCTATGGGATTGGTTTCTGTGGATATGCAGAGTGAGGCGGCTAGCGCAGCAGAAGGCGGCGAAGCGGCAGCAGCTCCGGCAGAGACAGGCGGTGCTGAGGCAGCTGTAGCAGGCGGATTTGATGCTACAATATAAAAAAGGTCACAGACTTTACTTGTGCCCTAGCAAGAATTTTCTGCGAAAATTCTTGCTGTAGGAACGCGGAGCGTTCCTTAGCCACCACACAGCGAGAATAAAAAGAAGATATTCCAGAGTTTTCGATAGATAGGAATATCTTCTTTTATGTTCTATAGGAAAGTTTAGAGAAGCTGCCAGAATTCTTCCAAAGTTAAATTATGCCGATGCAGGAATTTTGCAGCTTCTGTGCCGACATAGCGGAGATGCCATGGCTCATAATGAACTCCCGTAATGGTTTCCTGTTCTTCGGGATAGCGCAGAATAAAGCCATAGAGGAAGCAGTTTTCACGGAGCCAGATATTGCCTGCTTCCTCGGCCTGTGAGGTATCCATATTCATATTACCGGAACAAAGGATATCCAGTGCCAGACCGGTTTCATGTTCGCTATGCCCTGCAGGCATAGTCTCTTTGTAAGTGTCAGACAAGGCATCATCATAAGACAGACCTTTCTGCATTGCTATCCTGACGTCTTCGTCTATCAGTTTCTGCTGTTTTTCCCTGCTGCGCCATGCCGAAGCAATCCAGTAGGTAAAACCTGACTCACTTGCGTCTGCAAGCATTTTTACCAAAGAAGGGTACAGGTAATCAGATGCATTTAGGCGTCCATTGCAGATAGGGCGCAGATTTGCCTGATAAGATTCTTCCAGGGCATGGTCGGCATTTACAAGAACCAGTATCTGTTTGTTTTTTCTATATATCTTTTTGGCTTGCTTTCTAATTTTCTTATTGCCCGCTGCCTTGTTTTGGGGTGTGGGGTTCCTCGTTCCGGCTGCAGGCTGGTTGTCTTTTATTGAATCATAGTTATCAGCGGCAATCACATTTGCGGAAGCAGCTTTCTGTGTTTCAGCTGTTATGCCATTAATGGCATTTGCCGGAAATTTGTTAAGCAATACGCAGGGAAGAAAGATTCCTTCTAATAGCAGTATGATGCCTATTGCCAGAATACAGGTTTTTTTTCGCATATTTTTCCTCCTATTCCAGTACATTATTCTTCAAATAATATTTTCTGGAATAAGAGTAGCATGGCGTTGCATCATATCTTTTGCCGGAAAGTATCAAAACTGTATCATTTCCTCGATTGGCATCCCCATAATCCAATGTTTGGCTTTGTTTTCATCATAGAATCGCTCATAAAAAGAAATCATATATTTTCCATCAAACTCAAGGCTACCTTGAAAATTGTCATAGGCTGCCCATGAGTAAACAGAGCTTTTGCTGTTTTGCAGTTCATAGGTATCTATGCCATAATAGTGGCGAAGGCCTTCCCACCATTCATAAAATGAAGTCTCTAAAGTGTCATAGTCATATGGGGTATATGCGGTTGCTGCTTTTGAAACTGCCTTATGCTTATACATAATATCAAGGTAATAAATCTTATGGAATTCTTCATCTAGATATAAAGTAACCGTTTTTTTGGCCATTTTATAAATTAATTTCCAAAAACTTATCCCCTGCAAATCATCTTCGCCTTGTGTCTGGTAGATAGTGTAACGCTCAAAGGCAGATAGTTTTTTCTCCTTTAATTTGATTTCTTCGTCCTGTATTGCGCGAGTCATGGAATTATTCCGAATTGTTTCTAACTCACGGTTGGCTATAGCGGTTAATTCCTGCCTTCCCATCCAGTTTTCCGGTCCGCTTATCCTTATTGCATGTATTTTTCCATTTTCCGTGTAAGCTTGTGCAAAGGAACGTATTTTTTCTGGAAATGTTTCATAGGAGGTTTCGTAGGTATTGATTTTGATATCAGTATAATTGATTTTGTTTAATGTATTTTTATCGTATAATATACTGTAATACGTTGGAAATGTGACAGCCAGACAAAATAAGGCGCCTACGAATAAAATTCCTAACAGAGTAAATGCAGCCTGCCGGAACTTCCGGCGTTTATCTAGATTTTTCAATTTCAACTTCCTCCTTTCCAGCTGCCGTATTTTCTTCTCTATCTATGAATTGTATTGTGATTTCTGTGCCTTCATCAACATGGCTTGTGATGTGCCACTCAGCATGATGCAGTTTAATGATTTTTTGGCACAGTGACATTCCGATTCCGGCACCGCCTTCTTTGCGGGCACGCGATTTATCGATCATATAGAATGGTTCTGTAATTTTATGGATTTCCTCTTCTGGCATTCCATGCCCATTATCTTTTAAAGAAAATAAATACCCTTTTTCCGTCCGTGTCCCTTTTAAAATGATTTTACCTTCTTCTTTGCAGGCTTTTCTGGCATTGTCAATCAAATTGGAAAAAAGTGAGAGAAGAAGGTCTGGTTCCCCTAGGAGAATCCCCTCCTCGATTTGAATATCTAACAGGATATTTTTGGGTTGCAGCAGCTTTTCCGTCATTGTTTTCAATTGAAGCCCAAAAGAATGGGTATCAATCTTCCGGAAGGTTATTTCCTGCTTGTCAATATAGAGGAGTTCCATTAACTTTAATGCCAGCCGTTCCAGCCGTTTCCCTTGATTAAATATATAGTCAGCCGAGAGGAAAGTCTCCTCCTCGGATAATTCCATGGAACGAAGCATATCAGCATACCCAATAATAGATGTCAGCGGCGTTTTCAATTCATGCGAAAAGGCTCCGGTAAATTCTTCCTGCTGGCGGGCGTGCTTTTCTAACTTGGCAATATTTTCTTCCAGCTGTTTTGCCATTTGGTTAAAATCTTGGCTTAATATGGCAACTTCGTTTGAGCCTTTCACTTTTACGCGGCTTTTGTAATTCCCTTTGGCAAACGCGCGGGTAGCCTGAGAAAGCTTTCTGACAGGGCGTGTAAAGTTGCTGGAGAATATCATCAGTACCACCATAAATACGGCTGAGACGAAAGGGAGGGCGAGCAGATAGGTATTATATAGCTGTAGGCGGTCCTGATAGACGTAATCAATATTGCGGTGAAGCTCCAGCTTATAATTTCCCGCTGTACTCTGCGCTTCACAGAGGGATTCCAGATAATAATGGTCTTGTTGGCGGTGTATCTGCCACATGCCGGAGTGGTTTTTGCCAGTAGTTTTTATTAGCTTACTTTGATATTGGCTGCTTTGATAGATTATTTTATTGTCTTTATTGTATATAATCATGCCGTCCTGTGTGTTGTTCAGGCTTTGTTGGATGGACTTGGCGATTTCAGCCACTGCCATATCAGTTGCCTGATATTCCTTTGGCAGCCCTTCGAGCGAAGCAAGCAGGGCATACTGGAAAATCTTCATCTCCTCTATGTTCTGCTCCTTTGCCCTGTTCATTGTAGTTTGGAATGCGGTGTGTATCATGATATTTCCAAAAATCATAAAGGAGATGATGATAAAACACATCATAGTTATAAATTGTTTCCAAAATAATTTCATTTCAATTCCTCTATTGTCAGGCGGTAACCGACTTTGTAGACGGCCTCAATCTGGTTTTCCAGTCCTGCCTTTTTCCGCAGGCGCTGTACGTGGAGGTCCACCGTTCTGCTGTCACCCATATAAGTGCTGTCCCAGACATGTTCATATATAACTTCCCGGTAAAGTGCAACATTAGGGTTGCGGACAAAGAGAAGAAGGAGGTCGAACTCTTTATAGGTAAGTTTTAATGGGACCCCGCTCTTTGTGACTGTCCGCGAGACAGTATCAATATGAAGGTCCAGAATGTCAATACAGCGTGCAGTTTTTTCAAAACGCCGGAGAATGTTTTCTACTCTGGCTAAAAGCTCCAGTACCTCAAATGGCTTCGTAATATAATCATCGGCCCCTGCCTGCAGCCCCTTTACTTTATCTGCAGTCTCCCCCTTAGCAGTTAAAAAAATAACAGGCAGCTCAATACTTTTGGCGTAGTCCAGCAATTCGTATCCATTTACTTCAGGCAACATGATATCTAACAGACATAAGTCATAATGTTCTGTCTGCATTTTGTCAGCGCCGTCTTTTCCGTTATATGATACATCACAGTAATATCCTGCATTTTTAAGATTCATTTTAATAAGATTAGCAATCGCTTCCTCATCTTCAACGATTAATATTTTATTCATAGCTCTTTTTGTCCCTTATTTTTAGTCTAATTTAGAGGCTGTCCCAATTTTATGCAGCCTTTCATAAAAAAGGGCACAGATTTCGCTTGTGCCCTAGCAAGAATTTTCTGCGAAAATTCTTGTTGGCGGCCACCACACAGCGAGTAGTTTCCTATAAAGTAAAAATAGCATAAAGATGTATCATATTTGTAACGTGTTTAGCGTTAAAGTTACAGCTGTTTTGAAAACTCTGGAAAGCATTCAGAATTAAATATAAATTGAAGAATGTTTGATCTGAAATGCTAAGTGTTTTTTATAAGCGTATGTGACATATTGTACCATAATCGCAGCAAATTTTCTATAAAATTATATTCGGATTGGATATTTTATGCTAAAATAGTATCAGTTAGTATAGGCTGATTTTGGTGCCATCATCGTATTACTTTGGCGGTTAAATATCACAGTTTTTACTCGTCTAAATTTCTAGTTACAGTTTGCAATATACTAGAACAATCGCAGGAGGGTGTTATGGTACGTTTAGCGAAAAGAGAGGATTTGGTAAGGATAAACCAATTAAGGTGGCAGGTGAATGCCATACATTGTGAAGCAAGGCCGGATATTTTCAGGTCTGGGTTTTGCGATGAGATGAGGGATTTTATATATGATATCTGGGAATTTGACAATTCCGATGTGATTGCGGCAGTCAGAGATGATGTGATATGCGGTTTTGCCTGCGTAGAGTATATTACGGAGCCTTTATCGGCATTTCAGTGGAAACGGTCGTTTTATCATGTCAGTGAGTTTTGTGTGGACAGTGAATATAGGAGGCAGGGCGTAGGAACGGAGTTATTTGCATTTATCAGAGAGCATGCCAGAAGCATGGGATTGGATAAGATTGAACTGGATGTCTGGGAGTTTAATGATACGGCATTAAAATTTTACGAATCTCTGGGATTTCGAACATACCGCAGATATATGGAATTTGATAATCAGCCGGAAATGGAGTAAATGTGCACTTAGGAACAGTTCCTTACTGATTATCAAATTCTCACATGCTATTAATTATTTACCGGAATCCACAAATCCAATGCCTTGTTTTGAATCTGGATTCCCAGCACGTCGTCTGGATTAACAGGTGTGTTAAATAGGATAATGGATTCATAGGAGTAATATCCGGTGTCCTCGTCGGAATCCTTGCTGCTGTTTGAACTGCTCTGCTGGATTGTGCTGCCGTCTTTTAATTTTAGTGTTATTTCCGAAAAGTATATGGAGCGGCGGCTGCCCTTTTCTTTTTCGACACCGGTTATTTTAAGTGATATAGGTGAGAGAGTAATTTTATCAATGTAGTCGCCTTTGCGTAGTTCTGACTGTACCATATTTGTTGCTATGGTCTGTCTTTTTAGTGTTTTTTGGAGTGTCAGTTCGCCGATAATTCCGGTTGCTACATTTTCATTTGTGTGCTTTCTCTTGATTTGGATTACATCTCCTTTCCTCAGATCCCTGTCTGACTCATATAGCAGATAACACCCAGTGAAGGTATTGTTTTTCAAGATTTTATCATCAAGTATGGTGTTGCAGCTTGTGATAGGATTATTATCCGAAGTGTAAAATTCCAGTATCGATGTCTCTTCAAATAGTGTATTCTGAACGGCTTCTGCGGAAAATATATTTCCTTCTATTCCTATTTTATTTGCCAGCTTCACGGTAAATGGGATGCAGATACAGGTTCCGTCGCACAACACAGCATCTAGTTTTAAGGTGCCGTTTTTTAATATAATTTCTGTCTCTAATGCATTGATATGGTCTTCATAAATATCTTTCTGCTCTTCTGTCAAAGGCTGTTTTTTTTCATTAATTAGGTTAAATGTATAGACAATCCTGTCAAGTATTTCGGAACCTGATGCTATTGCGGGAATTCCGGCAACTAAAATAATGCAGAGGCAGCAAACGATAAATACAGGAGCCAATTTGTATTTTCTTTTATTTATTAGGGAAGTTTTCAGTATGTGCCCTTTTTTAAAATTCGTGCGGGTTGTTTCTGATTCAATATTAAACCATATTTTGCTTTTTTGTTCCGTATTCAGTTGAATTTTGTTGTACATTTTCTTCCATAAATTCCGTCCCATCTTGAAAACACATCCTTTCTTTGGAAATTTCATTTTTTAAAATTTTTTTTGCCCGGGATAACCTAGTGGAGACAAGATTTGGTGTAATATGCAGGATTTTAGCGATTTCTTTTACCTGATATTCTTCATAGTAACGTAAATACACCACAGCACGGTATTTTGGCGGAAGCTTTAACACCAGCCCATACAGGAAACTTTCTTCCTCATTATGGAATGGCAGGGCAGTCTGCCCTGCATCCTCCAGAGGGCTGGTGTGTTTCATCCATGCGGAAGAAACCATACTTTTACAGCAGTTTATTGCAACACGAATAAACCATGCTTTTTCATGCTGGCTGTTCTTAAATTTTGGTTTTCGTCTTAAAAACCTTAAAAATACTTCCTGCACAACATCTTCAGCCAATGCAGTCTGGTTCCCATAGGACATAGCAATCCGGTAAATCATATCAGCATATTGTTCAAATAGTTGTTCCGTGTGGTCATTCATAGAAAGAGTTCTCCCTTCTGAATATCCGAGTCTTTCTGGATTTCGAAGTAATATATTTTGAATGCGCATTCATATATAATACTTTACAGGATGTCAAAATCTGACAGATTTACAAAATTTTTTTAAAAAAGTCTGTTTTAAAATAAAAGCGGGGAGTATAGAAGTGTTTAAGAAGTGTTGTTATCCTAATTAAGTAGCAGCCAAGTGACCTCATCATTTTACGATATCGCCTGTATAGGTGTCAAGTTTTCCGGGGATATGTAGCAGAATTTTCATTGTGCAGTTGTATTAAGGCTGTATTTGTGTTAGTATAAACCAAATTAATAGATTGTTGTTATTGTTATAAAAGATATTACGGAACGACACACAAAGAGAGGAAAATATAATTCAGTTAAAAACACAGAAATGAGGTGAAAAAATGGCATTTATAGATGATATACCACATTATAAAGAGTTAGAGGACGACGAATACTATTTTCATTCAGTGCCATCACAAGCATGGGACGAATTGGAGGCATTGATACAAAGTTCTGCGGAGGATGCCTCTGAATTGAAAATGATTTTAATTAAGATTGGATATAAGGTTCGCTATAAGACAATTACAGATTTCGGATATTCATGGCTTTTAGAACATATTTCTCCCATTGTTTCCAAATTACGCAAATGTGTTGAAGAGAGAGGGCGTTTTAATATATTTATGGATTGCCTTGCGATACTTGTAGATGATGGCGGCAAGAGCATTGCCGAAGTAAATGAGTATCTGGAAGATAACCGTATCGGCTATCAGGGCTACCATGACCGTATGGGGACATATTGGTTTATAATAGGTGAGGAGATGTCTGATGGGGAAGAGGCTGTTTCAGCTTCGGAGAGTGGTAAATCAGATACGGAAATAGTAAAAGAAGTTTCAGCGCAGTTAAGAGAAAAGACGGAGGAAATAAGCAACATGAGTATGGATAATATGGAAATTGTATCTAGGCCGGCAAAGATTTTTATATCGCATTCCTCTAACGATGTGGAATATATGCGGGCTTTCACGGATCTTTTAAACCGCATCCAGATACCGGCAGGCAGTATTGTATGTACATCAATAGAACGGCATATGATTCCGAATGGGGAGAATATTTTTGATTGGCTTCGGCGCCAGTTCATTGATTATGATTTGCACATGATTTTTGCACTGTCAGATAATTATTATAACAGTTGTGTCAGCCTGAATGAAATGGGTGCAGCCTGGGTAACAGCTACGCATAAAGACCTGCTTTTGCTGCCGGGATTTAAATTTGATGACATCAAAGGCTGTATTGATAAGAATACAGCAGGGATTAGTCTGGATTCAGAGGACAAGTTACTTAAGGCACGATTGGGAGGGTTGAAAAACAGCCTGATTTCTGAGTTTCATCTTAATCCTATTCTTGATATTGATTGGGAAGAATATAGGGATCAGTTTATTAGGGAAGTCCGGGAGATTGCTAAGTCAAAGAGGCTTGCCAAGAATCAAGGTCTAAGTGATGTGGGTCTCGTAGAAGATAATGTGGTATACCCCAGAAGGCAGCCGGCCCCTAAGTTTGAAATTAAAATTGAGAGGGTTAGTGCGGCATATAGCAATCTTGTGCTTTCCATAAAAAATGTTTCTAATGTATTTGTATCAGGATTGAAAGGGATTAGCTTTCATATACTTGATAAACTGGGCGAGCCATATACATATGCAGACCATACACCGATGCCTGTTCCCCGAAAATTTGATTTTAAGGAAACCAGTATTGCAAGTGGGGAGCAGACTTTGGTTGCAATAGATACGCCGATGCTTTATAGGCAGAAGGATACGGCGAACCCGGTAACAGGAGAGGAGATGCGGGTTGCACTTGTTCCTAAGGATTTTAATTTTGAATTTAATTTTATATGCGAAGATGAATATGAGGAAGAATATACATTTAGGGCAGAAACAGTTATTCCTTCAGCAAACAGATTGTATCGTGGCATCTGGAAATGTAAAAAGGTGGAGTGATATAGATGATAAGTCATGCTTCGCTGCTCTGCAGCGGGGTATTTGGCTTTTTATTCTTCCCCTGATATCTGGATATACAATATGGCATGTACAAGATTTGTAGTTTTTTCTTGTTTCTTCATTTTTTAAATCATCATTTTATTGAATGGCAGTGTGGCATATGTTATAATGCCGATGTGGGAAACCAGAGAGCCAAGGTGGCTTACCCTCCATCTACGGAGGGGCTTTACCCTCCAGACGAAAGGAAGGAGGGACTGCTTATGTATGTTACATATCCTGATTTAGTTCAGATTGGAATATTCATCTGCGCCCTTGTTGGATTGTGTTATACAATCTTTAAAGGGAAAAAGAAATAGCCGCCACTACTCCCAATAGTGACGGCTGATGTAGAAATACATTAGTTCTGCTTAGAGGGTAGGCCGCTTCTCTGGCTTTCCCTTTTTTGTATCATAACACGTCACTGGCAATAATTCAAGTGATATCCCAAAAATCTTTGCTAAAGATTATAGCAGGAAATAAATCACCTTTCCCTTGATACCCAGATATGCAATGCGGTGCGCATAAAATAGCTTCATGCCTTTTATTTTGTCTCTTGCATTATTATTGAATGGCAGTGTGGCATATGCTATAATGCCGGTGTGGGGAACCAGAGAGCCAAGGCGGCTTACCCTCCATTTACGGAGGGGCTTTACCCTCCAGACGTAAGAAAGGAGGGACTGCTTATGTATGTTACATACTCTGATTTAATTCAGATTGGAATATTCATCTGCGCCCTTGTTGGATTGTGTTATACAATCTTTAAAGGAAAAAAGAAATAGCCGCCACTACTGCAATAGTGACGGCTTGTTACATTAGTGACAGCTTAAATTATTGAGGGTAGGCCGCTTCTCTGGCTTTCCCTTTTTTATATCATAACACGCCACTGGCAATAATTCAAGTGATATTCCCCAAATTACCCTGCAAAATATTAAATATTAAAAGGTTAATTTTCTGTTGCGCATTCCCCTTGGGGCGAAACTTGCCAAGGAAGCGAAAGGTTCTTTTAGAGAAACTAAGTCATGCCCCGCTGCTCTTCTGCGGGGTATTTGACTAGCGATAGGAGTAAATAAATGAGGGATGAAATTTAACTGGACACTTACTGAAAAGTTGGGTAAAATATATATATGGATTTTTTGGAAATAACGATATGCTTTTGGGAAGGAATGTTGTGTTTGTGGCTTCATGGATGGTACATTTGAGAATTGCAGATTTATTAATGCGTGAATTTAGTTATGTGGAAAAGACAGAATTTGTCGTGGGCAATATTGCTCCGGACAGTGGAATTCCAAGTGAAGACTGGAGTTACTATATGCCGCCTAAAAATGTCTCTCATTTTTGGGACGAAGAGAAACATATAAAATTGGAATCATATATAGAAAAGTATTATACGTGGGAGAAAAGGAAGGGATATTCTAAAAAAGAAGATTCTTTTTATCTTGGTTATCTGACGCATTTGATGACAGATATGCTATGGGTAGATAAAATTGTAATTCCTTGTAACCAGCTCCACCGAAAGGAAAAGGAAGAAAATAAGACAAAGTATATATGGGATGTGAAGGCAGATTGGTATGATTTGGATTTTGTTTACCTGTCTAAATATCCGGATTTTAATGCATATCAAATCTTTAAAAATGCAGTGGAGTTTCGGAATACATATTTAGATATTTTTGCAGAGGATGCTTTTGATAACCGCAGGGAATATATTGTAGGATTTTACGGGGAGAAACGGGAAAATTTAGAAAGGGAATATTCGTATTTAAATGAAGGGCAGATGGACAAGTTTGTTGAAATGGCAGCGGAGACAGTTGCGGGATGGGTAACCGGCATAAAATAAGAATAGTTAAATAACAGGGTGTTAAAAGTGGCATATTACTTATCAAATGATAAATTGAAGGAAATACTTATTCTCGCGTACGCAACGAGCCAAACGCAAGCTTGCTTGCACTTGGCGACTGCGCGCGGGTCAAATACCTTGTTGCTCTGCAGCGGGGTATTTGACTGAAATTATATCTCAGATAGTGTATGATTATTAATAGATTATAAGTGAAGTTATTTACTATAGGAAAACAAAGGCTGTATAGCTGGAATAAATTATTTTTACAGGAGGATAAACGTTATGTCAGGATTTCGATTATTTCATGGGGCTCAGATTTTGTCAGCAGTTTTTGCTACAGGAAGTATCATTCTTGCCACTATTATTGCATTAATAAGTTTAGTGATAACCATTGCAAATTTCAGTAAACGGAGTCTTTTATTCAAGGTATTCACAATCATATTGACGATTATAGCCACTTTAGTAGATTTTATTATCATATTATATTCAAATGACGGCCGGTATATGAAACAAAGTTGGCAAAATGAGAATAATTATACATATTTTGGAACTATGAATAATGATAAGCCGCATGGCTGGGGTAAATTATTTGATAAAGAAGAAAACATTTATTATGTTGGCGAATTTTCCAATGGCATGCCAGATGGTAATGGAAAATTTTATAAGAAAACAGGAAAAAATGATGACAAGGGACAAGATATTATGTTTGTTTGGAAGGAAGGTATATTTTTTCAAGGAAAAGGTGAAGGGCATGTTATCTTAAGGGAATTTATTGACGGGAAACCCGTTGAGATATATGATGGGGAAATGGTGAATGATGAGAAGTGCGGCCATGGTATCTCCCATAAATATATGGATGATAAATCCTATGAGATATACGAAGGGGGCTGGGCTGACAATCAAAAATGCGGATATGGAATTGAAACCAAATATGACAAATCTGAGAATATACGTTCAAAATATACTGGCACTTTCTGGTCTAACAAATACTTTGGAAAACATATTTGTGAATATATATCAAACTCGAATGATAAATTTATTCGGGTGGGATGGATTTCATTTGATGAAGATAACAATGAGGAGATAAAAAACGCAGACTACGCCTATTACCTTTTTGATAATAAATCTTTATGGAGCTATAGAAAAGGAGAGACAGAAACGAAGAATGCAGATTTAGACCAACAACAGAGGCAAGAAATAATTGAAAAATGGCCTATGCCGCAAAAGACAATATGGGATTGACTGAGCAGTAAGAGTAAAATCCCTATATTAAGTCAAATACTCCGCGCGCAGGTCTACACTCCGTTTCGGTTCGTTCTAAACAAGTGCCGCTGGCACTTAGTACCGCCAAGTGGAAAGGAATTATCAGTTCCTTGCAAGCATTGCGTTTGGCTTGTTGCGTACGCGAGAATAGAGGAGGAATTTATGGATATTTGGGATGAGATGTATAAAGAAGCTAAAGAAAAGTTGAATCCACGGGTGATATCACCATTTATTGAAGCAGGTGGAGTTGCAGCTGCGATTTTAACTGATAAAGGAAATATTTATACGGGGGTATGTATTGACACATCATGTACACTTGGAATGTGTGCCGAACGAAATGCTATTGCCAATATGATAACTAATGGAGAAAGTAAAATTGTAAAACTTGTCTGTGTTATGGGGGATGGCAGTGTAGGCTCTCCTTGTGGTGCTTGCAGAGAATATCTTATGCAATTAGACAGAGAAAGTCCGTTAATGGAAATATTGGTAGATTATAAAGAGAAAACAACAATCACATTGAATGAACTTATACCAGACTGGTGGGGGAAAGGGCAGATGAATGCGAATTGCGACCTATAATATCTGGAATACGGATAAAGCAGTATCTGAAAGAAAATGGGCTATTTTAACACAAATTAAAAAAATGAATGCTGATATAGTTTGCTTACAAGAAGTAATGAATCAAGAATTGCAGGAGGTAGAAAATGTCACTGGAAAATACAGTACTTACAGCAGAGAGTATAAAAGAGCTGTTAAGTATTCATTATGGAATAACTGCTGACACAGTTGAAAAAATTGATTTGGGAACGGCTAATTGCTACAGAGTAAGCAATGGAGGGGAAAGGTATTTTGTAAAGGAGTTTCAAAGTGATATAAACAGCGGAGCTTTAGTTCGTGAGGCGGAAATCGTTAATTATCTTGCAAATAGAGACATTCCGACAGCTAAATACATAAAAGCTGCTGATGGTGAGCTGTTTATTATACACAAAAATCATATGATTTGCTTAGAAGAATATATAGACGGTGTATCTTACGGATATAATAATTTTCCTAAAAGTCTTATGTTAGAATCGGCAGGAATGTTAGGGAAGATACATGAAAGTCTTAGTGGTTATAAGCTGCCGGCAGAAATGGGGGAGGAATGGTTAAATTCTTTTTCGGTAGGGAATGAACAGAAAAAATATGCAGAGCTTTTAGAGATACTTGAAAATCACAATTCAGATAAAAACTATGAAAAAATAAAGAATGATTTGATTTATAAGCAACAGCTCTTATACAGAGGGAATGAATTTAAAGAATATTTTAAGGGGATAACATATGCGGCAACACATGGAGATTATCAGGGGTGTCAGCTAATATGTGAAAATGGGCATATAAAAGCAGTTATAGATTTTTCCAGTGCAAGGATATTGCCTAAGGTCTGGGAGGTAATGCGGTCATATGTGCAGACATCTGAATATTGCAGAAATAAAGCTAAGATAGATATAGAAGAATTTTGCGAATATGTAAGAGAATATATGAAATATTCAGAACTTAAAAAAAGAGATTTGGAGGCTATGCCATATGTATATTTATTTCAGTTAGCAAGAAGTAAATATGGATATCCACAGTACCTGACAACTGATTCCGAAGATAGAGAAGGGCTTTTGCAATTTGCTTTTTGGAGAACTGATATATGTCGTGAAATTTATAGGAAGGCCGCCAAAATGCAAAAAGTATTGCAAACCTTGCCTTTTTAGTAGCAGGCTCCTAATTTTAAAGAGCCGGGAGATATGTTATATATAGGTTAAAATGTTGCCTGTTATTGGAATATGTATTATTGCTTTTGTACTTAGATGGGGGAAAGAAAAATGGTTGAGCCTTCAAAAAGGGACTGGAAATTATTTAGGGAGAAAATTGGCGGGTGGCAAGAACATTATATGGAAAAACTGGTAAAAGAATATGCGGATTATTTGTGTAGCGACCTACCAGCATCCACCAAGTTTTGGGGGATAGAGAAAAGGATCAAGAGAGACAGAAAAACATCAGGGGTGTGTATTGAGTTAAGAAAATCTGACATGTTTTGGGATATTGCCGGACTAATTCATGATAAGATTATTTCGATGGATGATTTAGAAGAATTTAGTGATGATTTGAAAGAAGCAGTAGCGTTGATTTTGAAAAGATGAAAACAGAACCGAGACCAAGCTGGTTGTGTTCTCCGATGAAAATAAGGAAGAGATTCCTTTGCCGCAGGCTAATTGCTATGAGGGTGTGATAAAACATGTGCTGCAATGTTTAAGGACCGGCGAAAGTTCTTGTCTGGACATCCAAGAGGCGGCCAATACGTTAAAAACAGTATTGTTGATAAACCAGCAATTAATGTAGCGGCATCCGTCTAATGTTTTCGTTACAAATATACTTGTGTATATTGAAATCCTCCAGTATAATATATATTACTAAGGGAGTTAAATGCCGATGGATTATTCAAGTAAAGTTCATCTGCATTTAGCTGTTTCAGTAATACAAATATCATAGTTTGCTAATCGAAGCCAATTCTCCCAATTTATGAAATGTTGTTAAATCAATACATATTATTGGAAGAGGGTTTGCCGAGATGAAAAATGAAATTGAATCGTTAGGAGGGAGATTACATGGATGGGTTGTATAATATTCCATTAAAATTTAAAGGTGGTGTGTATGGATTATCCGAATGTGAAGGAAGTCAGGAACAGTGTCTTATCTTAAAATACCGTGAAGGAGGAGAAATTCTGGCTTATGAAATTCCCGATTATGGATACGGCAAATATATTACATTATATGGAATTCCTAGAGATGCTTTAGAAAATACATTGCAGGCATTTTACAGTGAAGAGGGGAATTTGAAAAAAATAACAGCAGATATTAATGGCAAGGAAATGCTTCTGTATATTCATTATGAAAGTGCAGAAGATGCTAAAAATGAAATAGAAAAGTTTGCTGCGGAAAACGCAGACGCCATGGTTGAGGGAATCTGCCAATGTAAGGAAACAATTTCCAGACTGTTTATTGAGTATTTTGATGATGGGGAATATATAGATATCCATGTAAAGCTTGGGACAAAGGATATGAGGGCTGAACTGGAAAAGAAATACCCTGATTATGAAGATATTGCTGACAGTTGTGGTGATTACGGCTCAGATATCATTACGGGGGACAATGATAAGTTAAAGGTGTATCTATTATGTGCGGATGAAGATGAGATGGATTATCTGCATCTGGCTGTAAATACGACCCTGACGAAAATCAAGCAGGAAGCTGTGGAAAAACTAAACCGGGCAGATGATTTCAAGATTATATGCGTAGAATATGATTAAATGCAGTTTTGGAGATATTTGCAGGAAATTGAACGTTTGTTTAATGAACGCTGAATTGGAGAAGCTGTTCATGAATGCTTTCATAATTTTGAGAGCAGCATTTAAAATTACGGAAGCGGGGCTTAGATATGACAGAAGTAAAATTTTATGATACGGTTGAGGACAGTCTGCTGAGATTTGCTGTTATTATTACAGTGGCAGATGGAAAATTAGTTTTTTGCAAGCACGCGAAGAGGGATACTTATGAGATTCCGGGAGGGCACAGAGAAGATGGTGAGAAAGTTTTAGATACAGCGAAGAGGGAACTATATGAGGAGACAGGAGCGCTGGATTATAAAATTGTTCCAGTCTGTGTGTATTCTGTGACTGCACCGGATAATTTTGATGGGAAAGAGTCATTTGGTATGTTATATTTTGCGGAGGTGTATGAGTTTGAGGGAGAGTTACATAATGAAATAGAAAAGATTATTTTTACTGCTGAATTGCCAGAGGAATGGACTTACCCGGAAATTCAGCCTAGACTGCTGGAGGAGGCCGTAAGGCGGGGGTATAACATATGAAGATAGTTAATACACCGTATGATGATGTATTTAGGACATTGTTAAATGATTGCAGCAGTTTAATTATACCAGTTATTAATGAGGTGTTTGGTGAGCATTATACGGGAAAAGAAAAAATAGTATTTGCTCCAAATGAACATTTTATAAATCGGCAGGATGGTGTAGAAGAAGAAAAAATAACAGACACCAGTTTTAAAGTGTTAGGTTTAGAGGAAAAGAAATATCACTGGGAATGTCAGAGTGCTTCTGATAATAGTATGCTGATACGGTTTTTTGAATATGATACCCAGATTGCATTAGATGAAGGTATAATAGAAAAAAATGTGTTGACAGTGGCATTTCCACATTCTGCAGTCCTTTTTTTGAGATGTACAGTATCCACGCCGGATAATATGAAAATTAGAATTGTTACTCCGGAAGGGGATGTATGTTATCATATCCAAGTAATGAAAATGAAAGATTACTCTATAGATGAGATATTTAATAAAAAGTTGTTTTTTTTAATTCCATTTTACATATTTTTACATGAAAACCGGTTGGAAGAATATAGTAAAGATGATACAAAGCTTGGTAGCCTGAAAGAAGAGTATGAGATGATAACAAGCAGGCTGGAAGCGGTGTTGAGTGAAGGGGACATAAATGAATACACAAAATGTACAATTATAGATATGTCAAAAAAAGTCTTAGAACATATTGCAAAAAAGTATAAAAATGTCAGGGAAGGGGTGGAATCTGTTATGGGCGGAAAGATTTTAGATTATGAGGCGAAAATAATTAAATTAGAGGGAAGGAAAGAGGGAAAGCAGGAGGGAAGGCAGGAAGGCAAATTAGAATTGCTTATTGACTTAGTAAATGAAAATATAATTTCACTCGCTGATGCTGCATCAAAAATCAAATTGAGTGAGGAAGAATTCATGGAAAAAATGCAGGAATATAGAGCGGATTAATAAAAGAAAAAATTCTTGGTGTGTGGCGGCGCATCAACAAAAAACGCTAAAGAACTTTAGTTCTTTAGCGTTTTTTGCTAGAGCCTGTGCCCTTTTTTACTTTTTCTGATATTCTAAGGCTGCACCGATAAAGCCTTTAAATAGAGGGTGCGGCCTGTTTGGCCTTGAATTAAATTCCGGATGGGCCTGTGTCGCGATAAACCATGGATGGGCTGGGAGTTCGCACATCTCCACGATGCGTCCGTCTGGGGAGAGCCCGGATAACAGCATTCCGTGTTTCTCTAAATCACTGCGGTAATAATTGTTCACTTCATAGCGGTGACGGTGCCTCTCGGAAATGTTTTCTTCCCCATACAGCCTGTAGGCAAGGGAATCTGTTACCAGCCTGCAAGGGTATGCCCCGAGGCGCAGTGTTCCGCCGATATCTTCTACGCCGTCCTGATCCGCCATCAGGTGGATTACGGGGTGAGTGGTTTGCGGGTCAAGCTCAATGCTGTGGGCATCGTGAAAGCCACAGACATGTCTTGCAAATTCTACAATACTGAGCTGCATTCCAAGGCACAGTCCCAAAAACGGGATGCTATTTTCGCGGGCGTACCGGATTGCAGCAATCATTCCGTCTGTGCCACGGTCACCAAAACCGCCGGGGACAATAATGCCGCTCACATCCCCAAGTATCTCTGAGGCATTTTCGTCATTGATTTCTTCGGAAGGGACCCATTTGATAGTAACATTGCTTTTGTGGGCAAGGCCTCCGTGTTTTAGGGATTCCACAACGCTGATGTACGCATCGTGGAGTGTTGTATATTTTCCGACCAAAGCCACAGTGACATCGTGCGTCAGGTTTTTCAGAGTATCAACCATAGTTTGCCACTCTTTCATGTCCGGCTCAGGACAGTCTAATTTCAGGCATTCGCAGGCAACATCGGCAAGATGTTCCTTTTCCATGGCAAGCGGAGCTTCGTAAAGCGTTTCTACATCCAGGTTCTGCATAACATATTTATTAGGGACATTGCAGAATAATGCAATTTTATCCTTGATGCCTTCCTCCAATGGGCGTTCTGTCCGGCAGACAATAATGTCCGGCTGGATTCCCATTCCCTGCAGCTCTTTTACGCTGGCCTGGGTTGGTTTTGTTTTCATTTCACCGGAAGCTCCTAGATATGGAATCAAAGTAACATGGATTAGGATTGCATTTTCATGTCCTACATCATGCTGGAACTGGCGTATGGATTCCAGAAAAGGCTGGCTTTCAATATCACCGACAGTCCCGCCCACCTCAATAATGGCAATTTGGGTGTCTTTACAGCCATCATTCCGGTAAAACCTGCTTTTGATTTCATTCGTAATATGCGGGATGACCTGGACTGTGCCGCCGCCGAAATCGCCGCGGCGTTCTTTAGACAGGACAGACCAGTATACCTTGCCTGTTGTTACATTGGACTGTTTTGTCAGGCGTTCATCAATGAAACGCTCATAATGCCCAAGGTCAAGGTCGGTCTCGGCACCGTCATCAGTGACAAAAACCTCGCCATGCTGTACCGGATTCATAGTACCCGGGTCAATATTGATATAGGGGTCGAATTTCTGCATGGTAACACTGTAACCACGCATTTTAAGCAATCTTCCAAGGGAAGCGGCAGTAATCCCCTTGCCTAGGCCAGAGACAACTCCACCAGTAACGAAAACGTACTTGACAGCCATTTATTTATCCTCCTTGTAATGTGACTCAAAGTGTTTCGTGTTCTTTCATTAAAATCAATATTCTATCATTATACCTCAAAAGCTGTCCTTTGTTCAATGCCCAATTTTTTTGTTTTCCCCATTTAAATTCCCCATTTTGCAATAATGATGATGTTGGGGCCAAAAGGCCCAAATCTGTCAATAACAGCCAATACTGTACTATGCGTAGGAAAATGTAACAAGCATGCAACTTGCGGGAAAAAAGAGGGTGATATAGTATAAGATAAGCGATAAATCACGATGGCGAAGAAAATGAGGAGGGATGCAGGAAGATGGGGAGTGAAATGCAGGATGATGAAATTGTGCAGCTTCTTTGGGATAGGAAGGAAGAGGGGATTGCACAATTACAGGCAAAATATAAAAGATACTGCGGGGCGGTTGCCAGACGGATTGTAGTCAGCCCGGAAGATACAGAGGAGTGCCTTAATGATACATGGCTTCGCGCATGGAACTCAATTCCGCCGCATCATCCGGAGAATCTGGCTGGGTACCTTGCCAAGATTGTGCGGAATCTGGCACTTAACTCATATAAAAAGCAGCATAGGAAAAAACGGGGAGGTGATGTTGTGACGGTGGCGCTGGAGGAATTATCCGATTGCCTGTCAGATGGGAAAGATGCCTTGGAGGAAATTGAGAAACGGGAGCTGTCAGATATGATTGCAGAGTATTTGAGGGGGAAAAGCAGGGAACAGCAGGCAATTTTTATCAAAAGGTATTTTTATCTGATGGAAATAAAAGAGCTGGCCAGAGAATTGCAGATGAAAGAAAATACCATTAAGTCCATCTTATTTCGAATGAGAAAAGAACTTAAGGTGTATCTGGAAGGAGAGGGGGTTTATATATGATAAGGGAAAATGACAAGGAGAGGGAGGAAAAGATTCTCCGTGCAATTGGGGATTTGCCGGAGGACATGGTGGCACAGGCAGCAGAGTATAGAAGGCCGAAACACAGGCTGGCAGGCTTTTCGGTATGGAAGGGGCTGGCGATGGCAGCCTGTGCGGCAATCGTGCTTCTTGGAGGGGCAAGGGCAGTCTCTGTTATGCAGAAACAGCCGGACGGGAACATAAAAGATAGAGCCTATCAGCCATCGGAGGGTAATTATAGTGATAATACACAGGAAAATTATGGCGGGGATAAGGACAATACAGAGAACGGTATGCTGCAGCAGAGCGGCGGGGAAGATGGTGATGTGTCAGATAGCAGTGTAGCAAAGGGGACAGGTGAAATCAAGTTATGGGCAGCTGCGTCTATGGAGTCTGGCAAATTAGATTCTGCTGGGAGCAAAGACGTTAAAAAACAGGGGAACAGGGGCAGCGAGGAGACAGAGGAGAAAAATGGCGTTCAGGTACTGATGGAGGAAGGGGAGACGATTGCCCTGAAGACGAAGAAGATGAAAAGTGCAGAGGGGGAAAAAATCTCAGTCATTACTTTTCATTTTGGGCAGCCGGAGGATGACGTGGTATATTCCCTTCATTCCCAGACATCTAACTGCAGGATTGTAACAGTTGCCAATAACGGATTGCAGAAGTATGTCAACCTGCCGGATGGGGAGTGCGCCAGCGGTGATGCGGTGGCTTTTGAGGCAAGGCAGGTAGCGTCAGTAGACTGGGAGTATAATCTTGTCCCGGAGTGGGAAGAAAAGGAAGATCTAAGTATTATAGATGTCATAGATATTTGTGAAAAGGGAGAGGGCGGTGAGGAGAATAGGCTTGGGAGGATTGTCATTGGAAAGCAGACGGACGAGGAGGAGAGGTATTATGGGATATATCAAAGCAAGGATGATTAGACATATGGCAGTTATCGCTGTGTCGGTACTCTGCCTCACAGCCTGCGGCGCTGCGGGCAGCAATTATAGTGATGGGGAAAATGCGTTAGAAAAAGGAAACCCTGTTTCCGAAAAAGTTTCAGAAGGGAACAGGATGAAAGGGAATGATGCTCACAATATGGAAGAGAAGGAAAGCCAGAAACCAGACGGAGCAGAGGAGCCCCATGTAATGGCAGGAGGCGCGGGTAATGCTTCATCCAACGCTTATGAAAGGATACCGGTATATGGGCCAGAGGAGAGAGAGGCAGTCAGGGATTATCTGGCAGGGCTGCCGGATGGTTTTCTTTCCTTCCAGAAGGCAAAGAAACTGGGGATAATCAGGGAAGGCCATGTGAATGTAGATTTAAAACAGGAGGAAAAAGAACTTTTCGGCGGACAGTGGCTCTCTTTTTATTCCAATACCAAGCAGTCAAAGGATATTCTTGAGGGGAACATGGAGAAAGACATCGGGACAAAATATGAGTATGCAGTTGTCATAGTGTGCTATACCACGGAGGGAGATCCAATTTATAAATATATTTCTTATTCTTACCGCAGCGGGGAATTTTATTTGTACGAGGATGCCAGCAGGGACCGTTTTGGCTGCAGTGCCAGCAAAGAGGAAGGGTTTAATGGCAGCTACCATGGCATACAGTGGCACATCCCAGATGGGAAGGGGGAGGAATCTACTGATTTTTATCTCGTTAAAAATAGTAAAATTAGTAAAAAGAAGTTAGAAAAGATGCTGGATTCTGACGAAGGATATGATACCAGACAGGTATTTCCGTTATACAGCATGGATTATATAGCAGATACAATAGACGGAACAACCATCTGCAGATAAGGAACTGCAAATATTACTTGCAGTTCCTAGAGGAAAAAATAGTAATTAAGTTTTGGTTGGAAAGCGTAATAATAAAAAGATGAAAAGAGAATCCTATTTTGCGGAGGAAAAGATGAAAACAGGTTACTTTTCACACCTGCGCGGATGAACAGTAACCAAATACGAAAAATTTACAAATTCTTTCGATTTCACTATGTTGCTTTTTCTCTTACTTAGATTTATACTTAACAGAAGTATACTTTGTGGGAAGAATCACAAATAGTACACAATTATTGAGTAAAATCAAATAAGGACTATGCGGCGTGAAGGAGGACAGAAGTTGGAGAACAACAATCGAAATCAAGGATCCGATAAGAAGAATAACCGGACAGGAGTTATTATCTGCTTGATTGTGGCACTTGGACTCTTTTTGGTTTTTTCTATTATGAATAATCAGGTTAAGAATGCAACAAATAAAGAAATTACGTATGACCAGTTTCTGCAGTTATTGGAAGACGGCAATGTGAAGGCAGTGACAATTACTTCCAGCAGATTGGAAATCATTCCAGTTACACAGTCAAATACACTTTACCAGACTACTTATTATACAGGATTAATTACAATGGATACCCAGCTGGTAGAGCGGCTGGAAGCGGCAGGGGTGCAGTTTGCAAGGGATACATCTGACAGCGGTTCCAGCCTGGGATATATGCTGCTTACTACTCTGCTGCCGATTTTATTGCTGTGGGTGGGTCTTTTCTTTGTATTCCGCGCCATGACAAAGAGTTCAGGCGGTATGATGGGTGTTGGGAAGAGTACTGCCAAGATGTATGTCCAGAAAGAGACAGGCGTGCTTTTTAAGGATGTCGCCGGGCAGGAGGAGGCGATGGACTCGCTCTATGAATTGGTAGATTTCTTGCATAATCCACAAAAATACACAGCGATTGGGGCAAGGCTGCCAAAGGGTGCGCTTTTAGTAGGGCCTCCGGGTACTGGTAAGACGCTGTTAGCAAAGGCAGTGGCAGGCGAGGCGGGAGTGCCGTTCTTTTCCCTGTCTGGTTCTGATTTTGTGGAGATGTTTGTCGGTGTTGGTGCATCCCGTGTGCGTGACCTTTTCAAGCAGGCACAGCAGATGGCGCCATGTATTATATTTATTGATGAAATTGATGCAATCGGAAAGAGCCGTGACAGCCGTTACGGCGGCGGAAATGACGAAAGGGAGCAGACATTGAACCAGCTTCTGTCAGAGATGGATGGTTTTGACAGCTCAAAGGGATTGGTTATTCTGGGAGCGACGAACCGTCCGGAAGTTCTGGATCATGCATTGCTGCGCCCGGGCCGGTTTGACAGGCGGATTATCGTGGAAAAACCAGACTTAAAGGGTCGTGTGGATATTTTAAAAGTCCATGCCAAGGATGTGCTGATGGATGAGTCGGTTGACTTTGATGCGATTGCGCTCGCAACCAGCGGTGCAGTGGGTGCAGACCTTGCCAACATGATTAATGAGGCCGCCATAATGGCAGTGCGCAGCGGCAGGCACGCGGTTAACCAAAGGGATCTTTTTGAGGCGGTGGAAGTAGTCATTGCCGGAAAAGAGAAGAAAGACCGTATTTTGGGAAAAGAGGAAAAGCGGGTTGTCGCATACCACGAGACAGGCCATGCACTGGTTACGGCGCTGCAGAAAGACGCAGAACCGGTTCAGAAGATTACAATTGTACCGAGGACGATGGGATCCCTTGGCTATGTGATGCAGGTGCCGGAGGAAGAAAAGTACCTCATGAGCAAAGAGGAGATTCTCGCAAGGATTGTAACGCTGTTTGGCGGGCGCGCCGCAGAGGAGCTTGTTTTTGGCTCTATTACTACCGGGGCGTCTAATGATATTGAAAAAGCGACATCGCTTGCACGCTCTATGGTGACACAGTACGGAATGACGGAGAAATTCGGCCTGATTGGCTTAGAGTCAGTGGAAAATAAATATCTGGACGGAAGGACTGTGTTAAACTGCGGGGATGCCACTGAAGCTGAGATAGACAAAGAAGTCATGAAGATTTTGAAGGAATGCTATCAGAAAGCTTTAGAGTATCTGTCCGGAAACAGGGATGCGCTGGACAAGCTGGCAGAGTACCTGATTGAACATGAGACGATTACCGGAAAAGAGTTTATGAAAATATTCCGGAAAGTGAAAGGTCTGGACGAGCCGGAGGGCGACCATTATGATGTGCTGGTTCTGGATATTGACGGAACCCTGCTCAATACCCAGAAAGAAGTGACAGAAGCAACTAGGGATGCGATTGTGGAGGCACAGAAACGGGGCAAAACGGTTGCGGTTGCATCGGGGCGTTCTATCTCCGGTATGCGCAGGACCGCGGCAAATATTTCTCTGGAGCAGTATGGCGGTTACATTATAGCCTATAACGGGACAACTGTGCTGAACTGCAAGACAGGGGAGTGCATATACAATCAGATGATTTCAAAAGATTTAATTGCGCCAGTCTATGAAGCGGCGAAGGAGGCAAAAGTAGGGATTCTTGTCTATAATGATTCCAAGAGAGAGCTTGTTGTGGGAACCGGCATGGACAAATATATCGAAGCTGATGCGAGGGCGTGTGAGGTTACAGTCCGTGAGGCCGACAACTTTGTCAAGGAAATTGATTTTCCGATTAATAAATTCCTCCTCACCGGGGAACCAGAGTACATGAAGGAAGTGGAAAAGACGATGCAGGGCAGGTTTGGAAGCCGGTTAAATGTATTCCGCTCCGACCCGCATTATGTAGAATTGCTGCCGAAGTTCGTTGACAAGGGAATCGCAGTTGAAAAGCTGATGAAGCATCTTGATGTCAAAAAGGACAAGGTTATCTGTGTTGGCGACAGTTATAATGATTTGCCGATGTTCCGTCAGGCGGGGCTTGGTGTTGCTATGGAAAATGCACAGACAGAGGTAAAAGAGGCGGCCGACTTTATTACTGGAAGCAATGATGAGGATGGTATTGTAAAAGTTATCAGCAAGTTTATGACGCCTAAAGAAGAAAAATAGAAAACGGGGGCTGCTGCACTAAGAAAAAGCGGTATAAGATATGGATACGCGGATGTTTTATGTATCATATCTTGTCTGCAACTCTTAGTGAGGCAGGCCCCCTTTTAGTTTTAGGGAAGTTTTCGGTATGTGGTGGTGCACCAACAAAAAATGCTAAAGAACTTTAGCTCTTTAGCATTTTTTGCTAGGGCACAAGCGAAGTCTGTGCCCTTTTCTATAGCTGTACTTCGATTCTGTTCAGCCCAAATTCCTCGCAGAATGCCTCTGCCTGTTTTACGGCGGTGGTGTTTAGAAGCTGTTCCGGTGAATGGGCATCTATGCCAATCACTGCGGTGCAGCCAATTTTTGCGGCGATTTCCCAAAAACGTCTGTCAGGATAGGTCCGGCCGCCCCATAGGCCTAAAACATTAACTTCCAGCGGGAAATCTTTTTCTTTCATAAACTGGCAGAGGCGGGAGATGTGCTTTTCATATATTTTATCTGAGCCGATATAATTTATGATATCGGGGTGTGCAAGATAGAGGTATTTTCCTGTATCGACAGCCTCTATGGTTAAATCTACATATTGTTTTAGCCGTGCCTCCTCGTGGAAGGGTCTGCCTACAAAGACAGATTCAGATTCCGATCCCAGAAAGTGCTGCCCAAGTATCATGTAATCAATTGGATAACCGGCCAAAATCGCTTCCTGCGCTGTGTTCAGCGCCGGGGTATATTCCGCTTCAAAGCCTGTATAGATTTTAATGTCACTGGCATACTCTTTCTTAATGGCATCCATAGCAGAAAAGTAGCCGTCTATCTCAGCAGGGGCCATGCGGATATTTGAGACATAGCCGTCTGGGAATGGCCATGGGCAGTGGTCAGAGAAACCGAGAATTTTGAATCCTGCCTGAATAGCTGCTTCAACATATTCCCGGTCTGTGCCGCTTGCATGCTGGCAGCGGATAGTGTGTGTATGAAAATTTGAAAGCATCATAATCCCCCTTTTCTGTGTTATCATATTGTCCAATTTATTAGTATAGCAGAAAAAGAAGAAATTGCATAATTTATTTTAGAAGTAAGCTTTTTCTTAATGTATCTTTTTCATTTTCATGTTATAATAGTAATAGTTTTTGAATTGCTACAGGAGGAAAGTCTTTTGTTTGATATAGAAGAAGAGCTGAAAAAGCTCCCAGCTAAGCCCGGCGTCTATCTGATGCATGATAAAAAAGATGCAATTATCTATGTGGGAAAGGCGGTCAGCTTAAAAAACCGTGTGCGCCAGTATTTTCAGAGCAGCCGCAGGGTGTCGCCGAAGATTCAGCAGATGATATCCCATATTGACCATTTTGAGTATATTATTACGGATTCAGAGGTGGAAGCCCTTGTACTGGAGAACAATCTGATTAAGGAATATATGCCGAAATATAATACGATGCTGAAGGATGACAAGACATATCCTTTTATTCGGGCAACGGTTTACGAGGATTATCCGAGGCTGATTTACTGCCGTCAGCAAAAAAGGGATAAATCTAAATATTTTGGGCCGTTTACATGTCAGGGAACTGCCAAGGATGCGCTGGAGATGGCACACAAAATATATCATGTGCGTACTTGCAATAGGGTTTTGCCGAGGGACCAGGGCAAGGAGAGACCGTGCCTGAACTACCATATTAACCAGTGTGATGCCCCATGTCAGGGATATATTTCCAAGGAGGAGTATCAGGAGAATTTTAATAAAGCCCTGAAGCTTCTGGAAGGGGATTACCATGAGGTGATACAGATACTACAGGAAAGGATGGGGAAGGCGGCACAGAATCTTGAGTTTGAGGAGGCGGCAGGTTGCCGTGATATGATAGAGAGCATCAAGAAGGTAGAAATCCGCCAGAAGATAACGGACTTTGGCGGTGTGGACAGGGATATTATTGCGGCCGCCTCTACAAATCATGAGGCTGTGGTTCAGATATTCTTTGTCAGAGAGGGAAAGCTGGTCGGGAGGGACCATTTTCACTTGAATGGTGTAGGAGGAGACACTAACGAAGAGATTTTACAATCCTTTGTTAAGCAATTTTATGCGGGAACACCTTTTATTCCTCGTGAAGTCATGATAGAATATGAGATACAGGACAGCCGCCTGATTGAAGAATGGCTCAGCCAGAGAAGAGGGGGCAAGGTTAGTGTGATAGTCCCCAAAAAGGGCCAGAAGGAGCGGCTGATGGAACTTGCGCATAAAAATGCTGCGCTTGTACTGACACAGGACAGTGAAAAAATCCGCAGGGAGGAAGCGAGGACTGCAGGGGCTATGGCGCAGATATGCGGCTGGCTGGGGATGGAAGGCGTAACGAGAATTGAGTCATATGATATTTCAAATATTAATGGTTTTCAGTCTGTCGGCTCTATGGTGGTATTTGAAGATGGAAAACCGAAAAAAAGCGACTATAGGAAATTTAGGATTCAGACGGTGCAGGGACCGGATGATTATGCCAGCATGAATGAAGTGTTAACCAGACGGTTCCGACATGGCCTGGAGGAGCGCAAGGAACTGCAGGACAGGGAGTGGAGTGATGAACTGGGCAGTTTTACCCGTTTTCCGGATTTGATTATGATGGACGGGGGAAAGGGTCAGGTTCATATTGCAGAGCAGGCACTTGAGAGCCTTGGGCTTGCGATTCCGGTCTGCGGCATGGTCAAGGATGACAGGCACCGCACCAGAGGGTTATATTTCAGGGACAGGGAGCTGCCAATCGAGGTGAACGGCGAGGGATTCCACCTGATGACTAGAATTCAGGATGAAGTTCACCGATTTGCCATTGAGTATCACCGTTCTTTGCGCAGCAAGGCACAGGTTAAGTCTGTGCTGGATGATATAGCGGGTATCGGCCCGAAGAGGAGGAAGGCGCTGATGCGTCATTTCAAGTCTCTGGAAAAGATCCGTGATGCCTCTGTGGAGGAGTTAATGGCGGCGGAGTCTATGAATGAAAATGCTGCCCGGAGTGTATATGAATTTTTTCACAAAGAGAATGCGGCTGGTGAGATTGGGTGATGATAGAAATTAACATAAAAAGGAGAGATGAAGCATGCAAAATGGATCATACAGCGTACCACTTAAAAAATTAGTGGAACAACTGCATCTGGAGAACTGCACTCCGGAGGTTTCTATTGAGGATATTTTGATTACGCAGTCAGATGTAAACCGTCCGGCACTGCAGCTTGCGGGGTATTTTGATTATTTTGACTCTAAGCGTATACAGATTATCGGCCATGTAGAACATACGTATATGCAGCAGAAGGGGATGGAGCATAGCGTGGCAATGATGGAGCGCATTATGGCGGGAAGTGATGAATCGCCAAAGCCACCTTGCATTATCTATTGCCGTGAAATCGACATCAGGGATGAGATTGTAGAACTGGCAAATAAATATAAGGTACCGCTCCTTAGGACACAGAAATCTACGTCTTCCTTTATGGCAGAGGTAATCCGCTGGCTGAATGTGGAACTGGCGCCGAGATGTTCCGTACATGGCGTTTTAGTTGATTTATTTGGTGAGGGCGTGCTGATTATGGGTGAGAGCGGCATCGGAAAATCTGAGGTCGCATTAGAGTTAGTCCACAGGGGGCACCGTCTGGTATCAGATGATGTGGTGGAGATTAAGAGGGTGAGCGATATTTCCCTGATTGGGAGCGCACCGAATATTACAAGGCATTTTATCGAACTGAGAGGTGTCGGGATTATTGATGCAAAAGCCCTTTTTGGAGCGGAGAGCGTAAAAAATGAACAGGAGATTGACCTTGTCATCAAACTGGAGGAATACAATAAGGAACAGGAATACGACCGTCTGGGCCTCGAAGAACAGTATATTGAATTTCTGGGAAATGAAGTAGTCTGTCATTCTATTCCGATTCGTCCGGGGAGAAATAGTGCAATCATATGTGAAACAGCAGCAATTAACCATAGACAAAAGAAGATGGGCTATAATGCGGCACTGGAGTTATATAACCGGGTTACCAGCAATCTTGCAGAGAAAAGAGAGGGAGAATAGTGTGAAAAATATTTTTTCACACGCAAATTTGTGTCTGCGCACACTTGTCACAAATTTGTTATGCACAAAGAACGTGTGCAGAAATGAGGATTAGTATGTTATTTGTAAAATCTGATGACTTGAGAACGGGAATGAGATTGGCGAAGCCAATCTATAATAAAAACGGGGTAATGCTTTATGAGAGGAATTCTAAGCTGACCAGTCAGGGTATTATGAGTATCCATAACTTTGGGCTGATTGGCGTTTATATTCTGGAACCGGCTGAGCCGCTTCCGCCGATGAGCGAGGATGATATTGAGTTTGAGCGTTTCCAGACAATGTCCATATTTACAATTAAGGAGGTACTGGACGAGGTGGCAGACAAAAAGGAGGCGAAAGAGCTGTATCCTTTTGCCAATCAGGTTATTAAACGCTATGGCAACCTGCATCATAAGATTAATTTCGTGCAGAATCTCAGAAGTGCGGAGGATACCCCGTATAAGCATGCGCTGAATACCGCAATACTGTGTGCGTTGATGTCAAAGAGGCTCAAGCTGGAGTTTAAGGAGCAGCTGGATGTGGTAGTGGCTGGCATCCTTTATGATATCGGCAGCCTTCTGGTGCCGGTCAGCCTTAGGAAATTAGCAAAAGATGAACTTTCCGAGGAAGACAAGACAAAGATTAATACATACCACTATGCAGGATACCAGATGCTTAGCCAGGATTACAATCTGGATCCAAGCGTTAAGAGAAATGCAACACTGGTGTGTAAGGAACTGTTTGATATTAAGACGGACGATGAAGTTGTAGTGACAAAGAGGATTCCTGAAGTGGAGATTTTGAAGGTCGCTGCAGTTTATGATAATATGACAGCAATGAAATATGAAGAGCCGCCTCTCTCCGAAATCACTGCGCTCCGCCATCTTCTGGCCAAGGAAAATGGTTTCGACCAGCCGGCAGTGCGTGCGCTGGTAGAGAGTATTAATATCCTGAATCCAGGTGTTGCGGTTGAGCTTAGCAATGGTGACAGGGGGCTTGTTATCACAGAAGGGCCGATTGATATTCTGCGTCCGTTTGTGCTGTCATTCCGAGATAATCAGGTTCTTAACCTGTCCGATGAATCCGCAAGGGACATTGAGATTAAAGATGTTATGAGGACAATGGACAACCGGCACGTTGTTGCCAGAGATATGCTGCAGAATTATATCGGCGAGGAAGTCCATATGGGAGAGAGCAATTCGAAAAAGCATTTCTAGAGAGAATGGTATTTTTAGGTTAGTGCGCTTATTATGCTTTCTCGGTTTTGAGAGAGTGTTCAAGATTGAGAAAGGCTGGGTGTAATTATGTATGTTATTGTCGGGCTTGGCAATCCGGAGCAGAAGTATGAGGGGACTAGGCATAATATTGGTTTTTCTGCCATTACAGCACTGGCGGATGAATATAATATTTCTGTAGATACGGCTAAGCACAGAGCTTTGATAGGAAAAGGAGTGATTGAGGGGCAGAAGGTGATCCTGGCAAAGCCGCTTACCTATATGAACCTCAGCGGGGAGAGCGTCAGGGATCTGGCAGATTATTATAAAATCATACCAGAGGAGCAGCTAATCGTTGTTTATGACGATATTAACTTAGCTGTGGGAAAGCTGCGGATCCGTGCGAAAGGAAGCGCGGGTGGGCATAATGGGATGAAAAGCATTATAAAGCATCTTGGAACACAGGAATTTCCGAGGGTACGCATCGGTGTGGGGGAAAAGCCGCCCGGCTGGGATTTGGCAGACCATGTCCTTAGCAGGTTTCCGTGCGACGAGGAGCCTTTGGTGCGTGAGGCCTTGCAGGATGCAGCGGCGGCGTGTAAGGTTATTATGGCGCAGGATATTAATGCTGCGATGAATCAGTTTAATTAAAGTGAATCCGGGTGATGGTGCAGAACAGAAAACCCGTGGTTAAAGGAAAGGTGACGTATTGAAGACATTATTGGCACCATTGCAGGAAATTAATGCATATGGCAGTGCAAAGGAATGCATTGAAAGAAATAAGCTTCCTTTGCACATTTCCGGCTGCATGGATTCCCAGAAAGCACATTTTATTTATGGGCTGTCTCAGGGGGTTTTCTGGAAGGTGATTGTGGCACAAAATGAGATAAAGGCAAGAGAGATAATGGAGGAATATCGCATGTTTGACCGGGAGACATTGTATTTCCCGGCAAAGGATGTGATTTTTTATAGTGCAGATGTTCATGGGAATGCCATTACTGCGGAACGCCTGAAGGTCGTTGAAGCACTTTTGACGCAGCCTTCCGGAACGGTGGTTACTACAATGGATGCCGGCATGGAGCATCTGCCGTCTATTTCTATTTACAAGAAGTCTGTCTGCGAAGTGAAGGAGGGGGAGCTTCTGGATTTGGAGCAGATGGGCAGGCATCTGGTAAATATGGGATATAAAAGGCAGAATCAGGTGGAGGCGCCGGGGGACTTTTCTGTCCGCGGAGGGATATTAGATCTGTTTCCGATTACTGCAGACTGCCCGTACCGGATTGAGCTGTGGGGGGACGAGATTGACACCATCCGTTCTTTTGATGTGGAGAGCCAGCGTTCTATTGAACGGATGGAGGGGCTTACTGTCTTTCCGGCGTCGGAGTTTATTGCTTCACAGGAGGAAATTAAAGAAGCATTCCAGAGTATGAAGGAAGACCAGAAAAAGCTTTTGCAGCAGTTTCGGAAGGAAAAGAACCATGAGGGGACGAACCGGATTAATGAGACGATTCAGATGCTTGAGGAAGAATTTGAAGTGTATGGCAGCAGGATAGGGCTTGACGGCTACCTTCCTTATTTTTCGGTGCAGACAGGTTCTCTTTTTGACTATTTTGACAGCCAGAAGACCGTTTTTTTTATAGATGACCCGAAACGCTGTATGGAAAAAATGGAGACTGTAGAGGCAGAGTTCCGCGAAAGTATGGAGGGAAGGCTTGAGAAAGGATATATCCTGCCAAAGCAGATGGATATTTTGTACAGTGCAGATACAGTGAATGCTATTCTGCAGAATAAACGATCCGTTTACCTTACCATGTTAGACAGCCTGCCAAAACAGATTGAGGCAGAAGCTGTCTACAATCTGCAGGTTCAGCCGATAGGATCTTACAATAAGCACTTTGAACTTTTGGCGGAGGATATCAAAAAATGGAAGAAAGACGGTTTCCGTGTGCTTCTTCTGTCAGGTTCCCGTACGAGGGCGGAGAGGCTTAGCAAGGATTTAAATGAGTATGATATTCCTGCGTTTTACAGGGAGAAGCCTGATGTAGCGCTTGAGGCCGGGCAGGTAATGGCTTCCTATGGATTTCTGCATAAGGGGTTTGCCTACTCTACTGCGAAATTTATCGTGGTGACGGAGGGGGATATTTTCGGCGCGAAGGCAAGGGCCAGACGGCATAAGCAAAAGCAGTATTCCGGCAAGACGATTCAGAGCTTTAATGATTTGAATATAGGCGATTATGTGGTTCACGAGAATCATGGGCTTGGTATTTACCGGGGAATTGAAAAGATTCAGGTGGACCGGGTTGCGAAGGACTATATTAAGATAGAATATGGGGACGGCGGTAATTTGTATGTTCCGGCATCCGGAATGGATGTTTTGCAGAAATATGCTGGGCAGGATGCAAAGAAACCAAAGCTGAATAAACTAAATTCAGTAGAGTGGAAAAAGACAAAATCCCGTGTCCGCGGGGCGGTGCAGGAGATTGCGAAGGAGCTTGTGCTGCTGTATGCCAAGCGGCAGGAAATGAAAGGGCATCAGTTCAGCCAAGACACAGTCTGGCAGCGTGAATTTGAGGAATTGTTCCCGTTTGAGGAGACACAGGATCAATTGCGTGCGATTCAGGAGACCAAAAAGGATATGGAGAGCACCAAGATTATGGACCGCTTAATCTGCGGAGATGTGGGATACGGGAAGACGGAGATTGCGTTAAGGGCTGCTTTTAAAGCGGTCAATGATGGGAAACAGGTTGCTTTTCTGGTGCCGACTACGATTCTGGCACAGCAGCACTTTAATACATTAATTGAACGTCTGGGTGATTTTCCGGTATCGGTAGAGATGCTGTCGCGTTTCCGGACCCCGGCGCAGCAGAAAAAAGCAATCGCCCGCCTGAAAAAAGGGCAGGCGGATATTGTGGTGGGGACACACCGGCTTTTATCAAAGGATGTCGAATTTAAGGATCTGGGGCTTCTGATTGTGGATGAAGAACAGCGTTTTGGGGTGACGCATAAGGAGAAGATTAAGCAGTTAAAGGGGAATGTGGATGTCCTTACCTTGAGTGCGACGCCGATTCCTAGGACGCTCCATATGAGCCTGGTGGGAATCCGCGATATGAGTGTGCTGGAAGAGCCCCCGGTGGACCGCCTGCCGATACAGACATTTGTCATGGAGCACAATAGCGAGACGATACGGGAAGCGATTAACCGCGAGATGGCAAGAGGTGGGCAGGTTTATTATGTATATAACAGGGTAAAGAGTATTGAGGAAGTGGCATCTGAGGTTATGCAGCTTGTGCCTGATGCCAATATAGCGTATGCCCACGGGCAGATGAGCGAGCGGCAGCTGGAAAATATTATGATGTCGTTTATCAGCGGTGAGATTGATGTGCTGGTGGCAACTACAATCATAGAGACCGGGCTTGATATTTCTAATGTTAATACGATAATTATAGACAATGCCGACCAGATGGGGCTTTCGCAGTTATATCAGCTTAGAGGCAGGGTGGGGCGTTCTAACCGCACTTCGTTTGCGTTTCTGATGTATAAGAGGAACAAGATGTTAAAGGAAGTAGCGGAGAAGAGGCTGGCAGCAATCCGGGAGTATACAGAACTTGGTTCAGGTATAAAGGTTGCTATGCGCGATTTGGAAATCAGGGGCGCAGGAAATCTTTTGGGGGCTGCCCAGTCTGGGCACATGGAGGCAGTCGGTTACGATTTGTACTGCAAGATGCTGAATGATGCCGTGCGCCGTTTAAAGGGCGATACCAGACTGCAGGAGGAATTTGAGACGGCCATTGACCTGCAGGTAGATGCTTATATCCCGGCATCCTATATATCAAGTGAGTTCCAGAAGTTAGATATGTATAAGCGGATTGCGGGAATTGAAACGCTTGAGGAGTACAGGGACTTGCAGGAAGAACTGGTAGACCGTTTTGGGGAGATTCCTGCTGCTGCGGAAAATCTTCTTCGGATTGCGCTTTTGAAGGCGGATGCCCATGAAGCGAAGATGACACAGGTCGTCCAAAAGCCGAATGGAATCCGGTTTTATCTGCATGAGAGTGCAAGGGTCGACAGTGGCAGGGTATCTAAAATGTTGGAGGAATATCAAGGGAAGATGAAATATGTGCAGGAGGAGGAACCATATTTTTGCTATATCCTGCAGGAAGCGAAGAATATGTGGACAGTGAGTACTCCGCGCTATGCTGCGCCGGATGCAGGGCAGAAGAGCACAAAGGTAAGTCAGGCGGATGAAATCTTTCACGCTGTGGAAGGCGCGATTAAGAGAATAGGAGGGCTATATGATAAAGAGGAGTAAGAGGGCTCTTGTTGTGATACTGTCTGGAATGGCTGCTGCTGCGATGCTGTCCGGCTGTTCCGTGGATAAAAAGATTGGCAGCAATGTGAGGCTGGAAAATGGTGAGATAGAAGAGAACTCTATTGTCATCAAGGCTGGTGATGCGGGGGTAAAATACAGCGAAGTGCTCGGATACTGCTACCTGCTCAAAGAGCAGTATGAGGATAGCTTCGGCAGTGAGATATGGGACTACAAACTGGATAATGGAAATACAATCGGGGACAATGCGAAAGAAGAGATTATTAATATGATTACCCAGCTGAAAGTAATAAATGCAACTGCGGAGGAGGAAGATGTCACCCTTACAAATGATGAGAGGGACGAGGCGCTGCAGAAAGCGGAAGATCTGCTCCGCTCTGCAGACAGCAAGGATAAGGAAGAATATCATTTATCCCTGCAGGGATTAAGTAGCATTTATGAAGAAAATGCCCTTGCAAACAAGATGTTTTATATTGCAACGGATGATGCTGACACGGAAGTCTCCGAAGAGGAGGCAAGGCAGGTAAAAATCCAATTCTTTCAGATTATGACAAAAGGGACGACAAAGAGCGGCGTGTCAGTATCGCTGGATGAGAAAGAGAGGCGTGCGGCCAGGGAGAGGGCGAATGAGCTTCGGCGTGCGGCTGTTAAGGCGGAAAGTTTCTTGGATTTTGCAAAAGCGAATACGGAAGCCGGCAAAGTTGAGATGACAATTGGACAGGATAATACAGAACTTGACAGAAGTATTGTGACAACAGCCTTTTCCATGAAAAAGGGGGCAGTCAGCCCGGTAATCGGAACAGCAGACGGCTATTATATCCTGCATTGTGTTGATGACAATGACGAGGATGCTACATATGCCCGCAGGGAGGAGATTATTGAGGAGCGCCAGACTAAAATGTTTAAGGAAAAATACAAAAAATGGCTGGGGGATTGTGAAGTGAGTATCAGCAAATCGTTCTGGAAGATATTTCATATATAGGAAAATAGCA
Organism: bacterium D16-36; assembly: GCA_003611745.1. Classification (GTDB taxonomy): domain Bacteria; phylum Bacillota; class Clostridia; order Lachnospirales; family Lachnospiraceae; genus Butyribacter. The sequence goes on along the minus strand of RAYF01000032.1, from coordinate 12,338 downwards.
TTTTTAAGTTTACAGATATTCTATCATTTGTTATACTACAAAGGTATCATATTTTGTTGGGAGTCAGGGGTGGAGTCACAAAATATCATACTACTGTTGAAGGGAAGGTGATATTGTGAAAGCGGAGCATGTGAATCCATTTATTATTTCTGTTTGTAAGATTATGAAAGATATGTGTATGTTGGATTTAAAAATAGGGAAACCTGCCATGGTAAAGGGAGTCTATGCAAGTGATACTTCTATTATTAAACTGGGCATAATCGGTAATCTGACAGGACAGGTTGTGCTTAATATTTCGCACCAGACTGCGCTTCAGATTGTTTCTAAAATGATTATGATGCCTGTTGATTCGATTGACGAGATGGGGCAGAGCGCCATCTCAGAACTTGGGAATATGATTGCGGGAAATGCGGCAACGGTTTTTGCTAATAGTAATATTATTATAGATATTACACCTCCGAGCTATTTTCTTGGCTCAGAATTCAAACCAGATGTATCAGGTTATTTTAGTATTCCATTTACCTGCGAGGCAGGGGAATTATCAGTCGATGTTTTTATTAATGAATAATACATAGCAGCGTGCAAGAGGGATATCATTTATCCCTCTTTTCTAGAGTGTGTTTGAAAATTCATTCTGAAACACGCCTAAATGATAAAGGAGGCAGAGTTGGCAGCATATAAAAGATACCGGAAAGAGAGTACAGTTTCGTATTCTTTGGGGATTACGTTGACATTTGAGCTTTTGAAGTTTAAGATGGATTTTGTGCAGAGGGTCTATGTGCATTCTGCTATGAAACAGGGAGATACCCTGCAGAAGCTGAAGGATTTGTGTGAAAATGCCGGCATTGAGATAGTATATACGGATAAAATATTTAATGTGCTGTCAGGAAAAGAGAATTGTTATGTCATTGGGGAGTTTCGGAAATTTCCGGAAACCCTCGGCCGGGATGGTTCCCATATTGTATTGGTAAACCCGTCAAATGCTGGAAACATGGGAACGATTATGAGGAGCGCGCTTGGTTTCGGTATAAACCAGATGGCGGTAATCCGCCCCGCAGTGGATGCATTTGACCCTAAAGTTGTCCGGGCTTCTATGGGAGCTGTTTTTTCCACAGATTTTGCGCATTTTGACAGTTTTGCTGAATATGCGGGGCAATTTGGGGACAGGGAGATGTACCCCTTTATGCTAAATGCTAAGAAAAACCTTTGTGATATCCATCCACAGGGAACTTTTTCTTTGATATTTGGAAATGAAGCGGCAGGGCTGCCGCAGGAATTTGCAGAGATTGGGACGAGTGTGGTGATTCCGCATTCTGACAAAATTGACAGTCTCAATCTGCCGGTTGCAGCAGGTATTGCAATGTATGAGGCGACAAAGGGCAGATTTTAATAGTTTATAAGAAAGGAAGTAGAGGAGACATGGCTAAGATTGACATTATTTCAGGCTTTTTAGGAGCAGGCAAGACAACATTGATTAAGAAACTGATTGCAGAAGCATTTCCGGGGGAAAAGCTGGTATTGATTGAAAATGAATTTGGCGAGATAGGGATTGACGGCGGATTCCTGAAGGAGGCAGGAATTGAGATTACAGAGATGAATTCAGGCTGTATCTGCTGCTCGTTGGTGGGAGACTTTGGGGAGGCCCTTAAAGAAGTGCTGGAAAAATATTCGCCGGACAGGGTTATTATTGAGCCTTCGGGAGTGGGCAAGCTTTCAGATGTTATCAAGGCAGTACAGAAGATTGGCGATTCTGCTGTCATCAACAGTACAGCGGTAGTTGTAGATGCGGCAAAATGTAAAATGTATATGAAAAACTACGGTGAATTTTATAATAACCAGATTGAATATGCAGGGACAATTATTCTCAGCCGTACACAAAATGTGTCAGATGAAAAGCTGGATACCTGTTTGAAAATGATTCGTGAGAAAAATAGTGAAGCTTCTGTTATCACAACACCTTGGGATGAAATTGCAGGGAAAAATATATTAGAAGCGATGGAAAAGATTAATTCACTGGAAAAAGAGCTGCTTGAGGAGCATGAACATCATCATGACGGAGAGTGCTGCCATGGACACCACCATCATGACGGGGAGCATCACCATGAGCATCATCATGACGAAGAACACCACCATGACGGGGAATGCTGCCATGGGCATCATCATGACGAAGAACACCACCATGACGGGGAATGCTGCCATGGGCATCATCATGATGAGGAGCACCACCATGACGGGGAATGCTGCCATGGGCATCATCATGACGAAGAGCACCATCATGACGGGGAGTGCTGCCATGGGCACCATCATGGCCACGAAGGGCATCATCATGCGGATGATGTATTTACGAGTATGGGAATCGAGACAGCGCATAAATTTACAGAAGAAGAGCTTAAAGAGATTATTGATAAGCTGGCAAACAGCAAAGAGTACGGCGAAGTGCTCCGTGCGAAGGGCATTGTGGCAGCAGCGGAGGGTGAGTGGTTCCACTTTGATTTAGTGCCGGAGGAGACGGAAGTGCGTCGCGGCGCTGCCGACTTTACGGGACGTATTTGTGTAATCGGTTCTGAACTCAGGGAAGATAAGGTGCGGGAGCTTTTTCATGTAGCTTAAGGATAGGGTTGCTGCTTAAACGGATTGCAGGAATGGAGATTTGATATGTTTGGAAGAAAAAAAGAGATGATGGTTTATGTCATTATGGGGTTTCTGGAAGCCGGAAAGACCAGCCTGATAACGGATCTGCTTCAGGATGAGCTGTTTGACGACCATGCTAAGACATTGATTCTTGCCTGTGAAGAAGGGGAAGAGGAATACGGGCAGGATTTGCTGGGTAAAACGGGGGCGGCTTGTGAATATATCGAGGAGGAAGAGGATTTTCAGGGAACGGTTATTGCTAAATTCCTGAAAAAACACCGTCCTGACCGGATTATTATTGAATATAATGGGATGTGGCCTGCAAGCCATATCCCAGAAATTTATGATGAATTAGAAGAGATATGTTTTGACAGGGAAGTTATTTTTCAGACGATAGATGTAGTAAACGATGAAACATTTTCCCTTTATATGAAAAATATGCCGTCCCTGATGGTAGACCAGTTTAAAATTGCGGAGATGATTATTGTCAACCGCTGCACGCTGCAGACAAGCAAATCTGCTATCAGGGGCAGTGTAAAGGCAGTAAATCCGCGTGCGCAGATAGTATATGAGTCGGAGGATGATGCCTTTTACGAGATGAAAGAGGAAATGCCTTTTGACATCAATGCGGACATTATTGAAGTATTGGATGATGATTTCGGGCTTTGGTATATTGATATGCTGGACCATCCGGAGACTTATACAGGCAAAACCATAAAGATTAAGGGGCTGATCCAGAAGACAAAGGGTCTTGGGGAAGGCTTTGTGGTTTTCGGGCGGTTTGCGATGACTTGTTGTGCAGATGATGTACAGTATATGGGATTCCTATGCAAAGCAGATGATTGGTCAGCGTATGAAGATAAGCAGTATGTTACGGTGACGGCCCGACTGGAGTTTAAATATATGAAGGAATATGCGCAGGAGGGGCCTGTGTTTTATGCTGATGCGGTGGAGGCTGCAGGGAAGCCGAAAGAGGAGCTGGTGTATTTTAATTAATCTGCCCGCTACAGTGCCAGTATCGCCTGAATCAAAACGATTGCCAGAGGGCCGAGGAAGATTCCTGTGACACCAAATAGTTCTATGCCGATAAAGATAGCAGCAATCATAAAAAATGGGTTCAGGCCCATACCTTTTCCCAGAAGTTTTGCTTCCAGAAATTCCCTTACAAATAGGGTGACGAGGTACGTAGTGATTAAGATAGCGGCAGAATAATAGTCCCTGCTAAAGAATTCGATAATGGCCCATGGTATAAAGATAAATCCGCTGCCAAGCACCGGAAAGGCATCAAAGACGGCAATGCCCATTCCTAGTAAGAAAAAGTATGGATTATGGATTAGGAATAGTCCCAGAGAGCAGGCAAGCCAGTTGATCAGCAGGATAATGCCTTCTGTTTTCAAATAGGTCAGGCCGCTTTCTTTCAGGCGCACTAAAACAGAATGAATCGGGGTAAAAAATGAGCTGTTTCGGTAAGTTTCATGAAGCGGCTCTATTTCTTTTACGAGCAGCAGCATAGATATAATAAGGATAAGGAGCATTGCAAAAAATTGGAAAGAGCCGGAGATACAATTTACCAGTGCTTTTCCAGCTTTGCTCGTTATCATATTCCTTCCATTCTGCTCAAAGCTGCAGAGCTGTTCTTCCAGAAAAGAAAGAACCGTTCCTTCTTCCAAGCTCAGGTAATAGTCTATGCAATGACAGAACCGTTCCGTTTGCCTGCAGAATGCAGCATTAAGAAGCTGCCTGTAAACTGGAAAATTACTGAAAAAAAGGCGCAGTTGTGTGCTGATTTTCCAGAAAATGGTCAGGAGGATGCCTGTGACTGCTGAGAAGAAGCAGAACAAAGTGCCGTAATGGGATAAAAAACGCGGCAGTTTCCAGCGTTTATGCAGGTATATCATTGCCGGATAAAGCATACGGATCAAGATATATGCAAGCAGAAAAGGAAATATTAATGGCAAAAGATACCGGAAAGAAAGATATACCCCTGCTGTTACGAGGAGGAGGCGTATGAATTGGTGGAGGAGGGATGGCTTTTCCATGATTTTTTTCCTTTCTGCGTCTGGATAGCGGTTTTTGTAATTTACTTCAAATAATTTCTATACTTACAAGTTTGTACCGCAAAAAGGAAAATATGCAAAAGAATTCTCTGGCTCGCTCTAGACAAAAATATAAGGACTGTTAGCGAAACAGTCCTTGTAAGGAGAAGGTATGAAAAAATTTTAAGCACTTATCAAATGTTTTTTCATTTGATAAATTCATTATAGCCAGCAATTATGAACGGCTGGTGATGGATTTATTAAGAATTTGTGAACGTTTTTTTAATATTGTAAATAACGGGACACACGCAAATTAATTTTCAATATATATTCATGTCCCTATACTGAAAATTGATTTCCGTGACGTTGCAAAACGGTGATTGACCGGAATGGGAATACATGGTACACTGAAACCATGTATGGAACAGCCTGTAAAATGCGGTCGGAGCTTGCTTTTAAAGTTGTCATAATAGATAAAGAACGAAAAAAATATAGAATAATGTTGAAGGGGGGGAAGCTGTTTCAAGGGTTTCATTTTGTAAGATGGAACTTCCAGAATAGTAGGATGATTTTCAATTTAGAAATGCTTGGCGGCGGCAGGCTGGCTGACGGTGGGGCGGATTAGGGACTGTAATTTAATAAATTATAGTGCCTTAGTATTTTGAGAAGGAGGAATTTTGAGTATGGCAAAAATTTATTTTTTAAAGAAAGGGGTCGCATGCCTGCTTTCTGCGGCGTTGGTGCTGACGAGCATCAATGTACCGGGGGGGGGTATTAAGAGAACGGCTGAAGCAGCATCGGTAACACTGCCGACACCAGTTTTAAGTCTGGATTTTGACAGTGGAACACTGACTGGAAATAATTATACAGAGAATAATTTCCAGTTTGATGTAGTGGGGGCGCAAACTGTTGCAGATCCGGACAATGGCAGTAACAAGGTAATGTCCTTTTCAGCGTCTACAGATGGGAGCGTAAAAGGAAGCCAGTATCTTAAGTCTAAGGTGAATGCATTAAAGGATACCAGTTTTGCAAATGGATTTACAATTAGCATGAAGGTAAGACCAAAAAAGCTGACTGTAGCTGGTGCGGATTGGACATATCTTTTTGGATTAGGCCATAATAATGACGATGGCGATGATAGCTATGCCGGATGGAATTATGTAGATGGCACAATGGGGCTAATCACAAGATATGGTGATGCGTATACGGCGCATTTTCCGGGAGATGGATGGGTTACAGGAAATCCAGTCAATTCTGCATTTGATTATTTTGTAAGTGGCGATGGCGCAGACAAATGGTCAACTGTTACATATGTATTTGCTAAAGATAATGTGAGTATTTATATGAATGAAAATTGCATCTGTCAGTGGAGTTCCAGTAGTGCATTAGCTGATATTTTAAAAACTGTAAATACAGGACGGCTTAATCTCGGAACAGGTATTAGTGCTTTTGCAGAGTCATATGTTGGATATATGGATGATGTTAAAGTATTCAATGCAGGATTATCAGCAGAGCAGATTTATAAATTTATAACCGGAAAGGAACCTGCCAGTGTTGATAAAAGTGAGCTGAATAAGGCGATTGAGAGTGCAGAAAGGGCTAAGCGTGAGGAATTATATGCTGATGCGACAGTATTTGCAGCATTTGTAGGAAAACTTTCGGATGCAAAGTCTGTTAGCTCAAATGCTTCAACAACACAGGCAGAAGTAGATGCTGCAAAGGAGGCATTAATAGCGGCACAAAAAGCATTAGTATTGAAATCAATTGATTTGACGAAGGATTTAGTGTTGGATTCTGATATAAGCCAGACAACATCTGTGGTTAACAAAACAAAAAAGGAAATTACAGCAGGAGGATATGTAGTAAAACCTGAGGGAAGTTCCAGTATTGGCGAGGGATATATTCAGTCATCTGTTAGCGGAAAGGCACAGGAGGCGGGGGTTTCTCTGGATAAGGCTCTTTTGGATGGAGTTACTTTAAGCAAAGGAATTACATTTAATATCAGATGGAAATTTTCTTCAGCTCCAGCGTCTGATTGGTGGGATCTTATCTCCTTTGTTGATGCGAATAATGCATATTTAATGCGGAGTACAGTGGGATTTGTTAATGTTGTTGGAAGTACGCAGCTTTTTCCTGGGGCAGATTGCAAAAATGGTTACGCATGGGATAGCTGCAAGACATATGAGACGAATGTAGTAAAAAATCTGACGGTTACGATTGACAATTCCGGCATTAGAATGTATGTAGATGGTACTCTTGCATGCGAAAAGACGGATTTATCTCAATGTGATTTTAGTACAGTATTTTCTGGTACAAAAAATATTTATATTGGCCGTGCATTGATTGCTGCTGACGGTGATTTACAGGGGCAGCTTAGTGGGGTACAGGTATACCATCGCGCATTGAATGCTGCTGAGGTTGACAAACTGGCGGCAGATGGAACAGGTGCAGGCTTTGGCATTTCGTCTATAGAAGTATCTGTAGAGAAGGGATCTACACAAACAGTAGAGGTGGCAGATACAGTAAAACCTGCTGATACATCTATTAAGAGCGCGGTTTGTGAGGACAGTAAAATTGCGACTGCGGAAGTAAAAAATGGCAAACTTGAGATTACAGGTGTTGCTGCTGGAAAGACAACAGTCATTGTAAATAGTTCCTATGGACGTTCTATTGCATGTGCAGTTAATGTGGTTGGAAAAGTAGTTGCCGTGACAGGCATTAAACTTGATAAGCAGTCTGCTAGCGTGGAAGAAGGGGGGATTCTGAAACTGACAGCATCTGTGCTGCCTGAAGATGCAACAAGTAAAAGTGTTACATGGCAGTCAGACAATCCTTCCGTTGCTACAGTTGATAATAATGGAAAGGTAACAGGAGTAAAGGCTGGAACCGCCACAATCACAGCAGCATCAAAGGAAGATTCTACAAAATCTGCGTCCTGTAAAGTGACTGTTACAGAAAAGGGCAGCGTTGACGATACTCCGGGCGGCGGTGTGGTTAATGATGAAAGCAAATTAGGGACATACCGCTCAGATTTAGCGTATAAACGGGTTTCTGTACACGATCCGTCTGTTGTGCAGGATCCAAAGACGAAACGTTACTACATTTTTGGCTCGCACTGTGCATGGGCGTGGTCAGATGATTTGCAGAACTGGACAGCATTTACGAATAATATTACAGAAGGGGATGGCGGTTCTGCACATACTATTTTTAAGGATGAGATTGACTGGTGTAAGAAGGCGAATGCTAATTATACGGTTACAGGTAATCTTTGGGCGCCGGATGTGCTTTGGGATGAAAACTACAAGAATGCGGATGGCACAACTGGTGCATGGCTGATGTACATGAGCATTAACGGGCCAAAATGGAATTCTACCATATCCCTGCTTACATCTGACAGGCTGGATGGAAACTGGACATATGTAGGGCCTGTTATCCAGTCAGGTATGTCAAACGGATTCGGCCCGACATTTGACTATCAAAAGGTTACTGGCGGAACGGATGTGAGCAGATATACGTCTTCCCTCAGCAACGGCGGTAATCCTACACGGGAGGCACATGCTATTGACCCTTGTGTGCTGTATGATGACAAGGGAGATTTGTGGATGGCGTATGGCTCATGGTCAGGCGGTATTTCCATGATTAAGCTTGATAAAGAGACAGGTCTGCGTGACTATAGTACGACATATGCCGATACCAATAACACAGCTGGGACGGACGGATTGATTACAGACCCATATACGGGATATAAGCTTGCAGGTGGCAATGCAGTTAGTGGCGAGGGTACCTATATTAAGAAAATCGGTGAGTTTTATTATATGTTCCTCTCCTATGGCGCATATGCCCCGGATGGCGGTTATAATATGCGTGTATTCCGTGCAAGTGATATCAAAGGCCCTTACAAAGATGTGGCGAATAAAGATGCAAGGACAGTTTTGAATAGTGATGCTGGGGACTATACAAAAAGAGGAACGACCGGCATGCGTATCATGAGCTATTACAAATGGAACTTTGCAGATTATGGCTACACCGCACAAGGACACAATTCTGCTACGGTAGATCCGGATAGCGGAAAGGCCTTTGTCATCTACCACAATAAGTATAATGATGGGACTGCTGCACATGATGTCAGGGTACATCAGCTTCTCACAAATGAGGATGGCTGGATTCTGGCAGCGCCGTTTGAGTATGCCGGTGAGACTGTAAAAGAGTCCGGATATACCCAGAATGCGATTACCGGTGACTATGGGATTATGCTTCAGAAGCAGAATATAGACCATGCGAAGCTCCAGTGTGAGGCAGAGCAGAAAATTACCTTAGAGGTAGGAACAGGGGATGCCTCAACAGGTTTTAGCGGAAATGTAACCGGGGATCTTACAGGTACGTGGGAATCAAAGGCAAACAGCCCATATATTACCTTAACAATAGGCGGCACAGCATATAAGGGTATTCTCTGTGATGGAACATTTGATGAAACGGATGTCAAGACAATGACATTTACAGCGGTCGGTGATAATCAGGAATGCCTATGGGGGTATAAGGCAAAAGACCCGACAGTTGCCATTAGAATGACAATTGATAAGGCAATCAAGATTCCGGATAATGTCGTAACAGATATCCCGCTGCCGGCAACAGGCGTGGGCGGAAGCAAGATTACATGGAAGAGCAACAGTGTAGCGATTGCGGACGACGGTACAGTACCGCACCTGTTTGATGAAGATACTAAGGCCAGTATGACGGCCACTATCACAAATAATGGCTACGAATATTCCAAGGTTTATGAATTTACAGTTGTAGGCAATACGAAGCTGTCTGAGGAAAGTGATGTTGCCATTAAGAGCTTTTATGCAGATACGGAACTGGATATGTCTAAACTTCAGATGGGGAGCTGCCCGAAGGTTGATAATCCGTTCCACTATACCCATGAGGATCTTTCAAATGGCGTGTCAATCAGTTTTGATGTAACACGCACTGCAGTATCTGACCGTTTGAGTAATATTATCTCATTTAACAACAAGCTTGGGAAAATGTATTTCACGGGCGGAAGTTACTTTGGGTATAATAATTTTAACGGATGCTTTATGGATGCAAACTTAAACAGCGGTTTTACACCGGGGACGGATTATCTGAAGGATAATACAAAAGTTACGATAAAGATAGAAATTACTTCCAGAGGATTTACTGTTTATCAGGATGGCACAAAGGTGTATACATCTGCAGAAGTAAAATCAGGTGCGGTGCCGGGCGGTTTTTCTGCAGATGATCCAGCTACTAAAAATGTTAATGAGGGCAATCCGGAAACAACAATGCTGGCATGGATTCAGTCTGCACCGGAATTAAACTTCGGTTCAGGTAATTTCTGGAATGATTTGATTTTCAAAGGAAAAATAAGCAATGTAGTCTGTGCTTATAGGCAGCCGGAAATGGATGTTAACAGTGCCGGGGACTCATCACTGATCGGTATTTATACACAGGATTTTGAGAAGGTAAAAGATATTAGTACAGAATGGCAGGGAACAGCCTCAGCCGTAGGGTTCCTTTCTCTTGGAAAGTCAAATGATGAGCATGGAAAGTATATGGAATATACTGTAACAGCAGGCGGCAATCGTGGTGCGTATTCCTATTTTGGCACAGATATTACATGGCCAGATAACTATATTCTAGAATATGATATGGTATTAAATTCAGGAAATGATGCTACAAGGGAAAGTCAGGTTGCTGTACTGACTGAAGATGTTGCATATACTGGTAGTGATGCAAATAATGGAATTGCGACAGGATATGTCTTTAAAATGACAGCAGCAAAATCTACGACATGGACAATAAATGATGATGCAGCAAAGACAGTTACGATTCCAGATACTACATGGGTACATATTCAATTGACAGGCGCAAAGAATTCTACAGCGGCACATTTGAAGATAACGGATGGTGAAATCGTGTTGTTTGATGATGATGTAACAGCAACGGATTCAAAAACAATTAAAGGGTTATATATTCGTGCAAGCCGCTCTGATTCTTCTTTTAAGCTTGACAATATTGCAGTAATTGATAAGGATAACACTGTAAACCGTGCAGCATATGACAAGATGCTGGCGCGTGCAGAGCAGTATGCTGATGTTCAGGCAAAGACTCCGATTTATTCGGCAGAGTCATTCCAGATACTTGCAGATGCCATTGATACGGCAAAGAACACAGTAACAAATTCATCCGCACAGGATGTTTTCGATGCGCAGGCAGCAGCGCTGGAGGCAGCAATCAAGGGTCTGGTGCGCGCATTCTTTACAGTTACTGTGGCAGAGCCGGAAAACGGGACGGTAACCGGCCTTGCGGCAGATGGTAAATATTTTGCAGGTGATAGTATGTCACTAAAGGCAGTCCCTGATGATGGATTTGCATTTGGCGGCTGGAAGATTGGGGATAATGTAGTTAGTGAAAACACATCATATTCCGCAATGGTAACAGCAAATATTACGATAACAGCGGTATTTAAGAAGAGTGAAGATGTATCGCCGTCTGAATCGCCGGATGCCAGCAGTTCTCCGTCTCCGTCTTCATCGCCGTCGCCGAGCGCGTCTGCATCTGCGGCGCCAACGCCAAGGCCGACAAGCAGCAATCCGGGGGGCGGTTCCAGTGGCGGCAGCTCGCCATGGTGGGCACCAAGTGCATCTCCGTCGACAAGCCCATCAGCGGAACCTGATGTGACAGGGAAGCCGGAAACTTCTGCAACACCGTCAACACCTACTATAACACCTACTGTATCACCGATGCCTACTGCAACAGTTAAGCCTCAGCCGACAAAAGCTCCTGCAGTAAAGAAAGATAAAGTGTATACAGTTGGCAGCAGCAAGTATAAAGTGACAAGTGTGACATCTAAGAAAAAGACTGTTACGCTGTTACGTGTTCCTAAGAACAAGACCGTAAAGAACTTAAAGGTTGGCGCAACTGTTAAAATCAAGGGTCAGACATTTAAGATAACCAAAATCGACACCAAGGCATTTGCGAATTGCAAAAAACTGGAAAGTGTTGTGATTGGCAAGAATGTTACAACCCTCGGGGCAAAGTGTTTCGCTGGCTGTATAAATCTTAAAAAAGTAACATTTAAGACAAAAGTACTGAAAAAGGTTGGCAAAGACGCATTTAAGAAGATAAATAAAAAGGCAGTTCTAAAAGTTCCGAAGGCGAAGTTGAAGGGGTATAAGAAACTATTGAAGAAAAAGGTACAGCCGTCTACGGTCAGGATAACAAAATAACATATTCGCTTAAGTGAATTAAAAATAAGAAAATCTCCTAATCATATCTATATATGGTTAGGAGATTTTTTGTTGGGGAAAATTGTTAGATTTCAATACGTGATATTTGTAATAATGCATCTGTTATCTGGTGATTGAATATCCCTTTCACCTATGATACAATATAACCGTATAATTAGGCAGAAAGCAGGATGCGATTTTTGATATTTGCCCTCTAGTCTCATGAAGGAGGGTGATGCCTTATGATAAGTTTCAGTGATTTACTCACACTTTTGCTTGTGGTTTTTACGGCACTGGCTTACATAGACGGACATAATAAAAAGAAATAAGCATCCTTTACCGTCCAAAGGTTCTTTCTGAACTTTGGGTATATGGATGCTGTAAAAAACTGGCACCTAGTTTTCTGATGCCAGTTTTTTAC
>RAYF01000031.1 GCA_003611745.1 bacterium D16-36 | reverse complement strand
CTGTCCGTCGGACCAAGGGTTTGCCTACAGCTTCCTTCAGATTCCACCTCGCGATGGACACCCTTGCTGTTCAGCTAAACACTTCCTCGTTGCCTAGGCGTGTTCGGGACTTTCACCCGTTAGAGCGCGCCCATGGCGCGCAAACCAAAAGGCACCATGCAATAAATGCATAATGCCTCATTTTGCCAGCCATTCCTATCAGCCTATCCTCTGCAATTTTTCACTATGTTCTGACACTACTTTTTTAAGAATAGATATATCCTGTTTCATTATCCCATAATCTTCTACATTGTCTTTATACCTGTCATAAGTCGAAGTATAACAGGATTCTATCGTACTTAATCTTGGTAAAACCTTATTCTCCTGCGTCAATTCAATATTCTTAACTCTATCCTCGACTTCTTCCAGATTATCATCAATTTTTCCAACTCTGCCTTCGACTACTTCCAACTTATCATCAATCTTACCAACTCTGCTTTCGACTTCCTCCAGCCTATTATCTATGTTCTCAACTTTTTCCTCTATTTTCTCTAATCTACCATCTATTTCTCCAACTTTGCCTTGGACTACTTCCAGCCTATCATCAATCTTACCAACTCTGCTTTCGACTACTTCCAGCCTATCATCAATCTTACCAACTCTGCTTTCGACTTCTTCCAGCCTATTATCAATCTTACCAACTCTGCTTTCGACTTCTTCCAGCCTATTATCAATCTTACCAACTCTGCTTTCGACTTCTTCCAGCCTATTATCTATGTTCTCAACCTGATCTTCTATTTTTTCTACTTTGTCCTCTATTTTCTCTAGCCTACCATCTATTATCCCAACTCTGCCCTCAACTACTTCCAACCTATCCTCAATTTTCTCAACTCTGATCTCAATATTTTCTACTTTAATTTCAATTATTTCGATTTTATCTGCCATTTCATGAATGTCTTTTTGTATATGCTCTAATTTACTATCCATCATATTTGATATAGCAAGTAATAGTTCATTATCTGTCATTTATATGCCCCTCTTTCTAAAATAGATTTTACTCTCCCTTGAACTGTTCAATTGTTTCGGGATTCGCATCATACTGCAATCGCCGATTAATAGTAGGCTTATTATAGCAAATCAGACAGATTTTTCAAGCATTTTTAATCCTTCAAAGCCTTATATTCAAAAATACCTCTTTTATTATGGAAGATATGGAAATTATACCCTTATCATACAGAAAGAAACACCGCCGGAGGCGGTGTTTCTAATAATTCATGACAATGGGTTTGCTGGCGAAGCCTGCAACCTATTGTTTAAATATAAGAATAATTATCTTATTTAACAACTTTCTTTAACTCTTCTGTGAGCTTTGGAACAATCTTATTCAAATCACCGACAATACCATAATCAGCCACATCAAAAATCGGGGCTGTGCTGTCCTTGTTGATTGCCACAATGATATCAGACTCTTCCATACCTGCTGTATGCTGTATTGCACCGGAGATACCGATTGCAAAATATACATTCGGGCGGACTGTCTTACCAGTCTGTCCTACCTGAAGCTCTTTCGGCTTCCAGCCGTTATCAACAACGGCACGTGAACAGCTTACTGTCCCGCCGATGGCATCTGCCAGATCCTCAAGAATCTTGAAATTCTCAGGGCTGCCGACACCGCGGCCACCGGAAACAAGAATCTTCGCATCCATAATGTCAACTGTATCAGAAATCTCTTTTACAATGTCAACAATCTCAACATATTTGTTATTTGGAGTAAATCCAGGATTGTACTCAATCACCTCAGCCTTAGCTCCGGCAACCGGCTCAATCTTCTGCATTACGCCAGGACGTACCGTAGCCATCTGAGGGCGGTTATCCGGGCAGGCAATTGTAGCAATTGTGTTACCTCCAAATGCAGGACGGGTCATTAAAAGCTGATTATGCTTCTGCTCATTTTCTTTTCCCGGAACAGGATTGAGAGGGAAATCGCCAATCTCAAGTACTGTACAGTCAGCAGTAAGGCCTGTAGCCACCCTTGCAGAAACACGAGGGCCTAAATCCCTTCCGATTGCTGTAGCGCCTACAAGAACGATTTCCGGCTTATACTCGTTGATTACGGATGATAATGCATGTGCATAAGGCTCTGTCCGATATTCTTTTAACTCAGGATCATCTACCACGATAACCTTATCTGCGCCATATTCTGCTAACTGGTCTGTGAGGCCCTTAATGCCAGAACCAATAAGAACTGCTGTAACTTCTGTGTTCAAGTCGCCTGCAAGTTCCTTTGCTTTTCCAAGCAATTCAAAAGCGATACCGCTCAATTCATTGTCTACCTGCTGTGCAAAGACATAGACACCCTTATATTCTTCTAAACCCATTTTAGTCACCACTTTTCCTTATATTATTAGATTACATGTTTCTCTTTTAACTTGCCCATGATATATGCAACTGACTCATCAGCATCCAATTCAACCTTCTCGCCAGCCCCCTTACGAACCTTATCAGAAGCTTTTGCAATCTTAGTAGGAGAACCTGCCAGGCCAAGGTTTGAATCATCCACATCCTTCAGGTCTTTTCTGCCCCATACTGTAATCTCAGCATCATAAGCATCAAAGATTCCGCCCGGAGTCATATAACGAGGCTCATTTAACTCAGAAAGAGCTGTAACCAGGCAAGGCATCTTAGCCTTTAATACATGGTACCTATCATCATACTGACGCTCTACAACCACACTGTCACCCTCAATCTTGATATCCTTTGCATAAGAGATAACAGGAAGATCAAGATGCTCAGAAATCTGAGGGCCTACCTGCGCTGTATCGCCATCAATCGCCTGACGGCCAGTGATAATTAAATCATATTCAAGATTTCTAATTGCACCAGCAAGTGTAGTAGATGTTGCCCAAGTATCAGCACCACCTAATACCCTGTCTGTAACAAGGACGCCTTTGTCAGCACCCATTGCGATTGCTTCACGAAGCACTTCTTCTGCCTTTGGAAGTCCCATTGTCACAACAGTAACCTCTGCACCATATTCATCTTTTAATCTAAGTGCTGCCTCCAGACCTGCTTTATCATCAGGATTCATAATGGCAAGCATAGCACCTCTGTCCAAAGTTCCGTCTGGGTTAAACTTCACTCCGCCCTTCGTATCTGGAACCTGCTTTACACATACTACTATTTTCACGGCTTTGTCACTCCTTGTCTTTATATTTAATTTGCGCGGTGTATTATTTCAATAAGCTGCCTGAGATAACCATTCTCTGAACCTCTGAAGTCCCTTCATAAATCTCAGTAATCTTAGCATCACGCATCATACGCTCTACATCATACTCTCTGATATAACCATAACCACCATGTAACTGAACTGCCTTTGTAGTAACTTCCATGGCAACCTCTGCAGCATACAGCTTAGCCATAGCAGCTTCTACAGAATAAGAAACCTTAGCCCCTTCTGCAAACTCCTGTTTCTTCATAGCAGCCCTGTACACAAGGTTCCTTGCAGCCTCTACCTTCGTAGCCATGTCAGCAAGCTGGAACTGTGTATTCTGCTGTGCGGAAATTGCACGGCCGAACTGCTTCCTTTCCTTGGTGTATTCAATGGTTCTCTCCAAAGCACCCTCTGCAAGCCCAAGTGCCTGGGCAGCGATACCGATACGTCCGCCGTCAAGAGTATGCATAGCGATTGGGAAGCCCTTGCCCTGAGGCCCTAAAAGGGCATCCTTAGGAATACGGCAATCCTGGAAAATCAACTCATATGTAGCTGAACCGCGGAT
Organism: bacterium D16-36; assembly: GCA_003611745.1. Lineage (GTDB taxonomy): Bacteria > Bacillota > Clostridia > Lachnospirales > Lachnospiraceae > Butyribacter. Next base: position 75,441 of record RAYF01000031.1, on the reverse strand, counting down.
ACCCATCTTCTTCTCCTTTGTACCAAAGGTAAAGCCCGGTGTACCCTTATCTACGATAAATGCAGAGAATTTCTTGACTTTTCTGCCCTTTTTCCCTTCTACAATGTCTGTGTAGGCAATGACAATGTAAACATCAGCAACCTCACCATTTGTGATAAAGCACTTGGAACCATTCAGTACCCACTCATCGCCGTCTAAAACAGCTTTTGTCTGTACACCCTGTGCATCAGTACCTGCACCAGGCTCCGTCAGGCCGAATGCCCCAATCTTCTTGCCGCTGGCAAGGTCAGGAAGATATTTCTTTTTCTGTTCTTCTGTACCATATGTCAAAATAGGGTCTGCGCAAAGTGATGTATGTGCTGATACAACTACACCTGTCGTACCGCAGACCTTGGAAAGCTCTTCAACGCACATTACATAGGATAAAATATCACATCCCTGTCCGCCGTACTCCTTTGGAATCGGAATACCCATGAATCCATATTTTCCCATTTTCTTAACAGTGTCCATCGGGAAATGCTCTGTCTCGTCAACCTCTTGAGCCATAGGCTTAACTTCTGTCTCAGCGAAATCTTTGAAAAGCTGTCTCGCCATCTCATGCTTTTTACTTAATGTAAAATCCATGCCTTTCTTTACCACCTTTCATAAATTTGTATTGCGCTATATCCAATACACGACTTATCGCTGCCTCTGCACAGCGTGCTGTCCGCAGCAGCTATTTACATACCACCTGCCCTGTCAGGGCAGGCAGCAGAAAATACGGTTATAAAATATTATTTTCTATAATCGAAGAAACCAACACCTGTCTTCTGTCCGAGCTTGCCTGCACGTACCATCTTCTTAAGAAGTACATGTGCGCGGTACTTCGGATCGCCTGTCTCATTGTAGAGGACATCCATAATTGCAAGGCAGATGTCAAGGCCAATCAAGTCACCGAGCGCAAGAGGACCCATCGGGTGGTTTGCACCAAGCTTCATTGCTGTGTCAATTCCTTCTGCGGAAGCTACGCCGTCTGCCAGAATGCCGACTGCTTCGTTAATCATCGGGATAAGGATTCTGTTTACTACGAAACCAGGAGCTTCATTTACTTCTACAGGAGTCTTACCAATCTCCTTAGAAATAGCGATAACTTTGTCATTTACTTCGTCTGTAGTATTCTCTCCACGGATTACTTCAATTAACTTCATAACAGGTGCCGGATTGAAGAAATGCATACCAATAACTGGCCTGTTAATGCCTGCGCCAATTTCTGTTACAGATAAAGAAGATGTATTTGTAGCGAAAATGCAGTCATCTTTCTTGCAGATATCCTCTAACTCCTTAAATGTCTGCTTTTTAATATCCATAACTTCAAGGGCTGCCTCAACAATCAAATCACAATCTGTACAGATCTCCTTTGTACCTGTTGTGATTTTAGCGAGGATGGCATCTGCAGCGGACTGCTCCATCTTGCCCTTTGCCACTCTTTTTTCAAAACCTTTTGCGATTTTGTTTTTACCATTAGCGGCAAACTCTTCATTGATATCACATAAATAAACTTCATAGCCTTCTGTCTGCGCAAATGCCTGCGCAATACCAGAACCCATTGTACCTGCACCAATTACTCCAACTTTCATGTTTATTCTCCATTTCTGTGCTGCCCTATATGTATCCCAGGCCTGCGGCAGACAGCACACAGCCGCTGGCCTGTTGCCTTACCGGAGGTTTCCCCGGCTATTTTCCTATTAATACTTTATTTGTTCTGGAAAGGAACAACTTTTAATTTCTTTTCTTTGTCCTTCTCCAAGAAATTGCCCATACCAGCTTTCTGGTCCTCTGTCTCAAAGCAGTCGCCAAACAATTTCTCTTCAATGACAATCGCTTGGTCCATATCTACCTGAAGGCCGTCATTGATTGCCTTCTTGCAGTTGCGCACTGCAATTGGGGCATTCTTTGCAATCGTATCGGCAAGCTTTTTAGCAGCAGGCATTAACTCCTCCGCAGGATGTACTGCATTGACAAGGCCGATGCGGTAAGCTTCGTCTGCCTTGATATTTCTTGCAGAATAAATCATCTGTTTTGCCATGCCGACGCCGACTGTCCTTGCCAGCCTCTGTGTCCCGCCAAAGCCAGGTGTGATGCCAAGGCCCACTTCCGGCTGTCCGAACATTGCATTTTCTGAACAAATGCGGATATCACAGCTCATAGAAATCTCGCAGCCGCCGCCAAGCGCAAAGCCGTTGATGGCAGCAATTACCGGGATTGGGAATGTCTCTAATTTGCGGAAGACATCATTTCCCTTCTTACCAAATGCCTCACCCTCTGCCTTTGTCAGTGTGCTCATCTCACCGATATCTGCACCTGCAACAAAAGATTTGTCTCCTGCCCCAGTAAGAATCAGGCATCTGACAGTATCTAAATCTACTGCATCCAAAGTCGCATCAAGCTCGTCCAGAACCTGGCTGTTCAATGCATTTAATGCCTTTGGACGGTTAATTGTAATTGTAGCAACTGCACCGTCCACTTCATATAAAATGAAATCCATGGTAAAAATACTCCTTTCCTCTCAACACTCTTCCTTATATGCCGCACTCTCTGCGGCATATAATAGCAAAATCTGAAAAACGCTGTTTCTGCGTTTTTCTTATGTGTAACTTAGAAAATCTTAGACAGTGTTTTTAACTGGCTTAGATTTTATTTACACATTAATCCCTTTCGACGATTGTAGTGCAGCCCATGCCGCCACCGATACACAGTGTAGCAAGGCCCTTCTTAGCATCGCGTTTCTGCATCTCATGAAGAAGTGTAACTAAGATACGGCAGCCGGAAGCCCCTACCGGATGTCCAAGGGCGATTGCACCACCATTTACATTTAACTTAGAAAGATCGAATCCAAGATCCCTTCCTACTGCTACAGACTGTGCAGCAAATGCCTCGTTTGCCTCAATTAAGTCAAACTGGTCAATTGTCATATTAGCCTTTGCAAGTGCCTTCTTAGTAGAAGCAACAGGGCCTACACCCATAATAGAAGGATCTACACCGCCAAGTGCGCCGGTTACATAGGTAGCCATCGGCTTAACACCTAACTCTTTTGCCTTTTCCTCACTCATAACAACAATTGCTGCAGCGCCGTCATTGATACCAGATGCATTACCTGCTGTAACAACACCGCCCTCTTTGCCAGAGCAGCACTTAAGCCCTGCAAGGCTCTCAGCAGTTGTCCCTGCACGAGGTCCTTCATCCTTATCAAACACGGTAACACCTTTTCTTGTCTTAATCTCAACTGGTACAATTTCATCGTTGAACCTGCCGGAATTAATAGCAGCTTCGCACTTCTGCTGGCTGTTTGCAGCAAACTCGTCCAGCTCCTCACGGGTGAGTTTCCACTGCTCTGCAACATTCTCAGCAGTAATCATCATGTGGTACTGGTTGAAAGCATCCCATAATGCATCATTTACCATTGTATCAATCAACTTGCCGTTATTCATACGGTATCCAAAACGTCCCTGCATCATAGCATATGGAGCCATAGACATATTCTCCATACCGCCTGCAACTACGATGTCAGCATCTCCTGCTTCAATCATCTGTGCAGCCATATTGACACAGTTCAAACCAGAACCGCAGACAACATTTACAGTAACAGCCGGAGTTTCAATAGGTAAGCCTGCCTTAATAGAAGACTGGCGCGCAACGTTCTGCCCTAAGCCTGCCTGAATAACACAGCCCATATATACATGGTCAACCTTATCAGCCGGAACGCCTGCTCTCTCCAGAGCTTCCTTGATTACAATAGAGCCTAAAACGGGTGCCGGGGTTGTACTGAGACCTCCGCCCATTTTACCAATTGCAGTACGGCATGCGCCTGCTAAAACTACTTTCTTTGACATAATAAAATATCCTCCTTAAATTGATTAATATACTGACAGAAACCTGCCACCCTGCATTACTTGTCCACAAGTTCGGCCTGCACCGCTGTACCGGGCTGCCCCCCTCCGGCATAAATCAATTGCATTCCCCTTGCAAAAATACAGACTTATGCTATAGTAATGCCCTACACTATTCATAATATATCAAAATACCTAAATTATCAAGCATTTTTGTAACTTATCTTGTGAAATAAGTATAAAATAATCCTGATGTGCAGTTTTATACAAAACAGCATAATAGAAAAGGGCACAAGCAAAGCCTGTGCCCTTTTTCTATTATCCGATATCATTTTGGTTCTGGAAGTGATTGGAAATCGTCGCAATATCCACAACAGACAGATTTTCCATATTTGAATTTTCCAAACTGGTCAGGAGCGCATCTGCCGTATCCAGAGAAGTCAGGCAGTTTACGCCGGTCTCAATCGCAGTACGGCGGATTAAGAAACCATCCTTGAGCTTATCGCCATATGTCGGCGTGTCAATAACCAGATCAATCTGGTGCTCCAGCAAAAGATCCATCAGCGTAGGAGCCTCCTCATTAATACGGTTAATCGGAATCGCAAGCACCCCATGGTCGTTTAGCACCCTCGCGGTATTGCGCGTTGCAAAAATCTCATACCCCAGCTTCTTAAAGCGCTTTGCAATATCGACCGCCTCCAGTTTATCCGCATCCTTGACCGTAAGAATCATTTTTTTATGCTTTGGCAGGTCAACCCCAGAGCCGAGAAATGCCTTGTAAAGCGCTTCATCAAACGATTTTGATATGCCGAGGCATTCCCCGGTAGACTTCATCTCCGGCCCCAGACTAATCTCGGCCCCACGGAGCTTCTCAAAAGAGAAAACAGGCATTTTAATTGCCAGATAGTCTGATTTCTTTGCAAGGCCGGAACCATACCCAAAATCCTTAATCTTTGCCCCAAGGATTACCTTGGAAGCCAAATCAACAATCGGAATCCCCGTCACCTTGCTGATATAAGGTACCGTGCGGCTTGAACGCGGATTTACCTCAATCACGAACACTTCTTCGCTGTAAACAATAAACTGGATATTTATTAAACCGATAACATGGAGGGAGCGCGCAAGCTTTCTGGTATAATCCACGATAACGCGCTGGATTTTCTCCGAAATACTCTGTGCCGGATAGACGGAAATACTATCGCCGGAATGGATCCCTGCACGCTCCACATGCTCCATAATACCCGGTATCAGTATATCCTCGCCATCGCAGACTGCATCCACTTCCACTTCCTTTCCCATCAGGTACTTGTCCACAAGGATCGGATGCTCCTGATGATAGCGGTTGATAACTGCCATAAACTCCTTGATATCAGAATCGGAAACCGCAATCTGCATCCCCTGGCCGCCAAGCACATAAGACGGGCGGACCAGCACAGGATAGCCTAACTCAGCAGCAGCCTCCAGCGCCTCCTCTGTCGTAAACACTGTCCTGCCGGACGGCCTCGGAATACAGCACTGCTCCAAAATCTCGTCAAAAAGCTCCCTGTCCTCGGCTGCATCTACATTTTCAGCGCTTGTGCCCAATATCTTGACCCCCATCTTAATCAGGGCCTCCGTCAGCTTAATCGCAGTCTGCCCGCCAAACTGGACCACAGCGCCATCCGGTTTTTCCAGACGGACAATATTTTCCACGTCCTCCGGCGTCAATGGCTCAAAATACAATTTATCTGCAATATCAAAATCTGTGCTGACCGTTTCCGGGTTATTATTTACAATTATGGTCTCATAGCCCTCTTCTGACAGAGCCCATACACTGTGGACAGAACAGTAATCAAACTCAATCCCCTGCCCAATTCTGATCGGGCCGGAGCCAAGCACCATAATTTTCTTTTTGGCAGCTGTGTCCTCCACTTCATTAACCCCATCGAAACAACTGTAATAATATGGGGTCTCTGACGCAAACTCAGCGGCACAGGTATCAACCATTTTGAAGGCAGCGGTAATCCCGTATTCATAGCGCAGATTCCGTACCTCCTCCTCTGTTTTTCCAGTAAAAGAGGCAATAATGTGGTCTGGGAACTCCATGCGTTTCGCCTCCATCAAAAGCTCCCTCGAAAGATTCTTCGTCTCCTTTAATTTCTGCTCCATCTCCACCAGAACCGCAATTTTGTCGATAAACCACTCATCAATCATTGTCATCTCATGGATTGTCTCATAATCAATCCCCCTGCGGATTGCCTCAGCTACCACATAAATCCGGCGGTCATCCACGACATTCAGCTGCTCCGCCACTTCCTGTGTCGTCATATCTTCATATTCATCACGGATCAGGCAGTCTACATGCTGCTCAAGGGAGCGGAGCGCCTTCATAAGCGCCCCCTCAAAATTCGTGCAGATGCTCATAACCTCCCCTGTCGCTTTCATCTGCGTTGTCAGCGTCCTCTTTGCCTTGATAAATTTATCAAACGGCAGGCGCGGAATCTTTACCACCACATAGTCCAGGGCCGGCTCAAAGCTCGCATATGTTTTTCCGGTTACTGCATTCGGAATCTCGTCAAGCGTATAACCAAGGGCAATCTTAGCGGAAACCTTCGCGATTGGATAACCGGTTGCCTTGGATGCCAGTGCAGAGGAACGGCTCACACGGGGATTGACCTCAATCACAATATATTCAAACGAAGTCGGATGCAGCGCAAACTGTACATTACATCCACCTGTAATCTTTAGTTCATCAATAATGCGCAGCGCAGAAGTACGCAGCATCTGGTATTCCTTGTCCGACAGGGTCTGGGAAGGCGCCACGACAATACTGTCACCGGTATGCACGCCAACCGGGTCCAGATTTTCCATATTACAGACGGTTATACAGGTGCCGTTGCTGTCACGCATCACCTCATACTCAATCTCCTTCCAGCCTGCAATGCACCGCTCCACGAGAACCTGCCCCACACGCGACAGGCGCAGCCCATTCGCAAGGATTTCTTCTAACTGGGCGCGGTTATAGGCGATGCCGCCGCCGGAACCGCCTAAAGTGTATGCCGGCCTCAGTACAACCGGATATCCGATTTTTTCTGCGAAAGCAGCACCGTCTTCAATATTTTCCACCAGTTCCGATGCCGCGCACGGCTCACCGATGCGCTCCATCATATCTTTAAACTCCTGACGCCCCTCTGCATTCCGGATTGTCTCCGCCGTGGTGCCAAGAAGCTTTACGCCATGATCATCCAGAAAACCCGACTCGGCAAGCTCCATACCGAGATTCAGGCCCGCCTGCCCGCCCATATTCGGCAGCAGGCTGTCAGGCCTTTCCACCTCAATAATCTTCTGCAGCACCTCCACTGTCAGGGGCTCTATATATACTTTATCCGCGATATCTTTATCTGTCATAATGGTAGCAGGATTAGAATTTACCAGAATAACCTCCATGCCCTCTTCTTTTAAGGAACGGCATGCTTGTGTGCCTGCGTAGTCAAACTCCGCAGCCTGTCCGATCACAATAGGCCCGGAACCAATTACTAAAACCCTCTTAATTCCTTCCAATTTTGGCATTATTTATTTCCTCCTATCATTTTCATAAACTCATCAAACAACAGCTCGGAATCTTTCGGACCGGCATTTGCTTCCGGATGGAACTGTACTGTCCTTACCGGCTTCCCGATATACTCCAGCCCCTCTACAGTCTTATCATTTACATTAATAAACCAAGGTTTTGCCACTGACGCATCAATAGAATCTGCATCTACTACATAGCCATGATTCTGGGAGGAAATATAAACCTTGCCCGTCACCAAATCCTTCACCGGATGGTTTGCCCCACGATGCCCATATTTCATCTTATATGTCTTTGCGCCATGGGCAAGCGCCATAAGCTGATGCCCAAGGCAAATTGCAAATACAGGGATATCGGAATCCGCCAGAATCTTAATCTGCGCAATAATGTCTGTGCATTCTGCCGGATCCCCCGGCCCATTTGTAATCATGATGCCATCCGGTTTATCTGCAATCACCTCTGCCGCATCAAAACTGCATGGATACACAGTTACCGTGCAGCCGCGGTTTAACAGGCAGCGGATAATATTCCGCTTTGTCCCTACATCAATCACGGCAACATGACAAGCCCTGCTGTCATCAGAAGCCGACCCGTCAGAGCCGATATCCCCCGGCACATAGGTCTTCTTCTCCCCACAGCTCACTCTCTGCACAACCCCTGTTACCCTGTATTCCTTAAGCTTTGGAAGAATCTCATTCAAATCATAATTTTCATTTGTAGTAATCATCCCATTCATTGTACCCTTTTCCCTTAGTATCTTAGTCAATGCGCGGGTATCAATGCCGCAGATGCCCGGAATGCCATTTTCTTCCAAAAAATGCTGCACAGTGTTTTCAGAACGGAAATTACTAGGCATACGGGAAAGCTCCCTTACGATAAAACCATCCGGCCATCCCTTTTCCGACTCCATATCCTGATAACAGACCCCATAATTTCCAATCAACGGATAAGTCATGGTAACAGCCTGCCCCGCATAACTCGGGTCGGTAAGCACCTCCAGATATCCCGTCATCGAAGTGTTAAATACAATTTCACTGATTACTTCTTTCGCCTTACCAATACTCTTCCCCTCTAATACGGTCCCGTCTTCCAAAATAAGAAATGCCTTCATCATTATCTATCCCATTCCTTTCCATTGAGTTCTAGTATCATTTCCGCAGTCTCCACCATATTTGTAGAGCTGTCCATACTCAGCTTCTGAATATATTTATGTGCCTCATCTTCCGTCATCTTGTTACGTTCCATCAAAAGACCCTTCGCCGCCGCAATGGCTCTGCGGTCGTTTTCTGACCTAACTCCCGGCCTGCCCTTATGCCTTTTATTCCAACGGTTATGCTGGGCCATCATCATCCCCAGCGTGTTCAGAAGATCCTGCATCTTAAACGGCATAGCGAGGGAAACCAGGCTCCTGACATCACACTCCGCCAGTTTTCCGGGCGTAGCCAGAAGAAGCATCTGAAAGCCTTTCGGCAGATATTCATTAATCTCCCTGTAATACATATCCGAAAAACGGTAGCCGCTGATTACAATCCCGCCGTCCAGCCGGTTCACCCCATCAATCACCTGGGCGCCGCTGCTGCAAACCATGTTGACATCATAACCATTCCGTATCAACAGTTTTCTTAAATTCTTCGCATCATCCAGTTTTGGAAAAGCTATAATGATATCTGCCATGCCAAAACCCCCTGTCTTTTCTACGATGCCCTCTTTCCTATACCGTCCCCAGATAACGCTCCTTCTCCCACTCCGTCACCTGCCTGCAGTATTCATCCCACTCCCTGTCCTTGCTCTCAATCAAATGTTTTGAGATATGCTCCCCCAACGCTTCCTGCAGGAAGGGGCTTTTCTTAAAGAGCGATACCGCCTCATGCAGGGTACGTGGAAGCTTCTCCCCTGTCTCTGCCTTCGCTCCGGCCTCCTCCATACATGCCGGTGGCTCCATCCCCTGACGGATTCCCTCCAGGCCTGCACACAGGCAGGCGGCAGTCACAAGGTATGGGTTTGCCGCCCCGTCCGGGCTCCGCAGAACAATCCTCGCCCCATCACCTCCGACTGCAGTCAGGCGGATTAACGGGCTCCTGTTCGCAGAAGACCAGCTCACCGTTACCGGTGCCAGATAGCCGGGAATCAGCCGTTTATATGAATTCACAATTGGATTGTTCACTAAGGACATACTGGCGATATAGTGCAGAATCCCCGCCATAAACTGGTAGCCCTCGCGGCTTACCCCCAGCTTGCCAGAGGAATCTGTAAAAATATTGCGCCCCTCCCTGTCACAGAGGGAGAAAGCATAATGCGCACCCGAACCCTGTACATTCTCCCTCGGTTTCGGCATAAACGTCCCGTGTACGCCGTGGCGCCTTGCCACTGTGCGGACTACCAGCCTTGTAGTCATTGTGGCATCTGCCATGGAAAGCGCGTCCACATGCCGTAACTCCAATACATGCTGTGCCGCCTCAGCAGAATGGTAGGAAGATTCCACTTCAATCCCCATATCCGCAAGGTACAGCACCATATCACGTCTGGTATTTTCCCCTTCATCTGTCGGGCTGATATCAAAATAGCCGCCCTTCTCATTTGTATGATCCGTCGGCTCTCCATTTTCACCCAGATCAAACAGGAAAAATTCGTTCTTTACCGCAGTATCCAGCGTAAAGCCCATCTCCTTAGCCTGTTTAACCGCCCTCTTCAATATATATCTGCTGTCCCCGTCAAAAGGCGTCCCATCCGGTTTTACTACATCACAGATAAAACGCGCAACCTTCCCATTTTGGGGGCGCCATGGGAAAATAACAAATGTATCTAAATCAGGTATCAGAAACAACTCCTCATATCCCATCCCACGGAAACCATCAATCGCAGCACAGTCAAATTTACATCTGCCGTCCAAAATCTTATCTATCTGGTCAATCGTCGCTGCCATATTCTTCAAGTTGCCGGCAATATCCGTAAACTGCAAACGGATAAACTCAATATCCTCTTCCTCAATTAAGTCCAAAATATCCTGTCTGGAATACTTCGCCATCCCAACACCATCCCTTTCTGTTCCTCATAAACCGTAAATCTGTACGCTGTATCCAAAATACTCCAATTTACGCATTTCATATTATTATACACGCTAACAACCCATCTGTCAAAGAGTAAAAAAGGGCACAGACTTCGCTTGTGCCCTAGCAAGAATTTTCTGCGAAAATTCTTGTTGGCAACCACTACACAACGAGCAGTTTCCTATAGAGTAAAAAAGGGCACAGACTTCGCTTGTGCCCTAGCAAGAATTTTCTGCGAAAATTCTTATTGGTGACCACCACACAACGAGCAGTTTCCTATAGAGTAAAAAAGGGCACAGACTTCGCTTGTGCACCAGCAAAAATTAAGGCAACACAAAAAGGGAATGCCGCGGCCATCCTTCCGGATGCCCCTGCATTCCCTTTTTATACCAGCAGCCACACTGCGGCCGCCGGCAAGAAAGTACATCACTCAGCTTAAGTTATAACAAATTACTTCTTAACTGTTACCTTAACCTTTGCACTCCATGCGCCGTAAACTTTCTTGCTGCCGTTCTTCTTGTAAGCGCGTACTCTTACATAGTAAGTACCCTTCTTTACATTCTTAATTGTAACCTGCTTAGAAGCTGCAGACTTGCTTACATTCTTTGAAGTAGGCTTAGAGAAGTTCTTCTTCTTGCTGTACTGAATCTGATATCCAGCAGCACCGGAAACCTTCTTAATCTTTACAGTAATCTTCTTCTTAGCGCCCTTGATTGTCTTCTTAGAAACTGAAGGCTTTGCAGGCTTCTTGACAGTGTTGTTGCTAGAAGGTGTCTTAGAAGGCTTGCTGGAAGGTGTTACTGTAGGTGCATCAGATGGTGCACTGCTCGGTGCATCAGATGGTGCGTCACTTGGCGCATCAGATGGTGCATCACTCGGTGCAGTTGTTGCAGTTGCTCCGCCGTTTGGCCCTACAATACCAGGATCACCAGCCGGAGGTGCTACAGATGCCTCCACTCCCTTTAATGAATCAGAATTGAGCGGGCTTGTAGCTGCAATCGCAATACTGCCAACAGTTAAACCTGCTGCTAATGTGATAGCCATAACTTTCTTTAATCTCATTACTATTCTCCCTTTCTTTGCGTACACATTCTATGTACTTTTTATTACTACACAATAAAATATAGTCTTAGTTAGGTTATTTGTCAAGCACCCTTTCGCATTTTTTTTGCACCATCCTGCATATTTCGGCAATACTGCCAAAATCATGTCCAAATTTTCCACGATATTGTTTAAGTTAAACACATTAATTTCCTTATCTTTGACACAATATTCTGATTGTGTCAAAGATAGGGCATTTTATAATGGAAATAACTGGATAAACAGCCGGAAATTCCCAAAAACTGGAATAGAAAAAACTGGTCAATGAAGTAAAATGAATAAATAACTCCATTTATCATATGCTGTTATATAGAAACTATTTCCGGAAAAGAGGTTCTATATGAAAAATTTTATTTATTTTACGGTATTCCGTGGATGGAGATTACGCCTCCACACTGGAAAACTCATATAAAAAAACAACCCGGTTCTCTGGTTCCTCGTCCACCCAATACACCTTTTTCCCAGTTAATTCCAGCTTCCTGACCACTGTCCGGCCGGGATGCTGGAATGTATTTGCAGTACCTGCGCACACTATGTAAATTTCCGCACCATGGACTGCAACCTCATGCCTGAAATATTTTGCCGCACCATGATGCGGAAGCTGCCAGACACTGATCTCGTCCCACTCTTCCTCATATATCTCCTTCAGCCGGTACCACTGCGGCCGCTTTTCGAGGCTGAAATCACCCATATACATACATCCGCTCCTCACCTTGAAAAAGCTTCTGCAGTTCCCGAAACTCTTCCCACTCTGGACCGGCCGCATCTCCGCCTCAAAACGGTCTGTCCTCTTCCCGGAATAGACGACCAGCGCATTTGTATTGAAATCTTCCATCAAATCTTCCATAAATATTGCCACAATCTCTTTATAGCGGCTGTCCCACAGGCGGCTGGCATCCCCTGCATCCTTAGGAAGCGGCAGTTTTTTCTTATGGAATTCCCTTTTTAACCTCTGGATCCTATTTTCCTCCCTGAAATTTACCAGCAGAAACTCCCACAGAACCAACTCCGTCCCCAAGCTGCACTGTATCAGGGTTCCCGACGGAATATTCTCCGGAACCCGGTTAAACTCAAGCACATTCCGCCTGACATCTGTTTCCATCCCGCCCAGGGCTTCCACCAAGACAACCTGCCCTATATCGTACTTGTTTTCAAAAACCAGATCCAATGGATGGCTCACTAACATCTGTACAAAGCCGCTGCTCTCATTGCTAAATTCAAACCTTATTTTGAGCGACATAAGCGCCATATCCTCCCGCCCAAGCTTTGGCAGGAACAATTTCCTGACCGGATGTTTCCTGAGCAGCTCTTCTAAGCCATTCATGTGCTCCCTGTCAAAATGGGAAATAAAGACTGCATCGATAACCTCTTCCCCATCAAAATTAAAATCAAGTTCCCTGCTGACAAGCAGAGAAGTCCCTTCTTTCATATTTAAGGATGTGCTGGAGCCGCAGTCAAAAACAAAGCAATGCCCTTCCCCACCGGCTGTAAACCGCTCTATGCAGAAGGAACCTTCCCCTACAGGGTTAAATATCCTTTTCATTGCTATCTGTATCATATGTAGTTAAGCCTCCATCCCAGAATACTGCAAAAGTCAAGCTGCGTGCCAATTATAGCATAAAAATCGCAATATTAAAAGACGCCCCACTTAAGAACTGCAAAATGCAGGGCGTCTTTTGTGTTACTGTTCACTCCGTGCCCAGTAACCGTCCTTAGCGGCAGCAGGCACATCCGCCTACTTTCCTAAATCCTGAGGGCGTGGGACATCCATCTCCGGCTCCGTCATCGGCGCCATGCTAAGCCTTACAAAGTATCCCTGTGCGCTGTCGCAGACAGGGCAGTTCTGCGGCGCATTTGTTGATTCAATAACATATCCGCAGTTCAGGCACATCCAGCCTGTCTTTACATCAGATGCAAACAGTTTGCCCTCCTTCAAAAGCTCCGCGAATTTCTGGAAACGCATCGCATGGATTTTTTCAACATCTGCAATCATATAAAACTTTCCTGCAATCTGGTTAAATCCCTCATCCAATGCAATATCCCCAAAACTGCGGTAAACCTCATCTGCCTCCTTTGTCTCATTTTCCAATGCATGCTGAAGCTGCTTCTCTACGGTCTTCTCGGTGTTGACTGGATAAGAGCCGTCTACCGCAATCTCCATCCCTTCAAATTCCTTTAAGTAACTGTAAAATACTTCTGCATGTTCTTTTTCCTGGGACGCCGTAAGGTCAAATACCTTTTTAATCACATACAGGTTATTCTGCATTGCAAGCTCCGCTGCAAATGTATAGCGGTTCCTCGCTTGGCTCTCCCCCGCAAATGCCCTCATAAGATTTTCTTTCGTCTTACTTTCTTTTAATTCCATTATTCTGCCTCCTTTTTCCACAGATGGCGCTGCTGATAACTTTTTTCCGTTTTCCTCAGGTACGCCCTAATCTGCATATCTACGATTAATATGCATCTTCTGGAAAAATTTATGCATCAGACGGCAGAAATAATATAATTTCGCACTTTTTTATGATACAATAAAGGTATTTATTAACAGTTCCTTCGTTAATCTGGCCTGCCGCAGCCGTCAGGCAAAAAAGCTTATTCCTTAAAGGGATTGCGCCCGGCCCGCTCCGCTCCGCGTACGAAGGAACAAAGAAAGATAGGGGGATAAAAATGAGAGAAGCATTTTTCCTAAAACTATTAGAAACATCATCGGCACACAGGCAGAAAAGCAGGGAAGGGTTTCAGAAGCTGGATCTGACAGATGGGCAGCCTAAAATACTTTATATATTATATATCAAGGACGGACATACACAGAAAGAACTGGCCAGCCTGTGCAAGGTACGCGAGTCCACCCTTACTGCTATGCTGGGAAAAATGGAAAAAGGAGGGTTCATATATAAAGAGAAAGCGATTGTATCTGGAGGGAAAAGGGCTTTCCGGATTTTTCTCACAGATGCGGGAAGAAAAAAAGGAAAAGAAATTATGGATCTGGTAACCAGAATAGATAACGCCAGCCTTGACGGCTTTTCCGAACAGGAAGTGGAAATGTTCTTTGATATGTTGGGAAGGGTGACAGAAAACCTCAACCGCACCCTCCCCTAAAAAACCGCTGAACCAGTGTATTATTCTGGGGCATCCTGCCTGAAAATCCTCATGGCAAAATTGTACAGCGCATTGTTCATAACATTTACGTCATGCCCACCGGCTTTCTTGTACCAGATATGCTTCGTGCCGTTTTCCGCCAATGCATTATGGTATGTCTCAGGAAAATTTCCAACAATCGTATCTGTCTTTCCAGCCACCACCATGAGCAGTGTATTATCCGCATAAGCATCTGACAATCTAAATGCCTCTTTTGTGAAAAGCCCATCCTCTGATACGCCATTCATAGTATATGCAAATAACCCCGGAGCCGGGCAGAATCCTCCGATATGCCCAAAAGTCTCCTGCATGCTCAGGCCGATATAGAGCGCAGTCCTCCCTCCCATGGAAAAACCGGCAATCGCTGTATTCTCACGCCCCTCCTTGATAGAGAAATTCTCCTTGATAAACGGCATGACATTATCCCGCAGATCATTGATGAAATTATCAAAAGCCTGATAATTCCCAAGGCTGAACGCATCTGGCGGGTTTGCAGCATCATTCGCCCTTGCACGGCAATTTGGCAGTACCAGTATCATTTCCTCTGCAGTGCCCGAAGCTATCATATTGCCGATAATCAGCGGGGCATTGGCATTGAGCCAGTCCGTATGGTCCTGCCCCAGACCGTGCAGAAGATAACAGACCGGATACTGCTTTTCTTTGCTGTAATCAGGCGGTAATACCACGCTGAGTGTCCGCTCCCTCTGTGTCGTGCTGGAAAAATACTTCAATGTCTGTACTTCCCCATACTTCACATCGTTCCTAAAAGCACGGTAATTATCGGGCGTTGTGTAATAGACATCGCCATCTGCCGGGTCAGCTTCCGGCACAGGCACAGCTGCCGCTTTCTTTACTGTCACCCTGCAGATATATTTTTTCTTCCCGGCTATAGCAGTAATCTTCGCCCTCCCTTCCTTTCTGGCTGTCACTTTGCCGGCAGAAGATACCGAAGCCACCTGCTTGTTGCTGGAAGACCATTTAACCTTCTGCTTTTTGGGAAGGTTCTTTAGCGAGAGCTTTTTACTGCCCCCCACCTTTAAAGAAAGTGTCTTGTGGCTTATAGAAATCTTTTTTGCCGCCTCCGCAGATAAGCCGTGGGCCATCACAGCAGAAACCAAAAGTACGGCAGAAACCAAAACAGGTATTGTCTTTTTCAAATGTCTCATAGTATAGAAGCTCCTTTCCTCACTCGTTGCTGCTTTACCGCACATATCGCTTTATAAATTAGCATGCTAATTCGGATACGTATATACTATACCATACTTTTACTGCGGCTGCAAGGCTGTCTTCTGCTTAATGACAAAAAAAAATAGAGTATATAGATTTCAGTTCTTATATGCTCTAATGCTGTTACTATATTTTATTTTATTGATATGATTAATTATACTAACTGCATTGATTGGCTTGCTAATTCTTTTATTATATCAAGAGATAATTCTGTATAATCGGCTATATCTTCCAATGACATTTTTCCTGCTTTAATCATACGAATAGCCATTCTTTTTGCCTTATTTAACTCAGCTTCATTCCTCATATCTTCCATAATTTTGCACATAGCCGCAACTCCTTTCTGTTATGAAAATAACATAACTGTCCGGAATATCCTCCGTATCCTCGCCAGGCTTTAATATGTACGCATCTAACAAGCTACTGTTATGCCTTGCCCTCTTTGCGCCTGCTCCAGCGTCTTTCCTCTGAATTTCAACATCAAATTCCTTATCGGCGCTGTCAATCGCATGAACATCTAAAACAGCCGAACGTCCTTGCAAATTCTTCAATGGTTCTTGTGTCCTGACCGATTTAACTTTTATATCCTCCCGCCCTAAAACAATTCGTAGTATCAATTCCACACCTTCAAAATTATCTGCAAGACAGACGGACATAAAATCATCATCCATATATCGGAGTGATTTCAGACGTTCTAAATCCTGCCTGTGTGTCTGCTCCGTTGTATTCAAAAAGATCACCTTCTGCCACTGTTTTTATTATACATCAGACAATACCTTTTGAAAACTGAATTTCTCGTAAATTTTTCTCAAGTTTCTATACGCTTTTGACGCTGTGTAACTATTTTGTTGTGATTGTGGTACGATAATAGTTATTTGGATAATCTTAGGGTTGCCAAGTTCTTCACAAACTGAAATCGCATACCGTTTAATTCAATAATTCACATATTTTTTCAGAACACTCTTTTGGAGACAATTCAAGTGTATTCAATGTTAAATCATATCCCTTTTGAGGATAAAGGTACTCAAATGAAGCTTTTGCCGAACCAATATATCTGTCTTTGCGCTTTTTTTCTCTTTTTTCTAATTCATTTAACGGACACGTTACTTGTACCATGATTAACGCATATTCTTTCAAGGCTTCCGCTAATTGTTTATAAATGCGCTCACTCGTAATTACATGGTCAACAATAACTCCATAACCTATTTTTAAGATATTTAATACTTTTTGGCAAAGCAGATGAGATATTTCAAAAACATCATCTTCATAAACAGGCTTATTAATCGTCATATCTAAAAAATCATCAATAGAAATGATTCTATATTCTTGCTTTTTATTATCTTTAATGTGATTTTGTAATGACTTTGCCAAGGTAGATTTCCCACTACTAGATGCTCCATTTAACAAAATAACTTTCAAAGACATAACATTCACCTCCGATTTGTTCCTCTAATAGAATACCACAATTACACTCACATCTCTATCAAATTTTCATTAAATTTCTTCCTCTCTATTCCGCTTAGTTTTGTTTTGTTGCCTGTTATGCTGCCGGCTCTCGTTGTAAAGTTCCCTCTCAAAGCTCTTCCTGTCATAGCTGTTCACCTCGGCATACGCTCCTTTAATTCGGGGTACTTCGATAAGCTATCCTTATGCTCCTTATCGTATCCCATTTTTGCAAGCCCTTTTAGCGGCTGGCTCACTTTATAGGTGGCTGGACTGGCGCAAAGAGGACATATATTTTTGACAGTTCCTTTAGTCGGCTTAATTTCTGCCCCTTTAGTAGTAAGGTGCCCGGTCTTACAAAACCAACTTATACGGAGATATGGCATGATATAAAGGGATAAGTGGAAAATCTTGATTTTAAGCCATTCCTGCAAGATGATATAAACATTTACGGGGGCTTATAAGAAAGAAGATTTTCCGCTATAAAATCAACGAAAAAAGAGACTGCCTAAACAGTCTCTCAAAAGGATAATCGTTATTATTTTAGTATTTGCGCTTACGAGCTGCTTCAGATTTCTTCTTCCGACGAACACTTGGCTTCTCATAATGCTCTCTTTTACGAATTTCCTGCTGGATTCCAGCTTTCGCACAATTTCTTTTGAAACGACGTAAAGCGTTATCCAATGTCTCATTTTCTTTTACGATTACATTTGACATATTCTCACACCTAACCTCCCCTCAGTTGTAAATTATGCTTCAATACACAACTGTATAGGGTAATATTTTACCATGAAAGAATTCGTTTTCTCTCATACGCACAAGATTTATTATATCACAAAATTCGAAAAGGTCAACATATATTTTAAAAATATCACAGAAATCAATTTTCAGTATATGTATTCATTACTGCCCCTATTAATTTATGCCATTTACAGACGATTGTTTTCTAAACGATAACTCCCTGTTATCTATCAATTTTTCAATGTGCCTGCATTCGGCTGTGTTTCTGTTTTTTGCCCTCACAGAGTATGGTACGCCTAAAAAGAAGGGCAAGATATGCCGCCAGACAACAACGGCTTTCCAGAGGAACTCTATCTTGCAGGGCTTTGATGGATATGCGCCTTGCAGCACTGTCTGAGCATCATGCGCGGTTTCAAGTTTTCCTAGGAGGCACGCTTCCGCTACCTCTCATAACGCAGCGGTACATAGCAGAACAAAATACGTTCTGCAAGTACCGGCGATTCGAGAGTGCCTCTGCGGAAAGCCGTGAAAACCGCCGCATGATGTGAGTTTGCGGAAAGGCGCATAAATCAACCATCAAAGCCGCAAGACAGATAGTTCCTCGGAAAGGCGAAATGTTGCAAGGCATATCCTGCCCTTCCTTTTAGGCGTTTTGCTTGTTTGTGAAGCAAAAAACAGAAGCATAACCGGATGCAGGCATAAACAAGAAATGACGGATAACAGGGAGTTATCGTTAAATAAACATCGTCTGTAAATGGTGACATATTGATTTGGGGCAGTAATGAATATATACTGAAAATTGATTTCCGTGTAAAAATATCAGGAAATCATGATTCCTTTGCTTTCCTCAGCAGGGCATTTTTCATCCGGTAATACTCCGGCGTCATATCCAGATAATGGACATGTGGGTTGACAAAGCGCTGCTCCTCCTCCCAGATTTCTTCCGAAAGCTGCCTGCTGACATACTCCCTGATCTCCTCCACGCCAGTCCTCCCCCTGACCAGCCTTCCCTGAAGGAAAACCGGCTCTAAGAGAGGCCGGAACGTGCAATTTTCAAAAAAACGCTTTTTCCACGGCTTCTTAGGGTCAATATACTCCACAGAATCCCCGTCCTTTATAATCTCCTCCCTGCCCGCAATCAAATCCGCAATCGCCTTGTGGTTCTGGTCATATACGCGGTACAGCTCCTTAAAGCCCGGATTCGTAATTTTCTCCACATTCTCCGAAATCTTAATCCTCGGCTCAAAAATATCATTATGCCGGACTGCCGCAATCTTATAAACCGCACCGAATACAGGCTCCGACTTTGATGTAATCAGACGCTCCCCCACGCCAAAGCTGTCAATGCATGCCCCTTGGCTTAACAGGGACTGGATAGTAAATTCATCCAGGCTATTGGATGCCACAATAATACAGTCATTAAGTCCGGCATCATCTAACATCCTCCTTGCCTTCTTTGACAGGTACGCCAGATCGCCGCTGTCTAAACGGATGCCCTTGAGGCGTTTTCCCATCGGCTCCAGAACCTCCTTAGCTACACGGATGGCATTCGGCACGCCGCTGCGCAGCACATCATACGTATCCACCAGAAGCACAGCAGCATCCGGGTACATCTCGGCATATTTGCGGAACGCCGTATATTCATCCGAAAAATACATAATCCAGCTATGCGCCATCGTGCCGCTGACCGGGATCCCGAACATCTGCCCGGCCAACACGGTTGCCGTCGAGAAAGCACCGCCGATATAGGCGGCCCTCGCTCCATAAACCGCAGCATCCATATTGTGCGCCCGCCGTGCCCCGAAATCAGAAACACTGCATGTCCCCGCCGCATTGCAGATGCGCCTTGTCTTGGTGGCAATCAGCGACTGGTGGTTTATTTCCAGCAAAATAGCAGTCTCAATCAACTGTGCATCAATAACTGGCGCAATAACCGTAAGCACCGGCTCATTCGGGTACATAACCGTCCCCTCCGGAAGGGCATAGATATCGCCGGAAAATGTAAACTGCTCCAAATACTGCAGAAATTCCTCCAGAAAAATCCCCTGCCCCCTCAGATAAGCAATGTCCTCCTCAGAAAAATGCAGGTTCTGGATATATTCTATTATCTGCTCCAGGCCCGCAAAAATAGAATACCCCCCGTTGTCAGGATTGTTGCGGTAAAATACATCAAATACAACCAGCTCGTCATGCCCCCTGTTTTCTCTAAAATAACCATTGCTCATCGTAAGCTCATAAAAATCCATTACCATTGACAGGTTTCTCTCTGCATGCTGACCATCCATTCCCATTCCCTCCACAAAAAAAATATTATGTAACACAAAAAAGCACGAGACGGGATTCGAACCCGCGACCCTCGCCTTGGCAAGGCGATACTCCACCACTGAGCCACTCGTGCATTCTAATTATTGATAAAACATATGCTTTATCAACACAATATGTAGTTGTCCATCATTTTCTTGGAAAATGATTTTAAAAACCAGAGCACGAGACGGGATTCGAACCCGCGACCCTCGCCTTGGCAAGGCGATACTCCACCACTGAGCCACTCGTGCATTTCTGTGCCTCTCACGAACACAATTGATATCTTACAGGATTTTCTCCCAGTTGTCAATACCTTTTTTAAAAAATTTCAAGGCTAAACATTCCCTGCATAGAATAACAAAAAACCGCCCACACTATTTCAGGCTACCCATCACAGCTTTCCCGGCAGTAGTCAAATACATTTATAATCAAGAAAGGCGGGCACAATCATGAAACAACGCATCCCAAAACATATCGGCATTATCCCGGACGGCAACCGGCGCTGGGCGAAAGGAAACGGCCTGCAGAAACAAGACGGTTATGCCTACGGCCTAAAACCCGGCCTTAAGCTGCTGCGGCTCGCACAAAAATACGGCATTCAGGAAATAACCTACTATGGGTTTACCACAGACAACTGCAAACGCCCTAAAGAGCAGGTGAGCGCCTTTTCAAAAGCATGTGTACAGGCCGCACGGATGATCGAACACGAAAACACAAAACTACATGTCATCGGCAACACCAAATCAGCCTGCTTTCCGGAACAGCTGCTTCCTTACGCAGACGCCAGCCGCCAGCCGACACAAAGCGGAAAAACTATTGTTAACCTCCTTGTAAACTACGGCTGGGAATGGGATATGAAAAACGGATGGGCATCCAGAGATATCCCAAGAATCGACCTCGTCATACGTTGGGGCGGGATGCGCCGCCTGTCAGGCTTCCTGCCCCTCCAGACCGTGTACTCAGACTTCTATATCGTAGACAATCTATGGCCGGATTTCCAAGAACAACAGTTTCAGGATGCGCTGCAGTGGTACCAGAAACAGGATGTAACCCTAGGAGGGTAATATAACACAACCCCTACCTAAAATATGAAACGCCGGATTCAAAGATATGCTGGTTCTGGTTTCCATAGATATTCAGGGCAACGCCATCACCGATACGCTCTGAGTGTGCCATCTTGCCGAGGACGCGCCCGTCAGGGCTTGTGATTCCCTCTATCGCCGCATAAGATGCATTCGGGTTAAAGTCTTCGTCCATTGTAGGGTTCCCCTGCAAATCCACATAGCGGGTCGCCACCTGCCCATTTGCAAAAAGCCTTTCAATCATCTCTCCAGAGGCGACAAACCGCCCCTCGCCATGGGACGCCGGGATAGCATATACACCGCCAAGCTCCGCCCTCATAAGCCACGGGGACTTATTGGTGCAGACCTTCGTATAAACCGACTTGGAAATATGCCTGCCGATACTGTTTGTCGTCAGGGTCGGTGCATCAGAAGTCTGCGGCTTAATCTCCCCGAACGGCACCAGCCCAAGCTTAATCAATGCCTGAAAACCATTACATATGCCGAGGGCAAGCCCGTCCCTCTTCCCAAGCAGGTCGTGCACCGCCTCCATAATCTTTGGATTCCTAAATACTGATGCAATAAACTTTGCAGAGCCGTCCGGCTCATCGCCGGCACTAAAGCCGCCCGAAAACATCAGAATCTGGGATTCCCTGATTGCCGCCTCAAAGGCATTGACAGACTCTACAATCTGCCCCTCCGTCATATTTTTAAAGACCAGTGTCTTAACATCCGCACCTGCCAGCTCAAACGCCTTTGCAGTATCATACTCGCAGTTTGTCCCCGGGAATACCGGGATAAATACCTGCGGCCTTGCTGTCTTCTGCTTCGCAGCATAAACCGTCCCTGCGTCAAACAGGGAATCCTCCAGCACTTTCGGTTCCACGCCGGAACGTGTTGCAAACACGCCCTCCAGCCTGCCAGTCCAGCTCTCCAGAGCCTCCCCCATAGGAATCACTGCATCCCCGGCTGTAAATTCTGCCGCATCCGTAACCATGCCAATCTTCTTGTACTCTACTGTAATCTTTGCCAAATCCTCTGCGGACACCTCTGCAATAATAGAACCGTAATCCTTTGCAAACAGCTCCTCTTTGCCGACGCCTTCGTCAATCGACACGCCAAGGCCGTTTCCAAACGCCATTTTGCTAACTGCCTCGCAGATTCCACCAAAGCCCACAGCATAGGCAGATACCAGCACTTTATCGTGGATCAGCTTTGTAATGCTGTCATACAGCGGCATCAACTGCCCATAATCCGGCAGGGAATACGCATCTTTCCTGATATCAAATTTTACTAAAACATTTCCCGCCTTTTTCAGCTCCGGCGTCACAATATCCTGCAGGGACGCTATATCGACAGCAAAAGAGCAGAGGGTCGGCGGCACATCAATATCATCAAATGTACCGGACATACTATCTTTTCCGCCAATAGAAGGAAGGCCAAGCTTCATCTGCACATCATATGCCCCCAAAAGCGCCGCCATCGGCTCGCCCCAGCGCGCTGCGTCTTCGCCGAGGCGCCGGAAATACTCTTGGAATGTAAAGCGTATCTTACGGAAATCACCTCCTGCTGCGACAATCTTCGCCACGGAAGAAATCACGGCATAGACAGCGCCATGGTACGGGCTCCAGCTTGTCAGGTACGGATCCATCCCATAGCTCATCATGGTTACAGTGTCACATTTGCCGGAAAGCACTGGAAGCTTTGCAACCATAGTCTGAATCGGGGTAAGCTGCGTCCTGCCCCCGTAAGGCATCATTACCGTTGAGGCACCGACAGAGCTGTCAAACATCTCCACCAGCCCCTTCTGGGAGCAGACATTTAAATCCTGCAGCATAGCAAGCCATGCCTTTTTCACATCAGAGACATCCGCCCTCTGCCCAAAATAGTTTTCTTCCTCTTTCGGCATCGTCACATGGACATCTGCCTCCTGATGCGCCCCATTTGTATCCAGAAATGCCCTTGAGATATCAACAATCACCTTGCCTCTCCACGACAGCACAAGCCTCGGCTCCTCCATCACTTCCGCGACAACGACAGCCTCCAGATTCTCCTCCTCGGCAAAAGCAAGCATTTTATCTACATTTTCCGGTGCAACCACAACTGCCATACGCTCCTGCGACTCAGAAATAGCAAGCTCTGTGCCATCCAGCCCGGCATATTTCTTCGGGACTTTATCTAAGTTAACTGTCAGGCCGTCCGCCAGCTCGCCGATTGCCACCGATACGCCGCCCGCACCAAAATCATTGCATTTCTTAATAATAGAACTGACTTCCTCCCTGCGGAACAAACGCTGTATCTTTCGCTCTGTCGGCGCATTTCCCTTCTGCACCTCAGCGCCGCACACATCAATAGACTTCGTTGTATGCGCCTTGGAGGAGCCGGTCGCACCGCCAATTCCATCACGCCCGGTACGCCCGCCTAACAAGATAATAATATCTCCCGGGTCGCTGTTCTCACGGATTACATTGCGCCGCGGGGCAGCGCCCATAACCGCACCAATCTCCATGCGCTTTGCCACGTAATTTGGATGATAAACTTCATTTACCAATCCGGTTGCAAGGCCAATCTGGTTGCCGTAGGAGCTGTACCCCTGCGCCGCCCCCGTGACAATCTTTCTCTGCGGAAGCTTGCCCTTTAAGGTATCTTTCATAGAAACCGTCGGATCTGCCGCCCCGGTAACGCGCATTGCCTGATAGACATAGCCGCGCCCGGAGAGCGGGTCGCGGATGGCGCCCCCAAGGCAGGTAGCCGCGCCTCCAAACGGCTCAATCTCCGTTGGATGGTTGTGTGTCTCATTTTTGAAGAAGACAAGCCACTCCTCCTCTTTCCCGTCAATGGTAACCGGGACAACAACCGAGCAGGCATTGATCTCATCAGACTCCTCCATATCGTCCAGCTTGCCATCCGCCTTTAATTTGCGCATCGCCATCAGGGCAATATCCATCAGAGATACATATTTATCCGGCCTGTCCTTAAAGATTTCTCTCCTTGCCGCCTCATAATCCTCGTATGCCTTCTGAATCGGTTCCTTATAAAAGCCTTCCCCAAAAGAAACATTCTTTAGCTCCGTTAAAAATGTCGTGTGACGGCAGTGGTCTGACCAATAGGTATCTAACACCCTGATTTCTGTTACTGACGGATCCCTTTTCTCCTCAGAAGCAAAATAATTCTGGATATGAAGAAAATCCTTAAATGTCATTGCCAGATTTAAAGAAGAATACAATTCCCTTAGCTGCGCCTCCGGCATATCCTTGAAACCGTCAAATACCGCTACGTCCGCAGGCTCCTCAAAATTCTGCACCAGCGTATCCGGCTTCTTTTCATCCGTCTCACGGGAATCTACCGGATTGATGCAGTACTCCTTAATCCTCTCTGCATCGGCATCCGCTATCCTTCCTGCAAATACATATGTAGTTGCAGAACGGATCACCGGATTCTCTTTCTTATTCAACAGCTTCACACACTGCTCAGCCGAATCTGCGCGCTGGTCAAACTGCCCCGGCAGGTATTCCACAGAAAACACCAGTGCATCACCCGAAACCTCAAAACCTTCCTCATAACAATCATCAACCGGCGGCTCAGAAAACACTGTCCCTAGTGCCTGCTTATAGGTTGCATCACTCAAATTTTCCACATCATAGCGGATCAGCACACGGACTGATTCCAAGGTTTTAATGCCGAGATAGCGTGTAACCTCCTCCTTTAACTCCTTTGCACGCACCGCATACGGGGCTTTCTTTTCCACATAAACTCGTCTTACATTTCCCATCTCTCTCTCCATTTCTGCATAGTCTGCTATGCCGGCTCTTAGAACGTGTTTGAAAATTCATTCTCAAACACGCTCTTAGGAACTATAAATAAATTATTTACAACCCCTTACTTTCCTTAAAACTAAAAACACGTACAAGCCATATGGTATTCCCACACGGCTTGCACTGCTCTATCCCTTATTCCTCACTAGACCCTTTCGCCCCGGAAGAATCCTCCTCCATCATCTCCTGAAGGTCTTCCAGTGTTACGATATCGGTCGTAACCGTCCCGATTGTAACATCTGACCAGATATCGGAATTAATTTCAATCTTATAAGCTTCCTGCTCTTTCTCATACCATGTCTTGAATGCTTCATCCTGAGCTGTCTTAATAGCATTATCGCAGGCTGTCTTGTACGCTTCATCTGAATTATTATTAACCATCTTCAACAAGACATAGTATCCTGTGGCATCATCCAGAAATGCCTCCGAAACAGTGCCATTCTTCATCTTTTTTACTTTTTTAAGGTTAGCCTCTGACAAATACGGAAAACCGCCCTGCTCCGTAAAGTTCGTATCGTCATCCAGAATAATCTGGTCATCCTTATCAGGAAGCAGTTTCTTGAAATCCTTGCCGCCCTTAGCATCCTTTGCCATATCCTTAAATTTCTTCTGCAGCTTCTTCTTATCCGCAGCAGGCAGGTCAACGCTGTTTCCCTTTTCATCTGACTTCTTCAAGGACGCATAATAATACTGCACATCATACTGGCGGTATTCCTTTTTAGAAATATCCTTTATTGCTGTATCTTCATCTACGTCTTTATTAAGCTCTTCCTGCCTGTCCTCTTTGTACTTGTCCGCTAACGCCCTCTTCTCAAAGCGGTCAACCAGTTTCCCCTTCGAAATATTAAGCTGCAGCTTCTGTCCCCATGAAAGACCCTTTAAAGCTTCCTCCGCCTTCTCCTCGGCATCTTTTTTATCATCCTCTGACAAAGAATACTTCTCCTTGACAGCTTTCTCATATAAAATCTGATACTGCACTTCGTTGTCGATAACTTCCTGCTTCAGGCCCACTGAGTTGCTCACCCCGCTCGCAGAGGAAGAGCTTCCCTGATAAGCGGCATCCCAGACAGATGTCCCATAATATGACTCATATATTTCATTGTACGGAAGATATGCCTTCTCCACCTCATAAATCGGAAACATCATATCATCCATAGTAATCTTTTTATCACCTACAGTAACTACCACCCTCGGCTTAAACTGCTGGATGGCAACACCGATACATAACACCAGCACAACGACAACGCACAAAACAGACAGGATAATCGGCTTGATATCCCTGCCTGCCAGAAATCCTCCTCCCCCACCGGTTTTCTTTTCCGGTACCGCAGCAGAAGGGCTTTTCTTCTTATCTTTATCCTGCTTCTGTTGATTCAAAATATTCTTTGATGAATTCATGATAACTCCTCCAAATGTAGTTTAGCATCAAAATATAATATCCCGTTTCGTAGAAACGCTATTCTCTATTTTAGCGTAAATCGCCAAGAAGTCAAGAAGTATTCCATCAAAGTATATGAAAATTCTGTGTCCCCAGACAGTCGGTTTAAGAATCAGCACGCAGAAATCAATTTTCAGTATAGATTCATTACTATGCCCCTATTAATTTGGTGCCATTTACAGCTGATTGTTTTTTAAACGATAACTCCCTGTTATCCGTCATACTGTTTCCATTTGTCGGCAAATGCCGTTATCTCCATTTTCTGATATTCCCCTTTTATGCCGGATATCAGATGTTTCATATTTAGCGGCACCCCCTCTGCACCGGCCTTTATCATTGCATGCATCAAAATATTCTTGATAGATGCCCCGGAAAAGGCAAAATCATCGGATGAAAGGAATTCAAAGTCAATCTCTTCATGCGGCAGCCCGTCATGGAGGAGGGACTGCCAAATCTGCCTCCTTATTTCCCTGTCAGGCATCGTAAAATTAACAATATACCGGATACGCCGTATAAAAGCATGGTCAATATTCCCGCTTAAATTCGTCGCCATCAGAATAATCCCGTGGAACGATTCTATCCGCTGCAAAAGGTACGCCATCGCATTATTGCTGTATTTGTCATGCGAGCTGCTGATTTCACTCCTCTTCCCAAGAAGCGCATCCGCCTCGTCCAGAAACAAAATCACATTGCCCTTCTCTGCCATCAAAAAAATCTCCTCCAGCCTTTTCTCCGTCTCCCCAATATATTTATCTAAGACGCTGGAAAGGTCGACCTGATACAGTGCCATATGAAGCTCATTTGCAACCACATGCGCAGCCATTGTTTTCCCGGTTCCCGGTGCCCCCTTAAACAGGGCAGAAACACAGTCGCCGTATGCATAATATTTCCGCATGCCCCACTGCTCTAAAACAGTATCCCTGTACGCCACATGGCTGCAGATCTGCATCAAGGTATCTTTTTCCGATGCCGCCAGCTTCAAATCCTCCCAGGTATAGGTCGGGTAAATGCGCTTTATGCCGCTGTACCGCTCTGATTCTATCAATTCATAACATAATTCCGAAAGCTTAGAAACGTCATTTTTGCCATCTTCGAGCGAAAAACGCATTGCCGCCTGTTTTATTTTGCCGACAGGCAGGATAATCCTGCCTGCAGCCTCCTTATAACAGCCCTCCGGAAGCCCTGCAAGGGATTTGCCGAAATAATCCCATACTTTCAGGCTCTGTGCGGCATTCAGTTTGGGAATGGTATAAGAAAATACCACATTCCCCAAATCAGGAGCTATTGAAACACCCTCCTCCGAAGTAATAAAGACCGGAAGCCCCGAAAAGGAAAAACGCCCTAAAACAGCATGGATAACCCGCAGCATTTCTTCCCTTTCATCAGCGCCTTTTGGGACTGCATTATAAATACAAAGCGCACATCCAAGCAGATAGCAGTCCCTTACGACATGCTGGATGCCCTGCCTGAGAACACTCTGGCTCCCGGCGTCCGAGAAGTAACAGAAATCAACCATTAAAATGCCAAGCCCGCACTTTCCGGCAGTATGCGCGGCAAAAAAACGGCGCCCCGAAAACTTCTCCCCATAGATGACAGACACGGCTGACGGCACCTTCCTGATACGTCTGGCAAGTTCTCCCGCATCCTCCTCCCACAAAATCATCTCCTCCATCTCCCGCCCTGCCGGATAAAAGGCAAGGCAGCCCTCAAACTCCGGCGAAGGCATATATTGCCCCTGAAAAAATGATACAAGTATAGAATCAGCATAATACTGCAGATCCAGCATTTCCCCCTCCCCATCCTTTAGAAGAAGGATCTTATCTGCCACAGAATACGCATCCGCTAGCTCTGCCATATCTGCATTGAGGCTGTCCCCCAGCACCAGCATGGCAAGCCTCAAGGAAACCTCCCTGCCGCTGTCAGGCAGGATACATCCAAATATCTCCTGCGCATAAGGACAGATAAAGGCAAATACCGCAAGTCCCACACAGGTGCGCGAGACAGCGTTGCCCTTTGTCATCTCTATGACAGGATGCCCGCTGGAAAGCTCCGCCCCCAGCATATCCTCTGTAGAGCATATCCCCTCCCACGTCACACTGCTGTCTAAAACAAACGAATAACATCCAAACCATTCGTCCGTCATACGGCCCTTTAAATAATAAGAAAGCTTCTGCGCAGCAGCCTGCGCCAGTAAATGAATCATTTGCAAACTCCTTTGCGGCAATGCCAAATTATCACTGTAATTCTATGCTATGCGCTCCATGGATAGGAGCAGGAGTTGTATATCTCCCCCGTGAAATCTTTAAGGTATTGACAGGCTTACCGCCATTTGTTGACTCTAATTCACCCTTTATTTCACTATCTTCTATATTGTATTTTTTCCAAAAAGAAGCAGACCATGTCAGCCACAATTGGGAGAATTTTACCCCTTCTGCCTGCCCAGCAGCATAAAATACTGTGTCATCCGTAATCGTATCAATATTACGCCTCACACATTTAAATCTTGCGCCCTCCCCGGCAAGCTTTGTATATGCATCAAAGTTTTTGCTTCTTACATCTGCCCCCTGTCCCCCTGCATTGCTCTTCTTATATGTTATATCTAAAATAGATCTTCCCGCAGTTTTTTCATGGGCGTTTGAATAAGTATTAGTTGTATTTGGTCTGGGAACCCCTTGAGGGTTTACCATACCACCTTTGGCACTCCCACCTCTTTTTTTAGTCTTTTCTACCGATACAATATACCCGGGGCCGCCTACTTGCCCAGCCCGAGGATTATTTCCGCTTTTTCTAAATTGATATTTTAAGGATAATAATACCGGCCTCATGCCTGCAATCTCGTCTTCCAGATTTTTGATATCCGTCTCCCATCCTTCCCGATACCCCTCCTTTGCATAGTCCTCCGCATAAATATTATCATCCAACTCCTCTATCTGCTCCTTATATCCATCTATCCTTGATAGATTACTTCTTATCCTTTCCATGTACCTCTTAGTTTGATATTCTGCTCTGATTTCTGCATAAAAGAATTCATTATCATCCAAACAGCCCTTTGCTTTATTCCCAATCCTTGCAGCCTCCGTTGAAATCTTTTGCAAAGCCTCCGCCTTATTCTGGGCCTGTAAAGGCTTCTGCATAACCAAAGTACTATTATTTACAATCTGTTGAACGCCAATTGCCACATTATAATCAGCAAAATCAGCTGCATCCGGCATCTGCCTCTGCACACATGTAGAAATAGCATTTTTAACCGAAAGGGCACCATCCTTAAACTTCCCCTGAACCGCCTTCGCCCCCATATAATCCGCTTCACGCTCCAACACCGGATTGTCATTTATAAAGTTCCCTCCAAATTGCATCGTAGGCATCACCCACCCCTGTTTCTGCTGCACAACATGCCATGCCTCATGCGGGAGGTGCTTTGCCTGTCCGGGGGCAACATGTATCTCCGTGCCCTTTGTGTAGGCAAGT
The DNA here is from genome assembly GCA_003611745.1 of bacterium D16-36. Classification (GTDB taxonomy): domain Bacteria; phylum Bacillota; class Clostridia; order Lachnospirales; family Lachnospiraceae; genus Butyribacter. The sequence goes on along the minus strand of RAYF01000031.1, from coordinate 45,245 downwards.
GCCTGCAGCTGCGCAGGCTTTGGCGAATTATAATGCACCCTTACATCATCCATACTGATTCCGGATAAATTCTCTATCCCGGCCTTCAAAGAATCAGGAAGCCCTGTCCGGTTCGGCAATCCCGGCTCTTCCCTGCGCTGGGCCGCCTGAAACAGGTTCGGCTGCCCCACTTTCAAAAAAAACGCCTGCAGACATCTGTTTTTGCTTGATATCCGGCCTGCTGTCCCTCTTTATCCCAAAATCCTGTCTTCTTCTCTCCGCCCCTTTAACGTTCCATTCATACATTCTGCTACCTCCGCTTGTCCCCAAAAGAACCGTCTGTCAAATCCCCACAGGCAGCTTGCAGGACATAATCTGGTATCCACCGCCTTGTGGTGTAATTCCCGTAATATTAGCATTTTTGTTGGTGCACCACCAAACACCGAGAACTCTCCTAATATATAAAACAAAAGCAGGACAGATTCTATCTAACAAATCTGCCCTGCTTTCAAAATAAGAATGCGGAAAAAGGGACTTGAACCCTCACTCGGTTACCCGAACATGAACCTGAATCATGCCTGTCTGCCAATTCCAGCACTTCCGCATGCGTTATCTCTAAAACACGATTTATATAATAACAGCTTTTAGCTGACTTGTCAAATGTTTTTTGAAAAATTTTACAGAGCTAAGGAATTAATTCATTAAATAATCCACAAAATACCTTTCAATAAAAGTATATCAATGAATTATATACAAAACTATATACATGCTTCTACTTATATCCTTGATGTGCACGGAAATCAATTTCTATTAAACTAACATGCCCCTTCAAAATCCCATTTTACACAATGAAGTAAAAGTTATTTTTGGACAGTTCCTAATTGCCAAATGCCAGATAAAGAGTTATAATATCCAAAATTTAAGACAATGTCCATGAATAATGTTGCTTATGGACATCGTAAATATTACAATTGCAATTTATGTAAAAACAACGTGTGCAGAAATGAGGATTATTATGAATCATATGGACATCAAAATGATAGTAACCGATTTAGATGGAACATTATTAAAAGATGATAAAAGCATATCAACTTACACCGAAAACATTATCAAACAATTGCGTAACAGGGGCATTCTTTTTGTTGTGGCTACCGCCCGCCCAATTCGAGCCGTAAAAACATTTCTGCCACAGATAAACTATGATGCCGCTATCTTTCATAACGGTGCTGTGGTCATGGACCATGAAACCTTATTAAAGAGCTTGGGAGTCAGGAATCCAAGGAAGATAGTCAATGCTATCTTAGATGATAACCCAGATTATAAAATTGCCGTAGAATCTAACGATGTGATGTACAGTAATTTTAATGCTGAAGAAATCTGGCCGGGTATTGACTACATAAAAACCTCTGATTTTAAGGAACTGGAAGATTCCTATGCAGAAAAAGTCATTGTTGATGCCCATTCAACGGAAGAAATGAATAAATTAATGAAATATATGTTGGATGACTTGTATATGCTGCCTTCGGAAAACCGTATTATCACTATCCACAACATACAATCAACCAAAATGAATGGTATTAAGACTTTGGCAGACCATTACAATATCTCCCCAAGCCAGATTGTGTCTTTCGGAGATGATTACAATGATATTGATATGCTGGGTTCATGTGGCATTGGGGTGGCCGTTGAAAATGCACTGCCTGAGGTAAAAAAAGCTGCAAAGGAAATAACCGAAAGCAATGAACAGGACGGTGTGGCAAAATGGTTGGAACGGTTTTTGGGGTTATAAAACGAAATCAGAGGGCGTCCACCGGACGCTCAAAACCGTTGCTTACGCGGGAATAAATTATCCGGCACCGAAGTGCCTGCTATAGCTGCAGGCACATCTGCAGCATAAATGGGGCATACGAAAGTCCCAGCAAAAAAAGGGATGCCGCTTCTTGGCACTTTCCTGCCGTTTCCCCTGACGGGATAAAGATGATACGCCCGGCTATCCAATCCCTCAACTTGCTTTCATGTCCGTTAAAAGGAAAGGAAACGGCTGCTGTTTCCGGGACGATAAGCTTTGTGTGAATATCGCATACGTCAATCCCTGCCGATTCCAGATTTACAAATTCCAATTCTGCCAGAAAATTGCATTCCCCAAAAACATCATGGCCTAATTTTTTCACCGAATCGGTTCCTGACACTTCCATCAGATCAACGCCTATAAAAGCCTCGTTCCCAATCCTCTCCACTTCAGAGTGGAAATCAAAACGCTTTAAATCGGAATATGCAAAGGTATTTGCTGGAACCCGGGTAAGGCCTCCCCCATACTCCCATCTCTGCACACGGCTCCACATAAACGCCCCCATCCCAACCTCCCGCACAGCCCCCTTTACACGGAAAGATTGAATTTTGCTATACGCAAAAGCAGACACAGCGATTCTGTCCAAATCACCTTCCACAACAATATTTTTATAAATAGATATATTACGGAAAGCGCCGCGGGCAATTTTCCTTGTCTTCTTTTTGATCACCAGCGTATCCTTCCGGTAGCGCTTGTCAGAGACGGCCTGGCATAAAATCTTTTTATCCTTCGTATATAGTATATTCCCCTCCAGTATATATTTTTTATTTCCACTGCTCAGCGAAAGCCTCCGCAGGTCTAAATAATACAGATTCACAGAATTCTGCGCAAACTCCCTGCCAAAATTAATGCCGCCGATAAAATTCCTGCCAATTGTGAATTTCTCAATAGCGCTCCCCCGAAATGTTTCCGAAGCAATATACTGCAAACTGTCCGGCATAGAAAAGGATGAAAGATGTGTATAGGCAAATGTCCCGAGGCTTCCATATTTTTCAGTGCTGCTATTCCAATACCCGCCTTCGTTCAAAGCTCCATTATATCCCGGCTCACCGCCTTCATTGCGTTGTCCGACAGTAGCCGCCATACGGCCATAAGAAAAAGAAAAGTCACTCTGGAAATCTTTTATCCTTATCAGCTTATAAAGCTCAGAGATATTGACACTTTCTAATGAAATGCAGCCATAAAAAGCCCCGCCCCCAAGTTCCTGCAGCCCTGCCGGTATTTTTACCCTTTTCAGATAACTATTCTCAGCAAAGGCAAGCGGCGCTATCTCATCCACAGAATCAGGGATATTGTAAAATGCACTCTCTTTCGCCTGCGGATAATATACAAGCTTTGACATATCCTTTGTATAAAGCGCCCCGTCTACCGAACAGTAGTGCCGGTTTCTCTGGGATACCGAAACCTCCCGCAACAGGTGACACCTCCAAAATGCCGGTTCCTCTACCACCGAAACATTTTCCGGAATGAACAGCCTTTTTATCAGGTCCAAATCCCTGAACATTCCTGCCGGTATTTTCCGGAAACTGTGCGGAAGGGAAATCTCCCCCCAAAAACGCACATTTTTAAATATATGATTTTCCACGCTGGTAATCCCCTCATGGATTACCAGTTTTTCAACATAAAAGTCCTTCCGTTTAAGATTCATCCTTTTTTTAATGTGTACCGCTTTCTTTACAACACCATGTCCAAAAAGGTCTAATTGTTTCGTCTTTGTATCATATTTCCATGAGGCATTGCTGCCGCAGGGGCCTCTTCCGGTCTTCGCCGACGCCTCTTTAGGAGCCGCAAACCAGACAGACGCCAGACAGATGAATAAAAGAAAAACCCAATATATTTTCCGTTTCCCCATAGAAACCATCCCCTATACATAATCAATTATTTAACTTTACAAGATATACACCTGCCTTCATCTGGTTCAGATATATACTATTAATAATTATAAGCACAGACTACTCCAAATACAAGGACAATGTTCCCAACGTCGGCTTTTTGTTCCCAAAGTTGTATGTAGATGTAGTGTATAGTCATTAAATTCATCCCCCCATAATGTCTTCGGTTTCCCATCTGATGATATTTGTCGTAATCATCTCAATATCTTTCTTTTTCCAATTCCTGATTCTGTCACCCACAAATTCTCTATCCGTAACAGATACAGACCTTTACGAAACGGATTAGGAAGTGCAAAATCTGATAGACTGGGTATGTTTATCGGAACAGATAAAAGAAAACAATAATACAATCCGCAATCTGACAGGGGAGTATAAGAAGATAAAGCCGGATTGTCGGAAGGGAGTGCGGTGGTTGCTGCGCCCTACATTTTTGTTGTAAATGAGGAACGGAAGTGATATAATCAAACGAACATGAAAGGCATCATTGAGAGGAGAAAACACATGAATCAAGCGGTTAATATTCAGGGATACTTGGATACGATAGATATGCCGTGGGGAAAGTTGTTTTACCACATGATATGGCATAATCTGAACTATGAAAACAAAAAAATACTTGACTTCGGGAGTGGATTCGGAATTACTGCGAATCATTTAGCTGAAAAAAATGAAGTGACTGCTATAGAGCCAAATGAGGAAATGCTTGTACATAGAAGACATGAGTATGATTACAGACAGGTAAAGGGTGGAATTGACAAGTTGCGGGAAATGCCGGATAACTCTTATGATGTGGTTTTATGCCATAATGTACTGGAGTATATAAAAAACAGGGAGGAGCTGATTCATGAATTTGTCCGTGTGATGAAATCCGACGGTTTTTTATCCATTGTAAAACATAACAAAGCGGGAAAAATTATGCAGAAGGCAGTATTTGAATATAAAATAGACGAGGCAATAGAGTTACTACGTGGCGAAGACGTGAAGTCATTGAATTTTGGCACGATAAGAGAATATGACGATAGTGATCTGGCTTTATATAGCCGTGGATGCCTAAGTATTGAAAAAACATTTGGCGTTCGAACCTTTTTTGCCTTGCAGCGGAATGAAGTAAAGCGTGAGGAAGACTGGCTGCAAAAGATGTTTCAGCTTGAGTGCATGGTTGAAGAAAGACCGGAATTCAGGGATATTGCCTTTTTTCATCATATCATTCTTTCACATACAAAATAGACAAGCTGAAAAGGAGGAGATAAAATGAAACTAGTTATGCAGCCTACTTCTGAAACCTGTGGTCAGGCATGTATTGCAATGATTACAAGTAAAGATATAGAGGAAGTAATGAAAGATATGAAAACAAGCGGACCTACGAGTATAGGGCAACTGATTGAAATATTGGATTTTTATGGAGTGAAACATGCTGAAAAAAATACACGTATTTCAAAGAAAAATCCTGTGCCATATGAGTATTCTATTTTAACAGTGCATACAAATGCAGGTTACACGCATTGGACGCTGCTGTATGGCGGTAAATACTATGACCCTGAATTTGGACTGATAGATGGCGAATACACCTATGGAAAAATAACATCATTTTTAGGAATATATCAGTAGCCAATTTCCCGATTTGTATGCTCGTTGCGTACGCGAGAATAAAAATAGATTAAAAATAAATTTCCATGGAATGTTTGGAATCCTCCGTTTACATCTTTTGTCATTTTGTGTAGAAATATGACGAATTTTGTCATTTTAACGTATGCATATTAAATTAAGATATATAGTATAGTCATTTTAAACTACTTATTAATTGTTAAGATAGCTAAATACCAATTTTTCTGCATACGTAAAATTCGTCAATATTCAAACACGCTCTAGCAATATATTATTTTTAAGGAGGTTACCGATGAAACTATCAAAAAAACTTTTAACTGTAATCATGTGTATCGGATTATTATTTTCCAATACTGCAGCATTTGCACATTCAGGAAGAACAGATTCAAGCGGCGGGCACCATGACTATAACAATGTAAGCGGATTAGGGAGTTATCACTACCATCACGGAATGGGGCCGCACTTACATCCAAATGGAATATGCCCTTACTCCTCTTCCAGCAGCTCCACAGCCAGAAGCAATACTACCGTAACTAAGAAAACCTCAAAATATTATCGGTCTTCAACGGTCAAAAAAGTTCAAAAGAAGCTGAACAAACTTGGATATAAATGCGGAAAGGCAGATGGAGTTTTTGGCAAAAAACTAAGAATGCCATAAAGAAATTCCAAAAAGAGGAGGGATTATCAGTCAACGGAAATATCAATAAGGCTCTTCTGAGAAAACTAAAAATCAATATCTGATTCATGCGGAACCTGCAGCAAGAATTACTTTGTAATTCTTGCTGCAGGAATGCTCCCAACAAAACCATTATGCCCCTCTAGAGCATTCTAAGATATTATTTATTCCTCATACACACTTTTTGTCAAAAATACAATATCCATCTTTCCCTGTATCCTTTTAATCTCTTCCTTTATCAACTGATTCCTAAGCTTCAAAATCTCTGCCGGAAAGTCATATTCCAGCCCGCTGTTAATATAGTTTTTCCGGCTGCTCGTATCATATCCGTCCAGCCCTGCCAGGCATACACGCTTTACCCCCAGATGCATCAAAAGATTAAGGCACACAACACCCGAATTTTCCATAATCTCCGGTTCCTGCGCGGCATAACTGGCAAAATTCACCATATACTGGTAGTTTTTAGCATCCCTAACATTTGAAGTGACAATCTTTTTTCCGCCCTCCTCGTCCTGAATATTTTTGTAACGGCGCATGTGGCAGCTAAAAACATACTGGTATCTGAAATTTTTCGGAACAAAATTCAGCGAAATAATAACAGGGTCTGTCTCCTCTATATAAGATTGGATTCTTTTTTCTTCCTCCACAAGGGAAACACCTGGCCCTAACAGCAGGATTTCACGCCCCGCAAGCTCTCTCTCAAGCTCCGCCACCACTTCCCTGTCATCCACAAAATTCTCTATATAATCTTTATAAATCTCTTCCGCCCTTTCCCTGCTGTAAAGCGCCTTGTCCTCCTTCGGGATAGATTTCAGTATTTCATTAAAAGACTTCACAGTCAGTGTCCCTTTAGAGGCAAAATAAATCGCATAATTCGGATGGCAGCCATTCGAGGCAGACAGATAGAACGGCAGGGAGTATCCCCAGAAATTTTCCCTATAGATATCATTTAAATATTCATCAATAATCTCTAACATAGGCTCAATCCGGTAATTCTTGCCAAAATTTTCGTTCATATATTCTGCAAACAATTCCATATTCAGGTTGCCTGCCCCCCGTCCCATGCCAAAGACACAGGCATCTATCACCAGATCTCTCTTCAGGTTCATCTCCGCCATCGAAGATGCATTCCCCATCGCCTGCTGCATATTATTATGGGAATGGTAGCCCAGCATGATATCTTCCCTGAGGTTATTGTCAGCAACCTGCACCAGCCGCAGAAAATCCCTCTTCTTAATCAGACCAAAGCTGTCCACAATGTAAAACGCCCTAATCGGCAGTGAATTAAACCTGTCAATCAAATCAATAAATTCCCTGTCCGTATAATTATCAGTTCCTACCGCCTGGGCAAAGACCTCATAACCCAATTGAATTAATTCCTCTATATATTCGTAGGCCGCATCTGCTTTGCTTTTCTTAAAAATAACGCGGAATACATCAAACCCTTCCGCCGTCCGCCTCCCAAGCTTCTCCAGAGAAACAGGCCTTCCCATGTCAATCATTCCCACATATTTTGTGGCGGGATTTTTCGGTGCAATCATAGACTGCACACTTTCATTGCCATCAAATAACGAATATTCCGGCTGATAGTCACATTCCCTCACAAAACCTATCTCAAAATATTCAACGCCCGCTAACACCATTTTTTTCGTAATATGATAGATTGCCTTCTCACCAAAATGCCAGTCATTTACATAACCCCCATCCCGCAGAGTACAATCTAACAAACTAATCTGCTTCATACCTGCTCCTCATCTTTCTGTCTCTAAGAAACACCTTCATTCACTCATGCCGCATCCCTTATTGCCCAATTCTTACAGCCATTCCAATATTTCTTTGATATGGGATACTCTCTTTGTATCCCCCGGCTCCTTTTCCTCTGACTCGCTGATATATATAGACTGGCATCCGTACTCCTGTGCCATCTGAATATCGCTCTCATAGGTATCCCCCACAACCAATATCTCCTCCCGCTTCAACTTCTGCTGTGTGCAAATCACATCAAGAAGCAGCGGATTAGGTTTCCCTATCACATAATCTGCCTTCCTGCCGAGGCTGCCTTCCAGAGCTCCCACCATAGCCCCACAGCCGGGCATCCTTTTTGCCCCTTCTCCTGGATAATGCTTTTCCTTATTGCAGGCAATAATCGTTTTCGCCTGCAGGGCTGCTTGAAGCGCGTCCGTCAGTTTTTGGTAATTAAACTCCATATCATATCCTACTACGACCACCTCCGCAGCCTCACTGGCACAAATCCCAAGCTCTGCAAACTCCTCCTTAAGAGCCTCCGTTCCAAAGACATATACACTCTTATACCCCTTTTCCCTCGCATACAGCGCGGCCGCATAGCCCGATGTATAAATCTGCTCCTTTTGGAACAAAAGCCCCATCCCTTCTAATTTAGTGCAAATCTGCTGCCTGGACTTTGTCGAGTTATTTGTCATGCAGTAAACACGTTTTCCTAACTCCCGGAATCTCTGTACCACCTTGTCAGCATTCTCAATCATCTGGTTTCCATAATAAACCGTTCCATCCAGATCAAACAACACCGCTTTTATCTGTTCATACATAGCCACTACCCTTCATCCACTGGTGATACCAACATATTTTCCAAAAATTCTTCCCTCTCTAAAAACGGTGCCAAATCTTCTAGCGGCGGGCTTACCAAAGTCCCATCCTCCAAACGTTTCGTAGCGCTCTTCGGCTCAAAGTTCTGCTCCGTAGAGACAAAAACCTGACAGAATACCGGCCCCTCTGTCTGCAGTGCATTGATAACAGCCTCCTTCATCTGGGCGTTACTGTGTGCTTCAAAGTAAGGGTAGCCAAATGCTGCCGCCAGTTTTTCAAAATCTGGGAAGGACAAATCGCCGCTCTCCGGCCCAATCCCCACTTTACAGTGGTGGCCAAATAAATTATTCTGCGTCTGCCGGATAGAGTGATAGCCCTCATTATTAATCAGGAACAGCTTTATTGGCAGGCGGTTTGTAATAACCGTCTGCAGCTCCTGTAAATTCATCATAATGCTGCCATCCCCCTCCAGGCAAATAACAGTCCCATCCCCCACAGCCCTGCAGGCCCCGACAGCAGCGGGCAGGCCGTACCCCATGCTTGCCACTCCGCTGTTAATAATAAAACGGGCATCCTTCTTTATCACATAATTGTGGCTTCCGACCACACAGGCGCTCCCATTTGACACAACTGTCACATTGCCTTCCGGAAGGCTTTCACTCAGATAATGGATAAACGCATATACGTTGGCATATCCATCCTCCTCCCAATGCTTAGGCAGCGTAACAGGATATGCCCTCTTCCACCCAGCGCACTTATCCAGCCAGAACGGATCGGAAAATACCGGCACTTCCTCTTCCCCTAACACGCTATCCATTTTCTCAAAAAAATCTTTCGCATCAGCACAGACCGGCATCTCCACATGCAGGGTTGTCTTCTTTAATTCCGCAGGGTCTGCATCTACCATAATCACAAATGCCTCCCTCGCCCACGTTTTCCAGTTATAGCCAACCTGCCGGATTGAAAGCCTGTTGCCCACTGCAAGCAGCAAATCAGCATTCTGAACCGCAAAATTGCCGGCACGGTCCCCCATAATGCCGCCTCTCCCAACATATAAAGGATGTTCATTTTCTATTGCATCTATCGAATCCCAGCAAGTCACCACAGGAATATTTAATTTTTCTAATACACTCCGAAACGCCGTATAGCCTTCCGAAAGGCGGATTCCATTGCCCGCATATAAAACCGGCCTCTTCGCCTGCCGGATTTTCTGTATAATCTGCTTCGCAAGCTCTTCCCCAACCGGCTCTGGCAGCATTTCCCTGTCATCTGCCGGGGAATATCCCTCCAGCGCATCCGTTTCAATCTCACACCCCTGATAATTAAGCGGGATATCAATCCACACCGGCCCCCTTCTTCCTGTCGTGGCCATATGGTACGCCTTCTCCAGCGCATAGCGGATCTGCTCCGGCTTCTCTATCATCACCGCATACTTGCACATAGGCGACACGGACTTAACAATGTCATACTCCTGATCCCCCACCGCACGTAACGGCAGGCCATCCGTAAACTGGCCCATATACCTCGCAGTAGTATCATACCGTACCTGTCCCGAAACCACAAACATCGGCACAGAATCCAGCCATCCGCCGAGAACCCCCGTAATGGCATTTGTCCCGCCAGGACCCGTCGTCACACATACCACGGCCATCTTGTTATGAATCCTTGCATAACTCTCCGCAGCAATCGCACAAGCCTGCTCATGATGGTTATACGTACAGCGCAGCCCATCCTTATGCCCAAGGGCATCATTTAAGTGCATCGCACCGCCGCCCGTTATCATAAAACAATCCTTTACTCCATGGTTTACTAAAAAATCCGCCACATAATCCGCTAATCTCTGTTTCATATATTCACACCTTCCTGCTGTTTTGTACATTCTGCCGACACAAGCAAATTCACCAGAAGAACGCAGAAACGGCGTTCTTCTGATGTGAGACTTAGTATTTCTTAGGCAGCGTCTTTTGCCGCCTTAGAAATACTTCTCACATTTTTTACTCTATTTTTAAAGAAAATCCCTCATAAATTCCAACTGGCATATCCTCGCCAAATAAATATTGTTCAACCATATCTTTTTCAAAATCATAGGCCATCACCATTTTTTTATCCGGGTCAACTATCCAATACTCCCTAACTTTTGCTGTGCGGTATTTAAACAGCTTTGTCATATAGTCCCTCGGCTTACTGCTAGTTGAAACAACTTCAATAACCCAGTCTGGCGCACCATGGCATCCCTTGTCATCCAATTTAGATAAATCGCAGATAACGGAAATATCCGGTTCCACATAATCCATATTATTTTCACACAAAAAGACAGCAAAAGAAGCAGGAAACACTTCACATTCACCGTTATTTCGTTTAATAAAGTCTTTTATCTGATAATGTAAATCAGAAACTAATCTCTGATGCTTTGTATTAGGTGGAGCCATATAGTAAATTTTTCCATCAATCAATTCCGCCCGTTCTCCATCTGGTAAAGCATAAATATCTTCTATCGTGTAAATATCTTCTTTTCTCAAGGCATCCATCCTTAACCCTCCATTCTTTATTCCCACGAAGGTCAAATCCCCATGCGCTTTTAGCACATTCCCCTTGGGGCGAAGCCTTGCCAAGGAACCAAAAGGTTCCTTTAAAGAAGCTAAGTCATGCCCCGTTGCCCTGCTCTGGGGGATTTGACTCTATTATAGGCAATATTCACAGGAATTACAACCGCTTTCTGTCACTTGACAAGACAAGGCATGAATATTTATCCTCTATGAGAAACTCACATGCAAAACAGGGCATATGCCCTAACAACAAAATAAACCATTATGGATTTTCTTTCCACAATGGCTTATCGCTTTCTATTACCATAAAAAATTACTTATCATCATAATGCCCCTTGCACTGGTATATATTTATGCCCCTGTCATCCACAGAATACACTATACGATCCGCTCCGTTAATACGTCTACTCCATTTTCCCTTTTCCCCAATCAGCGGTTCCGGCCTTCCAATGCCCTCAAAAGGGTTTCTGCTTATATCCTTTAACAGTGCTATAATACGCTTAACTGTTTTTTTATCCTGCCCCATCCAGTATTGAAAATCCTCCCATGCCCGCTCTGAAAACGAAATATCAGCCATCTACAAATTCCTCCAGATCTTCCAGTGTCTTTACAACATTCCTCTCTGGATACTTTTCCATCTGCGCTATGGATTCCTTTAGAATCTTCATATTAGATTCATCATAAAAGGGATCATTTTCCGCCGTAATCTCAAAAGGAATTTTCCTCTGCCTTACTACTGTCCGTGCATAAATATTAAACGCTGTAGATGCAGACATTCCAAACTCTGCACAAAGACTGTCAAATTGTTTTTTTATAGTATCATCTAATTGTACACTAATTGTAGACTGTCCCATTCCCATCGCCTCCATCTGATTATCAAACATCTTATTATTAAATACTGTAACATTTCTGATAGCAAATAGCAATCAAAAAATAGGCAACCTGCAAAATATTACAAAGTCAAATAGCATGCAGCAAATTTGTTCCTATCATATAAGTTTACTCCAGTTTTGCACTGACACACAACACACTATCTACCGCTCCAAATGCGCAGCCAAAATTCCCCTCACCCAATTCTCTAAATGATAAAGCAGGAAACCTCCGCTAATACACAGGAAAAAGCTCACAAAAAACTCACATACCAAAGGAATTCTCTGTAAATCATACTTAACACCATATACTTCATATACAATTAGAAAATAAAACATCTGGACTCCATAGATATGCCATGTCCTGCTTCCAATTCTCTGCATAATGGAACCAAACCACGTTTTCACCTGCACGCCTGATAATTTCTCTAACAGAAAATACATAAAAGGGAAAAGATAAAATGCTACCGGAAACGCTGTCATCTGCCAATATTTAAAGAAACTCCACGAATAAAGCCCATTAGGATCTGGCAGCAGGAAATAATTTGTCACACATATGTATAAAATACCAATCGTAAATGATATGGACAAATACCGCATCGGAATTTTTTTCCCCTTGATTGTTCTAAGAAAAACTCCCATAGCCAGCAAAAACAGGTATCTGCCGATAAAAAGCCTGTAAATCTCAGGATGAAAAGGAACTGATTTTACCAGTAATTCAAACAATAGGTTTGCTATAAAAACAGAAAAAAGACCTTTGGCAGGACACTTGCAGACAAAGGAGACAAGAAACGGCATAATCAAAAATAGTTGAATCATAACGGGAACATAATACCCCCCTGGGCCTTTCCCTCCAATTATGTAAAATAGTATAATATGTTTCCAACCTAAATTCTGAGTCTCTCCATTTAGAAACAAAAATACTATTTCCATGAGATAAATCAATGTATATGAGGGAATAATCCTCAAAATCTGCCGTTTTAAAGAGGCAATACTATACCCCCCCCCCCGCATCTCGTCGATTTACAATATAGCTGTTCGCCATATTGTACCCACTGATCATCATAAAAACCGGAACCGCCATTGCTACTACCAGACAATTCAGCATATAATTAGCAGGAATTCCCCGTCTGCACAAATCTGTATGGTTAACGATAATACAGAGAATAGAACCTGCCTTAAGCCAATCCAAAAGTACCATCCGTTTTTGCTTTTCCATCATGCCTTCCCTCTTTCTAACGTATTCTTCCCCAACTCCCACAATATCACTACTGGCCTACAAAATTTCTTTTTAAATATATTACTTCAGCTATTAAATCGCAATTAAAATTCTCTGCTAAAATTTAGAACTATTTCTCGGCCTGCACTAAAAACTGCCCAACCACTCCCTCATTGTTATATTGATAAAAATTCTTTTGCTGCCTCATAAATCAATCCGAATTCTTTGTCAGTTTCAAATAAATATTTTGCTACAACCTGCATTAATTGAAAGTCTTCCTCCGAGTCTATATCAAGAACTGCTGTATCTTTCATAATGACCACATCACATCCATTATTAAAAAATGTTTTTTCCTCTTTGTTTAGCAATGCCTGTACAGAATATACATAGATAGATGCATTCATATCATAAAATACAGGTGCCTGCTGGCGTGCAGTATATTCGCTTTTAATTGCAGTACCATAATAACCATTTTCTTCCTTAACCATATTAAAAAATGGATTTCTCCTTGAGCCTGTTACAGAAAATACCACATCTGTATCATTTCTGGCAGTTTTCTTTTGTATTGCATTATTTATATCTTTCAATGTTCGTAATGGTGATGTTATGTCCAAATCTACAACTAAATCATATTTTATATCCTTCTGTACCTCCATCTTTATAAGGCAATCTTTAATTACGGATACTTTTGGGACAGTATCGCCTCCCAATAAAGCATCTCTATGTATTATGTCAACTAAAACTTTTTGCTGGCTTATAACAAGATCCGCCAATTCCCGGCTATCAGTATTTAGTACCACATCCACCGTATTATCTTTTGCATCAGACTTCTGTACCCACAAATCAATTGCAGCCAAACCATAATAAACTAAAGGTATTCCAAGAAACTCTTTCAAATTTTTATTCTTAAAACCTTTAGAACCCGCTCTGCCACATAATGTAAATAATATATTCATCTATTCTACCTCCATTGTATAATTCTTCGCTATCTTTAACACATCTAATGCGTGCTTTACACTATTATCATTGCTACATTTACCATCTACAATATCCAAAAAGTGCAACAATTCTCTCTTCTGGTATTCATCTCTGTCTTCTGGCAGATGAATGATTTTTCCCGAAACTAAATATGTTATCCTGCTATTTTCTATATCAGCCTCAATAACTTCATCCCGCATATAAAGCGTTAACTTTCTTTCCACAGACCTCCCGAAATAATCCAAATGCAACTCAACCAAAAGCTTATCATATACTCCAATATAAACAGCCAAATCATCGCTATCAATTTCAAGATGTGAGAATTTCCCACCACTATAATATACATGCCTTGGCATTCCAAATAACTCTGTCAAATAATCCCATTCATGAATCAAATCAACCGCCACTCCCCCGCCAAGATTTTTATGTGCACTATATGTATTGCGGTAATCTGTTCCCGGACGCCAGTCAGGCAAATAACTTGTACTAATCGCCCTTGCAGAATATACTTCATTCATATCCATATTCTCTATGATATACTGCAATACGGCTGTGTAACGCAAAGGGCATGCAACATAATAAACAGATGATTCCTGCAAATTTAAATTATTTATATCTTCGCCGCAATTATCAAATACAGGTTTTTCAATAAACATATGCTTTGAATAAGAAACACATTTCTTTATTGTTTCAAAATGCAGCGCAGTTGGATTAGTTATAAAAATAATATCATACTGTTTATCATACAACTCGTCTTCTGAGTACACATTGCTAACAAATACTTTAGCACTAGTATCTTCTATCTCCCTCTTTATATGCCTAAATACATCGATCTGGAATTTCTCATTTCTTTGAATAAAAATTTCTGCCAGATTTTTAATATGCCTTACGGCAATAGACCCCACCCCAACAAATGCAATTTTTCTCATAATAATCCCCTATTCTGTACTGCTTCCCATAACTTAATTTAAATTACAGCCCTTTGTTAGCAGAACCGCTTTCTATCATATCAATTAAATTTAAAATATACTTATCCTCTTTAAATCCATACTCAGATTTTTTCTTTCCAGAGATTTCCTCAAAAAAGCTTATAATCTCATTTCTGTATTCGTCTTCATTTATAAAGTCGGCATACCCATCCTGTTTGTCAACAGTATCATATAGAAGAACCGTATTTTCTTTTTTAGAGCTAATATCTAATTTTTTTAACCCCTTTTCCGTCCCATCCCATGTAATATATAAATCTTCTCCGAATATTTCTAAATTTCTAACCGCTTTCCTTGAAACAACATCAATCATAACCATTCCTTGTACGCCATTCTCATGCTCAAGTAACATCATAAAACTATCATTATAGTTTATTTTTAAGTTTGTTTTCTTTTCCTTCTTTACATGAAAACTTACAATTTTTCCAAAGGTTTTATAAATCCACGGAAAATCAATGGCCATAATCTCACGGCAGCCATTAGTCCTTGCATCCCCTATAAAATAGTCTGTATATTTTTCCCATGGATGCCAGTCAGGCAAATACTGACCAACATGATATACATAAGATAATACCGACTTGGAATTGCGTACCTCACTTTGTATATATCTAATCTCGCTTCTATATAAAAAAGTAGAGGATAAAAATAATACAAGTTTTCTTTCTTTTGCAAGCTGCATATTACTATCATATTTTTTGGTAACAAGATTAATTTCTGTAAACACATGCATATTATGTTTCAGACAATCCTCAATTAAGTCTGCATGAGACAAAGGCGATGTGCAAATAAACGCACACTCACACTCCTTTTCAAATGCATCCGATAAATCCTCTAATGTTTCAATGCCAAATAACTTTTCTGTTTCTGCCCTTCTTTCCTTTTTAGAATCCACCCCTAAAAGCATTACCGTATTATCAATCTGTCTGATTAGCCTAATTCTCCTCTTGCCCATTGAACCAAGTCCGACAATTAAAATTTTCATCAGTCACACCCTCTTTCTTTTTTATTCTCACTTCCTATAGTCGATTACGGCGCAAAAGATGCGCCTTTTATCGGAAACATAAAACGTACTTCCGATAAGTTATATCATAATATTATTCCCTCATCCACTTTATAATCTTTCCCTGCCCTGCTGCCTACTACAATATCCCATTTATCAGCCATCATACCAACATCATTTCTTTTAACACAAATATCTTCTTCAGAAATAATAGTCCCCTCTTTAATATTTTTTTTTGCAACTATCCTTTTAAGAACAACCTTAGAAATCTCCTTTTCGTCGCTGGTTGGAACTTTCTCTCCATTGCCCATAGCCATCTCAATATTACGAATAGCTTTAACAAGACTCCTAAATTCGTCTGGATTAGAACTTGCCTTATGATCTGGTCCATACATATTTTTATCTAAAGTAAAGTGTTTTTCAATCACTTTGGCTCCCATAGCAACTGCGCCAATAGCAACTATATTTCCCAGAGTGTGATCTGAATATCCAACTGGTAACTTAAAAGCATCCCGTATTGTACACATTGCATTAAGATTAACATTTTCGTAATTGCATGGATAACTGGTAGTACAATGCAGTAAAGTAATATTGTCTGCACCACCCTCCTGCAAAGCACGAATAGAGATATCTATATCAGCAATAGAACTCATCCCTGTACTCAAAATAATGGGCATAGCTTTACTGCCTATATATCTCAAATAGGATATATTTCCAATATCACCAGAACCTACTTTTATAAATGGAATTCCTATAGAAATTAGAAAATCTAAACTTTTAGCTTCATCTGCCGTGGAAGCAAACATAATACCAATACAATCACAATATTCTTTAATTTTTATAAAATCCTGTGAGGAAAGTTCCAGTTTCTTCAGCATTTCAAATTGCGTTTCCTCCTTTCCGACATTCTCTTTCTGATAACTTGCCTGTGCAACGTTATTCGTAATGATATCTTCTGTTTTCCAAGTCTGGAACTTAACAACATCAGCCCCGGCTTCCTTTGCCGCATCACATAACTTGAAAGCTGTATCCAAATTTCCATTATGATTCACACCTGCTTCCGCAATAATCAGACATTTCCCATCTTTCATTTTTATAGCCTTCCTCTACTTTATTAATAACGATAACACAAAAGCAAATTTCCATATTTTTCAACCTTTTCCGGATTTTTTTTCATCCATGCCTGTTTCAGATTAAAATATTTTTCTTCATTCAATATCCATTTGCCAATATAAAATTTTTTTAAATTATTACTAAAAGATTTTTTAAATTTGAGCAGCGAATTATCGGATTCTGAACTGCTTCCACCACCAAGATGAAATTCTTTTACTCCAAGGTTATGCATTTCCACTGCTGATTTCCACAACAATAGATTATTTACCCCAAGACTGGAATATTCACGATCACTTCCCTCCAGATGATAATGCCCATATATGGGTGAGTGCATAAATAAGGCAGCACCAATCAGCTTCTCCTCCTTTCTGACCGTACCAAGAAATGCACTTCCCTTGAACCTCTCTACAAAATCGTAATAATACTGCTTATTAAAAAAATAAAAATCATCTGCACCAAGACGTTCCATCGTTGCATTATATAATTTTATAAACTCCTCCAGAGAATCAAACGTATATTCAGCTTTATATATCAATCCATTTTTTTCAGCTTTACGTATCATATTCCGGTTTTTTGATGTAATTTGTCCAGACCATATTTCCCCTTCGGGCAATGCAGTATTGATGGCAACAGTATTTCTGTCAAAAATAACCTGAAAATGCCTTTTGCAAAACTCAGCATTTTCCAGAAGACAATGAAATCTCAAAAAACCACAAACATAATTTTCTTGTATCAAAAATTTCTCCATCTCTTCTATAGCATTTTCAATCCAGCAGCCGTCATCAATATTAGATATTAAGCCACCATAACCGTATGCAGTCTCAAAATCAAAATAATCCCCTACCTGCCTTCTTATAAATGGCATAAGCAGAATAGCATTGTTTTCATAACAAACTGCACAAAATGCCTTTCCTTCTTCCGTCTCATATAATTTAACATATTCTTCACAATAGTAGAGATCCTTATGCTGGACATCAAACTTATCCAAAAAATCATTCCACTTTTGTGTTAATAAAATTTCCATTTCTATCCTCTCCCATCTGTTTCTTAGCAGCCTTCAAAACTGCTATCTGCCGCATCATATCTTCTTCATCATATCTCTGGTCACATATGAGTGAAAGTTCTCTGCTATACAAATTATTTATGCCATTAACATTCTCACTAATATACGGCCAATGTTTTGGTGTAAATATGTTATTTCTATAAAAATATTTCTGCACAGTATCCCTATAATCAATAAAAATTGGGATAAATAATGGAACCTCGCTTTCAGAATATAAATGCCTGATACCCATTTGGACCAGTTCCCTATGCAAAACCCCTGCATTTTTCTTTCTAATTTCTGCAATCTCTTCTAGATTAAGGAAATTCATGATTTTTTTGCTTGCCTCACTGCATACGGACAAGTAGTTTTTATCCAACAAATCCTCTCCTCTTTCAATTAAATTTAATGATATCCTATCATCTATATAATACGAATAACTTTTTAGCAAATTTCCGGCCATCTTATATTGTGCCCACATGTTTTCGTTCAAGGGCACAGGTTTTATTGGATATCCAGACGCTTTCGCTACTATTGCACCATCTGGACATGGGAACCATTTTCTAAGACTTGTAAAATTATAATCAGCACCTTCTATACGCTGATTATAAAATGCCTGAACACTATCTACTATAATAATAATATTTGTATAACAAGTTCTTATATGGCTCACAATTTCAGAAAGACTTGCCATTCCAAAATAATTGATAAGTAGAATAACATTAAAATCCAAGTTACATAGTATTCTTTCAATACTTTCTGTTTCAATTTGCAAATCATCTGACACATCGTAAAATTTATAATTCCACCCTGCATCTATAATAGTATTAGTTATTGACGCACAAAGATAATTCGGCAGTAAAATACCCCCCCGTTTTTTCCTCAGGGATTCTATATCCTTCAGTATCGCATACAATCCACATCTCCCAGATGAATAATCAATAGATTGTAAATATGAAGTATTATCAAATGTCTCAAAACCCTTTGGATGTATTGCAAACTCTCCACCAATAATTTTACACATTTACACACCTCCATAAAGAACTGCCACAAAATAAACTTATTAATTCCGATTTAGGAAGTGACATATATCACAACATTTTCTGAATATAACTGTAAATTTATTTCTATACGGTTCCTAAATTATCAGAATAGTTCTTTTTTCAAAATCTGTAATATTTTTTCGCTGGTATGTCCATCACCCCAATAATTTAAATCTTTTGCCATAATGTACTTTCCATCCGTAATTTCATGGATTGCTTTAGTGATTTCTGATTTCGTAGGATTGCACTGATATATATTATCACATAGATGCCTTCCCTTCTGCCTATTTCCAATATTTATTACTGGTATATTCAGAAATGGTGCTTCTACAATACCACTGCTTGAATTGCCAATAACAAAACTTGCCTGATGCATAAAACTCAAATACCTTATATTCCCCATAGAAGGGATGACTTTAATCTTATCTGCATATTTTTGAGCCTTTTTCTCAATAAATTCATTAATTTGCTTCCCACCGAAGTCGGCATTGGCATAAGTAATGATTGTCTGAAAATCATCCTGTTGGACTAATGCCTCAATACACATTTCCACGCTACATAAATTATATTCCATACTTTCTTTTGTTTCTGCATGATATGTCATAAGACCCCATTTTTTATTCTCATCTAAATTCAGATTGACAGCCAATTCCTTTCGGTTCAGCATAGTCTCCCTGTTGAACGAATCAAGTCCCGGCTCACCGACCGCCCATATATTTTCTTCGCTGCCACGCATACGTATTATGTTATCTGCTGCACCCCGTGTACCTGGAAAATGATAGCTGGCAAGCATAGTCACTGCATTGCGGATACCATCATCAATTGCTCCTTCTGTTATATCGCCGCCAGAAATATGAATAATAGGAATCCGCATAACAAAAGCCGTATTGCATATAGGCAGCAACTCATACCGATCCCCTAATACTACAAGATAATCCGGCTTCATCTCTTCAAACGCTTTTGCAAAACCCTCTGCCATACGCGCCATAGATTCAGCAATTCTTGCTGTGGATGATGTATCAAGACCTACATCCACGGTACAGGTAATACCAAAACCATCTTCAATAATATGATCAACTGTATGCCCCTGTTCATAAGACAAGTGCCCTCCAGTCACAATAATTTGAAGCTCAAACTCATCACATTTATCCACATCTGACATTAACCATTTTAATAAACCATACTCAGAACGAGCTGCTGTGACAAAACACATCTTCTTCATACACCACCTGCTTTCAGCTTCTCTTCCATCCTGCGCATTTCTTCAAACTCTCCCATATCTAAGAAAGAATCTTCACTAATCGGATACATACCTATATTAATTCCTTCCGTTATCAATTCATTTGCAAGATCCGTCATATGGTATACTTCGCCTTCCGGTATTCTGTTAAGCAATTCCGGATTTAATATATACATCCCGGTATTCACAAAATAAGACATTTTAGGTTTTTCTTCCATTGAAGTCACAATACCATGCTCACCTGAATATAACACTCCATAAGGAATCACTGTATTTTTCAGAGCAGATACAATAGTCAGGGCATTTCCAGACTCTACATGATAGCGGTAAATATTGGAGTAATCCGCATTAATCAGTATGTCACAATTCGTCACAATTACTGGAACATCAAACTTTCTCCTGATAAGCCTTAAACTGCCCGCTGTTCCCAGAGGCTTGTCCTCTTCCACGTATTTAACCGAATATTCCGGAGCCAAATCCGAAAAATACGACTTAATCATATTCTTTTTGTAATTTACCGTCATATAGTATTCCGAAGCTCCATAGTTCCGGAAACGCTCAATAATCCTCTCAATAATTGGGATATCACCAACAGGTATTAACGGTTTCGGAAAAATCTTTGTGAATGGATACAAACGCGTACCTTTTCCACCCGCCATAATAACGATAGGAACACCCTCCAAAGCATTTTCCTGTTCTTCATCTACCGGCTTGTCTGACAAAAAGATGATATCCTGAATCCTCTGCTTTACATCCAAAATGGGAAGCGCTGTAATGGATTCCTTTCTCATAAAATCCATAGCCCGTGTTCTGTCCGCCTGACAGAGATACTTAGGGGAATGGTTCATAATTTTAGAAATCTGCACCGACAAATCCCCCGTACTGATAAGCCAGCGACGAATATCCCCATCTGTAATACTCCCTACAAGTTTCTTTTCCTCATTTACAACAAACAATATTCCCCTGACATTTACGTCTATCTTCTCCATCGCCTCCACAATAGAAAGGCTGCTTTCTCCTATAAATGCGCTAAGATTTTTCCTACTCATCTTCCATTTCTCCAAGAACTTTTTTAATCTGCCTTGCTGCGTAACTGATATCATCTTCCGTAAGCTGCGTGCTGCATGGAATATTCAAAATACAGGAGCTATAATAAGAAGCTCTCTCAATCTGATAAGAAATCTCCTCTTTATATGGGATTTGCTCATGAATCAGCTGCCAGATTGCCCTTGTCTGGACTCCCAGCTCCTGCAGCCGCATAATAATGTCCCGTAATGTCCCCTGAATTCTATCCATCGGAATCTCTAATGAATAGAACCACTGATTTGAATATGTACCACTTCGGAATTCAAGCAGCTTCCCTAAAGAAAAGCCTTTGAAATATTCCTGATACAATTCATAATTTCTATGCTTTCTCTCAATAAATTCTGGCAATTCTTCCAACTGCGCCACACCCAAAGCAGCCTGAAGATTCGTCATCCGGTAATTATATCCTACCTCATGGTGGACATAATACTGTGCATCATCCTTAGACTGCGTGGACAAATACCTCATATGCCCTACTGTCTGCGCATCCTTCGCAGTAACTGCACCTCCGCCTCCAGTAGTGATAATCTTATTTCCATTAAAGGAATATGCCCCGAAATCACCAATTGTCCCCGCATATTTCCCGGCATAGCGCCCCTCTATATAATAAGTACCCAGCGCTTCCGTAGCATCCTCTATCACCTTTAAATGATATTCTGATGCCACCTCCATAATCTTTTCCATATCTGCAAGATTTCCAAATACATGTACAACTATAATGGCCTTCACGCATTTTCCCGAAAGCCTGTGAACCAGAATTCCATTTTCCAGCCTGCATTCCCTCTCACAAAACATCCGCAGCTTATCCGGATCCATGCAGAGACTGTCATCACAATCAATAAACACCGGATTTGCAAACTGATACCGAACAGGATTTACCGCTGCAATAAAAGTAAGCGTTGGCACCAAGACCATATCGCCCGGCTGTACTCCACATTCAATCAGTGATAAATGCAACCCAGATGTCCCGCTTTGGCAGGCTGCTACACTGTCCGTTTTTAAAAACTCTGCCAACTCATTCTCTAATTCTGAAATATATGCCCCACCAGTAGAAACCCAGCCCTGCCCGATAGCATCATCTACATATTTCCTCTCATTACCCTCGAAATTAGGTATTGATAATGGTACAAACCGTCCCATCAAAAATCCCCCTTTCCAACAAAAAGCGCTCTATGTTCCCAGCTTCCCCTGCCTGCTAAACATTATAAATATCCGTTTTATACGCTTCCATATGCTCCCGAATCCACGCAATCGTCTCTGCAATTCCCTCCTCAAATGTGTAACTCTGCTTCCAGTCTGTTAATTCCTTAATCTTTTTATTTGAACCAAGCAAACGGTTCACCTCACTTTTCTCCGGGCGCAGCCTCTGCTCATCGCATACAATCCGTGCCTCCGGATTAATCTGTGAAATGATTTCTTTTGCCAAAGCCCCAATTGAGATTTCCTGCTGCGTCGCTATATTGATTTCCTGCCCAATTGTTTTATCAGATTCTGCTATCGCTATAAACCCGGCTGCAGTATCCTTTACATAATTAAAATCCCTTGTCGGCGTAAGCGAGCCAAGTTTAATCTCTTCCTTTCCGGCTAAAAGCTGTGATATAATCGTTGGAATCACTGCCCGTGCAGACTGCCTCGGTCCATACGTATTAAAAGGTCTTACGATAGATACCGGCAGATTAAAGCTGCGGTAAAAGCTCTCCGCCAGACGGTCTGCCCCAATCTTAGTTGCAGAATAAGGAGACTGCCCCTGATATGGATGTTTTTCATCAATCGGAACATACTGCGCAGTTCCATACACCTCAGATGTAGAGGTAACCAGAATCCTCTCTGTCCTTAAATCCCTCGCTGCCTGCAATACATTCAGCGTACCCTTGATATTTGTGTCTACATAAGAATCCGGAGAATGATAACTAAAGGGAATTGCAATAAGCGCTGCCAGATGAAATACTTCATCCACATCCTGCATAGCCGTGCGTACCCCATTCGGATCCCTGACATCACCTGTAAAAACTTCAACACCTTCCATAACATCCTTTGGAAGGGTGTCCAGCCATCCCCATGTATTAAATGAATTGTATAAAGCAAACGCTTTCACGCTGTAGCCTTTCTTCACTAATTCCTCTGTTAAATGGCTTCCAATAAATCCATCTGCACCAGTAACTAATACTTTCTTCATATTTTGCAAAACCTGCCTCTCCATATAATTTCTATCTGTTTATAAATTCTAAAATAATTAAATTTTCCTGCTCAACTCTTATTTATATCTTTAAGCCTTTTGAAAGAAATCAGACTTCCAAAACCAATCAAAAGTACACTGGCCGCCATTACCAGTATCCGCACCAGCAGTTTATCAAGGAATACCTGAAATACCAGTGAAATTCCCAAAACAAATGCTATAAAGAAAATAAACAAACCACTATGAATAATCTTTTTTCTTAAAACAAATACCACCATACACATATGGAATACCACCAAAGCAAAATATGACAATACTGTTGAAATAGCAGCAAACTCGTAACCATATTCTTTAAGAAAACAGACATTTAATATAATATTAATTGCTGCCGCCATAACAGTCCCAACCGGTATCAAAAAAGTCTTTTTCTCATAAAACTCCAGATTCACATATAATATATACATAAAACTTAGAAAAGAAGAAAAGACAATCCAGATAACGATACGAATCCCATCCCAATAGCCAGACGGTGAAATCAACATCACAATCTCCGGGGAAACAGCCTCTAAACAAATCGTTATCACAGCAAAACCTGCCATATAAATACTAAATGCTTTCCTTAACAGTCCGGTATCTCCAGCTTCCATTTTCCGGAACATCCATGGAATCCATACATTATTCAATGCTTCTGTCAACACAGCTAACATCCATCCAACATTATAAACAAGGCTGTAAATCCCATTTGCCCCCGAACTTATAATACTGCTAATCATTACTTTGTCAGAATTACTTAGTACCAGATGAGCCAGACTGTGGGGCACAACCGGAATTCCCAATTTCATAAAATAGCAAACGTATTTCTTATGACAAAAATCCCTGCCTCTGTTCAACAAATATATAAATACT
Source organism: bacterium D16-36 (assembly GCA_003611745.1). Classification (GTDB taxonomy): domain Bacteria; phylum Bacillota; class Clostridia; order Lachnospirales; family Lachnospiraceae; genus Butyribacter. The sequence continues at coordinate 20,478 of RAYF01000031.1, read as the reverse complement.
CCGGCAGCAATCAAAATCGTTGGCATAGATGCCCCCAGCATCCTCCCTAAAAAACGGTTATCACTATAAATGCTCTTTATCAGTAACACCGATACCCCAAAATTACAAAGTGCTACCACCATGCTCAGCAGAGTATTCATTTTATAATTAAAATAAAATATATACTCCGCAGAAATATAAGAAATCAGGAAAGATGCATAACTATAAAGCAGCAACACATTCAATTGAAACCAATCTATTGATAACAGCTTGCAAAAAAAGGAATGGAACAAATTAATAAAACAAATAATGATAAGTGTATAAAATCCTGTAAATGCAACACCTACAGATAAAAATTGATTTTTTCTATCCTTAAAATCCAAGCATCCTCTTGACACAGCCCCATCAAAATCCAGACCTAATAAAACAACAAATATACTGACATATGTCATAAATATACTGATATCTCCATATTCATCAGTACTCATTAATCTTGAAAAAACCGGGATGCTAATTAAATTAACTGCCTTGATAAGGAATGTTCCTATCAGGCTTAAAATTCCCTTTTTTACAATACCTGAATTTGAAAAAAACTTCCTAAATATATCTGATAAACCTGTTTTCACAATCCAATATTACCTCACTGCCTGCTCGCCCATCAAAAACATACTAATGTTTTCACTTAAGCCATACCATTACTTCCTATTCCACTGCACTTTATTTCCTAGTCCTTTTCCACTGAATAAAGCCTTATATGCGTTAAGTTTATTCGAAAATACATTAATCTTCGCATTTGGTTTTATTCCTTTCAGTGCATTCTTACCAATTTTTTTCAATTTCTTTGATTTAATATTTACCGTTCCAAGCTTTCTGCATCCCTTAAAAGCTTCCTTACCAATTTTTTGAATCTCATCTCCAAGTGTTACTTTCTTAAGCCTTCGATTATTCCTAAATGCATTTGCAGCTACAGAAGTCACTTTATACCTGATATTACCAATTTTAACTGTGGCAGGGCAGGATATCAGTATAACCTGCCTCCCCCCAACTGTTTTAGAATATGATAAAACACTAAGATTACATGCCACATCTGCTTCCAGCTCTGATTGGCAGTTTTCCCGCCAAGTATATCCTGCACCATCACTTCTAGTATCTATATATGATATCTTTCCCCCCTCTGCATCATATCGATAAAACATTCTTAACGATATATCATTCAACTCAACAATATGATTTTCATTGGAATACACTCCAATTCCCTCCATTCTTTCCCACGTAACTCCATCATCTTTTGAATAAATAAAACCACTGCGATCATTATTTGAAGCAATCCATCCATTAGGATTCTCAAACTCGTCCGGTCTTTCCCATACACTAGCCACAAGCGTCCCATCCCGCAGCACCAGTCCATTACCGGGAGATGTTACAAGCTGTGCATCCCCATCACTTTTGACCTGTGGATTCAATACCTTATATGTCCATGTTTTTCCTTTGTCATCAGACCTTGCCATAAACAAGTATGTTGTATTATAGACATGAAACATAGAGTCCCTAAAAAAACAATTCTGACCTATAATCACATCACTATTCACCTGCTTTTGCTCTAATTTCACAAAACCATCTGGCGTTTTTTTATAAATATGATAGACTTCGTCTACCCAGTATGCAGTCGCTCCCCCTAAACGCTTTAATATAGGTGCATATCCGTTGTCAAAATCTCCTACATAATAAGGGTACACACTAATATCCGATTCTTTTGGATTTTTATCAGCATTTTCATAATTGTCAGTTAAAGCCAGCCGCATTATCCCCCCCACATTAATATATCCTGTCCCTACTGCAGGAAATTTCTGCTCCGACATCACTCCAGCTGGATATGCATTTGTAAATAACCATATTGTATTCCCTTTAGTAATCAACTCTGGATCAATAAATGTAGCCACTTCTGAAAATGGAATTTTTGAATTAGCACTGTCCCCAAAATAAAACGGAAAGCTATATGTCCATGTTTTCCCCTCATCCTTAGAAATCGAAAAAATTATGTCCGAACCGCCGCCATCCCTCGTGTGATCCCATCGTGCATCCGCAGCGCAAACATAAGTTCCATCCTGCATAACTGTAAAAACCGGAATCCTAAAATATTCACTTCCTGCTGTTCCAACTGCAAAAGGCTGATCTTTTGTAATCCCATCAGCAGGCTTCATAACTGCAGATTCTTCTAGTCTAGCTATCTCATAATTTAAAGATGGATGCACTTGGCTTGTCTCATTTAAAGTCGCACCTAACACATACACTTTAGGTGCCATACTAAAGTTCAACAAGACTAAAGAAATTAAAATCGAAAACTTTATTAAACGATTCTTAAGCATTCTCAATTCCTCCAGAATATCAATTATCATTACATTTTCTTAGAATAATGTCTGCCATTTCTCCCACATTTTGAAGTATAAGCCCTTCCTCTATATCAAATCTGATTTCAAACGCATTTTCTATTGCAAACAATAAATTAATATGCATAAGACTGTCCCATCTCTCAATATCGTTTGCGGTAGTCATATCAGAAACGATTATGGACTGGTCGTCAAATACTTCACGAAAAACTTCATTCAATTTTACATATAATTGTTCTCTAGACATATAATTTCCCTCCAAAATTTAAGACATGGCTCATTAAAAATCAACTAATATAAACTTATTTCTTTTTTGGTATCCTTTTGCAATATCTAAACTCCATACTGTATTAAATACTGCATCTTCTGAGATTTTTTCAAATCCCATTTCTTTGTAAAAATCTTTTACCATACCATTCTTTCTGGTCGGATAATAATATCCATAAATCTGGCCGACACCACGCTCCGAACACCGGGCTGCAAAACAATCCATCATAGCGTTCTCCATATCACGTTTCAATACCCTGCAGCTCATAATCCATAATCTGATATGGCAGTTTTTTCCTTCAATCTGTCCAATTACCACTGAAACCACCCCATTATCGCCAAAGCGATCCTGAAGTCTGCCATACAAAGTAATATAGGATGAATCATTCGCAATCCCCTCAATTTCTTCCTTTGTATAACGGCGAGTTGTAAGGTTAAACTGATTACTTTTATTGCTCAGCTGTGCTATTCTGGAAAAATGTACCTTATCAAATTCCCTAATCACTGCCTGCATTTCTAACGACTGTAAATACTCACCATAATCAGAAAAATTCATTTGCATTTGTTTTCTTTTTGCATTTTCCTGATACATCACAACCCGCTTTTGATCATCTTCCGATAAAGATGTCACCTCGAAAAAGCCACTGCGGTCAATAATTCTAATATAATCCTGAACCTTTCCGATATTCGGAACACTCACCCCATCTATTTGTTCCTCCACCATATAGCGTTCTGCCGGATTATCATCAATAAACACCAGACTTTCCGGTAATACCTGAAGTTCATCAGCTATTGCAAGCAGATTCTGATCTTTTGGTTCCCAGTTAGCATAAATTGAAACAAAATCCTCTTTAGAAAGAACACTGTCCGGATGTTCTAAACCTGCCACTGCATTTTCGTAATCATTCTTAGAGTCAATCGCCAAAAAAACCCCTATTTTCTTATATTCCTTTATATATTGCTGAAACTGTGTATAAATCTGGCCTTTTGGAAGTTCAGAACCAATTGCAAGATTATCCACCCCATCGTCACCTACAATTCCGCCCCACAAGGTATTATCTAAATCCAGAACAAGCCCTTTCTTATTTCTGCCAAAGAGGGATTTAATAATATTGGCAGCCTGAAAAGCAAGGTAAGGAACTGCTTCAATGTGCATGGCATATTTATACATACAGTAATAATAAATATCTGACCATTTTCCAAGACCATAATCAGATGATATATAATTCAAATCACATAATAATAAATGATCACGCTGACTTGCCTGCCTGCTAAATTCCATATTGAGCCGCATCAAAAAATTAGTCCTACCACGATAATCATATGCATCACGATTTCCAAGCAAGCGATATGCCGGCATTTCGAAGTTATTTTGAATAATTGGACAATGAAACTGTTGTTCCAATTTCTCCCAGATTGCGCAATATTTCTCTGACTCCTCCGAAAATAACTGATCCACATATTCTTCCGAATCTGAAAAGGAAGGATACCTCTCAATATTATGGTTTGATGTACAGATATAAATAACATCCGGTGAAAACTTAATAAACTCTTCTGTAGGAAACATTGCTTCCTGATAATACTGATTGTATTCCGATTCGTAAAATGAAGGACGTATCCCCTGATTTAACAGAAAAAGTTCCATTACATCTTTTATATCACTTGTCGTCCCACCGCCCAGAATAGCTATTCTTTTTTCTATAAAACCATCTGCCTTTTCCAAAAGTAACCGCCGCAGCTTTATTTTCCCAGATAAAATTTTCTTCACATCAAATGGATATTCTAATTCTTTCATGCCCTTTTCACCTCATTTGGCCTATCCTGATCACCATCGCCCTTTACAAACCTTGCTCCATCAATAGGACTGGCAATCCATATATCAATATTTTCCTGTACAAATGGAGCAAAATAGTTTGGAATAATATTTGAATCATTATCATCCAACAAATTAAATCCCGCCTGCTCTATGTTTTGATCTAAAAAACCATACTCATAAAAATCAATATACTCAACTGACTCATCTGCAAACAACTGTGGAAAAATGCTGCGGACTGCCCTCATGTTTTCCTCTTTTCCGTGGTAATCAATCATCCGTATTGCAATACGGTCTAAATAAGAATCTTCCCGTAATACAAAAAATGCAGTCAATACACCTTTCTCATAAATGCCATATATTTGATACGAATAAATCGGATGTTGAAAATAGCGATAAATAAAATATTCTTTATTTTTATAAGGAATGTCATCTTCATATTTCTTTAAATCATCAAATGCTTCAATAAAAGAATCTAAATCTAATAATTCCACTTCAAAATTATCACAATCAATATGTGCATCCTCATATAAGTCCTTATGCTTCACAACCGCAATCTTATACTGGCTTCGCTCTGCCAGACAATAATAATGTTTCATTTTTGCCACGTTATCTCTCAATAGCATTTTATGAATTTTCACTGCAGTATTTGGATTAATTCCAATACCTAAATAGAAACGGCCTCCTGAAATTTTTTTTACCTGGTTAATAATTTTTAATCCAAGCAAATTACCACTATCTTCTCTCACTTTCCAAATAGTGCCCCATGTATCAAACACATCTGATTTCCGCGCACTTTTCAAAAAGCCCAAACAGCCATCTATTCTATTATTATCATGATTAACCGCAATCACCATATTAACCGTCCCATCTGAATTTAAGAGCTCATATTCAAAGAGTCCTCTATCCACAGACATAATATGTCCCCTGCGCCAATCCTGATCAATATATTCCATAATCATCGGAATATCATCTCTATTTGCCAAACGAATTTCATAATTTGTTTCAGCAGCCATCAATTTCACCTCCAGTAAAACCATCTTATACTCTCTTGTAATTCTCACTCTTTGGCGGAAAATCATTACAATCGAGCCTTGGCAGCTCTAAAGAATTGCACTTTGAAATATCAACTGCTGCTACCTGTGTAGTTAACCCCAGACATGCCCCAAGGCTTCTAATATAATCAAGCACCTCTGCATTATAACTGCCATATGGATAATTCATAACCCAGCAATTCCTATCAATAAACTCATCCATCACTTCCAGTGCCTTTGATATGTCCTTTTGCATTTGCTGTCTTGGGAGATTACCCAGCCAGTAATGGTCATATCCATGAATTCCAATAAACATTCCATGGCGTTTCATGCTGCGTATCTGATTTTCTGTCATATATAATTCATAAGACAACTGCTCCTCTGTAACACCAACATGTTTCTCAAACAAATCGCTGGAAATTCTATTTCTCAATTTCTCAGGCAATACAGTTTGAAGCATACGCTTAATAAAAATAGTCTCCTTTGTGTCATACCGGTCTTCCTTCGCATAATTCAAATAGAGTTCTTCATTTAAAGGAAAATCATATTCCTTCCCTCTATAGTAATCCAACTTTTCCATAAGGTCAGAAAGAAGACTTTTGCTATCTGTACTTGCAAGAATATAATGAATTTTATTTACATCTAATAACTGATGCGTGGAAAAAGTTTTTCCAGGAATAAAAAACGATCCCTGTACCTTCTCTTCTTCCAGAATTGGAAATGCAAATGTATAATTATCAATATATCCATCATCAAAAGTCAGCAGCACAGCATCTTCTGGTAATTCACTTTTTCCTTTTACAGCCTCAATGACTTCTTCCATTGTTACAATAGAGAAATTCTTCTTTAAAAATGAAATCTGCTGCTGAAATAAGCTTATGTCAAGACCCTTTATTTCTGGATATCTGCTATGCTTTAAATCACGAGTATAATGGTACATAATAATCATTAATTTACCCATAAACTTTCTCCTTCCATAATTAACAGACACATAACCCACTTATGCCTTAGCAAAAATGCCTTTATCTTTTTTGCACCTTATATACTGTAAGAGACATTGCATATGCAGATATATCATACCTTCTTTCTATAGTATATTTCTTTTTAACCGTATCTAATATTTCGTTATCCTGCCTTGGCAACAAAATAAAATAAGCAGTTTCCGGTAAAGATTCCCCTTTCCAATTCACTTGGTTTGCTTCAATCTGTTCTGACCAGAAGTAATAAACCCACATAGGAATACCATTTTCATTTTCTGTCATTTTCCCTCTCTCTTTATCCCAATAAAGTGTTGTCCTTCCATACAGGCCCTCCAGCATCATATTGATATAGTCATATGTTCCCTGCCCATACCCGGCTTCTTTCCCCATATCTACCTGGAGAAGAGGAACAGAACCATCATATTGTATCTCCCGCAGCATCTTTTCTTCTAACAATGTATAAAATGCAAACTGCCTGTTATAAACTGTGTTATCCGCATAAAGATCAGACGGATACATATCAGGATTATCATATAACGGCTGATACATAGATAACATACCTACTGAAAAACTCTTAAATGCCATAAAACTAAGCGGATCAACTGAAACAAACGACGCAATAAGAGAAATTCCAGTTAAACTATACAAAATCACTCTCATTAATTTTTGTTTTACTCTGCCAAAATATAAATTTAATATTCCAAATGCGCCAATAGAGGTTATCACAACCCCTACACTCAAATACCTTGGTTGTGCATAAGTAACAACAAAGAAGTTAAAAGACAGAAAAACAAATGTAATGCCAATCAGACCATAGGTTGCTGCACTTACATTTATTTTTTTGTCGTATCTTTTCCACATATACAGAATACAAGCTAATCCTATAAATATAACCAGCCAATTTATCCATGCAAAATTAAGAATAAAAATTTGCTTTAATTTTTCTATAATATACGCTCCGTTAATCCCAATTCCCTGTAAAGTCTGCCTATTTTCATCTATATTAGAAACATTATTCTGACCGCTGCTCATACTTTCCATCCATGCAAAAGGTGATGAACTGCTAAGCAAATAATATCCAATTCCCACAAAACCAGGTATCATCCTTCTCAACACTTTGAAAATTTCTTTTATATCCAAGCTGTGACTAGATTTATAATACCTTGAGGAATTAACCAGAAAGACAATTCCATAAAAAGCAACATAGTAAAGCACCCCCTGCTGTTTTGACAATATCAATAATACAGCTACCCATAACTCCAAAAGAGGATAACCCTTTAAAGATACATATAAAAAAATGATAAGATAGCTAAATACACCATAATCACAAGAAATAATAGGTTCTATACCATATATCAAAGGATTTAATGCAAAAAAAAGCGTGCCCCAAAAACATAGCTTTTCACTTGCGCTCTTAAAAAGAATGCGCAGCAGGCCAAAATAACAAAAGACAGTAACCATATACAGAACCATCTGCATAAAAAGAATGCCAACCATTTGGTTCTGAAACAGATATGCCCCTATTGCCAGAAAACAATAATATCCATGGCTTGGATGAACAATGCGAAAACCATCCACCAGTCCCTGCAGGGTAAAATCAAATCCAGCACTCTGCTTTATAAGGGCAGAATAATAAAGCATCCCATCCCATCGCGGCATCGTAAAAATGCTTTGCATATTAAAAATAATTAGAATACAAAACAATAGTATTTTCAAATAATGCTTGTCTATAAATGCCATAACCCCTCTTATATGAAGCATTTTCCAATCTTTTATTTTTTTAGAAATAAGAACACAAAAAAATACAATCCACAATATTGCAAAAATATAAGCTACTATCATAATATTGGGGATTTGTTCTATATCAGATTGTAAATAATAATACGCAGATATATAAAACAATAAAGGCAATATCCCTATATACAATAATTCTTTAATAATACGATATCTCTTATCTCCCCAGTCATTCATCCTTCCTACCCCCTAATATTATCCAATCACTATCGCTCAGCCCAAGTACTTCAGAATCATTTTCTATACCTAGATGGTACCATTTGGATTTTATATTGTTAAAGCGCAAAATTTTGAAATTTCTTTTCTCCCTGCATATTTTTAATAAAATTGTAGTAGTATATGTAAGTACAATTTCAGCATCCGGTAATATATCAAGCACCCTCTCTCCTGCAATCTCCCTCCCACCTATATGAATATTTAAATCATTACAATTAAGTCCACACTGTTCCCGCGGGTGAGGCTTAAAAAGAATCTTCCTCCCCTTATAATTCTTTTTGAGCCAATCCTGTAATGTACTATAATATAGTTCCTCACAATCTCCAAAATCAGCAAAAGCCGTAGAAAACACTATTACATCATATTCCTGTTGCTTTAAGGAAAGCTCATTTTCTGAAACAGCTATTTCTCTGCTATCATTATCAAATAATTGCTTTATCTCTTTATAATTCCTATATTTCATTTTATCTGGCAAACTGCAGTATTTAATCAATTGAGCATCATATCTTAGCTGAAATTGATATCCATACGCTGCCACATTTGCAACATTCATTTTTGCCAGCATAAAAGCTGATAACTGTAATATATTTGACTTAAACAGTGAAAAGTGTGATAATTTAAAGCATTCTTTCATTCCCTTTACAGGTAAATAATCTCCCATCCCATCTTCTAAACATACCAGAATACTATCAGACATAGCATTTATAATCGCTGTAGAAACACTGTCATGGGTAGATTGTATAATAACTTTTTTATATCTCCCCTCTCCCACTATCCCTTTTAAAAATTTTTTATCACTTTTTTCACGCTGTTGTGTAATATATTGAAATAAATAACGAAGCATCACAATAATTTTATTTAACAATTTTTGACCATAAATTGAAGATTCACATGTCATTATCCTTGTAAAAAAACCACATTTAACGCATTTTTGATACATGGAATTCATTAAATCTACGTCACCAAACTTAAGAATAATTACTTCCCAAATGCCTTCAGGATATTTTGAATAATACCATAATAGTTGCATAAACATATATTGATTCGTTAAAACAACTAATACTTTATCATCATCCTTTATTCTTTCTCCATCATTTTTATCCATAAGGCATATCTCCCATCCAGATTTTAATATCAGCCACATTATTTTATGTTTTACTCCACATAGAAAACCAATATATATATTTTTTGAATGAGTTACTTATACATATATAATATCCTAAATATACTTATTATTCATATCCCACTCAATTTACATTTACTTCTCCAAAGAATTATTGATCAAAATATTTAATTTTACTAATTATGTGGTATCCAAAAATTCCTAATTTCATAATCCTCAATTTTTCTAAAATCACACAGATTTTTATTGCACATAAAGCATATGGCCTCAGTCGTTTCTCCCGTGTAAAAAACAGATATTTATTTCTCAAATAATTTTGGTCTAAAGAAAGCATCTTTGTATGAAGATTCCGATAGAAAAGATACTTTTCATTCAACCTTAAGTTCTGTGCAATAAAAAGAATTGCAAAATAATACATTTTCATTTTCACCAGTCGTAATTCTTCCACATCCTGTTCAGTATAGTTGTCCTGTCCTTTTTCAATAAATTGAATCGTGTTTTGAAAAAATTCCAAAACATTCATATGTCTCTGAACAATCTGCTCTACAGAAAAGAAAGAGTTTTTTCTTCCTTCTGAATCTAAATGAACAAGCCAGTAATATACCACCTCTCGGATATAAGAAATTTTTTTACAGTATTTTGCAATTTCTACTGTATAATATACATCATCAATTTCCCCATATATCTTTATGCCATGCTCCCTCAAGATACTAGTTCTGCAAACACTTCCATGATGTATGTTCCATCCCCATTTTGTTTGATAATATGGCGGTTCTTCAACTTGTATAATCCGTCCTTCTTCATCAATATGTGCCACTTCTCCAATTACCCTATCAGGATCATCCTTTTCAATGACATCTGCCATTAAACTAAGACAATCATCACTCATCCAATCATCTGCATCGCAAATCATCAGATATTTTCCTATACAATTTTCAATCAAACAATTCTTATTCTCAACAAGCCCTCTGTTCTCAGCACTTTCTATTAAACGAATATTCATTTCAGGATAATCTAACATATACTTTTTAATTACCTCAACAGAATTATCCGTAGAATGATCATCAGATATCAGCACCTCATAGTCTTTAAATGTTTGTCTTCTTATAGCATCTAATTCCTTTGTAATATATTTTGCATAATTATAAGAAGCAATTCCAATAGTAAATAAAGGTGCCATTTCTTCCTCCCATCAACCAATTTGCTTTTATATGACTCAAGGCTTATTCGTGAATCGAAACATTTTTCTATTTCTACTGTATCAGTAATTTCTCTGTTAATAAACTAAATCACACAAAAGTAATATAGAAATAGAATAAGTTTAAATTACAAAAACATAATTCAAATTTATCATGTTAAAAATATAAACAGCTTATCAATAGGTAAATCTGTAAAAATCCTTAAGAGGGCCCCTTAAGGATTTTTACTCTACTACTTTCTCTGCCCTTTAGCTGATATAGTAACCCTTCTTGATATAAATTGTCAAGACAATGCTGTTTTTTCTACATTTTGACTAAATTCGTAATCCAATTGGCACTTTTCTTGAACATATTATCCCTAATATGTAGTAACTATTTCCTTTTTTGTGGCTGAATTGTGGCAGATTAAGTACTTTTTTGCAAATTTTGGCATTGTACCTGCTGTAAAAGTCCCTAAGGGGCCCTCTTCGGGATTTCTCACCTGATATTCTCCCCCTTTTGAATAAGGCTATAACTGTACTATAAATAAGGAGAATAGTAATAATGGCTAAGAATATTAAGGAAGTACAGGAAATTAATAGAATGATATTGGATGAGGTTGACCGTGTTTGTAAAAAATATAACATCTGCTATTACTTAGACTGTGGTGCACTGCTTGGTGCTGTCCGCCATGGTTCTTTTATTCCATGGGATGATGATGTGGACATAAGCTTTACGAGGGATAATTATGAAAAGTTTATAAGCGCTACAGAAATTGAATGGAAACATGGGGATTTTATACTGCATAAACCAGAAGACTTCCTTGGCGGGAAATGGCTTGATTATAATATCAGAATTGTTTACAAGAATGACACGGCAGATATCAATACATATGAAAAGGTCGGAAAGAAGGCAGCCAGAAATATTTGGGGAAAACCTGCATTAGATATATTTATCCTTGATAATACACCTGACAATGTATTAAAGCATAAAATACAATGCTCTTTTTTAACATTATATTACGGATTGGCAATGGGACACCGAAAATTTATTGATTTTAGCGAATACAGCACTTTCCCTAAAATTGTCATTTGGTATTTATCACGTATAGGAAAGCATTTAAGCAGGGACTGGATTATTCAGAAATATAATTACCACGCTCAATATTACAGAAAGCAATCAGGGCATTATTACTTTTATAGTAACTTTCCTCCAAAAGACATAATAAAAAGAAGAAAAAAGGAATGGTACCAAAATGGCACCACTGTATCAATTGATAGAATTCCCTACCATGCACCTTTGGATTACGATATGGTTCTAAAATCTACATATGGCAACTACATGAAGCTTCCGCCAGAGCATGAACGGGTTGCACAGCACATGAAATGATTGCTGCCATACAAAGCCAAATTGGACAAGCCGCAAGCTCTGGCCATATAGAATATTTAAATCAGCAGGAAGGAGCTGCAACAATGAATATAATCAAAAATTTGGACAGCCAAGAGATTATAAAATCCATTGAACCTTATCAGTTAGTGACTTTCGATGTTTTTGATACATTAGTCAAGCGCGATATTAAATCTTTTAAAGACATGGTTTCATTAGTGGATGAAGAATATTTTCGTAAAACAAATCAGCATCTGCCAGTATATTTTTATAGGGAGCGATTACATGCACCTAAAATAGTTAGAAAGAATCATCCCAATAAAGATGTTAACTTAAATGATATTTACAATGTTCTACATATTAAAAATAAAGATATGGTAAAAAATATCGAATGCAGAATGGAACTGAAATGTGCTGTAGTAAACAAAACCATTTATGAAGTTTACAAATACTGCTTAGAAGCTGGAAAAAAGATATACGCAATATCTGATATGTATCTTCCGGAAGAATGTATTCGGAAAATGTTAGAAAAATGCGGATACAATATAGAAAAAATATATGTCTCCCAAGAGCACAATGCATCTAAAGGAAACGGGAAGCTTTTTCAAATTTTTTTAACAAAAAATGACATAACTCCCGATAAGGTGATTCATATTGGAGATAATTATAAAGCAGACATACTTGGCGCTCAGAAGAATGGAATATCCTCCATTCTGATTCCAAATATAAACGATAGATTAAAATATTCAAACCAGAAAGTAAAACTTTCTGCAGAAAAGAATATTCTGTATCAATCAATAAATAACAGACTTGCCTTCATCGAAAATACAGCAGAAAAAACAGGGTATGAGGTGTTAGGGCCTATTCTGTATTATTTTGTCCGTTGGTTAGAAATTGAATTGAAAAATAATGATATTAATAAAGTATATTTTCTATCAAGAGACGGCTATCTAATTAAAAAGGCTTATGAGCTGCTAAGTAACCAGAATAATTTAGAAATATACTATTTGTCACTGTCCAGCAAATCTGTAAAAAATGCGTATAGAAACCAGAAAAATCAAAAGAACCTTCTTATCCAATATTTGAAACAAAACATGATGTATGGAAAAGTAGCAATTATTGATATTGGATGGAGCGGGCGGCTTCATAAGATGTTAAGGGAGATATCTGCGGAATTTGCTGATATCTACGGATTTTATTTTGGGACTTTTAAAGCTTTTTACAAAAATGTCAAAAATGCAGGAAACGGGTATATTGCTGTTAACCGTAATACACGGGCTAAAATATATATGAATGCAGGTTTTATTGAACTTTTATTTTCAGATACTTTGCACGGAACCACGGAAAGTTATACAGCGTCCAATGGGAATGTTTTTCCTATACTCTCCCAGCCTAACCCCAACGGTGAAATCATAAGAAAGATTCAGGCAGGGGCATTGAAATTTGTTTCAGAATGGAAAAATTCTGAATTTTCAAATTTTAATTATTCATCGGATTTTTTGTTAAAGCCACTGCTTAATTTATGTATGCATCCAAAATCTGAAGATTTAGATATATTATCAAAAGAATTTGTAGGCAGCGGAACAGAATATGAATATATATCCGGCAGAAAGGTATCGAATTTAAATCTGTTTGCTTTTGCAAGGGAATTACAAAACGCTTGTTGGAAAGGCGGCTTCCTTTCCAAAAGCTTTCAGCTTCCGATTTTAAATAAATTATATGAAATTATCAATCCATTATTTCTATATTATAAAGTATGAGAGGAAAAAGAATCATGAGTAATGAATTAAACGTTCTCTATCAATTTGATGACAATTACGCGCCTTATGCTGGCATTTCCATGCTTTCTTTATTTGAAAATAACAGAGATATAGATGAATTAAATATTTACTGCGCGACAATGAATGTGAGCGAAAGGAATAAACAGCTCATTTTAGAGAATGCAGATAAATATAAACGACATATTATATTTCTTGATACATCCAAAGCGATAGATACCATAAAAAAACTAAATGCTAGGGAATGGAATAATTCATTAGCTACCTGGATGAAAATATTTGTCATTGAGGAGTTAATCGGTAAAATCAGCAACCTTCTATATATTGATTGCGATACATTAGTACTAGGTTCGCTTAGAGAGTTATGTGGCTTTGATTTTAAAGGCAAAGCGATGGCAGCGGTAATCGACAGCCTCGGTTTTGAACATCTTGACAGGCTAAATATAAAAATTAATAAGTATTACTATAATGCAGGTATTATGTTTTTTAATTTAGATTACTTTTACACTCATAAAGATTTTTATAAAAAAATGCTTATGCATTTGAAAAAGAATATTTACCGATATCAAGTAAATGATCAGGATTTATTGAATGATTTCTTTAACGGCAACATATTACGCTTAAGTCCCCAGTATAATTTTCAGGGGATACACTATATGTATTCTGACAAAACATATTTTAAAGTATATAAAAAGTTTGATTATTATTCTAAAGAAGAAATATCCTATGCCCGCAAACACGTAAAGATTGTCCACTTTTTACGGGTTTTAGGCAATTATCCTTGGGAGAAAAACAATTTTCATCCTTTACAAAAATTATTTAATGCATGGAAAGCTAAATCTTTATGGAATAATATTCCACAAAGGGAACAGACAAGGACTTTATTTTTCAAAATTGAGATTTTACTTTATCGATTGCTTCCTAAGTATGCTTTTTTAAGTTTATTTAGTTATGTAAAACATCTGGAAAAAAAGAAAAGCATAAAATAAGATTGAAGCACTATATTGTTTAGCCTATGGAGGATTTAAGTTATGGAATATATCAAAAAGCTGATTCATAACAAAAAACTAATGATACAAATATGGGTGATATTTTTTTGTCTATGTATTTTTGCAATGTCAGCAACATTCTCACCAATTGCAAACAAATCAACCAAGACCATTAATATCGTTTTATTTGACTTAGTATCATTGCTCCCCTTTTTTGCAACAACATTTATATTGGCTAAATCTATTCAGTGGAACAGGGCAATGATAAAGCAGTTTTTTTTCAACTATCGTTTTCTCATAATTGTAGTTGCAATAAGTACATTACTACGCCTCATTCAATTTAATACTCTTCCCAGATGGGACAGCGATACATATTTAAAGGAGGTAATCAAGGGTTGCAGCCAGTTTGACTTTACCTTGAAATCTTATTTACTATCTTTTCGCTTGTGCTCCCATCCTTCCTTGGGGTACGCATTTTTTTTAGCTATGGGAGCATTTTGCTTCCCTGATAGCATAATTGGCGTGAATATAATTAATTTAATTTTGGTAGAATTTGCAATAATTTTTGTATATAAGTTATTACAAAAAATTTTTCCAAAAATTTCTCCATTCATCATCGCATTAGCCACATTATTGTTCTCAATGGAACCAATGTTTTTAGGTACATTTTATGGACTGAGCCTTGATTTTGGCATTGGAATATTTTTTATCTATATATTATTTTTTAATAGTTTTGGATATAACCTGTTATTTTTCTTTTTTTCATGCATTCTAGTTCAGACAAAAGAGGTTGGAGCTATTATGATACTAGGATTTTTTATTGGTTATGCCATTATTTCATTACTATCAGGAAATGGTTCCCTTTTAAAACGTCTGACTGATTTATTTTTGGATAAGACATTAATAGGGGGATATTTTGCAGGTTTAATTATGTTTTATTATTTAATCTGGGTAAACACTTCTCCTGACATAGGAATGTGGAGCTCGATAACTGTAGGCGAAAATGGGGGAAATGATAATTATTTTGGATTTAATATTTTATATATTATACAAAAGCTTAAAACTGCATTTGTTTTGAATTTTTATTGGATTGTATCAGTAATTATAATTATAGGAATATTCTTGTCTGTTAAGAGGGGGATACTTCGTTCATTCTTTCAAGAAAACAGAACAGTTTTTGCAGGGGGAATAAGCATTTTCTTCTTGTTGATTTTTAACAGCATTTATATAACCATAAATAACTCAAGATATATTCTTGTCATAGCAATGTTTGCAGTCTTTTGCATGCTGATAATAATATTGCATATCCGTAACAACAATAAAAAATACCTTTTGCTAAGTTTTATCTCGTTACTCTTTTTAGCTCAGGCATTTGTAACAATTGACCCTATTACTCTTTTCGCTTTTGATAAGGTTAAAACATCTGACAATACTTATATGATACACACAGAATGGGGAGGACATTATTCACCAGTCTTAGATATTGGTATTTACAATAACCAGACCACATATTTAGATAAAGCGTTTGATAATATCTTAAGAGAAAACGCATATGACGGGAATATGGATATTATCATAGGCGGCGAATACAGCTGTGGCAACACATATGAAGGGGTGGCATACCATTGCTTTGAAGGCCATTCTTTAGATTTCTATTGGGATTTGGAAAAAGAATGCAGAACCTTTGTTAAAAATAATTCTTGCATTGACTTAAACACGGTATATCAGAAAGATTTAGCTGAATTGAAAAAATCAAAAAAATTAAAAAAGCAGGCTGTATTATTAGTCATTAAACAATTCTATTCAGATGAACCAGCAATATTAAAAAACATCACCAAATATTATGACATTGGTGAGCGTAAGCAGAGTACAATGCCCGGTCAGGGTGCAATTTATTACTATAATCTAGAGCGGCTGTCTTAATTTTTCTATTGATTTTTTACAGAGATTTAAAGAATCATCAGAAATAATTTGGGGAGGGTTATATGGCAGAAATATTAAATGTATTATATCAATTTGATAATAACTATGCACCCTATGCAGGAATATCCATGTTATCCTTGTGTGAAAATAATAAAGATATAGGTGCTATAAATATATATTGCGCTGCAATGGATGTCGCCAAAGAAAATATACAAATGCTAAATGCCACTGTAGAAAAGTACAATAGAAAAATCATTTATATGAATGTCCAAAGTTCTTTAGAACAAATAAGAAAAATGGACGCAAGACCTTGGAATGGCTCTCTTGCTACATGGATTAAAATTTTTATTATAAAAGAACTAATAGGGAAAATTGATACTTTATTGTATATTGATAGTGATACCTTAATAGTAGGTAGTTTAAAAGAGCTGTGCTATTTTAATTTCCATGGGAAAGCCATGGCATGTGTAATTGATGCACTGGCTTTCCCACGATTAAAACGTTTAAAAATAGAACAAAACCAATATTATTTTAATGCAGGAATTATGTTTTTTAATCTGCGGTATTTTGAGGGGCATAATCTTTTTTTCCATAATATGATTGATCATTTAGAAAAAAATATTCATAGATATTCAATGAATGACCAAGATTTACTCAACGATTTCTTTTGTGACAACATCCAGAAGATGAATCCTAAATATAATTTCCAAGGAGTCCATTTTATGTACCCAGATGATATCTATTATAAAGTATATGGAACAT
The DNA here is from genome assembly GCA_003611745.1 of bacterium D16-36. Classification (GTDB taxonomy): domain Bacteria; phylum Bacillota; class Clostridia; order Lachnospirales; family Lachnospiraceae; genus Butyribacter. Next base: position 2,869 of record RAYF01000031.1, on the reverse strand, counting down.
ATCAGTATTATTCCATGGAGGAAATCAAAGAGGGGAGAGCCGATACAAGAATCATTCATTATATTAGGGCTGTTGGAGATTATCCTTGGGATGAAGGCAGCTACCATCCTCTCAGGGATGAATACTTAAAATGGAAAAATATTTCCCTGTGGAAAAATCTTCCTGATAGAAGAAAAAAACGTACACCCCTCTTTAGGTTTGAGAGATTACTGTATTTGCATTTGCCTAAGAAAATATTTTTAAAAATATTGAAATTCATAACGGAACATATGATATAAATTTGCAAGGTTTTTGCCTTAATAAAATATGTATGGAGGAAGAGATGATTTCTGTAATCGTGCCAATCTATAATGGAAGAAAATATATCCCTAATTTGATTAGGATGATAGAAAGAAATGCTGAAAATATATGCTGTGCGGTTGAATTAATATTGGTTAATGACAGCCCCCAAATAAATATAGATGATTTGGTTAATAGTTCTGTTATAAAAATTATTTCAATCAGCAATAAAAAGAATATGGGGATACATTATTCCAGAGTTCATGGAATTTCCCATTCACATGGCGAATTTATTCTTATGCTTGACCAGGATGATGAAATTAATGATAACTTCCTAATAAGCCAGCTGTCAAAAATAGGGAAAGCTGACATGATTATTTCGAATGGTTACATAGAGTCAGATAGTGAAAAATTAATTCTATATAGATTTCGAATTGTACAATGGACTGCAAAGCACCTTCTCTTCCATATCATATTCGGCAATAGAATTACATCACCCGGACAATGCCTTATTAAGAAAAAATGTATACCAGAAATTTGGTTTAAAAGAATCGTGAAAAATAATGGTGCTGACGATTATCTTTTGTGGATGCTGTTACTTTATAATGGAGCCAAAATTAAGATAAACCCTGAAACGATATATACGCATTGTTTTGTAGGAAGCAACGCTTCTATGAATAGTGAGGCAATGAATGCTTCTGTTGCAGAAATATTAGAAATCGTAAAAGCAAACACAAAAATGAGAAAATCATCTTATAACTTTATTAAGAACAGTTTGTCAGGTAAAAAAACTCTTGTTTACAAAATAATAGATATCCTGCAGAAAATAAATGATAATATTAAAAGGAAATATTAGTTTTATGAGCAAAGTAGCAAAAAATTTCTTTTATAACATTTCTTATCAGGCCTTGGTAAGTGTTATACCTATTATATTGATGCCATATTTGTCAAGAACTCTGGGAGTAAAATCCCTTGGCATTTATAGCTATACAAATTCTGTGGTCCTGCTGTTTTCAACATTCGGCATGTTAGGGCTTAGTACGTATTCAAGCCGTGAAATTGCTTATAGTAATACGAAGGGGCAGAAAGAATTATCAAAAACATTTGAAAGCCTTTGCATTTTAAGGGCTATTCTATTTGCTATCTGCTTTTTATTCTATCTTATTTTAGTTTTGGCCTCAGAATACGGGCATTATTTCATACTACATATTTTTTTGCTGGCATTCAATTTTTTTGACATCTCATGGCTATTTATAGGCATAGAGGAAATGAAGATAATTGTAATAAGGAACAGCATACTAAAGATAATTAGTACACTGCTGGTTTTTCTCCTCGTAAAGGATAGCGGTGATGTAGGACTGTATATATTAATAAACGGCGGAAGTCTATTTCTAGGGATTTTAATCATGCTGCCAAAGGCAAAAAAGTATATAAAGTATGTAAAACTAGAAATATCAGATATATCAAAACATATTATCCCAATTATTAAACTATTTTTACCACAGGCAGCGACCAGTCTTTATGTTTTGTTCGACAAAACAATGATAAAATTGTTAACAGATAATGTAAAGAGTGTAGGGTATTATGATCAGGGGCAGAGTATTTCTAAAATGCCTTTAGTAGTTGCCAGCTCCTTATCAACTGTATTGTTACCCAGAATTTCTAATGAATATGCAAAAGGGAATATGGATTCAGTAAAAAAATATTTGAACCGTTCTACCAGTTTCATGCTCATCATTGCTTTTCCTCTTACTTTAGGGCTGGTTGGAATCTCGGACAGCTTTATTCCATGGTTTTTAGGAGAAGAGTTTATTCCTTGCATCCCTGTTTTGCAAATATTATCAATTGCCATACTGCCAGTGTCTTTGTCCAATGTAACAGGGATACAATACCTGACGGCATTTAACCGTACACGGGAACTGACGGTTTCCTATACCGCAGCAGCTTTGCTTGATATTGTTTTAAATTTTCTGTTGATTCCTATAATAGGTATCTATGGGGCAGCTGTCGGAACCGTAATCGCTGAATTTGCAGTATTCTATTTACAGTATCGCTGCATGAGAAAAGAAATAGGAAATATGAGTTTATTAAAAAAAGGCATAACAAGTATGATATCATCCCTTATTATGTTTATTGCGGTACGATATGCAGGAACAATGGGTTATACAGGCATCAAGGAAACATTTCTGCAAATAAGTATTGGAGGATTCTGTTATCTTGCATTTATGTTTCTTATAAATATAAAAAAACTTCAAAGCTTTATTAAACGCACCACTTCTAATAAATTATAAAAGAGGGTTATTTTTCTATAATATTATAAAAAACGTTCTGGCGGTATAGTTGAAATAGGAGTAAAGAAATGTTATAATTTACGAAACGAAAGAGAGGGGACGGCATGAAAGATACAAATGCCCAGTGGCATCCCGGCTTTGTCGGGGCAATGGATCTTGAGTTCAGGGAGGACCGGAACAAACTAATCTTTGAAAAAGAGCACAATCTTAATACAAAACCTTTGCAGATTGACCTCCTGATTATTAAGAAAAATCCGGAAGCCGGCAGTACAGGGAATGAAATCGGTGAAATCTTTAGG
>RAYF01000030.1 GCA_003611745.1 bacterium D16-36 | reverse complement strand
AGATATGTTTACCAAGAGGACAATTAAAAAGGCAGAAGTGATTACAAGCGTGGATACGGCAAGTGAAGCTCTGGCAGATTCTGAAAAGGAAAGCCAGTCTGATATAGAAGAGGTTCAGGAGATGTCTGAAGTGGACACCGGTGACAAAATTCCACAGACTGATTCAGAAAATTCGGATAGTAAAGTGTATCCGACCGAAGACGCGTTAGGTGATAACAGGACTCCCAAAAATCCGAATCAGTCTGACATAGAAGCAGCTCAGGATAAGAATACTGCAGATGCCGTGCCTGATCCGATGAAAACTCCCGAAAATCAGAACCAGTCTGACACAGAGGGGCAGAATCCAAAGGCTCAGGTTCCCGGCGAAGGTGTTAGGCGTCGAAGAGCTGGAAAAAGTACCGGTTGCTATCGCTGTTATGATTGGCGACGGTTGTTGTGCATTTGTTAGTATCTGTCTTGGCAAAAGTGAAATGCTTCCTGCCAAAAAAAGCGTTGGTAATGCAATCCTTATGATTATAGCAAGCAGTTTATTATTAACCATTATTTATCTGATTTTTCAGACACCAATTATTGCAATGTTCGGTGGAACTGTAAACGAAGGAACCTTTTTTTACTCAAAAGAATACTTTTTTTATATTAGTCTTGGTATTCCATTTTATATGTTCGGACAGTCAATGAACCCTATTATCCGGGCAGACGGAAACCCGAAATTTGCTATGGCTTCGACTCTGATCGACGCAGTTGCCAATATCATACTTGACCCGATTTTTATTTTCGTATTCAAATGGGGAATGAAAGGGGCAGCCATTGCAACGGTAATCGGTCAAATAATCACAGCTATATTAGCAGTATGGTATATCCTGCACATGAGAACAATTAAGCCAGTGTTAAATGACCTAAAAATTGACCGTCAAATCTGCGGTAAGACATTACTTTTAGGAATTACGAGCTTTTTATCACAAATCTCTTTGGTAGCGGCAATGGCAGCCATTAACAATATGCTCCGCAAGTATGGCGCAATAGATGAAATATTCGGTCAGCCGCAATATGCCCAAATCCCAATGGCTGTTGTCGGCATTGTTATGAAATTTTTTCAGATAGTCATTTCGATTGTCGTCGGCATGGCAGCCGGTTGTATTCCGATTGTGGGGTATAACATAGGTGTGGGTAATAAAGCGTCAAAGAACTATTCACAAAATTACTGATTGCGGAAGCCCTTGTAGGTGCAGTTGCACTTGTTTTGGTTGAGTTTTTCCCTAAACAGCTTATTTCCATTTTTGGTGCTGCAAATGAAAGCAGCTATTATACGGCTTTTGCAATAAAAGCATTTCGGATTTATTTATGTATGATTGTTATGGCTTGTATCAATAAAGCGTGTTTTATCTTTTTACAGGCAATGGGAAAAGCAGCGGCGTCTACTGCACTTTCCATGCTGCGCGAAGTGGTGTTTGGGGTTGGATTTGCTGTTTTGCTCCCCCTGTTTTGGGGACTTGACGGGGTTTTATTTTCCATGCCCGTATCAGATATTTTGACATTTATTGTTGCTGCAATTTTAATTTTTCATACTTACCAAGAACTGAATACGAAAGTAGTACAGATAAAATGAAAAATAGATTTTTGAACTTCATATATCAAAAAATATTGACAAATCCTTTTTTGTGGTGCATCATATAACAGTGATATATAACACTGTTATAAACGGAGATGAATAAATGAGCGAAGCAGAACAGACAACATTAAATTCAATTCTTTCAGCCGCTATGCAGGAATTTCTTGAAAAAGGCTATAAGTCTGCTTCCTTGCGGAACATTGTCAAAACAGCGGGAGTAACAACAGGCGCGTTTTATGGCTACTATGATAGCAAAGAGGATTTATTTGAAGCATTGGTAGGCGAGCATTACGACTTTTTTTTAAGCCGTTTTTGTATTGCACAGAAAGAATTTGCCGATTTACCGCCGGAGGAACAGCCAAACAATCTTACTACTACTTCCGGCGTATATCTATATGAAATGCTCTTGTATGCCTATGAACACTTGAATGAATTTAAGCTCATTCTTTGCTGTTCAGAGGGAACACGTTTTGCAAAACTGATAGATGAAATGGTGGAAATAGAAACAAAAGGCACGCATGATTATTTAGCGGTTCTTGAAAAGTTAGGCAGACCTGCGCCGCCTATTGATGAACGGTTGGAGCATATCTTGATTACAGGAATGTTTAATACTTTTTTTGAATTGATTATACATGAAATGCCGATTGAAGAAGCAAAGCATTATCTGAAAGAAATGAGAGCTTTTTATACCGCCGGGTGGCTGAAAATTATGGGGCAATAAAAACGAATAAATTCGTTAGGGCAATCTGCCCTATAATTTTTACACATAGGTTAGTTAATACTAACTTTATAAAGATGCCATTAACCAAAACGAGGATATTCGAGGGCGGTCATTCTGTCCTCATATCATAAAAAATTTTCAAGGAGCTTCCTGTATAATTCAAATATAGGGAATTCCAAGAAGGGTGGTTGATAAAAAGATACCTCAGAGTAAAATAAGATTACTGACTTTGCAGGTTAGTAAAAATCTTATTAAACAGAGAGGTATCCAAGATGAATTGTAACACACAAAACGCAAAAATTGCATCCATAAATGAAAAAACTTTGATTGTTGGAATCGATGTGGGAAGCGAGACCCACTATGCCAGGGCGTTTGACTGGCGCAACTACGAATACACAAAGAAACCGCTGGAATTCAGCAATACCGAAGCCGGTTTCCAGACACTCAAGGCATGGGTGGAGGGGCTTGCAGAGAAGCACGGTAAGGCCGCTGTGATTCCGGGCATGGAGCCGACGGGCCACTATTGGTTCGCATTGGGGAAATTCCTGCAGGACAACGGCATGAAGCCGGTGCATGTGAATCCCCATCATGTGAAGGAATCCAAAGAGCTGGATGACAACAACCCCAATAAGAATGACCGCAAAGACCCCAAGACGATCGCCGCACTTGTCAATGAGGGACGGTTCTCGTACCCTTACATACCGACCGGTATTTATGCGGAGATCAGGAGCTTATCGAACCTGCGCTTCCAGACGCAGGAAGAACTCACAAGGATCAAGAACCGCCTGGCGAGATGGTTTTCCATCTACTTCCCTGAATACAAAAATGTTTATGGGGACCTGAAAGCGGTAAGCGGACGGATGGTGCTGAAGGAGATCCCGTATATAGATAACCTTCTGGCAATCAAGGGGGTTGGGATGGTGACGGTGGGCGGCTTTATAGCAGAAGTGGGGGACATTGGACGTTTTGACAACCCCAAACAGCTACAGAAGCTGGCAGGATACGCCATCGTGGCAAACGATTCGGGTAAGCATAACGGGGAAAGCCGCATCAGCTACCGGGGACGGAAACGTCTGAGGTATGTGCTGTACGAAGCGGCAATATCGCTGGTGGGAAAGAACGCAGAGTTCCGCCAGATACACGAGTATTACCGGACGCGGAAGGAGAACCCACTCAAAAAGATGCAGTCGGTGGTGGCGGTAGCCTGTAAGGTGCTTAGGATATTTTATGCGATCCTTACCAAGGGTATCCAGTATGATCCTAAGAAGCTGCTGATTGACATCAAGAGGCCACAGGTACAGACGGCATAACAGCGGGGACAAGAACAGGCAATATCCTGTCACGGTTGGACTGAGCCTCCGGCAAACGGTGCCGGGAGCTGAATCCAGCCATGGCAGGAAAGGCTGGAGACATGAGGAACAGGCTGGGCGAAACGTCCACCGCAAGGTGCCAGCCCGGGAACCATGCAGGTCAGTAAAACTTATAACAAAGAATGAGCCGGTAGTCGGCAGGAATAATTACCATAGGGCAGGACCCTGTAAAGGAGCTAAGCTGACACCCTGGTTATGGACAGGCGGAACGAAGGAAGTTAGGGCCCGCGAGACGGTGATCCTGGTAGACACGGGAGGTTCGCTGCCGTAGAAGGAGGGGGATACACAAGGCCATGTAGAGCGAAAACCAAGACGTTCTACTTCGTGTACCCTGCACCATCTATTTTCGTACCAGATACAGAGAAATGTCCATTTCCTTGGCTCATTCATCTGAGATGTAAACTTAAGATTCCTTGATTTTTTAGGGGAAATCACTTGACATTATAGGGAGGTTTTATCAATGAAAAAACAGTCAAATCTATCAAGACTGATGGGCTATGCCGGAGGGCATAAGATTTTAACCTATCTATCTTGGGTACTGTCTGTAATGAGTGCGCTGTTGGCTCTTGTACCTTTTTGGTATATATGGCGTATCATTCACGACATACTGGAGGTTTCCCCGGACTTCTCACAGGCGGGGAATGTTACAAGCTACGGTTGGTCTGCGGTATTGTTTGCGGTTATCTCTATTGTTGTCTACATAGCCGCCTTGATGTGTTCGCATATGAGCGCGTTCCGGGTTGCCGCAAATATCCGAAAAGAGCTTATGCGCCATATTACAGCCTTGCCGCTTGGAGTAACGGAAAAGTATGGAAGCGGAAAGCTGCGGAGGATAGTAAATAGTTCCAGTGCCGCTACGGAAACGTATCTTGCGCACAGGCTTCCCGACAAAGCGGGGGCGATTGCCACACCCATAGGGCTGCTTTTCCTGTTGCTTGCCTTTGACTGGCGGTTAGGGCTTTTAAGCCTTGTTCCCGTTGTGCTTGGTTTTCTGATTATGATGAAAATGACCGGGAAAGACATGGAAAAGCGCATGGAGCAATATCAAAATGCGCTTGCCGATATGTCAAATGAAGCCGTTGAATATGTGCGGGGCGTACCCGTAGTAAAGACTTTCGGACAGACAATCTTTTCTTTCAAACGCTTCAAAGACGCGATAGACAATTACGAAACATGGGTAATTGCATATACAAAGGGGCTGCGTCTGCCTATGATGTTCTATACAACGGCAATTAACGGCGTATTCGCGTTTCTGATTGCCGGTGGTATTCTCTTTACAAGGGGCGGCGTAACAAATGAACTTCTGTTAAACCTTATCTTCTATATTGTGATTACGCCTGTTATCGGTACGACGCTCACAAAAATTATGTTTATGAGCGAGGACGCAATGATTGTAGGGGACGCGATTAACAGGATTGATGAAGTGCTGAACGAAAAACCTTTGTCTGAAAGCCGAGTGAACAATGTACCTAAAGACAATTCGATTGCTTTAGAACACGTTAGTTACAGCTATGACGGCGAGAAAAACGCGCTCAATGATGTATCTCTGTCAATAAAGGCAGGACAGACAATCGCATTGGTAGGAGCGTCCGGCGGCGGTAAGACAACACTTGCAAATATCGTCACAAGGTTTTTTGACCCGCAAAAAGGGCGCGTACTGATAGGCAATACCGATATACGCGACATTCCGAAAGAAACATTGATGAATAAGGTATCTTTTGTATTTCAGAACAGCCGCCTTATCAAAGCGTCCATATTGGAAAATGTGCGTATGGCAAAGCCAAACGCTACGCGCGAAGAAATCGCCCATGCTTTGGAAGCTGCGCAATGCTTGGATATTATTGAAAAATTACCGAATGGCATAGATACGGTTGTCGGAACAAAGGGCGTGTACCTGTCCGGCGGTGAACAACAAAGAATTGCCATTGCCCGCGCAATTCTGAAAAATGCACCTATCCTTATTCTTGATGAAGCAACTGCGTTTGCTGACCCCGACAATGAAGTGCGCGTACAGCAGGCTTTATCTGCACTCTCAAAGGGAAAAACAGTCATTATGATTGCACACAGGCTGTCATCAATCACAGACGCGGATTGCATTTATGTACTGCAAGACGGAGAGATTGTCGAAAGCGGCACACATAGCGGGCTGATAGAGAAAAACGGCGTATTTACAAGAATGTGGAAAAATTATTCCGAAGCGGCAGAATGGAAAATTTTGAATGAAAATAAGGGAATGGAGGTAAACGCATGATTAAGACATTGCAAAGACGTTTTGCGTTATCAAGACAGCACAGCTTTGACGCATACTGCAAACGCATTTTGAAGAACGAAAGCAGCGACTACCACAGGCGCATGAATGTACTTAGGCAGTATGAGATACCCTTTTCCATGCTCCCGCAGGGGACGCTTGCACAGTTAGCCGTATGGGACGAGTATTTCAAAGATACATACCGCTTTGAAGCGAGGGGATTTGAGATTTTCATTGCGGACGGGCTTTTAGCCGAAGCACTAAAGACCTTGCCAAAGGACAGGCTTGAAATCATTCTGCTGTATTACTTTTTGGGAATGAACGACCCGGAGATCGCAGCGCACTTGAACCTCTTGCGCCGGACGGTAGCCTACCGCCGTACAAGCTCTTTGCAGGAACTAAAAAAATTCATGGAGGGAAATGCTGATGAATGAAACGACTGCCAACACGCCGCACTTGCAGGGCGGCAAAGGTTTACTCCCTTACTCCGTGATTGTGTCGGCTGTTTCCGGGGACGTGGACGCTATGAATACCGTGTTGAAATATTACGAGGGCTACATCAACACACTGTCAACACGAACCATGTATGACGAAACGGGCTGCCCCCACCCGTGGCTTGACATGGAACTGCGGCGCAGACTGGAAACCAAGCTGATTATTACGGTAATGACCTTTAAGGTTGCTTAAAGGAAAGAACAAAGGAGAGCCAAAAGCACGGGCGGGCTGACCGCCCGCTGTTTCCTGCCATTCCGCAAAAGCACATCTGTACGGTGTGCCTTTGCGGGCTGACAAGCCCCGGAACTTTGACAAAGAAAGCGCACGGCGCAGCATAGGGCAAACGGACACGTTCAATGTGCGGCGAGCCTGCGGGCTGATACGCCAAGACCCCCGGCAAGGGGCGAGCGATTTATTATCAGTGAACCGCAGGCGGCAAAGTGGAAACTGCCGCCGCCATGACCCACACATTGGCATAATGATACACCCGTATGACACGGCTACTCATAAGAATGAGAGGGGTGCAAGTCCCGTGGAGCTGCCAAGCCGTCCGTTTCGCCTATTTTATTTAATTATAAGTAGAAAGAGGGTATTTCTAATATGGATAGATCAAACGCTCTTTACTCAATGCAAGAGAGAGGGAGATCAGCAATCGCTAGTGAAGAAAGCGAACTTACATATGGAAAAGATGAAATACGAGTACCGATACACCTCAAAATGACGTTGACAATTAAGGAAGCAGCAGAGTATAGCAATATCGGAATAAATAAAATTGATACAATGCTGAAACAGCCGAATTGTCCGTTTGTATTGTTTGTTGGAACACGAAAGCTAGTCAAGCGGCGAGAGTTTGAAGAATATATACGCCGGGAAGTGGTCATATAATACCTAGTCCACATAATAACGAATAATTGTTGGTTAGGATTGAAAAAACAGAGTCTTTGTGCTATACTTTATACTTGCGTTGGACTCTTTTTTGATATGAGAAAGGAGTCCGTATATATGGGAAAAAATCTAAAAGGTAAAGAGTGCGGCAAAGGCATTTACCAAAGAAAGGACGGGTTGTATTCCGCAAGATATTATGACAGGCAGGGCAAGCGCAAAGAAAAGTATTTTGAAACGCTCCCGGAAGCCAAAAACTGGCTTGCTGACGCAAAGTATGAAGAACGGCATAATATAGTTGTCACGTCCCCGGATATGACGGTTGACAAATGGTTTACTTACTGGATTGAAAATATCGTTTGTGATCTTGCTCCGAACACAATAAGGAACTATCAAGAGTGTTACAAATGGAACATTCAGCCAGTGATAGGAACTATGTGTATGGCTGATGTAAAGCCCATGCACTGTAAAGCGGTTCTTAATCGAATGGAAGCTACTTATGCAGGCTCAACTATCCGACAGACCTATATTACAATGGGAACTATGTTCAAATCAGCGGTTATGAATGATATTATTGTCAAGCACCCTATGGACGGTGTTCGATACACAAAGCCTGTTAGGGCGGTAGATGATATTAAGTATCTGACTGTTGACGAGCAGGAAAAGTTTCTTGAAGCGGCAAAGCGTTCCCACAATTACAGGCAATATGCCTTGTTGTTGGAAACAGGGTTGAGGACGGCTGAATTGATTGGTCTGACATGGGACTCCATAGATTGGAAGAAACATACACTAACAGTCAGTAAAAGTTTAGAGTATCGGCATAGTCGGGGATATTGGCGTGCCGGATCGCCAAAGACGAAAAAAAGTTACCGAACCATTCCGCTTACGGATCGGGCGTATTCAATTCTCAAAAGTTGTTATGATGAAAGGAACAGCCGAAAGGAAGCTGAAATACTGTCACAGGTTTTAGAGTACACGGATAGCCGGACAGGAGAAAAGAAATGTCTTGTCATGCGTGATTTGGTATTTGTTAATTGGCGGACGGGCGAGCCTGCAAAAAACAGTTCCTATGATACACATTTATACAAATTGTGTGACGAAGCCGGAATTAAAAGATTTTGTATGCACGCTCTACGACATACTTATGCAACACGGGCGATTGAGCGGGGTATGCAGCCTAAAGTCCTGCAACAGTTATTAGGTCATGCAAGCATTAAGACAACTATGGACAGATATGTTCATGTTACGGACGAGTCACTGGTAAACGCCGTTCGCCAGTTTGAAGCAGCTACGCCCGCCAGTTATGAAAAAAGGGCGTAAAAAGGGCGTAGAGAAAATTTATAGAAAGGCGAAAAGCCTTGTAAATCAAGGTTTTTTGGATAGGTATATAGTATTATGAAACTAGGCATCGTAGGTTTGCCCAATGTAGGCAAAAGTACATTATTTAATTCATTGACAAAGGCAGGCGCAGAGTCTGCTAATTACCCGTTTTGTACGATTGACCCCAATGTGGGGATTGTGCCTGTGCCGGACGAAAGGCTGGGCGTGCTGGCAAAGATGCATCATTCAGCCAAGATAGTAAATGCAGTGATTGAATTTGTAGATATTGCGGGTCTGGTGAAGGGTGCCTCGAAAGGTGAGGGCTTGGGGAACCAGTTTTTATCCAATATACGCGAGGTAGATGCGATTGTCCATGTTGTACGCTGTTTTGAGGATTCCAATATTGTGCATGTAGATGGAAGCATTGACCCGCTCCGTGACATCGAGACGATTAATTTGGAATTATTATTTTCCGATTTGGAGATATTAGAAAGGCGTTATGCAAAGCTGGTTAAGAGCGTTAAAAATGACAAGACATTGGTAAAAGAGACGGAGTTGGTGGAGCGGTTAAAGAAACATCTGGAAGACGGAGGGCTTGCTAAAAACTTTGAAACTGCAGACGATGACGAAAAGGTGCTGCTGGAAAGCTTTAACCTCTTGACGTATAAGCCGACGATATATGCTGCCAATGTGACGGAGGACGACTTGCCGGACGATGGGGGCAGTAATGAAAATGTCGGGAAAGTTAAAGAATATGCCAAAGAAGAGGGATCGGAAGTATTTGTTATCTGTGCCCAGATTGAACAGGAAATCGCTGAGCTTGATGATGATGAGAAAAAAATGTTTTTAGAGGATCTGGGGCTTGCAGAATCAGGGCTGGAAAAAATGATCCGTGCCAGTTATTCGCTGCTGGGGCTGATCAGCTATCTGACTTCCGGTGAGATGGAGACGAAGGCGTGGACGATTAAGAAGGGGACAAAGGCGCCGCAGGCGGCCGGGAAGATTCATAGTGATTTTGAGCGTGGTTTTATCCGTGCAGAGGTGGTCAGTTATGAGAATCTGGTGGAGCAGGGAAGCATGAACGCGGCAAAGGAGAAAGGCCTGGTGCGCTCGGAAGGAAAGGAATACGTTGTGCAGGATGGTGATGTCGTCCTGTTCCGGTTCAATGTGTAAGGATTTTTCATGAAATTATAAGAGGTGGTTATGGGAGCAGACATTCGTTTTCCGAATTTGGGAATTACAATTGACTCTTTAGGAAAATCAATATCGGTTGGCGGATTTTCCATTGCATATTATGGGATTATTATCGCTGTCGGTATGATAGCAGGGTTTTATATGGCGAGCTGGCAGGCAAAGCGCTTGGGCCAGAATAGTGAAGTTATTCTTGATTTGGCACTGTGGGATATTTTCTTTGCCATTATCGGCGCCAGATTATATTACGTGATTTTTAGCTGGGATTATTATTGTGAACATCCAGCAGAAATTTTTAATATCCGCGGCGGCGGTATGGCAATTTACGGCGGTGTGATTGCGGGCGTGCTCACTACATTTGTTTTTGCGAAAGTAAAGAAGCTCTCGTTTGGGGAGCTGACAGATGCCGCCAGCAGCGGGCTCCTAGTTGGACAGATTTTCGGAAGATGGGGGAATTTTTTTAACAGGGAAGTGTTTGGCGGTTATACGGATAATTTGTTTGCCATGCAGCTCAAACAGTCACAGGTGCGTTCCAGTGATGTCAATACTGATTTATTACGTCATCTGGTGGATATAGATGGAGTGAAATATATACAAGTCCATCCCACTTTTTTATATGAATCCCTTTGGAACCTTCTGTTGCTTATTGTTATCCTGCTTTGGACGAAAAAGCGGAAGTTTGGCGGGCAGCTTTTTTTGATGTATCTGTTTGGTTACGGTCTGGGAAGATTCTGGATAGAGGGAATCCGGGTAGACCAGCTTATGCTTTTTGGGACAGGAATACCAGTATCGCAGCTTTTATCCGGCCTGCTGGCCGTAATTTCCGGTGGAATCCTTGTTTTTAAATTCTGGAAAATGAGGAAGGCAGGGAATGCAGCATAGAGTATCCGGATATGGAAAGACGGGGTATAGATATGAAAAAAGATACGATTATAATATTCCAGAAGCCGGAACTGTATTTTTTTCCTCATTTTAAGGATATCGTCTTTTCGCCATTTGGTATCCCTGAGAGAAGCTTCCGCTATCTGGTTTACAAGGTTCTTTATCTTTTGAGGCTTCCCTGCTGTTCTGTGTTTTGGGGTGACTGGAAAAAACATATTAAAGAGGCGGAGCAAGTCATTATTTTTGATTACGGTTATCAGGCAGGCATGGAAACTTATATAAAAAAAATAAATCCTTCCTGCCGTGTTTATTTATTTTTCTGGAACATCATAAACGAGAGGCAGAGAAACCATATATTATTTACGGATAAGAGCGCTATTTATTCTACAGACAAAGGGTGTTGTGAAAAATATTACTTGAAGTATAACCATATTTTTTATACACGCGATTATTTTAGGCCATATTCTGCAAAGCATCAGGAACGTTTATTTTTTCTTGGCGTGGACAAAGGGCGTGCAAAGTATATCCATGCGTTAAAGAAAATATTGGAGCGTGGCGGGCTGGTTTGTGATATTCGTATCGTTACAAAATCAAGGGATGCTGCATACCGGAGGGAGTTGTCAGATATTCTTATAAAAACACCGCTTCGCTATAATGAATACTGCCGGGAACTTCAGAAAAGCGGCGTACTTTTGGATATTAACCAGAAAGGGCAGACTGCCCTTACAATGCGGGTGCTGGAATCTATTTACTTCTCAAAGAAACTGATTACTAATAATGCGGATATTGTCAATTATAGTTTTTACAATGAAAATAATATCTTTCTTCTGCCAAGGCGGTTGTCAGATATTGCGCCGGAAGAAATCAGGTCTTTTTTAAAGAAGCCCTTCGTTCCTTATTGTGAAGAGGTTTTGGAAAATTATGATTTTGAACACTGGAAAGCACAATTTGGCAATCCATAGCATCAGCTGGGGAGCAGCCTTTTGCTTATCTAAGGGAAAGTTCTCATTATGTTGCGGTACACCAACAAAAAGTAACAGGGGGATTGATATGACAGCTAGGGAGGATGTATTAGATTATGGAATGACTTTACCAGATGTCTATATTGATGCGCCATTTAGGGATGATAACTGGGTATTGCTCCGCTGTAAAAAAAATGGCAGGGCATTTGCGTGGACATATGAGCGAAATGGGAACATGTGTGTAAATGTTAAGGTTGACAACGAGTGGAGGGATTTTTGGAGAAGTACTTATGAAGCGGTGATTCCGGGATATCATCAAAATAAAGAGCATTGGAATACCATTATTTTAAATGGGACGGTGCCTGAAAATGATATTAAGAGGATGATTGCAGAGAGCTATGATTTAGTGAAGGATAAGAGGTAGTTCGAACAGGTTTTGTGGTCTGAGGAGGAAGGGATGTTTAAAAGAAACTATAAGGGTTTTATAGGATTGGATCTGGATGGGACGGTATTTAATAATGAAAAGAAAATTTCCGCTGCAAATAGGGAAGCAATCGGGGAGGCGGTTCGGCGGGGGTATTGCGTGACGCCGGTAACAGGCAGGCCCTTGATAGGCGTTCCACAGGAGATGATGTCAGTTGACGGGATAGAATATGCCGTTGTGTCCAATGGGGCAGTGATTTACCGGATAGAAGATTCTGAAAGGCAGAAGTGGCAGAGGATTTATGAAGATCTGCTGCCGGATGAGAAAGTCCTTTCTATATTGGAAATACTGCAGGAATATCCGGTTGTGCCGGATTGTTTTGTGCAGGGGGTGGGCCACATGCCGGAGTATGGTAGAGAGTGGATACCCAGAATGGGGATGGCACAGGTAATGGTAGATTACTTGCTGTCCGGCAGAAAATTTTATAAAGATTTAATGGAATATGTCAGGGACGAGCCGCAGCAGGTGGAGAAAATTACAATTAACTTCTTTTTAAATGAAGAGGGGCGAAAAAAGAAGCAGGAGGTGTTTGCGCGCCTTGCGCAGATAGAGGACATTACGCTGGTATCCGGGGCGCCTCATAATCTGGAAGTAAATACTTTGACAGCCAGAAAAGGGAATGGAATGCTAAAATTGGCGCAGCTTTTAGGCGTTGCACCGGAAAGAACGATGGCCTGCGGTGATGACGGAAATGACTTGGATATGATTCAGAAAGCGGCATTCGGGGTTGCAATGGGCAATGCCGTGGAATCTTTAAAGCGGGAGGCTGATTTTGTGACGAAGAGCAATGAGGAAGACGGAGTGGCTTTTGCAATTTATAAATTTATCGAAATGATGGAGAATTAAAATCCTGCCGGTTCCCTTCCGTGTAAAACATTTGTAGCGGAAAGGGGGCACAAAAAATCCGCTGTAATAATACAGCGGATTTTTTGTGCCTTTTGGCAGGTTGCTATTGTATAATGGGTCCCTAAAGTTTAAGATTTAATTTTTTCAGTAATGTCTTGTTGATTTTGCCATTAACAGTGATTCCTTTTTTCTTTTGGAATTTTTTGATGGCATTTTTTGTCTTAGTCCCGCAAATGCCATTTGGGGTGCCACATTTATAGCCTAACTTGTTTAACCTGTTCTGAACTTTCTTTACAGTTGCTGCTTTGTAGTATTTTGAAGATGCAGTACCTGCAGAAGATAGGTATGGACAAACGCCGTCTGGGTGCAGATGTGCGGAATGTCCGTTGCAATGGTAATAGTGGTTTTCAGATTCATATGCATGATGACCGTTGTAGTGGTGCCCGCCGTGTGCAGCCGAAATGGTGCAGGAAAAAAGCAGGCCGATGCCAGCAAACAGTGCAATTGCTTTTTTGAATCCTCTCATTAAAATGCCTCCTTTCATATGATTAAATTCCTCGTTGGTAGTATCCATCTTAGCATAAAAGTAGACAGAAGTAAAGGTGGTGCAGTTTGTTTTTACCAAAATAAACCTGCAAATGGCGAAAAATAGCATACATTATTTGCATATATCGATTTTTTTTGGTATAATGAACAAAATTATACCTTGGAGGGTGAAAAAAATGTTTTGTAGAAATTGTGGAAATCAAATAGCAGATAATGCTGCTGTTTGTGTAAAATGTGGAGTTGCAGCAGGTTCAGGGACAAGTTACTGCCAGAATTGCGGCCAGCCAACGATGCCGGGGGCAACAGTCTGTACAAATTGTGGTGTGTTCCTATCACAGCCGGTTCCTGCCGGGGAGCAGAAGTCTAAACTGGCTGCAGGGCTGCTTGGAATTTTCTTAGGTGGCCTTGGAATACATAATTTTTATCTTGGTAAGACCAACCGCGCACTGGTTCAGCTTTTAGTGTGCCTGATTGGCGGTATTATTACATGTGGCCTTGCGTCACTTGCTATGGAAATCTGGGGGCTGGTAGAAGGAATCATGATTTTAACAGGAAGCATTGCAGAAGACGGCAAGGGGGTTCCGTTAAAAGACTGATAGTGCCGGATCTGTACAGGAGCATGCATCAGGTATAAGCGGGAGGAAGTGTTACTATTTATGATAAAGGTGGCAATATGTGAAGACAGTAAGATGGACCGGAACATTCTGCAGAGAATTATTGAATACCTCATGAAAGAACGGGGGATTTCGTTTCAGATTGATGTCTTTGAGAATGGAGAAAGTTTAATTGAGGGTTATTGTGATCACCCATGTGATTTGATATTTCTGGATATCATGATGGGGGAGATAGATGGGATTGAGACAGGGAGAAGGATTCGCGAAAACGACCAGAAGGTAGAGATTGTTTATTGTACATTGAGCAAGGATTTTGCGATTGCTGCGTATGAAATCCACGCCATGGGGTATCTTTTAAAGCCCTATGAGCCGGGAAGGATTGGTGCGGTTTTGGATTATTATGTGCAGAAGCATCCCCAGAAAAACCAGAATTATATAGAGGTGAAATCCCATCGCAAGTCAGTAATTATTCCATTTAAAGATATTATTTATATGGAGTCAGACAATAAGGTAGTATATATCCATACGACAACGCAGGGCGATGTCAAAGTGTACAACCGTCTGGATGTGTTGGAGAAAGAGATAAAGGATGAGCGTTTCCTGCGCTGCCATCAGAGTTATTTTGTAAATCTGCAGTATGTTGCAGGGGTGGTTGATTCTGATTTTATTATGCTAAATGACTGCATGATACCGATCCGCAAGAGTGGAAGAAAGCTCATAGTGAAGAAATATGAAGAGTATTTGAAGGAAAATTTACAAAATGAGGAAATAAAATAAAGAAAATTGTTAAAAAAGTGTTAAATGGATTGCAAATTTCGTTTCGATTTGCTATGATAGTCGTTAATTGAGGTGGAGTAGATACTTAAGTAAAATGATACACAAACATCATTAATCTTATGAATGGAGGACTAGTTGGATGGAGATTAAGGCTTTGACTGAGAGCGAAAAGGTTACAATGAAATGCGTATGGGATTTAGGCGATGGCACGAGATTGGCACATATTTTAGCATTGGCGAATGACAAATACGGAAAGGAATGGAAATCACAGACTGTTTCTACTTTTCTGGGCAAACTGGTTTTAAAGGGCTATCTGGAGCAGTTTCGCGATGGCAGGTACTATTGCTACCGCATATTGATCAGCGAAAGAGCTTACCGTTGCCATGAACTTGCAAAGGATCTTCAGTTCTGGAATGATGGGGATGCAGCAATGTTTGCAGAGGAATTGCTGGATGAAAATACCTTTACGCCGGAGCAGAGAGATACATTAAGGAAGGCAATGAAATAGGGATTGTCGGGAGACCATATCTAGTATAAGCGGGCGGTTTTTTGACGGTTCCGGGGTAACTTTTAGAGAAGGCAGCGCAGTTGCGTTGCCTTTTTCCACTTACTAGGTTACTAGAAAAAAGGTGGGGTATCAAAAATGAAGAAATGTTTTTGTGTAATGGCGCTCGCAGCCAGTCTGGCATTGCTGCTGTCCGGCTGTGGGGAGGCGAAGGAAGCATATGAAAAAGGGATGGCTCTTGCCATGGGGGGAAAGTATGAGAAATCACTGCCCTATTTTGAGAAGGCGATAAAGGAGAAGAAGGAGCAGACGGAATATTATATCGGCTACGGCATGGCTTTAAACCGCTTAAACCGCTACGGGCAGGCGAAAGAGGAATTTATGAAGGTGATGCAGGAGGCGGATAATAAAATTTCCAAGAAGAATAATAAGCAGCTCTATTATGGGATGGCAGTTTCCGAATATGGCCTTGGCGAATATGGTGCTGTGGAGGAGTACTGTGGGAAGGCCCTTTCCATTGAATATCTTGACGATATGGACTGTGATATCCTGTATACAAGGATGACTGCGCTCTGCCAGCAGGAGAAATGGGAACAGGCAAGGAAGGACTGTCAGGATATTATTCAGAGAGATGATAAGTATCTGGATGCGTTTTTGGCTTTGGCGAGGATTGAACGCAGTATGGGAAATAATGATGGGGCTGTCAAGGTATATCTGGATGTTATTGCTAAGGACAAAGCGAATTACGAAGTCTATTTTGAATTATATGGGCAGTATTGCTATTCCGGCCAGAATGATGCGGCAAATGAGCTGTTAGGCCAGCTTCTGGAATTGAAGCCTGATAAGGCGGAGGATTGGATGGCTGTGGGACGGGCATACTATTTAAAGAAGGATTACGATAAGGCAAAGGAGTGTTTTGATACAGCTTATCAGGGAAAATGCATTGAGGGCAAGTATTACTCAGGCGTGGTTTATGCGGAAGAGAAATCATATAAAGAGGCAGAGGAAGCTTTTCAGACATATATTAAAGAAAATAAGGATACGTTAAAGATTGAGGTTTATAGCAGGCTGGCAGCAGTTTATATGGAGCAAAGAGATTTTGATAAGGCACAGGGTGCCATTGACCAGGGGCTTTCGCACGGAAACAGCAGTGCAGTGCAGGATTTAAGGCGGATACAGGTGGTTTTGTTTGAAAAGCAGAATAAATACGGGGAGGCTCTTAGTGCCGCGAAGGAGTACTATAAAATATATCCGTCAGATGATGCAATGCAGAAAGAGATTTCGTTTATAAAGACCCGGATAAAATGAAAATCAGGAGGGAGGCCGTTTTGGCAGACGAATTATATGATACCGCCCAGAGGGAGGAGCGGATAATTCTGGCAGCAGTAGCTGTAACAGGAGAGGACGATACATGGGAGTCTTTGGATGAACTGGAGGAGCTGGGGCAGACTGCTGGTGCAGTCACGGTTGCAAAGGTAGTGCAGAACCGTGACAGGGTGCATTCCGGGACATATCTCGGCAAGGGGAAGATACAGGAGATAAAGGAGCTTATTACCAGCAGCAATGCGGACTGTGTAGTGTGCGATGATGAGCTGACGCCCGCACAATACCATAATCTTCAGGAGATGTTAGATGTCAAGGTGATTGACAGGACGGTTATGATTCTTGATATCTTTGCAGGCAGGGCGTCCACCAGCGAGGGGAAGCTTCAGGTTGAGCTTGCCCAGCTGCGTTACCGCGCTTCGCATCTGATCGGCGAGCGTTCCGAGCTTTCAAGGCTGGGGGGCGGCATTGGCACCAGGGGGCCTGGTGAGCAGAAGCTGGAGATGGACAGGCGCCTGATAAAGGAGCGCATCACTTTTGTTAAGCGGGAGCTGGCAAAGGTTCAGAGGAACAGAGAGCTGACCAGAAAGAAACGTCTGGAAAATCCGGTTCCGGTTATCGCGATTGTCGGTTATACGAACGCAGGGAAGTCTACACTTTTAAATAATCTGACAGGCGCGGGGGTATTGTCGGAGGACAAACTTTTTGCAACCCTTGACCCGACTACCAGAAGGCTTGAGATGGAGAATGGCGAGGAAATGCTTTTTACTGACACGGTTGGTTTTATAAGAAAACTGCCGCACCATCTGATTCAGGCATTCCGCAGTACGCTGGAGGAAGCAAAATATGCAGATGTGATCCTGCATGTGGTGGACTGCTCTAATTCGGATATGGATATGCAGATGCAGACGGTCTATGATACGCTGCAGAAGCTTGAGGTGGGGGATAAGCCGATTCTGACAGCGTTTAATAAAATTGACCTTGTGTCGCAGGAACAGCCGCTAAAGGACCTGCATGCAGATAAGACGGTGCGCATTTCAGCTAAGCAGAATACGGGGATAGAGGAGATGCTTGGCCTGCTCAGTGATATGTTAAAGGAAAATAAAATGCTTTTGGAAGAGGTATTCCCTTATGAGGAGGGGGGCAGGGCTGCCCTTCTTAGAAAATACGGCCAGATACTGGAGGAAGAGTACCGGAATGATGGAATCTTTATTAGGGCGTACCTTGACAGGGAATATCGGTATCTTTTTGAAAGGAAAGCGGAATAATGGGAGAATTTATATGAATGTAATAGTATGTGTAGATTCACACTGGGGCATTGGCAGCCGCGGCAGGCTGCTTGTCAATATCCCGGCGGATAAGCGGATGTTTAAGGAGAAGACGGCAGGTGGGGTGGTGCTTGGCGGCAGGAAGACCATGGAGGGGCTGCCGGGCGGTACCACATTAAAGGGCAGGGACAATATTGTGCTGACATCAAAGAAGGATTATGTTTTTGGGGATGCGGCTGTGGTTCACAGTGTGGAGGAGGCACTGGCCCTGCTTTCCGGATATCCTTCCGAGAACGTGTATATTATTGGCGGGGAGAAGGTTTACCGGCAGTTCCTGCCATATTGCGATACAGCATATGTGACTAAGGTTGACTACCGGTATGATGCAGATACATTCTTCCCAAATCTGGATGAGAACAGTGAATGGGAGATGACCCATGATTCTGAAGAACAGACTTATTATGATTTAGAATATTATTTTACAATTTATCAAAGGAAGGGCTGACAGTTATACAGCATTTTCTGCTATGATTCTCCGGAAGGTGACACATAATTCGCCGAGCTGCTTGGCAGCATTGTTTACCTGAGGGAGGTCTATCTCTTCCGGAGTTTTTTTGCCGCGGAGAAGTTCTGTTATTTTAGAGGAAGCTTCGCAGATTGTGTTCAGCCCCAGATTGGCAGAAACACCCTTTAGTGAATGCGCATCATTAAATGCATCTTCGTATTTCTGTGCTTCAAGGTGCGCCTGCAGGTTTTCATAGTGCCTGTCATCCTGTAATTTCATTAGGAACTTAAGATATAAATCCTCATTTCCCATAAAGCGGTCAATGGTAGTCTCAACATCAGCCCCGTTTTCCAGCAGTTGTTTCTTTAATCCAGTATTCATAGTAATCCTCACTTTCTGCAAGGTGAACTTCGTTCACCTTTGTTCTATTATTGCATTATTTCACATAATAGCGTATTTGTATAGCCAATTTTTAACATACAACATAATAGCACAAGGTGTAGGCAGCTGTAAATAGCAACATTTCCGTGTTTAATGTGAGACGGTAATGGATGGAAATATTAAAAATGGATTTCCGAGGTTATCATAGATGCTATATTGACAATTTAGTCGAAAAATGGTATATAATTTGATAAGGAGACAATGAATTATTTATTAAAAAGGTATTAAGTATCATAGTTATTATTAAAGAGTAAAAGGATGATAAAAAAATGGGTGACGATAAGGAAAGGCAGAAGATTCTGATTGTTGATGATGAGGAGGTAAACAGGGCGATACTGGGAGTCATATTTCGGTCAGATTATGATATCGTGGAGGCTGCGAATGGCCTGGAGGCGATAGAGCAGATTAAGGCAAATGGCAGTTTTGTGCTGATTTGCCTGGATGTAATCATGCCTGTGCTGGATGGCTTCGGCGTATTGGAATATATGAAGGAGAATGGCCTCTTAGAGAGCATGCCGGTTATCATGATTACCAGTGAGACGGTGAGGGACAGCGAGGACAGGGCATATGCATACGGTATTGCCGATGTTGTACATAAACCATTCTATCCGGATATTGTAAAAAGAAGGGCCGGTAATGTGATTGAGCTGTACCAGAATAAACGGAATATGGAGCTGCGGCTTAGGGAGCAGGAGCGCGAGCTGATTGCAAAGGAGAAAAAGATACAGGAGAATAATGATTTCATGATCGAAGCGCTCAGCTCGGTTGTTGAATTCAGGAGTTCGGAAACCGGCGAACATATCAGGCGTATTAAACATTTTACGAGGATACTGTTAAAGTATCTTGCACAGTATTTCCCGGAATACGAGATGACGCCTTTTAAGATATCGGAGATTGCGAGGGCGTCTGCACTGCATGATATCGGAAAGATTGCAATCCCGGATGCGATTCTGTTAAAGCCGGGCCGCCTTACTGCACAGGAATTTGAGACGATGAAGACACATACTACGATAGGGTGTGATATGCTAAAGCCATTCCGCAAAAACCAGACAGAGGAATTTTATCAATACTGCTATGATATCTGCCGTTATCACCATGAGAGGTGGGATGGGAACGGCTATCCTGACCATCTGGCGGGGGATGATATCCCAATCAGCGCCCAGATTGTTTCTATAGCGGATGTCTATGATGCATTGGTAAGTAAAAGGGTATACAAGGATGCATATGCAAGCAGTGAAGCATATGATATGATAATAAATGGGGAGTGCGGCCAGTTTTCGCCGACCATATTGGAGTGTTTTGAATTGGCAAGGGAAGATTTTTTTAATATTGTGGAAGTGATTGATATGTTCGATTTTTCTTAAGATGCTAAGGGCAGTAAAACATTTTGCAGTTTTACTGTCTTTTGGTGGTTAAAAAACATTTATGGAAGCCGGTAAATACGGCGTGGGGGATTGGTATGGAACAGATTGATTTTGGCATTTTTCCTGCTGAGGATGCGTTGGAGATGATACTTGTCTTTGACGGGAAGGGTACGATCATTTATGCAAACGCTGTGGCAAGGGAAAAATTAGGGTACGGGGATGATATATGCGGTATTTCGGTTGGAAGTGTTTTTCCAAATTCCTTTAAGAGTACCGGGGATGGTTTTGAGACAGAGTATCTATTTGGAAATAAGATGCAGAATCTGATGGCTTATCGGAAGAACCTTACCTGTTTTCCGGTTGAGGTACAGATTCTTAAGAATGACGGGCACAGCCTGTACATATGCCAGGCAAATGATATATTAGAAAAAGAGTATCTAAACAGGGAGATTGATAAGGTAAGGCAGGAGGCACAGGAAGCGCTGAAAGTAAAGTCGGAGTTTGTTGCAAATGTGACACATGAGCTGAGGACGCCTGTAAATGGAATTTTGGGCAATGTGAAAGAGCTGATGCCGGACGAGGAGAATGTGAAAAGGCTGCGCACTTTAAAGCTGATAGAGCGGTGCTGTAGTGATATGAATAAAATAATTAATAACATTCTGGATTTTTCTAAGATGGAGGCCGGTAAATTCACGCTGGAGCCACGCAGGTTCCATTTCAGGAATATGATTGATTACGTGAAGGAGAGCCATATTAACAGGATTACGGAAAAGGGATTGGAGTTTTTTGTAACGGTAGCCCCACAGGTTCCTGAATACATAGTAGGGGATGAGCTTAGGATTGTGCAGATTCTGAATAACCTGCTGTCAAATGCCCAGAAATTTACAGCGGTAGGGAAAATCAGCGTTGAGATTATGCTGACAGCACAGATGAAGAATTCGATAGAATTGTTCTTCTTTGTGCATGATACCGGAATTGGGATTGATAAGGCAGATCAGGATAAGCTGTTCCAGAGCTTTTCGCAGGTGGATGCCTCTATTTCAAGAAAGTATGGGGGAACCGGGCTTGGCCTAAATATCAGTAAACAGCTGGTAGAACTGATGGGGGGGACTATCGGCGTGGAGAGCAGGGTAAATCAGGGCACGACATTTTCTTTTTCGATTTGGGTTGACGTGGAGGAGGAAGATTTGGATCAGTCAAACCTGATTGGCGATATTGTGGCATTTGACAGTGCGGCAATGTTTGCCAAGGAAAGGGAGCAGGATGATGTTAAGATATTCGGTACGCCCGAGAATAAAGAGGCCCTGCAGAAAAATATGTCTAAGCTGATCTTATGTGTTGAGATGGAAAACTGGGAGAAGGCGGAGAGCTTTATGGATACTATAAAGCAGTTGACCGTGGGTTCCCCGAGAGAGGTAAGCCGGGCTGTCCTGCGGTTGAAAATGGCGATACAGAAAGAAGATTACGATACAGCTATCGCAGGGTTTGACGAATTAAAGATTTTGGTTGAATAGTTTGCCGGGAGTGCAGGTTTCATTTTGTAAACAGGCATTGTCCGTTTTGTAAATAGAATGTCTGTGCCTGAATCCGTGGGCTGGGCAGGAATGGGGGATTAGTATGGATATTGGCGGCAAGGGGATGAATTCAGTGAAAATCCTGATAGTGGATGATGTGGAGACAAATAGGGAGATTCTTGGCGAAATAATAAAAAATATGGGATGCTGCCCGGTGCTGGCGGAGAATGGTGTTTCGGCGCTGAAAATGATTTCGGAGTGCAGCCCGGAACTAGTCCTTTCTGATATATCTATGCCAGAAATGGATGGGTATGAGCTGTGCAGGATTCTCAAAAATGATGTGCAGACCAGACATATTCCGATTATCTTTATTTCTGCGTTTGATGCTTCAAAAGAAATTATCAAGGGCTTTGCCTTGGGCGGGGAGGATTACATTACAAAACCTTTTATCCCGGAGGTTGTGCAGGCGAGGGTGATGGTGCATCTGCGCCTTGCTGAGGCAAATAAGGAGATAAAGGAGACGAACAGGCGCCTTCAGGTTTCTGTAAAGGAGCAGTTAAAGCAGATTGAGCAGGAGAAGAAGGCAGTGCTTTATGCACTCGCCAATGTTGCGGCGGAGCATTCTTATTATAGCAAGGAATTTGCATCAAGAATACAGGGCAACTGCCGTGTGCTGGCACAGAGCATGCAGTTTTCGCCGTTTTTTGCGGAGCAGATTTCTGATACATTTATTGATACGGTGGAGGTGGCAGCATCGCTGCGCGATATCGGGAATATCGGGATTCCAAAGGACATTCTGCAGAAGGATACGAAGCTTAGCGGTGAGGAGATGGAGATTGTGCAGGGCCATACGAATATTGGGGCTAAGCTTTTGGAGGATTTGCATACAACAAATGATTTTAATGATTTTATCAAGACGTCTATAGAGATAGCCAGATACCATCACGAGAATTGGGATGGGAGCGGTTACCCTGAGGGGCTGAAAGGGCAGGAGATTCCTTTGTCTGCACAGATTGTTGCGATAGCAGATGTTTTCTGTGCCCTGACGGAAGAGAGGACATACCGGAAGGCGTACAGCAGGGAAGAGGCGTTGGAGATTATGGAGGAGGAGGCAAGCAGAAAATTCCGTCCAGAGATATTTAAGATTTTCTGTAAGGTATCCAGACAGTTAAAATAAGTTATTTTTGGATGTTTTATGGGATTTTATGCGTAATAATGATATAGGGAAGAAGGGAAGAGATTTTGATAACAGATGATGAATTTCAAAGAATATCCGTGTATTTGAAACATAAGTGCGGAATTGATATGGCAGATAAGAAGAAGATAGTTGACGGCAGGCTGGGAAATTACGTGAAGAATATGGGTTGGAAGAATTACCATGAATATATGGATGCTCTGGAGCGGGATTCCAGCGGCAGGCTGGAACGGGAACTTCTGAATTATCTGACGACAAATTATACATATTTTATGAGGGAGTTTGAGCATTTGGAATTCTTTAAGAAAGAAGTGCTTCCGTGGCTTAAGCAGAAGGAAAGCGGGACAAAAGATTTGCGTGTCTGGTGTGGCGCTGCCTCTACAGGGGAAGAACCGTATATGATTGCTATGGTGATAAAAGAATTTTTTGGGATAGAAGGGGCGTCATGGGATACAAAGATTTTGGCGACGGATATCTCTATGCAGGTTTTGCAGCAGGCATTTCAGGGGATTTATAGTGGGGATAAGTTAAATAGCCTGCCGACACAGTGGAAGAAGCGCTTTTTTAGAAAAATGAAGGGGCAGGGGGTACAGATGTATCAGGTGTGTGATGAACTGAAAAAGGAAGTTGTGTTCCGGCAGTTTAATCTGATGAACCCTTTTCCATTTAAAAAGAAGATGCATGCTGTTTTTTTGCGGAATGTTATGATATATTTTGATGAGAAGACAAAAAAAGAGCTGCTTCAGAAGGTATATAACCTGCTGCAGCCGGGGGGATATCTATTTATTGGTATGACAGAGTCGATAAATAGGGAGGCAGTGCCGTTTCAGGCTGTCGAGCCGTCCGTTTTTAGGAAGCCCTTGTAAGGCGAGATGCAGGTGTATGTCTGGACGGCGGATTCCGATATGTATGTGGAGGATATTTTGATGTATGAGAGTGATTAGAGTTTTAGTGGTAGAGGATTCTATGTTTTTCAGGGAACTGCTTGTCCATAATTTGGGCAGGGATCCTGCCATACAGGTTGTGGCAACTGCCAAAGACCCGTTTGAAGCCAGAGATGCCATTTTACAGTACCGCCCGGATGTTATGACATTAGATGTGGAACTTCCGAGAATGAATGGCATTGAGTTTTTAAGGAAACTGATGCCGCAGTTTCCGCTGCGGGTTGTAGTGATCAGTGCCCTGAGTGATAAGGTGTTTGATGCGCTGAATGCGGGGGCTGTGGATTTTGTGGCAAAACCCAGCATATCGGACCGCAGGCAGTTAGAGGAGTTTATCTATAAGGAGCTGCTGCCCAAGATAAAGATTGCATCTACAGCGAGGATAGGCAATGTAAACAGGGCGGCACCGAATCCGCTGATGCAGCGCTATGCCAGTAAAGATAGAAATATCATTGTGGCAATCGGGGCTTCTACGGGCGGAACGGAGGCAGTCTGTTCTGTGGTGAAGGAATTTGGCCCGGATATTCCGGGGATTGTAGTAGTGCAGCATATGCCGCCCGGTTTTACGGATATGTATGCCAAAAGGCTGGATCATGAGTGCAGGATACGTGTCAGGGAAGCGCAGACAGGAGATCAGGTGCTGCCGGGGCAGCTTCTGCTTGCACCCGGTGGGGACCGCCATATGCGCATTGTAAAGGTTGGCAGCGGATATCAGGTGGAATGCAGGCAGGGGCCGAAGGTGAATGGGCACTGCCCGTCGGTGGATGTGCTGTTTGAGTCTGTTGCAAAGGCGGCGGGGCGTGATGCGCTTGGGATTATCCTTACCGGCATGGGCGGTGACGGTGCAAAAGGGCTGCTTGCGATGCGGAAGGCGGGGGCAAGGACGATAGGCCAAGATGAATCAACCTGTGTAGTCTATGGGATGCCTAAGGTGGCATATGATATCGGCGCTGTGGAATATCAGGAAAAGCTTCATGATATTGCAAGAAAAACCTACAGCGTGTTGAATGCTATGTAAAAGGGAAAAATAGTTGATAAAAGAAGGCAGGGCTTGCGATAAAAAATAGGATGCGCTATAATATAAATATCTGTTCAAATTGTAGGAAAGGAAGGTTTCGAAATGAAAAATTTAAAAGTTAGGACAAAAATGTTTTTTGGGTTTTTGATCCCTATTTTATTGGTGATTGCTAATATGATTCTAAGCGAAGTGACAACAGCGATGGCAATCCACATTGTTGAGCCGGAGGAGCAGGAGAGATTTATAAGAAATGCGACTTATGCAACAGTTGCGCTTGGAGTAGTCGCGATTATTATTACGCTTGTGGTAGCGGTTTATTTAATCAGGACGATTGACAGGTCTGTAGCCCAGTTGTCCAATGCTGCAAAAGATATTGCGGCCGGCCGTGTTGATATTGAGATGAAAAAATATGCCAATGACGAGTTTGGCGAATTAGTAGATGAATATACAGAGGTTATTAATAACATAAAGTACCAGTCCAAGATTGCAGAGGAAGTTTCGGAGGGCAATCTTACCATTGAGGTGAGGCCGAAGTCTCCTGATGACCTTCTCGGCAATTCACTGAAAAAACTGGTAGACGATAACCATAGTGCGCTGTCAAGCATCAGTGATGCGGCATCCCAGGTCACACTTGGTTCTTCTCAGGTTGCAAGTGCCAGCCAGTCTCTGGCACAGGGGACGACAGAGCAGGCGAGCGCTATTGAACAGATTACATCATCTATTGATGAGATATCAGGTAAGACAAAACAGAATGCGGAGCAGGCGGATGCTGCAGCACATCTTGTTGAGCAGGCGATAGAGGATGTGAAGCAGGGAAACCAGCAGATGCAGGATATGATGGTGGCAATGCAGGATATCAATGAGTCATCTGAGAGCATATCGAAGATTATCAAGGTGATTGATGATATTGCATTCCAGACAAATATCCTGGCATTAAACGCAGCAGTTGAGGCAGCGAGGGCGGGAGAATCCGGAAAGGGTTTTGCAGTTGTTGCTGAGGAGGTAAGGACCCTTGCGGCAAAGAGTGCTGAAGCAGCAGCAGAAACTGCAGAGCTGATTGAAGATTCTATCCATAAAGTCAGTGCGGGTTCCAAGATTGCGGATGAAACGGCACAGGCTCTGGGAGTTATCAGCAATGTAGTGCAGGAAAGTGAAGTCATTATTAATGGTATTGCAGAGTCCTCAAATTATCAGGCGACAGCGATTACCCAGATTGAGCAGGCGATTTCACAGGTATCACAGGTTGTGCAGACAAATTCTGCTACCAGTGAAGAATGTGCGGCAGCCAGTGAGGAGTTGTCAAATCAGGCATCCAGAATGAGGGAGCTGCTTTCTATTTACCATCTGGGAGGGAGCAGGAATCCTGCTATTGGGGCAGGAGTGCCTTCCCAACCATATCAGGCGCCGGTTCATAATGAACAGTTGATTTCATTAGGGGATGGCTTTGATAAATATTAGATATCAGCAGTTTTTGCAGGGAAGGAAACACAAGAATGAAGAATATGAAGATTAATAAGTTTTTGGTACTAAGCTGCGTATGCCTCATTATTGTATGTGCTGTGGTTTTTTTAGCATTATCGGTTTTTATGGAGCACAGGACGACAGAATCCTTAGAGGGAGTAAATAAGGTTTATATGTCGGAAATGAATGTACAGTTGAGGCAGAAGTTTTCTTCCATTGTAGGATTGCGTTTGACTCAGGTAGAAGGTGTACTGAAAAGGACACAGCCGGAACAGCAGGAGCATGGCGATAAACTGATTGAGGAGCTAACCTTGAGCGGTGAGGTCAGGAATTTTATTTATCTGGCTTTTCTGACAGAGGATGGCAGGCTGGAAAAGATATATGGGGATGATATCGATGTAGTTGACGGAAAAGAGGAGGAGATTAAGGCTTCTTTAATAAGAGATGGAAATATACTGGAACAGGGAGTTAATAAGGACGGGGAAAAAATCCTTTTGTTTGGCAAGGCGGCAGCTTACCCGATGTCAGATGGAAGAAAAAGCGCTGCTTTGGTTGCAGGGATCAGCATGGAGGTTTTAAATGATGCGCTTTTTCTGGATTCTGTAGATACATTGGTGTATACCCATATTATTAATGCAGAGGGAAATTTTGTTATCAGGAATGCGGAAGCATACAGGGAGAGTTATTTTGAACGAATTCGGGAGGAGTTCAGTGATGGGCAGGCTAAGGACGCGGAGGAATATATAGCGGAATTAAAGAAGGCCATGGTCCAGGGAAAAGATTATTATATGGTATTAAATGTTAATGGTGCCCAGAGACAGGCGTATTGTTCTCCGCTTTCTGAAAATGTCCGCTGGTATTTGATAACCATTATGCCAAAAAATACTTTAAATAATATGATGCTGAAGCTGGATCATGTGCGTATGTTTGCTATGATATTCAGCCTTTCTATCATTGTAGGCGTCATGTTAGCCATTTTTGTCCGCTATTATGGATTGACAAAGGAACAGATGCTGGAGTTAGACAGGACGAAACAGGAGGCAGTCAGGGCGAATGATGCAAAAAGCCAGTTCCTTTCAAGCATGAGCCATGATATCCGTACCCCGATGAATGCGATTGTGGGAATGACGGAAATCGCTTTGAAGAATATTCCCAATCAGGAGCGTATCGAGGACTGCCTGAAAAAAATAAAATTGTCCAGTAAACACCTGCTGGGCCTGATTAACGATATTCTGGATATGTCAAAGATTGAGAGCGGCAAGATGACACTCAATATGAATCAGGTGTCACTGCGCTCAGCGATAGATGATATTGTAAATATTATTCAGCCCCAGATAAGGGAGAAATCCCTGTTTTTTGATATCTTTATCCAGAAGATACAGGTGGAAGAGGTGGTATGTGACAGTGTGCGGCTGAATCAGGTCCTGCTTAACATCCTTTCCAATGCAGTAAAATATACCCCGGAGGGCGGAACGATTCATGTCTATCTGTATCAGGAAAGCTCCCCACTTGGCGAAGGTTATATTAGGATGCACTTCCAGATTAAGGATAATGGAATTGGTATGTCTGAGGAGTTTCAGGAAAAGATTTTTGATGCGTTTACGAGGGAGGACTCTGAGCGGACTACAAAGGTGCTGGGAACGGGTCTTGGTATGGCGATTACGAAGCGAATTGTCGACCTGATGGGAGGCACGATAGAGGTGACAAGTGAGGTCGGCAAAGGCACTGAGTTCAGGGTTATCGTGGATTTTAAGGCTGCGGATGTAAAAGAAGAGGATATGAAGCTTCCGGACTGGAATATCCTGCTTGTGGATGATAATGAGCTTTTATGTTCCAGTGCTGCTTACAACCTGAATGAATTGGGATGCAGGACAGATTGGACTACAGACAGCGCCGAAGCGATTCAGATGATACAGGAGCATCATCTGAATAATGAGGGTTACCGCTTTGTCTTGGTTGACTGGAAGATGCCGAATATGGATGGGCTGCAGACAATCCGCAGCCTCAGGGAGATTATGGGGAAAGACGATATCCCGATTTTCCTGATATCAGCTTATGACTGGTCCGATATAGAGGATGAGGTGAAGGGGCTGGATATTGAGGGATTTATTTCCAAACCGTTGTTTAAATCTACATTGTATACCTGCTTGAGCCAGTATGTTGCGGGGACGGGGCAGGCGGATCCGGAGGCAAAGGAAGCCATTGACTTTACAGGGAAGCACATCCTTCTGGCGGAGGATATTGATATTAACTGGGAGATTGTACAGGAGATTCTTTCTGCTGTCGGGATGGAACTTGAGCGTGCCGAGAACGGAAAAATTTGCGTGGAGAAGTTTGAGCAGTCTGAGCCGGGCTTTTATGATGCTATCTTAATGGATATCCGTATGCCGGTCATGAATGGGTATGATGCTGCAAAAGCGATACGTGCGCTTGAACGCCCAGATAAGGATTTACCGATTATTGCTATGACAGCGGATGCATTTTCGGACGATGTCAAGCATGCCCTGAGTGTGGGTATGAATGCCCATATAGCAAAACCGCTGGACATCAAAGAACTGATGCATCTTCTTACAAAGTTTATAAGAGAAAATGAGGAAGGCTAATATCTTATAAAAGTTCTCTAATGAAACCATCTGGAATTGAAAAGAATGACTTTTAAAAATAGAACAACTCTGCTATAATAAAGGCAGGGTTGTTCTGCCTATATAATAGAGTGTTAAAGGAGAGTCCGGAATGGTTAGCGAAAAGAAGGTGCGCCTTATGGCGCAGATTGCCCTTGATGAGACAAAGCGTTATAAGAGGGAAATCAGTGAGGGTGGTTATTACAAATCAGATTATGTCCGCTCCCGAACTGTTTCGGCTGTCTGGAATGTTACTGTCAGTTATCTGCTTGTTCTATTTCTGTTTGCCATGTATCATGCTGACTATATTTTTGTCAATGTGGTACATTTAAATTATGAAATGATTGGCTTCGCAGTTTTTGGTATATTTATAGGAATCTTTGTGCCAACTATATTTTTCTCGTTTTTTCATTACCGTAAGAAATATGCCAGAAATAGTATAGCACTCAGGGAATATTATAAAAAGTTAAAAGCGCTAGATGAGTTTTATTCGCGGAGCAGGGAGGAGGCAGAGGATGACACAGTTGCTGGTGCTTAGGGAACATATTATAAAGTTCTACCAGAGATTTGCACTTTTTCTGAATCCTTTGTTCCGGTTTATCATTGGTTTTATAACATTTTCATCAATAAACCAGATGATAGGATATCATCCTGTATTAAATGAGGCTTATACGGAGGTGCTTCTGGCGCTGCTTTCTATTCTAATGCCGGGTTCCGTGTTTCTGTTTGCTGCTGCTGTTTTTGTAGTTGTGCATATTTTTTATGTTTCAAATATGCTGGCATTGGTAGTTTCGGTAATCCTTTTTATCTTCTATTTTGCTTACATTAAGTTTGTGCCGGCCCATGCTTATGTAATTGCAGCGGTTCCGATAGCATTTTCTTTGAATCTTGTCTATGGAATCCCGATTTTGCTGGGGCTGTTTATGACACCTGTGGCTGTTATCCCAATCATTTGCGGCGTGGGAGTTTATTATTTACTACAGGCGGTGACTTCTGTAGTCAGTATATCTGCAGATACCAGTATGAATCTGTACCATGCCCTGCAGCAGCAGTTTTTTGACTGCCGGGAAATGTATGTGATGATGTTTGTGTTTTCGCTGGTTTCCGTGCTTGTGTATATCCTGCGGACCAGAGAATGGGACTATGCTTTTGATATTGCAATTTTGGCCGGAGCAGTCTGCAATACGATATTATTATTGGTTATAAAATATTTTCTGGATATAAATGTAGATATGGTTTCCTTTTTTGCGGGAATCATCCTGTCAACCGTGCTGGTGTGGATTGTACAATTTATGCGTCTGGCTCTTAATTACGCCAGTGTGGAGCACCTTCAGTTTGAGGATGAAGAATACTACTATTATGTGAGAGCTGTGCCGAAGATGAATGTCGCGGCGCCAAGCAAAAGGGTGAAACATATTAATGTCAGGCATTTTTCGGAACAGATGCAGGGCATGGCTTCCAGAAAAGAGAATGATAAGGAATAGAGGCAACTGTGGCATAATGTTTTCCGTGGGGAAGGGCAGCCCTTTAGAGGGGCATTTAAAATTGAGAAAGGCGGGGTATAAATATGAAATCTGTGGTTGATGTGATTCGGGAAACTATTTATTTCCTGTCTTTGCCCAAAATGAACGTGATTGATGTGCTTGAAATTGTTATTATTGCGTTTGTGCTGTACCATATTATTTTGTGGGTTAGGAAAACAAGGGCATGGACTTTGTTAAAGGGGATTGCACTGTTGATATTGTGTTACCTGATGGCATATTTTTTAAATATGAGTGTAATTCTCTGGCTGTTTAACAGGACATTTGCTATAGGAATCACTGCCCTTGCAGTTGTATTCCAGCCGGAGCTGCGCAAGGCGCTGGAGGAATTAGGCCGCAAGAATTTTGTGGCTTCTTTGATTCCTTTTGATGATTCCAAGGATAAGGTGGTCCGGTTCTCGGACCGTTCTATCAATGAGATTGTCAAGGCGACGGTTGAGCTTGCCAAAGTGAAGACGGGCGCGCTGATTATTCTGGAAAAGGATATCAGCCTGGCAGAATATGAGCGCACAGGGATTAATATTGATTCGGCGATCAGCAGCCAGTTATTGATTAATATTTTTGAGCATAATACCCCGCTGCATGACGGCGCAGTTATTGTGCGCAATGACAGGATTGTTTCAGCAACCTGCTATCTGCCCCTGTCGGATAATCTGGGCCTTTCTAAAGAGCTTGGGACAAGGCACCGTGCCGGTGTAGGAATCAGTGAGGTGAGTGACAGTACTACGATTATCGTCTCTGAGGAGACAGGAAAAATATCTGTGGCAGTCCGCGGCAAGCTGTTGCGCAATGTTGATGGGGAGCTGCTGAAGAAGAAGCTTGGGGAGCTTCAGGGAAAAAATAATGAAGGGAAACCGAAAAAGAGATTTTTCATACGCAGAGGGTCCAAGGGCCAGAAGGGTCAGGGCTGAAGCGGCAGGCAGGAGGGATAGAAGTGAATCAGGAGAGCAGGGAAGAGCGAAAACAGAATATCATGGAATTCTGGAAACAGGTTTTATTTCACAATCTGTCCACGAAGCTGCTGTCAATTGCTGGGGCGATATTGGTCTGGGTTTTGATTGTGAATATTGATGACCCATATAGGACTAAGAGTTTGATTGTACATGTAGAAACAATTAATGAGGATGCACTGCATTCTGAAAAAAAGGTATATGAGGTCGTGGAAGGGAGTGTTGCGACCGTAAAGGTTAGCGGCAAGAGGAGTATTATTGATAACCTTGCCTCAGATGATATACGGGCTACGGCAGATTTGTCAGAGCTTTCTTCTGTCAATGCAGTTGCGATTAGGGTAGGGCTTAAAAAGGGCAATACGTCCGATGTTACACTGGAGTGCAATCAGGTACTAAAAGTGTCTTTGGAAGATATGGAAGCACAGCAGTTTAGGGTGACGGTGGAGACGACCGGGACGCCTGCTGATGGATATTCTGTCGGGGAATGTTCTGTTAAGCCGAGTTTGATTGAAGTGACAGGTGGAAGTTCCGTGATAGACCGGATTGCCACAGTTAGGGTTTCGCTTAACGTAAATGGCGCCAGTCAGGATTTTGTCAAAAGGCTGGAACCGGTGGCGTATGATAAAAGGGGGAACCGGGTGGTTTCTTCTACTCTGTCTTTTAGTGATGGGACGATCCGTGTGAGGGCAAAGCTTCTGCAGAATAAGACCATCCCGGTTAAGGTCCAGATAAAGGGGAAGCCGGAGAAAGGTTATGAACTGATAGATGCACAGTGTTTTCCTGAGGAAATAGAGATTGCGGGGACGGAGAAGCTTCTTTCTGGAATCTCACAGCTTGTGATTCCGGTAGATGTGACAGGCTTTACCAGTTCTTCTCCGGGATTGGATCAGGAAGTGTATGTGATGGATTATCTGGACGGGGATGTGGTCGTCAAGGAGGAATATCAGAAGGTTTCGGTCCAGATTGCACTTGAGATGCTGCTCAGGAAGAAGATTCAGCTGCGGACGACCAGAATACAGATGAATAATGTGCAGGATAAATATATTGCTGCCATATACGGAAATGTCAGTGATATTGAGCTGACAGTCAGGGGGCGGGAGTCGAAACTGAAAAATTTGACGGATACGACAATTATGGCTTATGTGGATTGTTCCGGCTTAAAAGAGGGGGTTTATACCCTGCCGGTGAAAGTAGATACAAATGGTCTGGGCAGATTGGTTAAAGGTGCAAAAGTAAGGGTTATTATTACAAGAAGAATTGATACGGCTCCAGATACGGTACCGGTGCCGAGTGCAACTCCGGAGCCGGAGGAAGGTACAGAAGAGGAGGATTAGCCGGATGCCTCCCCAGAGGGCGGGGAAGATTAAAAAGAGGTATGTTTCCTGTCCGCCACGTACTGAGAACTTTCCTAATATATAAAAAAGGGCACAGACTTCGCTTGTGCCCTAGCAAGAATTTTCTGCGAAAATTCTTGTTGGCGACCACCACACAGTGAGCAGTTTCCTATAAAGTAAAATAAGAGGGAATGCACTGGCATTCCCTCTTGTCCTGTACAATATGCAATGTTCCCCCATGGCCGCCGCCGGCATAGATGGATTGTAATGGGGCGGTTTAAAAAGGGGACTGGATAACGGGCTGGAGCTGTTTTCCCGTCAGCGCAGCTTCTATCGTTTCTGGGATTAATTCTACATGGGCAACCATGGAATTTGTTTTTTTCTTATAGTTATCCTGTCCAAATGGCACAAAATAAATGTTTTTGGTGTTCATCAACTGTCCAAGGTTTTTAAAATTCATCCCAAGGGCATCGTTTGTCGAAATTGATATAATAAGAGGTTTCTCATTACGCAGATGGGCTTTTGCGGCCATCAGCACAGTGGAATCTGTAATGCCATGGCAGAGCTTTGCCAGTGTATTTCCGGTGCATGGCGCAATGACAAGGGCATCCAGATAGCCCTTTGGCCCGATCGGCTCTGCGTCAGGGATTGTAAAAATCCCCTCGTTCCCCGTGATTTCCTGAACCTTGGATACGAAATCATTTGCTTTTTGGAAGCGGGTGTCAAGTGAGCCGCCCTTTTCTGAGAAGATAGGGATTATATTATAATTTTTTGTTTTCATATTTTGTAGTGTTTCCAAAATTTTCTGATAAGTGCAAAAGGAGCCGGTAATCGCAAAACCAAGTGTAACCGGTTCAGATTTTACCTGATTCATATTGTCCTCATTTCTGCGCGCTGTACGCGCCTGCTCTGCAAGGATTGCGGCGGGTATCATGAAGTCCTTCCCATCTGCCGCCGCAATCTCTATTATAAATTGCTCAGCTTTTCCTGTATGTGGCCATATAAAATTTTTGCCGACGTTTTTGGCGAATATTTGCCGGGAATGCCTGGGCAGAGTTTTGCCTGGATTCCTTTTTCGGCACAATAATTGAAATCAGTACCGCCCGGTGCGGAGGCGATGTCGATAATAACGGCATCGGAGCTTAACTGGTCAATGACGGAACGGCCGATTACCAGTGCAGGGGCAGTATTGAACAGAATATTAAACTTTTGATAAGAGTTGTCTGAAAGCAGGTCGTAGCCATATGCTTTTGCACGGGCTCTTGCGATGGCATCCCGTGTGGAGATGGTAACATGGCATTTTAACCCTGCCAGTTTGTCAGCAAGAATTTCACCACACTTGCCAAAGCCGATCACAAGCACCTCACTGTGGTGCAGGTTGTATTCGCTTGTTGAGATGGCTTCACAGATAGCGCCCTCTGCGGTGGCTACTGCGTTTTCAATGGCAATGGCAGGATATTTAAAGTAATCAATATAAGCGATCTTATTCTCATCACAGAAAGCGGTAAACTCTTTTGGGATATTTCCGCCAAGTACGATATGCTGGGGGGTAAGGCTTTCCCTGAGACGCTTCAGAAGGACCGTGGGAGCCGGGACAGGGAGCAGTACCAGCAGTCTATTGTTATATTCGCTGATACTTGCGGCAGCGAGGTCCAGCTCTGGGGATGTCTCTGCCAAAATGACATGGTAGCCGCTCTTCATAAGAAATTCACCCAGATAGCGCTGGCGGCGGTCAGTATCCGTGTGAAAAGATGAATTGGATTGCATAAAAGTCCCTCCTGCTCTCTTCTGCCTGTCAAAAAGGCAAAAGATATCTTGTTACTGATATCATATGCAATCACAGGAAATGTGTGTGTTATGATTCACTATAGGAAATCCTTGATATTGATGCATTTGAGGCGCTGCAGGACAAAAAGGTAGCCGATGCAGATTATGAGGCAGATAATGCCTATCACGGAGACCGTCAGGATGCTGCTTAGAGGAACCGGGATGAGCAGATAGAGTTTTTTTAGAATTGTCCCGAGGATAGTCAGGCTGATACATGGTATCACGAAAAAGTTTACGATAGACCAGTCCATATATGGATGGAGATAGATGCCTTCCAGTACCGTCATAACGATATAGCTGATTAATGATCCGGCCAGATAGGCATGGATGCCGAAGCGCGGTACGAGGAATATCAGGAAATATATTTTTACAAGGAGGCTGACAGCGGTAATCAGGAAGGTTAGCTGTGTTTTTCCGAGGCCGTTTATGATACTGGTAAATGTAGTGGAGAGATACATAAATGGGCAGAGCCATGAGAGCGCATAGATATAGGTTCCGGCATCTGCACTGTGGAACAGCACGGTACCGAAATCTTTTCCAAAGAGCAGGAAGATGCAGGTAAAGAGGTAGCCGATAAAGAGGCTGTACTTTCCGGAAAGTGTGACGTAGTTTTTAATTTTATCATGGGAGCGTTCTGCCTGTGCCTGCGCAATGGCGGGCAGGAGCATTACGGCGAAAGAATTGGTAACCGTGGAGGGAAAGAGGATGAATGGGAGGGCAATACCGGACAGGATTCCATAGATGCTTAGGGCATCCTGCGGGGAGCAGCCGTATTTTTTCAGCGCAGCAGGAATAAACACAGCTTCTACGCTGTGGAGGATAGAGATGACTAACTTCGTGGTTGTCAGGGTGAATGCGAGGAAGAGCAGGGAGGAAGCGATTTTATTATGCCTGATTTTTTCATAGCCGGAAGCATTTGTGCGTAAGAGGGCGCTGCCCTTTTTCCTTCCTGTATTCTGGTTTTGTATGTAAGCCTGTTTGAGCCAGACACCCTGACGTACTGACCGGACGAGATGGAAACAGTTGTAAAAGCAGGAGGCGGCTTCGCCGAAGACAAGCCCAAGAATAGCAAACCTGCAGCCGGCCTCCCCTGTGGCGGACAGCAGGATACACAGAAGGAAGACAGATGCGACGCGGACAAGCTGCTCTACAATCTGGGTGACAGCAGGGACTTTTGCTTCTTTTTTTCCATAAAAATAGCCATTGATGCAGGCGGAAGTCCCGCAGAACGGAAAAAGCAGGCATAGGAGCCGCAGATAGGGGCTGCATGCCGGCTCTAGCAGGAAACGGGCTGCAATCGGTTCTGCGAAGGCATATATGAGGAAACTGAGGGAGACAGAGAGGGATAGCGAAGCGAATATCCCCCATTTTAGGATGGCAAGGTCTTTTCTGGCTTTCTGCGCGGATTCGCCGACATTTGAGGCGATAAGCTGGGAAATTGCGGTCTGGATGCCGGCGCCGTATATGGTAAAGCAGATTCCGTAGACAGGGAATACGAGCTGATAGACTCCTAAAAGATTTGTCCCCAGAATATTTGCGAGGAAAATGCGGTAGACAAAGCCGATAATGCGCGTGATAAAACCTGTAGCCGTCAAAATCAGGGTTCCCTGAATTAATTTATTTCTAAGTTTTTTCATCAAAATCCTCCCTACCTCTTTTGCTGGGCCAAGATATCATCTTGTATACGCCGATAGATACATCACATTTTATGCGTTTTTTGGGAGGTTATTACTCTCAGCACATCACGGAAATCAATTTTCAGTATATATTCATTACTGCCCCCTATTAATTTGGTGCCATTTACAGCCGATTGTTTTCTAAACGATAACTCCCTGTTATCCGTCATTTTCCAATGTGCCTGCCTCCGGCTGTGTTTCTGTTTTTGCCCTCAAAGAGAATGATACGCCTAAAAAGAAGGACAAGATATGCCGCCAGACAACAACGGCTTTCCAGAGGAACTCTGTCTTGCAGGGCTTTGATGGATATGCGCCTTGCAGCACTGTCTGAGCAGCATGCGCGGTTTCAGGTTTTCCTAGGAGGCACGCTCCTGCTACCTCTCATAACGCAGCGGTACCTAGCAGGCCAAAATACGCCCTGCAAGTACCGGCGATTCGAGAGTGCCTCTGCGGAAAGCCATGAAAACCGCCGCATGGTGTGAGTTCGCGGAAGGGCGCATAAACCAAGCATCAAAGCCGTAAGACAGATAGTTCCTCGGAAAGGCGAAATGTTGCAAGGCATATCCTGTCCTTCTTTTTAGGCGTTTTGTTTGTCTGTGAAGCAAAAACAGAAACATAATCGGACGAAGGCACAAACAAAAAATGATGGATAACAGGGAGTTATCGTTAAATAAACATTGTCTGTAAATAGTGACATATTGATTTGGGGCAGTAATGAATATATATACTGAAAATTGATTTCCGTGTCAGCAGACACGAAACCGGCCTGTTTTTCATATAATTTGTGGTAAGGATTCTTTGAAATAGAAGGGGGAGTGTGATGATATATCTTGACCATGCTGCGACGACTGCCGTGCACCCTGAAGTGCTCCGCGAGATGGAGCCGTATTTCGGGGAGCTCTATGCGAATCCTTCAGGCGTATATGAATTCAGTGACGACGTCAAAGAAATCCTGCGGCGTGTGCGCCAGAGGATAGCAGACAGCATTGGGGCAGAGAGCGAGGAAATATATTTTACCAGCGGAGGGACAGAGTCAGATAATTGGGCGCTGATAGGCATTGCGGAGGGGATGAAGGATGAGGGGAGGCATATTATTACTTCCTGTATAGAGCACCACGCAATCCTGCGTACCTGTGAATATCTGGAGACAAGGGGGTATGAGGTCACGTACCTTCCGGTGGACAGGGAGGGCAGGGTCTCCATTGAAGAGTTGGAGCGTACTATCCGGCCGGACACGATATTAATCAGCATTATGTCCGCCAATAATGAGATAGGGACGGTTGAGCCGGTACAGGAAATCGGTGCCCTTGCCAGAAGGAATGGGATTTTATTCCATACAGACGCTGTTCAGGCATACCTTCATGAAAGGATTGATGTGAGGAGGATGGGCATTGACCTGCTTAGTGCCAGCAGCCATAAGTTTCAGGGACCGAAGGGTGTGGGGTTCCTCTATGTCCGTTCCGGTGTCCCCCTGCCGTCCTTCCTTCATGGGGGCAGCCAGGAGAGGGGAAGGCGTGCGGGCACAGAGAATGTAGCAGGCATTATCGGAATGGGGAAAGCTGTTTCCATCGGGGAACGGGAGTTTCGGAAAAACCATGAAAAACTGCGCTCCCTGCAGGAGTATTTGTTCCGTAGGCTGGAAACAGAGATTCCGTTCTGCAGGATCAATGGCTCCAGAGGGCAGCGGCTGGACGGGAATGTGAATGTGAGTTTCCGGTATCTGGAAGGGGAATCACTTATTATCCTTCTGGATATGGAAGGAATCTGTGTGTCAGCAGGCTCCGCCTGTGCAGCCTCGGAACATGCTGTGTCACATGTGCTGCAGGGAATAGGCTTGGAGCCGGAATATGCTGCGGGAACCATACGTATTTCCCTTGGGGCGGAAAATACAATGGAAGAGATGGAGTATACAGTAGATAAAATAAAAGAACTGGTTGGGCAGCTCAGGGAGTTTTCGGACGAATATCTGTCAGTTTATGCCAATGGAACCTGAACCGGCTTTCTTTTGTGGAATTCGGTATAGTGGGTGAAGCCGCAGCCTTTCAGGAGGGCGGGCATTTTAGTGAAACTGTAGGCAAGGTGTTTTGATTCGTGGGCATCGGAACCGAGCGAAAGGAGTTCTCCGCCAAGTGAGCGGTAGCGGCGCAGAATGTCCTCATGCGGGTTTGGGTGCCCAAGCATATATTTGAACCCCCCGGTATTGGCTTCTATTCCCTTTCCGGATTCAATCAGCGCGAGCAGTATTTCATCCAGTATCTCCCTGTTTTCTTTTAGCATCTTAGCATAATGGGATTCCAGAATTTTAGAATCTGTCCCGGCAGCTTTGATGGCAGGGCAGTA
Organism: bacterium D16-36; assembly: GCA_003611745.1. GTDB lineage: Bacteria > Bacillota > Clostridia > Lachnospirales > Lachnospiraceae > Butyribacter. The sequence goes on along the minus strand of RAYF01000030.1, from coordinate 40,641 downwards.
GCGGATGACATAGTCAATATGCCCGTAGACATCAAAATCGAAGCCCTGCCTGATATTTTCATAGGTGGCTTCGTAGTAGTGTTTTATCCCCCCGGACTCTCCATGCCCCTCCCAGTATTCGTTATAGTAAGGGTCGATATTATCGACAAGGTGGGTGGAACCGATTACAAAGTCAAAATCGTAGTTTCCTGTCAAGGAACGTGCGGCAGGCAGGATGTCATTTTTTAGGCCAAGTTCCACCCCAATCCGTATATTGAGGTCAGGGTTCTGTGCAGCAAGCCCTTCTAATTTTTGGAAATATTCGTCCATGGAAAAAAGGAAGCTGTTTCCATATTTTTCTGCCGGGAAGCCATAATCAATATGATCCGTAAAGCAGATGGAGGACAGCCCCAGTGCCTTTGCGCGGCCAAGCATATCCTCCGGGGGGGTGCTGCTGTCGGAAGAGAAGCTTGTGTGTACATGGTTGTCAGATTGTATCATTTTTATACCCTGTCTTTCTTAATTAGCTGATTTCCTGAATCCCTGTGATATCGGTGGGAATGGTCATGGAATAGTTTGTATAATAAACTACAAATCCCGGTTTGGCGCCGTTTGGTTTTTTGACATGCTTTTTTTGTACATAGTCGATTTCTGCCTTTTCCTGATCCCTTGCTTTCGAATAATAGGCGGCAAGCCTGGCAGCTTCCTCGAATGTTCGGTCTGGCAGCTCTTTTCCCTCTGTCTTTACAATGACATGCGAGCCGGCATTCTGCTTTGCGTGGAACCACCAGTCATTACCTGTTGCCACTTTAAAGGTCAGCTCGTCATTCTGGAAATTGTTTTTGCCGACAAACATATGAAATCCATCGGAGGACAGATAATGGAGCGGCTTGCTTTTTTCTGCTTTGCGGGCCGCCTGCCTGCCGTTATGCATATGGCGTTTAATATAGCCGGATTCCGACAGCTCCCTGCGGATAGCAGATAGATCCTCTTCATAGCGGGCGATATCAAGGGCATTGCTGATGGAATTTAAATGTTCAATTTCATCCATTGTCTCCTGAATCTGCCCGGAAAGTGCCTCATAAGTGCGCTTGAGCTTGGCATATTTTTCAAAATAACGCTTGGCATTGTCTACAGCGCTTTTTGTCTCATCTAATGGGATGGTAATCTCTGTATTGGTATAATAATTTTCGCAGGTGAGGCTCTTTTCCCCGCCTGACAGTTCATAGCCGTAAGTGGTAAGGAGTTCACCGTATATTTTGTACTTGTCCCTCTTTTCGGTGTCTTTGAGCTGCTTTTTCTGCAGATCATACTTTTTCAGGCTGCGTTCTAGGACAGTCTGGGTGATCCGCCGCAGATCCGCAGATTTCTGGCGGATCCTGTCAAGGATTTCTTTTGTGTTATAATATTCATACAGCATCTGGCTGATGCTTCCAAAGGTTTTTGTACGGCAGTCCGGGCTGTTTTCATATATTGTTAAAGGGACACTGGCAAATTCTATCGGGGAATCCTTTTTCCAGACCATGGTCGGCGTGAATTTCTTTTCGGACACACTGTCCATAAATTCTGTAAAGTTACGGTACAGGTGCAGTTTTTCCAAGTCAGAAAGTTCATTTGCCAGATTTTTTTCCGACAGGGAGGAGCGGTAGATAAGCTCGTTTGCCATAATGCTGCTGAAACCTGTCAGGCTGCGGTAGATAGCCTTGTCGAGCGGCATGGGCTTTGAGAGTACTGTTTCCAGAAAGTCCTTTTCCGTGATAGAATATGGGTCAAGCTTTTCCTGCGTGTTTGGGATAAAGTAATCCCTTCCCGGCAGGACTTCCCTGACAGAACTGACTAGCAGGGAGATGTGTTTGATACTGTCGACAATTTTATCTTTTTCATCGCAGAAAATAATATTGCTGTGCTTTCCCATCAGTTCAATATAGAGGCGTTTTTCACAAAAATCGCCCATTTCATTGAGGTGCTCTAGGTCTATGCGGATAACGCGCTCTAAGCCGATCTGGCTGATTGCCTGTAATTTGCAGTTGTTTAAATGCTTCCGCAGCACCATGCAGAAGGTAGGCGCCTGAAGAGGGGCGGCTTGGTTTTCTTCTGTCAGGTAAATCAGCGGAAGGCTTGGGTTTACAGAAATGACAAGACGCCTCTGTGTCCTTGTAGTCTTTCCCTCTTCGTTTTGATAGCTGTTTTTTATTGTTAAAAGAAGCTTGTCTGCCTCTGTCTGTGCGATTTTTGTGATTCTGCCGCCTGCCAGCGTATCCTGAAGCTCTGCCACAAGCCCGGCAATCACGATTCCGTCAAATGCCATAATGATTTTCTTTTCCTTTCATATGATACTATCTTTAAGCATGATTATATCACGACTGCGTTTATAAAACAATCGTCTGTAAATAGTGACAAATTAATAGGGGCAGTAATGAATATATACTGAAAATTGATTTCCGCGGTGGCCAGATCAGGCCGTAGTTGTAAAATTGGAGAGTTTGTGATACATTATTATCTGTGATTTTATGTATTATCGTAAGAATTATTTACAACACGCTCTTGAGCGTGTTTGAAAATTCATTCTCACAATCTGCGTCCCCCACTTTGCGCTATATTTGCCCCAAATTTAGTCAATGTAGCCCGCTACACCTCCTAAATTTGGAACAAATCTCCCACAAAGTGTGAAACACATATTGTAAAAAGCAATTTTCAAATACGCTCTAACGAACGGAAAGAGAATCGAGATAATATGCTTAGGGGAAGGTATAGGTGAAGTTTTGATACGCTTTATATATGTAATACTTGGAAATTTACATCGGATCTGGATGATACCCAAAATGGAGTATTATGCAAAGCATCCGGAAAAATACTCAGAAAAATTTCGTTATGAATATGATAAGCATGCAATCCGTCTGATGAACCACAGGGGAAGGATATACACAGAAGCCTGCGGGGTTGAAAATCTTCCGGGAGAGGGCGGTTATGTAATGTTTGCCAATCATCAGGGGAAATATGATGCGCTCGGCATTATGCTGACGCATGAGAAGCCATGTTCCATTGTGATGGATGACGCCCGTTCCCATATGCCTCTGGTCAAGCAATTTATTGATCTGGTTGGGGGCAAGCGGATGAAGTTAAATGATCTGCGGCAGGCAGCCGGGATTATCAAGGAAGTGGCAAGAGAGGTAAAGGGGGGGCGGAAGTTTATTATCTTTCCATCCGGAGGGTACAAGCATCGGAACGGAAATTATGTGGATCCATTCAAACCGGGCAGTTTTAAGAGTGCAATGAGGGCAAGGGCGCCAATTGTGCCGGTAGCACTGGTCGATTCCTGGAAAGTGTTTGATTTATGGTCTCTGCGGAAGGTAAAAACAAAAGTGATTTACCTAAAACCATTGTATTATGAAGATTATAAAGAAATGTCATCGACTGAAGTATGTAATCTGGTTTATGAGCGGATATGCAATGCAGTGCGTGCGGCGCAAAAGAACATTTCTGTTATATAGGGAAAGGAAATAGAATATGTATTAAAGGAATTCAGGCAAAAGAAATCAGGCAGTACAGGCCGCCGCTATGGTTATCCTCCATAAGCGGCGGCCTTTGTATCATCACTGCAGGCCTGCCTGTTTTCTACTTCGCAAGCTCCAGCATACGGCTGAGCGGAAGGTTTGCCTTGGATGCAAGTTCATCATCCAATACAACTTCAGGGGATAATGTCCGGAGTGCAGCCGCCACTTTGTCAAGCGTGATGCGTTTCATATTTGGGCAGAACTGCCTGTGCCCGACGGAGTAGAACTTTTTGTCCGGGTTTTTCTGCCCCAGTTCATAAAAAATGCCCATCTCCGTGCAGATAATAAAGGTGTTTTTGTCACTGGCGGCAGCATAATCAATGATTTCTGAGGTACTTCCAATAAAATCAGAGATTTCCAGCACATCATGGGTACATTCCGGATGGGTCAGTACCAGAGCCTCCGGATGGGCTTTTTTCGCTGCGAGGACATTTTCTTTCTCGATACTTTTATGTACATGGCAGAAACCGTCATGGAAGATAAAGTCTTTTTCCGGCACCTGCGTGGAAACATAGTGCCCAAGATTGTTATCCGGAATAAAGAATATCTTCTGGTTTGGCAGTGATTTTACGATACGGATGGCATTTGAGGAGGTGACACAGACATCGCTGTGGGATTTAATCTCCGCTGTGGAGTTGACATAGCAGACTACACAGACATCAGGATTTTCGCTGCGGACTTTTTCAATGGTTTCGATATCAACCATATGTGCCATAGGGCAGTCAGCATCTTCATCTGCCATTACAACAGTTTTTTGGGGATTTAGGATTTTGGCGCTTTCCCCCATGAATTTTACGCCGCAAAAAATGATATTTTTAGCGGATAATGTGGTGGCAAGCTTGCTTAGGGCATAGGAATCGCCGACATAATCGGCGATTGCCTGAACTTCCCCCTCTACATAGTAATGCGCCAGAATAACAGCGTCTTTTTCTTCCTTCAGCTTCTTGATTTCTTCAATTTGATTCATCGTTCGCCTCATTTCTGCAGGCATACCGCAGTGCCTGCTGTATTGCGTAATTTATCAGATACGTTCTATTATAAACGCTACAAAATAAATAACAAGCCTTTTTTCATTGGCTTTTCTCCCTGTCTTAATATAAACTTGAAGTTTCCGAAAAGTTACCAGAAGAATGGTCTTTACATCTCAAATAATTTTGGTATATACTATAGAAGCTTTCAGCTTTGATTCGGAAGGCAGGAATGTTTTCGTCAATCAGGAGGAGGGCGCTGAAAATGAGAAAAAGTGGGGGATAAGCATGAAGAAAGTAGTAGTTTTGACTGCATCGGGGGCTTTTGCAGTTCTGGCAGCGGTTTTTCTTATGATAAATGGAAGGGCAAAGAAAATTTTTGCCTCAGATACAGTTGTGAATGAAATGGATGTTTCTGGTATGACGCAGGAGGATCTGGAGCAGCAGATAAGGTCATACTCCCTTACGGTTACTTATCAGGATGAAAAGGGAGGGAAAGCATCTGAGACGATCAGCGGGGCAGATTTCGGCATGGCGCTTGGCGACAACGCAGAGGCTGTCTCTAAGATATTGGAAAGACAGGGAATCTGGCAATATCTGGCAGGCGGGGGCGAGGAGCACGAACTGGACGGTTTGATCGAATATGATAAGGAGGCATTGGTTTCCAGAGTGAAGCAGCTTGCCTGCTTTGATGCGGAGAGTTTTATCAGCCCAGAGGACGCATATATTTCAGATTATAGTGAGACAGATGGATACCGGATTGTCGAGGAAACTACAGGCAATATTATTGATGAAGAGAGGGCACAGGAATTAATTCTTAAGGCTGTGCAGGGCATGGAGCAGAAAATTGATTTGTCGGAGGGGGACTGTTATCAGAAAGCGGAAGTTACATCGGAGGATAAGAGGTTAAACAGGACTTTGGAACAATTAAATAAATTTGCGGGGGCTAAGATTACATATAATTTTGATTCCAAAAAAGAAGTTTTATCTGGAAAGACCATCTCTAAATGGCTTAAAGTGGATAAGAAAGGCAGAGTTACTATCAGGAAAGAAAAAATAGCTGGCTATGTTTCAAAGCTCAGGCGCAGGCATGATACTATATTCAGTACCAGAAAGTTTAAAACTAGTTATGGGAAGATGGTTACGGTCACCGGAGGGGACTATGGCTGGTGGATGAATTCCCAGAAAGAGGAGAAGGAGCTTCTGAAACTGATTAAGGCAGGAAAGAAGGTAAAGAGGACGCCGGAATATTACCAGACTGCAAAGAGCTATGGTAAAAAGGATTATGGGGATACCTATGTGGAAATTAATCTGGCAACCCAGCACGTTTTTCTTTATGTGAAAGGAAAGAAAATACTGGAGACGGACTGTGTTACCGGAAATTCTTCCAGAGGCTACGATACGCCTGCCGGGACATACAGTATTACTTATACAGAAAGAAATGCGACGTTAAATGGAGAGAATTATTCTACGCCGGTTCAGTATTGGATGCCGTTTAACCGCAATATCGGGCTGCACGATGCAAGCTGGAGGAGCAGTTTTGGCGGTGAAATCTATAAATATAATGGTTCCCATGGCTGTGTCAACCTTCCGCCGGACAAAGCGGCGAAACTCTTCCGCTATGTAAAGAAGGGGATGCCTGTTATCTGCTACAATTACCTGCCAAGTACAGATAATAAAAAAGATCAGGCAAAACCCGCTGCTAAAACTGACAATCAGGCCACACAGCGGACAGAGCAGGCCAAAAAGAATACAGATACAGTAAAGAAAAATAAAAGTGCCACAAAGAAAAACAGTACAACCGCCAAGAATAAAAGTACAGACAAGAAAAATAGCACAGCCGTGAAGAATAAGAGTGTAGACAAGAAAAACAACACAGCCACGAAGAATAAGAGTAGCGACAAGAAAAACAGCACGGCCGTGAAGAAGAAGAGTACGGACAAGAAAAGCAGTACAACCGCGAAGAATAAGAGTGCAGATAAGAAAAACAGCACAGCTGCGAAGAATAAAAGTGCGGACAAGAAAAACAGTACGGCCGCGAAAAATAAGAGTGCGGACAAAAAAAGCAGCACAGCCGCAAAAAATAAGAGTGCAGACAAGAAAAACAGCACAGCCGCGAAGAATAAGAATGCAGACAAAAAAAGCAGTACAGTGAGGGAGGACAGCGGCAGTACTGTTTTGGAATAAGAGTGCTGCAGGAACGGGTAATGTGGCTGCAGAATAAGAATTCATTAAAATAAGAATGGAAGTGCTTAACCTGCCAGATGCTTCCGCATGGAGGAGTTTTAAGGATGGATAATAATTTAAAAGTTAAATTGATAAGTTACAATTTAAATAATGTGGAGATATGTGCCAGCGCAGCAAGGATATCAACTACGCAGGGAAATGCGGTTGATATATTTGAACGTGCGGGGGAAAATGGCAAGAACGGTGAACTAATTCAAAAAGTCCTGCGTTCCGGGCACAAATCTATTATTGAGCATGCTGTTTTTACTTTTGCACTGAAAGATGTTTCTGCCTTTGCCGAACAGTTCTTTATTGAATGCAGGTTAGCTTCTTTTACAGTAAAATCAAGGCGTTATGTAGATTTCAGCAGTTCTGGCTACTATATACCGCCTGATTTAACAGGGGAGGATCTTAGCGGGTACTGCAAGTACATGGATGCACTGTTTTCTGCATATAAGCTTATGCTAGAAAACGATATCCCGAAAGAGGACGCGCGCTTTCTGCTGCCATATTCCTTTAAAAGTAATTTTTACTGTACCCTGAATGCAAGGGAACTGCTTCATGTCATCTCTGATATCAGATATGGGCGGGGACAGGGGATTCCAGAGCTGCAGGAGCTTGCGGACCAGATGTCCGAACAGGCTTGTTCTGTTTTTCCGTGTATTGATTTTGGGGAAGGGCCTGCACCGGAACATGATGTTCCATGTGCAGATAAGGCAGCAGTAGGTGATCTGGAGCTTATCAGGCCGCAGGAGATGGGAAAGGTTAGCATTTTAAACGAACCTTCAAATCCTGCCGCTATATTGGAGGCGGCATACCGTATAACCCATCCTGACAGCAGCCCGCTGGAGGTTAATAAGCTGCTGCACTCTGAAAGGCCGAGGGAGTTAGAACAGCTCTCCTATTCCTTTGTGGTTTCCGATATTACATTGTCAGGCATCACACATATTGTCCGTCACAGAATGCAGTCGATTATAGTCCCTTCCATACAGGAGGTTGCCCATAACAGGGTTATAATTCCAGACACAGTGGGAAGGGATGGGAAACTCACTGCTATTTATAGGGATGTTTTAGAATCATCAAATGATATTATAAAAAAAATGAGCGGGAATAAAGAATTATGGAAATATCGCTACTATTATGCGTTGAGCGGCAATGTCATGGATATTGCCACAACAATGAATGCAAGGGAATTGAACCATTTTATTAAGTTGAGGGCATGCAGCCGGGCGCAGTGGGAGGTGCAAAATATCTCTGCCAGGATGTTAAAGCATCTGAGGGCGTCATATCCGGAGCTTTTTTGCAGTTTTGGGCCGAGCTGTTTTGTAGATGGAAAATGCCCGGAAGGCAGAATGGCCTGCGGTAAGATGAAAGAAGTAGTTGATAAATTTAAGAAATTGCCTTAAGTGGGATATCAGGAATTTAATATACGCTCTACTAGACAGTTATAGAGAAATGATGTACAATCAGATATTGTAGCATTTATGGCAGGGCAGTGCAGAAGCAGGCACGGCATTGCCTGAAGGATTTGATAGCTTGGGCGGGGAGTGCTTTCAGGCTTTTAGTTAGAATGTGTGCCAAAGTACACAGGGAGGTATCGGGATGAAAAAGGATGCGTTTGTTTTAGAGCAGGCGGAATTTAAAGGATGGAAGTTCTGCCTGTCTGTTAATATCCGGGGGGAATATGACAACCGGGTCCGCAATCCTAAGGTTACAGTAATTTTTGACAGCGGGAAGCAGAAACGCCGTGTGCCGCTAGTCATAAAGTCATATACGGAAAAGAACGGCGTATATCTGATATACGCGCAGTATACGTATGATGTCCGCAGCCTTTTTTATAATGAGCCGTTAGGCAGCAGGATTATGGTTTCCTTTGATGTGATGTACGGTGATGATAATTACCGGGAGCATGTTCCGTTCCGTCTGGGTGAGATTGTCCATCAGAAGTATGATGACAGCACAGAAGAGGAGGGGACAGATGATAAAGAAGGGGACAGTGATGAGGAGGAAAACGGCAGCGGTGATTATTATGATGTTATTTTTTCAGAGGAGAAAGGCGAGATTGAGCTTTGTGCGAAGTTTAAGATAGAGGCGCCGTCTTTTGGCACAAGGTTTTTAAAAGGAATTAAGAAAGGAATCGGCAGCGTATGGAAATTTATACTGTTCCTCACGGGGCTATGCCTTGTACCAGTATTTTTGCTGGATGCGCTGCTGGCGGCGTTTGGCTGTGCGCCAAAGAGGGGCTCTATCCATGCTTCCAATAAGATTATTTATATATTAAAACATGCCAGATGGAAGCTGGCATCATTCTGCAGGGTAAACCTTGGGATCCTGCCATTTAAACTTAAGGCGATGGTGCTTGTAAACAGGCTTTTCTCGCATTTTGCAGTAAAGAAGAACCAGGTGGTCTTTTTATCAAACCGCAGGAATGATTTAAGCGGAAACTTTGAATTTATCTATAATTTGATCAAGGATGACAAAAATCTTGACATCCGTTTTGTCCTTGACAACCAGAGTGTCAGGACAATGAAGTTTAGGAATATGCTTCTTCTGGCAAAATATTTTGCTACATCGGGAGTGATTCTGGTAGATGACTATATGGAGCTTTTGTTTAAAATGCCGAGAAGGGAAGGCACAACCCTGATACAGCTGTGGCATGCCTGCGGCGCATTTAAGACATTCGGCTGCAGCAGGCTCGGCAAGCCGGGCGGGCAGACACTAAAAAGCCCGAACCACCGGAATTATGACTATGCAACAGTTAGCTCTAAAGAGATTGCCAAATTTTATGCGGAGGGCTTTGGCCTGTCACCGGAAAAAGTGGTGGCAACAGGCGTGCCGCGGACAGATATCTTCTTTGATGAAGAGTATAAGGCAAAAGTAGTAAATGAATTTTATGGGAAATATCCAAAGCTCCGGGAGAAGAAGATTCTGCTTTTTGCCCCTACATTCCGCGGGAATGGAAAGAACAGCGGCTACTATCCGGTAGAGCTTTTCGATGTCAACTGGCTGTATGAGGCGCTGGGGCAGGAGTATGCGATTATCATTAAGCACCATCCTTTCGTTGGAAACCGCAATCAGATACAGAAGGAATATAAAGATTATATTATTGATTTGTCAATGAATTCTGAGCTGAATGATTTGCTTTTTGTGACGGATGTGCTGGTTACGGATTATTCTTCCGTAGTATTTGAGGCTTCGCTTTTAAAAATACCGATGCTGTTTTATGTGTTTGATCTGGAACAATATATTGCAACACGCGGATTTTATTATGAGTTTGAGACATTTGTCCCGGGCAGGATTGTGGTACATTTTGAGGAGATTGCCGAGTCAATCCTCTCAGGGGAGCTGGGGCAGGAAAAACTGGAGGCGTTCCGTGACAGGTTCTTTGACGGAAAGGATGGACAGAGTTCCCAGAGGACGGTGGATTTGATTTATAAGAGTATGAATCAATAGATATCGGGCGGCTGATGCAGGCGGATGTAGAAGATGTTTTCTGGCAATTTAGGAAGAATTGTTTATGATATGGAGGTAAGTATATGGGAATGACAATGACACAGAAAATTCTGGCAGCACATGCAGGGCTGGAATCAGTGGAGGCAGGGCAGTTAATTGAGGCAAACCTGGATTTGGTGCTTGCTAATGACATTACAGGCCCAGTAGCGATTCATGAGGTGGAGAAACTGAATAAAAAGACAGTTTTTGACAAAGACAAGGTTGCGCTTGTTCCGGATCATTTTGCACCGAATAAGGATATCAAATCTGCAGAGCACTGTAAGTGTGTGAGGGAATACGCAAAGGAACACGGCATTACGAATTATTTTGAAGTGGGCCAGATGGGAATCGAACATGCGCTTCTGCCTGAAAAGGGGTTGATCGTGGCAGGTGAGACGTGTATCGGTGCGGATTCGCATACATGTACGTATGGCGCGCTGGGGGCATTTTCTACAGGTGTAGGAAGCACAGATATGGGGTGCGGCATGATTACAGGACAGGCATGGTTCAAGGTGCCTTCTGCCATTAAGTTTATATTGACTGGAAAGCCGTCAAAGTGGGTCAGCGGAAAGGATGTCATCTTACATATCATAGGTATGATCGGGGTAGATGGCGCATTATACAAATCGATGGAATTTACCGGCGATGGGGTTGCAAACCTTTCTATGGATGACCGTTTTGCCATCTCCAATATGGCAATTGAGGCTGGTGCGAAAAACGGCATTTTCCCTGTGGATGAAAAGACGATTGCATATATGGAAGAACATTCGACTAAAAAATATACGGTTTATGAGGCTGACGAGGATGCGGTGTACGATGCGGAGTATACGATTGACCTTAGTGCTCTGGAACCTACGGTGGCATTCCCACACCTTCCTGAGAATACAAAGACAGTCAGTGAGGCCGGGGAGGTTGCTATTGACCAGGTTGTTATCGGTTCCTGCACAAATGGGCGCATTGAGGATCTGCGCATCGCGGCGGAAATCTTAAAAGGGCGTAAGACGGCGGAGGGCATCCGTGTTATTGTCATTCCGGCGACACAGGCAATCTATATGCAGGCGATTGAGGAAGGGCTTGTCCAGACATTTATCAATGCAGGCGCTATTGTCAGCACGCCGACCTGCGGCCCATGCCTTGGCGGATATATGGGAATCTTGGCGGCAGGCGAGAGGGCTGTTTCTACTACAAACCGCAATTTTGTCGGGCGCATGGGGCATGTGGATTCGGAGGTCTATCTTGCAAGCCCTGCGGTGGCGGCGGCAAGCGCTGTGACAGGCAGGATTTCGCAGCCGTCAGATCTGGGTCTGTAGCCTGTTTTTCTGTTTTGTGCGGCAGGCAAGGGCATTTGTGGAAGGGAAGAATAAAGAAAGGAAAAAGAGTGAAAAATAGATTTTTCACTCGGCAAGTTTGTGTCTGCGCTGCAGTACAAACTTGCATTATGCAACAATAAGCAAAGGTGAACAAGGTTCATCATGCAGAAATGGGGGAAAATATGAAAGCATGTGGTATTGTCCATAAATATGGAGATAATGTAGATACAGATGTAATTATTCCGGCAAGGTACCTGAATTCATCCGACCCTGCAGAGTTGGCGGGGCATTGCATGGAGGATATTGATACAGATTTCGTAAAGCGGGTGAAAAAGGGCGACATCATGGTGGCAAATAAAAATTTTGGCTGCGGTTCCTCAAGGGAACATGCGCCAATTGCAATCAAGGCTTCCGGCGTAAGCTGTGTTATCGCTGAGACATTTGCGCGCATTTTTTACCGGAATGCGATAAATATCGGCCTTCCGATTATTGAATGCCCGGAGGCGGCGGAGGCGATTGAGGCCGGAGACACCGTGGAGATTGACTTTGACAGCGGGATGATTTATGACAGGACAAAGGGGACAGAGTATAAGGGGCAGGCATTCCCGCCTTTTATGCAGAAAATTATTGAGTCAGAGGGACTGATAAATTACATTAATGAAAATAAATAGGAGGCGCATGATGGTATTTGGAGTAATCCTTGCCGGCGGAGTCGGCAGCCGTATGGGTAATGTGGAAAAGCCGAAACAGTATTTGAAAGTAGGAAATAAGCCAATTATTATTCATACAATTGAGAAGTTTTTTGTCCATGATGCTTTTGCGAAGCTGATTGTTCTTTGCCCAAAGCAGTGGATACAGAATACAAAAAACCTGATTAAGAAATATCTGGCAGACGGGGCGGAGCACGTGGTGGTCCTGGAGGGCGGAAGTACCCGCAATGAAACGATTATGAATTCAATTGCCTATATTGAGAAAGAATATGGTTTAGATGATGATACACTGATTGTGACACATGATTCGGTAAGGCCGTTCCTGACATACCGCATTATTGAGGAAAATATTAAGTACGGGCTGGAATACGGCGCTGTAGATACTGTAATTGCAGCTACCGATACGATTGTGGAGAGCCGGGATGGGAAGGCCATCACTTCTGTACCGGACCGCAAAATAATGTATCAGGGGCAGACGCCGCAGACATTTAATGCGAAAAAGCTGAAGGAATTATACCTTTCTTTGACGGAGGAGGAGAAAGAAATTCTCACAGATGCTTCCAAGATTTTTGTGATTAAGGGCGAAAAAGTATATCTGGTCGAGGGGGAAGTCTTTAATATTAAGATAACGTATCCTTATGATCTGCGCGTGGCAGAGTCCTTGATTCAGGAGCAGGGTAAGGCGAAATAGTTACCGCCGTATCAGTGCATTAGCCAGGGCGGCGGTGCCGGCTCTGGCAGAATGGAGTTGAGATGTTAAATACAGTATACCGTCTGGTAGCACCAAGACGTTTTGAAGTTGAGTTTAATGATATTAACCTGCACGCCGGGCAGGTTGTGGTAAGGCCGACGCATTTGTCAATCTGCCATGCAGACCAGCGTTATTATCAGGGACTCCGCCCTGCGGAGGTTATGAAGAGCAAGCTGCCGATGGCTTTGATCCATGAAGGGATTGGCGAGGTGGTCTATGATTCGGACGGGAATTTCCAGTGCGGGGACAGCGTGATTATGATTCCCAATACCCCGGTGGAGCAGGACGATGTGATAGCTGAGAATTATTTGCGTTCCAGCAGGTTCCGCGCCAGCGGTTTTGACGGGTTTATGCAGGAGCATGTTGCCCTTGCCCCTGACCGTGTTGTGCCGTTAGACCCGTCCATTGATAAAATAGTGGCGGCGTTTACGGAGCTGGTATCCGTAAGTGTCCATGCGCTCCGCCGTTTCGATGCGATTGCACACAGCAGGAGGAATATCGTTGGAATCTGGGGGGATGGAAATCTGGGATATATTACTGCTATCTTTTTTAAGGCAATGTTTCCGGATACAAAGCTTTATATTTTTGGCGTAGACCAGGAGAAACTGTCACAGTTTTCTTTTGCGGATGAGACATTTTCTGTTATGGATATCCCGTCGGGCCTGCTTATTGACCATGCATTTGAATGTGTCGGCGGCGAGGCGTCCCAGAAGGCAATCAGCCAGATTATTGACCATATCCAGCCGGAGGGGACGATTTCTATTCTTGGGGTTTCAGAGTATCCGGTCCCGATTAATACCCGCATGGTGCTTGAGAAGGGGCTTCGCATTTTTGGAAGCAGCAGGAGCGGCAGGGAGGATTTCCTAAAGACAGTCGCCCTTTACAAAGAGCATCCGGAGATTATCGGGTATCTGAGCAACATTGTCGGGGCGCAGATTGAGGTGCGGACAATTGCTGATATGAATAGGGCATTTGAGATGGATATCCACAAAAGCATCGGCAAGACAATTATGATATGGAATAAATAGTTATGCCCCGCGGAAATCTATTTTCAGTATATATTCATTACTGCCCCTATTAAATGGTGACATATTGACTTGAGGCAGTAATGGATATATATACCGAAAATAGATTTCTGTGCTGCGGGGAATTTTTGGGGAATGCTTTGCGATTCCCCTTTTTGGGTTTTAGAAGGAAGATGGAGGAAGTAATGAAGACATCAGATTTTGCTTATGATTTGCCGGAGGAGCTGATTGCACAGGATCCGTTAGCGGACAGGGCATCCTCCAGATTATTGGTTCTGGATAAAAAGACGGGGGAGAGGGCACATAAAAATTTCCATGAGATCGTACATTACCTCCGCAGGGGCGACTGCCTTGTTATCAACGACACAAAGGTAATCCCGGCAAGGCTTATCGGGCAGAAGGAGGGCACTGGGGGAAAGGTTGAGGTGCTTCTTTTGAAGCGCAGGGAGAATAATATCTGGGAAACATTGGTTAAGCCCGGAAAGAAGGCAAGGCCGGGGGCGGAGATTGTATTTGGCGGCGGGCTTTTGCGCGCGGAAGTTTTGGAGGTCGTGGAGGAGGGGAACCGTCTGGTCAAGTTTTCGTACGAGGGGATATTTGAAGAGATCCTTGACCAGTTAGGCCAGATGCCGTTGCCGCCGTATATTACACATGAGTTAGAGGATAGGAATCGTTACCAGACTGTTTATGCAGCGTATGAGGGATCGGCTGCGGCGCCTACGGCGGGGCTTCATTTTACGAAAGAGCTTCTGGCGGAGATAGAGGACATGGGAGTGTCCATTGCGCGCGTGACGCTTCATGTAGGGCTTGGAACATTCCGTCCTGTCAAAGTAGAAGATGTGGCAAAACACCATATGCACACGGAATACTACCGGGTGACAGAGGAGGCGGCAAATATTATTAACGGGACGAAGAAAAGGGGCGGCCGGGTGATTTGCGTCGGCACAACGAGCTGCCGGACGATTGAGTCGGCGGCGGCCGCAGATGGAACGGTAGTGCCGGGGGAGGGCGATACGGATATATTTATTTATCCGGGGTACCGATTTAAAGTGCTTGACTGCCTGATTACGAATTTCCATCTGCCAGAGTCTACGCTTCTTATGCTTGTGTCTGCACTGGCAGGCAGGGAGCAGGTGATGGCGGCATATCAGGAGGCTGTGGCAGAGCGTTACCGCTTTTTTTCCTTTGGGGACGCTATGTTTATATATTAGGAAAGTTCTCAGTGTGTGGCCCTGCAAAAAATCTATTGAGAAACTGTGGTAAGCATGGTAAAATTTATATATATTTTTATATGATTTTGTTTATATTACTTCGTAAAAACTGCGATTTTTAACTGCCGAAGTAATAATATCATGAAGAAGAGGGGGAAGTGCTTTTGGCAAAGAAGATGCTTTTTATCTACAATCCTATGGCTGGAAAAGAGCAGATTAAAAATAAATTGTCGGACATTATACAGGTATTGTGCGGCGGGGGCTTTGAAGTAACTATCTTTGCAACGCAGGGGAAAGAGGATGCCACGAACATCGTGATAGAGCGGGGGGAGGAATATGACTATGTGGTTTGCTCCGGTGGGGACGGGACGATGAATGAAGTGGCCTCCGGCCTGATGCATCTGGAAAAGCGTCCAATCTGCGGCTATATTCCAGCGGGGACGGTCAACGATTTTGCATCCAGCTTAAAGATTCCCAAAGTCATGAAAAAGGCGGCAAAGCTTATTGTGGAGGGCAGCGTGTTCCAGTGCGACATGGGGCAGTTTAATGAGCGCTACTTTACATATGTTTCTGGTTTCGGCGCTTTTACGGAAGTATCGTACCAGACACCGCAGGAGTGGAAAAACGCGCTCGGCAAGGCAGCTTATTTTATAGAAGCGTTAAAGCATATTCCCGATATCAAGACGCACCATATGAAAATCACGTACAACGGGAATATGGTGGAGGATAATTTTATTTTAGGGCTGGTGAGCAATTCAGTGTCGGTAGCCGGATATAAGGCATACAGCAAGATGGCTATTATGATGGATGACGGGCTGTTTGAGGCGCTTTTTATTAAGGAAATCAGAAACCCTCTGGAACTTCAGGCGACACTAAATGCACTGGTGTCCAAAAAATTCGATACGGAGCGGATCTTTCAGTTCAGCAGCAGCAAGATAACGATTTCCAGTGATGATGATGTCCAGTGGACATTGGACGGGGAAGACGGCGGCGTCTGCAGGGAAGTTACTATGACAAACCATCAGTATGCCCTTCCGATTTTGTGTGATAAGCAGGTTTCTAAAAATGTGTCGCAAAAATATCTGGAGCAGCGGGGCGGGCCGCAGATATAATAGAAATATAGGGGGAAGGCAGGGAATGCAGATTTATTTTGCCCCTTTGGAGGGGATTACCGGATATATATACCGCAATGCTTATGAGGATTATTTTGGGGGCATTGACCGGTATTACAGCCCTTTTGTGGTAACAAGGGATGGCGGTATTATGAAAAATAAAGAGAAAAACGATATCCTGCCGGAGCGCAATAGCCGGATTTCACTGGTGCCGCAGCTTCTGTCCAGCCATGCGGAAAGCTTCTGCCGTGCGGCAGGGCAGATGGAAGCACTTGGGTACCAAGAGGTAAATTTAAATCTCGGCTGCCCTTCTGGGACGGTGGTTTCAAAGGGCAGGGGCGCAGGTTTCCTTGGCAGGATGGATGATCTGCAGCGCTTTTTAGAATATATATTTGAAAGATGTACCTGCAGGATTTCTATTAAAACGAGGATTGGCATGGAATCGCCGGAAGAGTTCGGGCATATTCTGGAGATTTTTAACCAGTACCCGGTCAGCATGCTGGTTATCCATCCAAGAACGAGAAATGAATTTTATAAAGGAAAGCCGCACATGGAGGTTTTTGACTATGCATATGGGCACAGCAAAAACCCATTATGTTATAATGGAGACATTCTCTCGGTGCAGGACTGCCAGATGATTTCGGAGCGGTATCCTGCCCTTCCGGCTATTATGATTGGGCGGGGGCTGATTGCCAGGCCAGGGTTTACAGGCAATGGGGAGCGGAAACAGGCTTTTGCGGAAAAAGAGACGGTGCAGAAGTTTGTGGAGCGGCTTCTGGCGGATTACAGGGCAGTGATGTCGGGGGATATCCATGCTCTTTTTAAAATGAAGGAAATCTGGCTCTATATGGCGCCGCACTTTACGAATTATGAGAGATACTTAAAGAAGATTAAAAAGACAAATAAGCTGGCAGAATATCAGAAGACTGTGGCGGATTTATTTGAAAAGGAAGAATTATTTTCCTACAATTCCTAACAGTTCTTAAGGCATTAGAGAAATGGGGGAGGACAATGAAATTTAAACGGATATTTGTTGTGGTTTTAGATTCGCTGGGGGTCGGGGAAATGCCGGATTCCGCACAGTACGGGGATATCGGTGTGGATACTCTGGGGCATATCAGTGAGAGGATGGACACATTAAACATTCCAAATTTGCAGAAGCTTGGGCTTGCAAACCTTCATCTGGTCAAAGGTGTGGAGCCGGCGGCTGAACCGATTGGAGTATATGCTAAACTGAGGGAAAAGAGCCTTGGCAAGGATACTATGACAGGCCATTGGGAGATGATGGGGCTTCATGTCACGAAGCCGTTTATTACATTTACGGAGCACGGTTTCCCAAAGGAGCTGATTGACGCGCTGGAGCGGGAGACGGGGCGGAAGATCATTGGCAATAAAAGCGCCAGCGGGACGGCAATCCTTGATGAACTTGCGGAGGAAGAGATTGAGAAAGGCCATCTGATTGTCTATACTTCTGCAGATTCTGTTCTGCAGATTTGTGGCAATGAGGAGACAATGGGGGTGGAGAATCTCTATCATTACTGTGAGATTGCAAGGCGCCTGACGATGAAGGATGAGTGGAAGGTGGGCAGGGTTATCGCCCGCCCATATACGGGGAAGAAAAGAGGCGAGTTTGTGCGCACCCCGAACCGCCATGATTATGCGCTAAAACCTTTTGGGAAGACAGTCTTAGACGCTTTGAAGGAACAGGGCTTTGACGTGATTTCGGTCGGCAAAATTTATGATATATTTGACGGCCAGGGCTTAACGGATTCCAATAAATCGAAGAGCTCTGTGCACGGGATGCAGCAGACGATAGACATAGCGAAGTCAGAGTTTCATGGGCTTTGTTTTACTAATCTGGTGGATTTTGATGCACTGTGGGGGCATCGGAGGGATCCGCTGGGGTATGGCGGGGAGCTGGAACGCTTTGATGTGAAGTTAGGGGAACTGCTTCCTGTCCTGCGCGGGGATGATCTGCTGATCCTGACAGCGGACCATGGCAATGACCCGACGTATTCCGGTACAGACCATACAAGGGAGAAAGTGCCGTTTATTGCATATTCCCCTTCCATGGGGCACGGCGGGCCGTTGGAGGAGCAGGATACTTTTGCGGTAATCGGCGCATCCATTGCGGAAAACTTTGGCGTGGAAATGCCAGAGGGGACGATAGGGACATCCATTCTAGAGCGTTTTTGAAAATTGTTTTTTACAAACACGCTCTGGGACGGATCATGCATTAAGCAAGGTTTGGTAACATCTCCGGCTGACGGCATAAGATAATAAAAAGTGTGCACGGGAATGGTGTTTATATGTGCGGAATAGCTGGTTTTTTTAGTACAGACCGAGAGTATACAAAGAATATAGATTACTATACGAAAATATTGACAGATATGAAGGATTCCCTGATTCCAAGGGGGCCGGACGGCAATGGGATACTGCTCTACAACAGATGCGGGCTGGCGCATACAAGGCTGTCTATTATTGACCTGAAGGACGGCGCGCAGCCTATGAAGCGGGAGATAGCCGGATATCCGTATGCGGTTGTATATAATGGGGAATTGTATAATACAAAGGAATTGAAGGATGATTTGGTAACAAAGGGATGGCAGTTTCAAACTACTTCGGATACGGAGGTGATTCTGCTGTCCTTTTTGCAGTATGGGAGTGATTTTATAGAGCGTCTGGACGGTATTTTTTCGGTTGCTATCTATGACAGCCGCCACGAGAGGCTTTTGCTCTACCGGGACAGCTTTGGCATTAAGCCGCTCTTTTATACGGTGCAGAATGGTGAGATACTGTTTGGTTCCGAGCCGAAAGCGCTGTTTGCCCACCCGGACTGTGTGCCGAGGGTGAAATTAGACGGCCTGCGGGAAGTGCTTGGAATGGGGCCTGCCAGAATCCCCGGTTCCGGTGTGTATGACAATATCTATGAGGTTGAGCCGGGATGTTATTTAAGCTGCAGCAGGTACGGTATAAGAAAAGTAGTTTACTGGCGGCTAAAGAGCCATCCCCACGAAGATTCTTATGAGAAGACGATTGAGAAAACAAAGGAACTGGTAGACAGCGCGGTTACAAGGCAGATGGTGTCTGATGTGCCAATCTGCACGTTTTTGTCGGGTGGGATTGATTCCAGCCTGGTATCTTCAATCTGCAGCAGGAATCTGAGGGAGAAGGGGGACCGGCTTACTACCTTTTCTTTTGATTTTGACGGGAATGAGAAATATTTTAAGGCAAATTCTTTCCAGCCGTCCCAGGACCGCCCTTACGTGGATAAAATGAGGGAATATCTGGACAGCGACCACCATTACCTTACCTGTGACTATGAAACGCAGGCAGATCTGCTTACAGAATCTGTAAAAGCCCATGACATGCCCTGCATGGCGGATGTAGATTCATCGCTGCTCCATTTCTGCAGGCTTGTCAGCAAAACACATAAGGTGGTACTGACTGGGGAATGTGCGGATGAAGTTTTCGGGGGGTACCCGTGGTTTCACAGGCAGGAATTTTTTGGGAAGGAGACATTTCCATGGACGCCGGACCTTTCGCCGCGGAAAGAATTGCTGCAGCATGATTTTGTGCAGGAGCTTGCTCTGGATGGGTTTGTAAAAGAAGCCTATGCGGAGGCGGTCAGCAAGATTGAGGTACTGCCGGGTGAGGATGAGACGGAGGCAAACCGCAGGCAGATTGGCTACCTGAATATCCGCTTCTTTATGCAGACGCTTTTAAACCGCATGGACCGCACCAGCATGCACTGGGGGCTGGAGGCAAGAGTTCCTTTTGCAGACAGGAAGCTGGTAGAGTATATTTTTAATGTGCCGTGGGAAATGAAGGCAAAGGATGGGGTTGTGAAAAATATCCTGCGCCAGAGCAGCATCGGGAAGCTGCCGGACGATATTTTATTCCGCAGGAAAAGCCCTTATCCAAAAAGCTATAACCCATACTATGAGCAGATGCTTGGCAGGCGTCTGGCGGATGTCCTTGGGGACTCGGCATCGCCGCTGCTATGTTTCGTAGATAAAAAGAAAGCGCTTGCCTTTATTGAAAGCGTCAAGGATTACGGCAAGCCGTGGTACGGCCAGCTGATGGCGGGGCCGCAGATGCTAGCATATCTTTTGCAGATAGATTTCTGGCTGCGGGAGTATAAAGTGGATCTGGTGCTTTCGTAAGGAAAAGCCTTATTCTCGCGTACACGGACCCCTTTGTTAATAAGTAACAATTTATTCTCTGATAATCTATTATTTTTCGTCAAAAGGCTTTATTAATCTGGAAATATTTGGTATGATAGAAGCATTGGAATATCGGCTACAAGAGAAAAGATTTACTTAGGAGCAAAAGAAAAGAATAAAGGAGGAAATAAATATGTTAGCTTATGAGAAAGCTGGCCGTAAGGACAGTGAAGCCACGCTGGTTTTTCTTCATGGTTCCACAATGACGAAGGAAGGTATGCTCCCATTGGCAAAGGAATTCGGAGATTATAACTGTGTTGTTTTTGATTTGACGGCACATGGGCAGTCTGCTGGGGAAGAACCGGAGGAAGTAAGTATATTTGCAGAAAATGTAGAAGACACAGTAAAGGAACTGCAGAAGCAGAAGGTGATTTCTGAAAAGGTTATTCTGTTAGGCTATTCTATGGGAGGGGCAATTACCTGTGAGATTGCCATACGGAAAAATCTGGAGCTTGCCGGGATTGTGCTGTTAAGCAGCGGAGGTGATTTGAAACACCATACTCCCCTGATTGACAGCCTGAAGGAGATGCCTGCGGAACAATTTAAAACCGAGGATATTCTGGACACTCTTTTTGGGATAGATACGCCGGAAGCTGATGTGGAACGTATTACGGAGCTGTTTTCATCTACCAAGGCAGATGACGTGGTTGGATACGGGGATTTGATGGCATCGAACCGCTATGACAATCTGGAGGCATGCCAGGAGATACTGGTGCCGGCTTTGATGGTACACGGCAATAACGACAGGATTGTGCTGCCGACGGCCGCGGTAGAGACATGGAAAAAAATTAAGGGCAGCCAGCTTTTAATGATTCCAAATAAAGGGCATGGTGCTATTTATGAGGATACAGGCCTTGTCAGGGATAAGGTTATTTCCTTTATAAAAATGCACACCTAAAAGAGAAATACAAGTTTAGAGATGGCTTTAACAAAAATACAAATGTGAAGGAGTGTTTAAAATGGATAATAATGCATTAATAAGGGGAGTTTCCAGCTATCATCCGGAGCATAAGGTGGACAATGAATTTTTCATTGAGCATTTTAAAAAGCAGGGGGAGGACATTTCGGGCCTGCTTGAAACGACCGGAAGAAAAAGCAGGTATCTTTCTGACGATGAAGCGGAAAATATAGTTACAATGGGATATCAGGCGGCAAAAAAGGTATTAGAAAAAGTATATGTGAAACCTTCACAGATTGGTTTGCTTATTTTTTCTTCCGGCACTCCGGAATTTATGCTGCCTCCAAATTCAGTAAAACTGCATGCTATGCTTGGCATAGGGCAGAAATGCTGTGTATTTGATCTGAATGCCAATTGTGCAGGCATGGTTGTGGCATTAGATCAGGCATCCAGGGCGATGCAGAATAACCAGAACATCAAATATGCACTGATTGTAGGTTCGGATCAATTAAACAGGTATTCCAGATATAATGAGGCATTGGCATACTCCAATTTTGGCGATTCTGCCTGTGCCATGATTCTGGAAAATGTCTACCATACAGATAGGGGGCTGCTGGATTCAGAGTATTACACCAATTCCAGCAACCATGACAAGATGGTATTTCCGGCAAAGGGGCTTTCAAGTGTTATGAGGGACAGGAGCCTGTCAACACAGGATAAGCTTGTTCACTGGATACCATTTGATTACAGCGGGGCTTTTCACAGCGCTGCGGTGTCAATTGAGGAAATTCTTTTTCGGAATAACCTGACCAAACAGGACATAAAAAGATATTTTCTGTCCCAGTTTGCATGGAAAAGTATCAACGAGGTGTGCAATGAGCTAGGCGAAGATATTAGTAAATTTACATTTATAGGTGACGAGTACGGTTATACCGGGACAACAAGCCCGATGTTAGCCTGCGAGAAGGCTATGGCGGAAAATGAACTGCAGAGTGGGGATTATGCCATCTTCTGGACGGTTGGGGCCGGGACTACTTGCGCCTGCTCACTGTACCGTTTTTAGGGAATATAGGCAAGTGGATTATCAGCCTGTGCTGCGCTTTCTTTGCGTAAGCTAAGAAACCTAGGCGCAGTGGGCTGTACTGAAGTTATCTGATATGGGCAGGTTTATATTTCCTTATTACAACTTATTAAAAATTTTTTGCGGGAAGGCAGTTTGCTGCCTGAGGGAGTCACTGTGGATAGCAACATAGTAAGTATTTCCTGCAGGGTTTGCCCTCGGTGCAGTTTAGCTTTTTTAGCAAAATAAGCAAGAGGAGGGTGTTCAATGGAGTTAGACATTCTAAAAAACGAGGAAAAAAGGATGAATATCATTTTCTTCCTTTTTCTGGCAGTGATACCCTGCGTGGCGTTAGGGTATGTACTGCTTTTTAATAACGGGGCAGCAAAGGACTGCATTGTTCTTCTTATGGTGCTTGCCGATGTATTGGTTAAGTTGTTTGAAAAGGCATTAGGAAAATATGCAAAGTATTTCTATGTTTCTATTTTGCCGATTTGTGGGATTATAACGATCGTGTGTGGTACTCCGGCTGCTTTTGGCGCGATGGCAGAAGCATATTTTCTGGTATTGTTTCTGGCAGTGCCGTATTATGATATTACCATGATAGAGGTATGTACTGCAGTTACCATTATACCGAACGTGATTGCGATGTTTATTTTCAGGGATGCGTATCTGTCAATGTATACATTCTCCATCTGGATTTTTGTATGGATGGTGTATATCCTTGCAGTGCTTGTTGCAGTATTTATTATTCAGAGGGCGCGTTCTCTGTTCCAGACTGTGGAGGTAAAGGAACACGAGATGGAAGGTTTGCTGTCAAATGTCCGCGGTGCATTTGAGGGATTGGAAGAATCTTCTGCAAAAATCTATGATTCCTTACATAATTTTGAGGCAAGTACTACAGAGATTGCAGCTACTACCGGGCAGATTGCTGACAGTGCGGATACGCAGATTCAGCAGGTACAGGGCAGCCTTGATATTTTCAGCGATTTAAATTCCAGAATTGAAAACTCAAGGGAGCGCGTTGTCCAGACGGTTGAAAATATCAAGCTGTTAAAGGAAAAGAACGACGAGGGGATTCAGGCTATCGCTGTACTGTCAAAGAAGTTCAGTGAGAATATTGCATCCACGCGCGTGGCATCTGAGGGTGTAACGTCTCTGGTACAAAAGTCAAATTCAATTGGTGAAATCATCGAGAGTATCAGCCAGATTGCACAGCAGACAAATCTTCTTGCCCTGAATGCAGCGATTGAGGCTGCCAGAGCAGGTGAGGCAGGAAAGGGATTTGCAGTTGTTGCGGATGAAATCAATATGCTGTCAGGGGAATCATCTTCTGCAACACAGAAAATTGACACGATACTGAAAGATGTTATTTCTACTGTAAATGAAGTAAATAAGGTAATTGACAATAATAATACGATTGTCGAAGAATCAAATGAGAAATTGAATGATACAGTGAAGATTTTTGAAAGTATGCTTCACTCTTCTGAGGAAGTCATTTCAGTTACTGATATGCTGCAGAAGGAACTGGCAAATATCGTTGACATTAAGGATCATTTGTCAGAAGCTATGGAGCGTGTGGAGGAGATTTCACAGCATTCCGTGGAGAGTACAGCAGAAATCAGTGCATCTACAGAAGAACAGGCAACCGGTGTAGAGAGTATCTTAAAGTCCATGGAAAATGTACAGGGCGGTATGGAAAAGCTTTCCGGTGTGCTGAACGCAAATACAGAAGAAAAAGCATAATAAGCGTATGTGTATCAGTCAGGGGGCGTATCCGGTTATGGGGTATGCCCCCTGTTGCGTTACAAAATTGTAATAGACTTTATCCTCTGATTATGGTATAATTTAAAAAGTAATTAAGTAGTAAACATAATCGGGGCGCAAGTCTATTATATAGCTTACGCTCTGATTTTATGCTTCAGAGAGATGGCGGTGAATTGTGGCAAAGGAATTATCAGAAATGTCATTGGAGGAATTATGGGAGCTGTTTCCTATATTCCTTGTAGAACATAATGACAAGTGGAATAAGAATTATAAAGAAATAGAACTCTTTTTGAAAAAGGTACTGTCTCGTTGTCCGGTTGAAAGAATCAGCCATATAGGAAGCACGGCGGTAGAAGGGATCTGGGCAAAGGATATCGTTGATGTCCTGATTGAGGTATCAAGAGATTCGGATATCGAGAAGACTGCCAAGGTTATGGAAGAGAACGGTTTTATACGGATGTCAATGGAAGAGGGACGGATTTCCTTTAACTGTGGATATACGAAGGATGGATTTGCAGATAAAGTATTCCATGTGCATCTTCGGTATTTTGGTGATAATGATGAACTGTATTTCAGGGACTATCTGAACGACCATTTTGAGGCAGCGGAGGAATACGAGGCGCTGAAAATGCAGTTGTGGAATCAATTTGAGCATAACAGGGATGCATATACGGATGCGAAGACGGAATTTGTTAAGAAATGGACTGCTGAGGCGAGAAAATTATATGCAGGAAGGTACTGATGGGTCTTGAAGTATTATATTGGCTCTTTTAGGACGGAACAGTAGGGAGGGGCTTTTACTTGGTTACTTCCTCTGTTTTCCACTAAGAATGAAAATGGCAAGTAATACATTAAAAGGTTGAAAAATATATGCTTGGAAATTTATGTATCGTTGACATTAAGGGTCATTTGACAGAAGCCATGGAGCGCGTGGAGGAGATTTCACAGCATTCCGTAGAGAGTACAGCAGAAATCAGCGCATCTACAGAAAAATGGAAACTGGTGTAGAGAGTATCCTAAAGTCTATGGAAAATGTACAGGGTGGTATGGAAAAGCTTTCCAGTGTACTGAACGAAAATACAGAAGTAAAAGCATAATGAGCGTATGTGTATCAGTCAGGGGGCGTATCAGGTTATGGGGTATGCCCCCTGTTGCGTTACAAAATTGTAATAGACTTTATTCCCTGATTATGGTATAATTTAAATAATAAACTAAACATATCTATTACTACGGCGGTAAAATTTGTCTACATTTAACCGTCGTAGTAATATAATATAGGAGGTGAGATAATGCCCAGTTTATCGGATATTGTAAAAGATTCTGTTGTTGAATTTTCAAGACTGCAAGACTGGATGATATCAGCAAAAGAGCATGGTGATATAGATACTTATAATATGATGCATAAAAGATATGCAGAATTGAAAGTAATACTTGCAGCAGCTAGCGTAAATGTTACTGAAATAGACAGAATTAATGGATAATTAAATAGTAAGCATTATCGGGGCGCAAGTCTATTATATAGCTTACGCTCTGATTTTATGCTTCAAAGAGATGGTTGTGAATTATGGCAAAAAAATTATTAGAAATGTCATTGGAGGAATTATGGGAGCTGTTTCCTATATTCCTTATAGAACATAATGACAAGTGGAATAAGAATTATGAAAAAATAGAACTCTTTTTCAAAAAGGCACTGTCTCGTTGTCCGGTTGAAAGAATCAGTCATATAGGAAGCACGGCGGTAGAAGGGATCTGGGCAAAGAATCACGACAAATGCATGAATATCTATCCTTTTCTAAGGATGAAATGCCCTGTTATGTTGTATATGGGATATACAGAGGAAGGTAAGAGTGCATGCAGTGATAAAATATTTTTGAAAGTATAAATGATGAAGCAAGATATAAGCGGGAGGAGAAGAATATGTTTTTGAAGAAACTAAAGCTGACAAATTACAGAAAATTTGGGGAAAATAAGAATGTTGTAGAATTTGTTAGTTCAGAGATTATAAAAAAAGAAGATTTGGCAATTGATAAGGTTGAGGAAAATGGAACAATAGAAGAATCCATTTAAATTGAAGAACAATCTCCAGATGTTGTCAATCTTATAGACACATATTATAATAAAGGTAAAGAAAAAAGAGTGTCATTATGGAAAAAGCCTTTGAGGAATTGCAAATCAAAGATGATTTCATGTTTAGTGTTATCATGAGAAATCCGAGGTTTTGCAAAACTTTTTTGGAACGGATACTTGGTATTAAGATATCCCACATCGAATATCCGAGGTCACAGGAAACAATAGATATTTCAGCAGATGCAAAAAGTGTGCGTTTGGATATCTATGTAGAGGATGGAAAAGTACAGTCTGTCAGAAAGAATGAGAAATGGAGGGTGCTGGACATCCGGGGGATGTCCGCTTAGCACGGACCGGAACGGAGTGGAGAAGGATTATATGACTTTGCAGATGAATTATCAGGAGAAATATGAGCAGGGTATTGAGCAGGAAAAGATAGATTCAGCAATGAGAATGATAGAAGATGGAGATTTGCCATTGGAAAAAGTTGCAATGTATTCCGGACTCACTCTGGAACAGGTGCTTGAGTTGGAAAAGGAATTGCAACCAGTATAATGTCTGCTGTCTATCTCCACTGAATTATCACTGCTTATATTTTGTTTTTGAAATTTTTAGAAGTTTCATGGTAATAGAAATAATATGAGAAATAGGTGGATTGAAGAATTCGAAAAACATACAAAAATATTTTAAAATCATATAGATGAGGGAGGGGTATTATGAGATTACTTATTAAGCAGAGGGTATTTTCATGGAGTGATACATATGATGTATATGATGAGGACGGCAATGCAAAGTATTTCGTAAAGGCAGAATTTTTATCATTGGGGCACAGGCTGCATGTATATGACCAGATGGACAGGGAGGTAGGGCTGATTAAGGAGAAGTTATTAACGTTCCTTCCTGTTTTTGAGATTGAGGTGAATGGGGTGCAGCAGGGAATGATTGAGCAGAGGTTTTCCCTATTTAAGCCAAAATATGAAGTTGATTTTAATGGATGGCGGGTGGAGGGGGATTTCCTCGGATGGGATTATGATGTGTATTCCGGCTGCAGTGCAGTAATCCACATAACAAAGGAGTGGCTTCACTGGGGTGACACTTATGTGATTGATATTCCAAATCCGTCAGATGAATTGATGGGGCTGCTTCTTGTCATTGCCATTGATGCAGCTAATTGTACGAAAGGCAGTTAAGGGACTATTTCAAAATAATTACTAACAGTTCCTAGGATAACTCATTTGAGATAGCCTTACGTTTACTGGAGTGTATTTGTAGTTTATGTACAGGGGAGGGATGGCATGAGACAGCACTATATTGATAATATCCGGAGTCTGACGATTCTGCTGCTTTTTCCCGTACATACTTTTATGGTTTGGAATGACTTTGGTTCCGGTTTTTATATCTGGCTGGGTGAAAACAGGATACTCAGTACGCTGATTGTGCTGGTGAATCCCTGGTTTATGCCAATGCTCTTTGTATTGGCGGGGATGAGTGCGCGCTATGCGCTTGATAGGAGGACAGTTAAAGAATTTGTAGTGCAACGGATTTGGAAGCTGCTTGTTCCTTTTGCCTGCGGCATGGTTCTTCTTGTGCCGGTTCAGACACTATATGCGAGGAAGTTTTTCTGTCATTATGAGGGCGGCATTTTGGAAAACTGGAAGTATTTTTTTACGCATATTACTGACTTAACTGGATATGACGGAGCTTTTACGCCGGGGCATCTTTGGTTTATCTTATTTCTTTTGGTAATTTCCATGGTTTCTTTAATAATTTTCCGGTATCTGCCGTACGGGAAGGTGCAGGACATTGTGGTAAAAATGCCTGCCTGCGGTGTTATTTTCCTGTTTCTTCCCTTATGGCTTATGTATTATCTGGGAAATTTTGGGGGTTTTAGCCTTGGGAAAGATTTTATGCTTTATCTGCTTGGCTATTACGTGTTAAGCAATGAAAACATCCTTGACAAGATGGAAGAAAAGCTGGCATGGATGGCAGCGCTGTATATTGCAGGAACTGTAGCATTAGTTTTAATGTATTATTATTTATCTTATTATGGTGACCTGTGGGTTAATTTCATCGGGTGGGTTTCTGTTTTATTTCTGCTGGTTCTTGGAAGAAGGTTTTTGAATAGCCAGACTAAATTCACGAAATATTTCAACAAGGCTTCCTATCCAATTTATATTTTGCATCAGTCTGTTCTTGTGGCAGCTGCATATTATCTGGTAAAAGTGTGCGATGTTCTGGCGCTGCAGGTTATCGGCATCTGCATGGGGAGTTTCTGCCTGACAATTCTGGCATATCATCTGTGCCGGAAGGTTCCGGTTTTGAGAAAGATATCAGGGTGTGTTTGAAAAATGCTTTTCCGCAGATGTATTCCTTAGCATGGGATACAATATGGGTAATGATTTTCAAACACGCCCTGACAATGAGATAATTGCAGCTTACAGATAATTGTCCAGCCTCTGTGCCACATGGAGTAGTTTTTCCATCAGCTCTACTGCCTGCCCGGCTTCTTCACTGCTTGTGCTGCCAATGTCATTAGCCTCCAAGGTGCTTGCAGCAACCTCCTCGCTTACCGCTGATATCTGGCTGATACTGTCGACAATCTGGTTATTTGCAGAATAAATTTCATCAATGCTATCCCCAATCATTTTTACATTATCCCCCAGTTTCGTTACAACAGTATGTATATCTGAAAAATTCTCGCCGACAATGCCGATATTTTTCTTTTCCTCCGCTGAAGCATCGAGTACCTGTGAAACGCTCTCCAGTGTCTCGTCAGTATTTCCTTCCAATTCCCCAACAATATTCCTGATATTTTCTGTCAGGTTCCTTGTCTGCTCTGCAAGCACGCGTATCTGGTCTGCTACGACTGCAAAGCCGCGTCCGGCCTCGCCTGCCCTTGCGCTCTCTATGGATGCATTCAGGGCAAGCATATTTGTCTGGCTGGAAATAGAAAATATTTCCTCCGTAATGCTTCCAACCTTTTTAGCGTTTTTAGACAGCATCTGCATGCGCTCGCTCACCTGATGGTTTGACTGCTCGATAAAGTCTGCCTGCTCAAGCAGCTTTTTCATGGACTGCTGCCCTTCTTTTACAGCCTCAAGGCTGTTTTGTGCACTTTGGACCATTTCATCGGATATATTTTTCGTATTTGTAATCATATTCTGGATGTTGCCTGTCATCATTGTCTGCTTTTCGATGCTCTCTGCATTTAATGTATTTCCCTGTGAAATTTCCCCCAGAGAATCAGATGTTTTTTCCGTCGCATCTCTTAAGCTTGAAATTTTTTCACTTGCTGAAACAGAGTTCTCTTTGATAACCGATGCGATTTCAAGGACATCGCTGAGAAGCTTCTCGCTGTGCCCCTTCTGCTCCGCAATCTGTTCCAGTTTCCTTGCATTGATCTGGTTGGAAATTCTCGTCACCTGGCACATTGCCAGTAAGTATACTGTGACACCCGCAATCTGCAGCAACAAAGTGGAAAGATTTATCGGAAGCCCTGAAGGCATTGTACCTTTAGAAAAACGGAAAATCACATAAATGATGTTGATTATAAATACACTTATGCTTGTCGACACTATAAACCTCAAATCAAAATACAGCATTATAACCCCAACTAATGGAATTGCGATGACAAAAACCAGGTCATTCTTTGCGCCAAGCATGGTTACTAAGTACAGTACTGCGTATTCTATAACGATTGTATGCTTAAGGACGCTGCTTTTTTTGTTCATAAAGAAAATAATATTATTTGCAATGCAAGCGGCGGCAGATATTGATGCAACTAATATCGCAAATCCCCATGTTATATTGCCATCAGCCGCATCTTTTAAATATCCGCCGAAAAGAAAAACGGAGATAACAGACACAACAATCAATGCCAGACGGTTGATACGAATAAGCTCCTCCTCCAGATAAGCTGTATTATCAGAGTTTTTAGTAGTTTCCCTGTATCCTGCCATTATTATTACCCTCCTGAATATAAGGATCTGTAAAAAATAACTGGCGCATTTTGACTTGTCTTTTTCTTCAATTGTGCATGTCAAAAAGCCTCGAAGAAATACACTGCGCGTTGCATTGGTTATCTTCCTACAGATCCTAAGTATTTTTTGTGCAAAATGCTTTGTCCCTATTTTATCATAGATTTGCAAAAAAGAAAATATGGGCGATTTTATTATGGAAAATTCAGGCAGATTATGTGTTGACATTCTATGTTACATATGATATCATAGGATTGTGCAGGAGGTTTTGGTGATGAAGCGTATTTCTCTGGAGGAACTCTTAAAGCCTCATTTGGATGAATCCTACGAACAGCAGTACCAGTATATACAGAATCTGGTTGGGCAGGGCAGGATTAAGCCGGTCCAGTCAGCCGGCGGGAATGGGAAAAAGCCGGCTTTATGCCGTTCCTATTGGATAATTGAACAGAAAAAAGACTACAGTATGTTGGAAGAAGAGCTGAAATACCAGCTTCACCCGATGATTTCTGTTGACTACTATTTATCTCATTTGGAATGTTATGTGAAGGACAGGGAATTTGTTTTAAAATTGGATCAGTATCTGCGGATGGGGCAGGATATGCTGTCTTATCCGGAGTCGGTAAATGAGCGGAGTTTTGAGATATGGAATAGGGAAAAGTTTTTGGTGGAGCAGGGAAAGGCTGTCTTAAAACGGTGTGGGTTAAATACAGGTGATTTGAATATATACGGTACATCGGAGCCGTTGGCGTATTATTCCCATACGAGAAAGACGCCGCAGAACCTTTTAATTTTGGAGAATAAAGATACTTTTTACAGTATGAGGCGCCATTTGCTGGAGGGGAAGGGCAGGATATTTGGCGAGGATATCAGTACGCTTATTTATGGAGGGGGTAAAAGAATTTTCCGGTCTTTTGAGGATTTCAATTTTTGTGTGGAGCCGTATATGACGGAATGTGGTAACAGCATTTATTATTTTGGGGATCTGGATTATGAGGGGATTGGAATTTACGAAAATTTTGCGCAGTTATTTCATGGGCGCTGGGAAATACAGCCGTTTCTGCCTGCTTACCTTATGATGTTCAGAAAGGCAGGCAGGGCGGGGGAGCTGCCAAAGACCAAAGAAAAGCAGAATAGGAATATATCGGGCAGTTTTTTCTCTTATTTTTCTGAGGAACAGAATAGAAAAATGAAGGAGATTCTGGAAAAGGAAGAATATATTCCGCAGGAAATATTAAATATTTCTGATTTTTGTCAAAAAGGATAACTGAAGTGAAACTATAAAAAGAGGATGATGGGATGCGGTATGATTTTTTGGAGCATTTTCCTAAGAGGATGAAGCATATAGGGATGTACGTTGTGTTGATTCAAAACAGCATCCAGAAAACAACATGGAAGCAGTATGGCTTTTTAAAAGCTGACGAACAGATTAATTTGGTTTTTACGGTTATGCTCTATATTATGGAGCAGTCTTTAAAAGAGGAAAATTGTACGATGGATGATATTGGCGCCTATATTGATACAGTAAATGTGCAGCATTTCGGGAAGAATCTGGATTATGACGAATGCAGGCGCCTGGGGGACTTTATTGTCAATGTCGTTTTATCAAACGAAGGGAAGGTTATGTATTTTGATGGGTTTGATTTTGAGAGCAATGCCTATCACATTATGCATATCAGTTATGTTGCAAATAAGATTGTCTATATAGATCAGGATTTGAAAAGGACTTCTTACTATCTGACGGATGACGGTTATAATCTTCTTTTGTCTACCCTTGAGATTGAAAATAATATGAAACTGACGATTCATGAAATGATTTTTCAGATGCATCTGGAAAAACAAAGCTATGATAAGGCAGTGGATGAAATAAAAAATGTTTTTAACCTGATGCGGATACAGCTTCAGAAGATACAGGAAGCAATGGGAAAGATCAGGAGAAATGCGCTCAACTATTCAGTAAAGGATTATGAGGAGATTCTTCTGGAAAATCTGGAAACAATCAGTGATACAAAGCAGAAATTCCAAAATTACCATGATCTGGTGAAGAGCAGGGCAAAAGAATTGGAGGAGGAGAATATTAATGTAAAGCGCCTCAGCCGGAAGGACGAGGAGAAATTAAACCATCTGCGTGAAATTGAGCGTTATTTAAGCCGGACAATAGATGAACATCAGAGGATATTAAACAGCCATTTCGATTTGAAGGCAGTTTACACAAGGGAATTGGAGGCATTATCCCAGATGTCGCTGATTAAGAGGTTTCCCCTGCGGACAGAATTATATGATAAAATATTGGAAAATCCTAAGGCTTTGGAAAATCTGGATTATTTTTTAAGGCCGCTGTTTAACAGGGAGATTGACAAGACGTATAATATCAACAAGGCGTTTGAATTACAGAGGCCGGTCCGCAAGAAGGAGGAAAAGGATTCCACAGAGCAGATTGATTTTGATGAAGAGGAATGGGAGGCAGAGCAGGAAAGGCTGCGGAGAGAAAAGTTAAAGAAATACGAGGAAAGCCTTCTGGTTATTTTGGAAATGGCAGACAGGGCAGGGAATATTTCGCTGGAGGGAATCAGGGAAATAATATCGGAAGATGATGATTTAAGGGACAAGCTGATTCCGGATGTAGAAATATTTAAAGAGATTATGGTAGAATTAATCAGGAACAGGGAGATAGATATCACTGCGCTGCAAAAAGAGCGCAGTGAATATATTCAGGACAGGCCGGTCGGATTCCAGCTAAACGAGATGGTTCTTCATCTGGTGGAGGATTATCCGGAAAATAGCGGGCTTTTGCGGATTCTGACATATCGTGCCGAGAAGGGCGATACTGTTGTTTTTGAGAATATTATGGGGGAAAACGGAGAGAGAAAAAATATTAAATGCTCCAATGTAATTATTGAGGTAGAGCGGAAGGGATAATCTGTGGGCTGTATCAGGGATTTCTGATACAGGGGCCAGCAGGATATGATCTCCTATGGAAATAAGGTGTGAGTGTGGATGTACAGTATTTTTTGGATATTTACGGGTTGGTTTAGTTTTACAGAAATGGGGGAGAACGATGGCATATGAGATAGAAGATGTCAGGGCAAGCCAAGAGATTTTTTATTATCTTCTGGAGCACCATGAGATGAAAGGGGAGGCAGAGGATGCACTGTATAAGGCATATACGGAGAGGGAAGAGGTGCAGAATCTTGTGAAATCACAGGGGGAGCTTGCAGGTAGCACCATTGAACGGTATGGGAATGTGATTTATCTGATTCCTAAGGAGGAAAATAATTTTCTGGGATTTTCTAAGCCGCAGCTTAAGGCAGTTCTGTGTAAGTCCAATGCGACGGATAAGGACTATTATCTTTCACAATTTGTTATTTTAACCGTACTGGTGGAATTTTTCGACGGACAGGGAAGCAGCAGTAAAACGAGAGAATATATCAGGGTGGGAGAACTGCAGAATTGCATTTCCGCCCGTTTAAAAGAGGGGGCAGAAAACGCAGGGGATTCTGAGGAGGACGGGATTGCTTTTCACGATATTTTGGAGGCATATGAAGCGCTCCGCTCCGATGAAAAGGGATCGCATGCCCGCACAACAAAGGAGGGTTTTTTGCACCAGATCCTCACATTTTTGCAAAAGCAGGGACTTATCGAATATATAGAGCAGGATGAAATGATCATGACGACAAAAAAGCTGGACAATTTTATGGACTGGAACCTGCTAAACCAAAATAATTATCAAAGAATCCTGCGTGTATTGGGGGTGGCAGAGGATGAGTAAAATCAATGCAATGCGCTTTATTAATCTGAATTACAATAATAATTCTATTAAAATAAATGATGAAATATTTTATATGAATGGGGAGAGTACGCTGCTGTCCCTGCGCAATGGAGGGGGAAAGTCTGTTTTGGTACAGATGATGATGGCCCCGTTTGTCCATAAGCGGTACAGGGATGCAAAGGACCGCCCATTTGAGAGTTATTTTACAACGGGAAAGCCGACTTTTATTATGGTGGAATGGCAGTTGGACCAGGGGGCGGGGTATGCCCTCACAGGGATGATGGTCAGGAGGAGCCAGAGTACCGAGGGGGAGCAGTCAGAAAACCTTGATATGATTAATTTTGTCTCGGAGTATCAGGAGCCTTGCCTGACAGATATCCACAGCCTGCCAGTTGTGGAAAAAGGGAAGAAGGAGATGGTTTTAAAGAATTTTGTGTTCTGCCGTCAGCTTTTCGAGGGCTTTAAAAAGGATTCCTCCCTGAGATTTTTTTACTATGATATGGCGAATTCTGCCCAGTCAAGGCAGTATTTTGATAAATTAATGGAATACCAGATTAATTATAAAGAATGGGAGACGATTATTAAAAAAGTAAATTTGGAGGAGTCTGGATTGTCAAACCTTTTTGCGGACTGCAGGGATGAAAGAGGTTTGGTAGAAAAGTGGTTTTTGGAAGCGGTGGAAGGCAAGCTGAATAGGGAAAAAGACCGGATGAGGGAATTTCAGGCTATTATCGGAAAATATGTCGGGCAGTATAAGGATAACCAGTCTAAAATTCAGCGCCGTGATACGATCCGTCTGTTTAAAGAAGAGGGGGCACAGATAGAAGAGAAGGCTTTGCAGTATCAGGATGTGGAGGACAAAAAGCAGCAGCAGGAGGGCAGGATTGCCTGCTTTATCCGGAGCCTGAATCTAGTAAAAGACGCTGCACAGGAGAAAATGCAGGGCATCAGAGGGAACCTGCAGGAAATCCGGCAGTCGATAGAGCATATCGAATACGAGAGATTGTCAGGGGAATATTACGAGTTAGAGGAAAAGCAGAAATACCATATTATGAACCGTGATATGTTTACGATGGAACAGGATGAATTGGAAAGGGAGCGGCAGGAGGAAGAAAGACAGCTCCATGTCCTGTTATGTGCAAGGCAGCAATCGGTGGTAAAACTGGAAAGGGCTGATTTAGAGGAAATCCGCCAGAAAGTATCGGTATTTCACAAGAAGGACGAAGACCTTGTGCCGGAGCGCATTTTTCTTGGATACGAGCTGCGCCGCCATTATGAAACGTTGTTAGGGGAAAATGCTGCAGCTCAGGAAAAGAGGGCAGACGAGGTACAGAGGACGAACCGGGATATTTTAGAGAGGAAAGAAAAAATAGAGGCATTGGAGCAGGAGATTAGGGAGAACGCTGCGAAGGAGGGGGCGCTAAAGAGCAGCGTAAAATCGTATGATGTGCAGGAAGAGCGCTATAATGCCCGCTACGGGGAAAGCCTGTCCCGCAATATTATGGGTGCCTATGAACCTGGCATGCTGGAGATAAAAAAAGAGGTGTACAGAAAGGAAGGGGAAGATGCCGCAAGGCGGCAGGGCAGGAGGAAGAAGCAGGCGGAAGATTCTAAGGAACGGGTCAGAAGCTTGGAGCGCTCCCTTGAGGAACAGAGAAAGGCCCTGCAGCAGAAAGAATGGGAGAAGGGACAGAAAGAGAAGCTTCATCAGGATTTTGAAGAAGAGTTATCAATCCGGTCTGCCATTATGAAATATCTGGATATGGGCGGTGAAGACCATTTTGACACAGAAAAAATCCTTCATGTTTCTGAGAGAAAGCTGAGGGAGATCGCAAAGCTGCGCCGTGACTTGGAAAAAGAAGAGGATGCCCTGCAAAGGGAGTACCAAAAGCTGACACAGGGGAAAACGCTGGAGCTTCCAGAACAGTTGGAGCGTGAACTTACAGAACTTGGAATCCATATTGTATACGGTATGGAATGGCTTAAGAAAAACGGTTATTCTGAACAGAGAAACCGGGAAATTGTCCACAGCCATCCTTTTTTGCCATATGCTTTGATTCTATCTGGACGGGAGATTGAAAAGCTGTCGGGACATGCGGGGGATATTTATACATCATTCCCAATACCAATTATCCGTAGGGAAGAACTGGAGTCAAAACAGGCTCGGGTTTCAGGCAGTGTTGTTTCTTTTTCTGATGTAAGCTTTTATGTGCTGTTTAATGAAAATCTTCTGGATGAGAAAAAGTTAGAGGCTTTGGTGGAAGAAACCATGCAGCAGATTCAGCGGAAAAAGGAAGCAATCATAATCAGGGATACAGAATATAAGGAATATTTTGAAAGGAAAGAGACGGTCAGAAACCAGACAGTCAGTAAGGCTCGTTATGAGGAGAATGCACAACAGATAGAAGAATTGAAGGGACAGATGGAAGAGTGTACGGAGAAAGTACAGAGCACATCAGAGGAATTGGCAGAGACGAAAGAAGAGATCATAAGGCTGGAGACAGAAATCAGGGAAGCTGCAAAGGAGATAGGGCGCAGGGAGCGACAGATAGAGGATTTTGAGCTGCTGTGCAGTGCATATGCGGCATATGAGCAGGATTATGAGAAGTTGGGGCAGTGCCGGAAGCAGATGGAGACTCTGATGGAGAGAAAGCATTTGTCGGGCAGCCAGTTAGAAAAGCTTCAGGAGCGTTTGAAGAAGGCGGAATTTGAGAGGGAAAATCTGCTGCAGGAAGAAAAGGTATTGCAGGAATGCTTCCGGTGTTATGCAGATTATGAGAGTGAACCGAGTGGGGATATGCAGGAATCCCTGGATGATTTCAGTGGGCTGGCAGCCCTTAGTATTGCAGAAAAGGAAGCCAGATTTAAAGCAATTACATCCAGCCTTTCCCAAGAGTTAAGGGAGTTGGAGGGGCAGGAGCAAAAAGCATTGAAAAGGTATCAGGATGCAAAGAAGGAGCTGGACCGAATCTGTACTAAATTTAAGTTAGAGGATGGGGCATGGCTTGGAAGTGAATATAATGCAAAAAAAGAAACCTATTTGGAGGAGAAATTAGAAAGCCTGCGTGGGAAGATAGAAAACAAAAAAATGCTTTCCCATAAAGAGGAGACGCAGATTGAGGTTTTGCGGAACTTGATGCAGGGGAAATTGCAGCAAATCCGGGCAGAGTTTGGCAGGGAGGAGCTTCTTCCAAAGCAGGAGATTCAGGACAGGGATTTTGATGCGGTAAAAAATCAGCTTGTATTTCAGGAAAATCAACTGCAGAAGCAGGAAGCGTCCTGTTTGGAGTCCCTGCAGAGTTATGATGAAAATCTGACTGCGTTGGCAGAATATAGTGATTTTGCGGTTGACGAAGAGGCGGAATGGGAGGAAGATATTGCGGAATGGAGCCGTGATCAGCTTCGCAGGCAAAAAGGAAGCCTGGTCAGGGACTACCGGGAGCTGACAGAGAGGAGAAGGGATGCCAAGGACAGGCTGGTCCATATCTTAAACGGAGTTATCAGGAAGGAAATGTTTGCTGAGGATTTTTACAGGAAGCCATTGGAGGCGATGCTGGAATTGGCAGAGGATGCCTCGCAGGTACTGCAGCAGTTAAATACAACAGTGCAGTCCTACGAAAATCTTATGGAAAAGCTGGAAGTGGATATTTCTGTGATAGAGAAAGAAAAAGAAAAGATTATAGAACTGATGGAGGACTATATTAGGGATGTTCAGATAAATCTTGGCAAAATAGATGCGAATTCTACTATTACGGTCAGGGAACGCCCATTAAAAATGTTAAAGATTCAGCTTCCAGAGTGGGATGAAAATGTCGGTGTGTACCATTTAAGGCTGATAGATTTCATTGATGAAATTACCCAGAAGGGGGTTGCGCTTTTTGAACAGAACGAAAATGCGCAGGAGTTTTTTGGGACACAGGTCACTACCAAAAATCTCTATGATACCGTTGTGGGGATTGGCAATGTGCAGATTAAGCTGTATAAAATAGAGGAGCAGCGGGAGTATCCGATTACATGGGCGGAAGTTGCAAGAAATTCCGGCGGGGAAGGTTTTCTTTCGGCATTTGTTATCTTATCAAGCCTGTTGTATTATATGCGGAAGGACGATACAGATTTTTTTGCTGACCGGAATGAGGGGAAGGTACTTGTGATGGATAACCCATTTGCCCAGACGAATGCATCCCATCTTTTAAAGCCATTGATGGATATGGCAAAGAAGGCAAATACCCAGTTAATCTGCCTTACCGGGCTTGGCGGTGAATCAATTTATAATCGGTTTGATAATATCTATGTCTTGAACCTGATTGCTGCAAGCCTGAGAAATGGAATGCAGTATCTGAAAGTTGACCGTGTAAAGGGCAATGAGCCGGAAACAATGGTGGTATCCCAGATTGAAGTTGTGGAGCAGATGGAATTGACCTTTTGACCGGTCTTTTGGTCCGCCCCATAACATATGCCGCTATTCTTTTACGGTGCGCTTTTTTCATCACAAATTTGTGTTTTATAGCTTATAAGTTAATATTATGATGTTGGAGACAAAAAGCATTTTGCCATCAGGGCAAAATGCTTTTTGAGTGGGTTGGAAAGAAGACAGGTTTCAATCTGGTTAAACAATGGAACCAGTACAATTGACAGGGTATACCAATGCATTGTGGGATATTTTATGGAAAATGGCTATGCGCCAAGCATAAGGATATCTGTGCAGGGACAGGGCTGGCATCATCTGGCACGGTATTCTATTATCTCCAGAGGCTGGAAGCGGATGGGCGGATTGGGGTAAAGAGGAATTCGCCAAGGGCGATACGGTTAATTGACTATGAGTTCAGGAAAGTTGTGGAGTAACGGGACAATAGGGGATATTTGGAAGTGGAGGAATCAGAATTAAGGTCAGATTTCAGCAAGTGGCATAAATATGATGATTTTCATTTTACATCAAAGAAATTGAATCCCTATGCTAATCCAGAGGATGTCCAAATGGGTACAACTCGTTATGGTGCAACAGTTACATTCGATATGATTTCAGACGGACGGAAACAAAAGGTTCCTGATTGTATAAAGGAAGAGATAATATATTGTTCAAATACTATGCTTGATGAAAAGTTAGTAGATATTGAAAATGTCCGTTTTTTGCTTCATGCAGAAATCTCGTTTGAAACAGTAGGTTCATTATTTAATAAGTATAGGGTTCGTATAGTTATGGTCGATAAAAAAGGAAACCAGTTACATAAGAACGATTTTTGCCTTTGTGATTGTGGAAAGGAACAGGAAAATGAAATGGTATGGGACAATATTTCAGGAATGAAGTATTTCCTGATTAAACTGTTCGCATTACGGAGGATTCAGCTAGTGGCAACTGATAGACAAACACCTTGTTTTATACTATGTATTGGATTACATAATGAGTTTGTGGCATACTGCAGGCACCAGTTGGACAGGTTACTTTTTCCGATGGTGTAGGTGTTTATGAGGGTGGTATAAGTATTGTAATAAAAAAATGAAAAGAGCCACTTGAAAATCAAGCAGCCCTAGTGTATAATCTAATCAGAAAGGTTTATCGGATGCAATATCCGATTGCCCTCAGTAAATAGCATTTATTTTGAAATAGCATTCACTTTGGACGGTGGGATGCTATTTCTTTTTATGTCCGTCTATGTAAGCCAGTGCCGTAAAAATCACAAGCAATAATGTAAGAACTTCCATTATACTCATATGGCATCACCCTCTTTCATTGGACTAGAGGGCAATTATCAGAAATCGCATCCTGCTTTCTTTTCAATTATACAGTTATATTGTATCATAGGTGGAAGGGATATTCAATCATCAGATAACCGATGTATTATTCTATATATCAAGCATGTTCGGTTGGGTATTCGGTGATTTTACTCAAAAAAATAAAAAAATCTGCTTTTTTGGGGAAAATCTGCAAAATATCCAAGAAAAATAACGAAAATTAGTGATTATTTGATTATAGTAAAAGTGCAATTGATGTGTTATTATGTTGGATGGGATAAGAAATAATTAGGGTTCGGTGGAATTGTTGTTGTGAAGGTAGATGGTGTGGGAAAACCTTAATAAATTGCGTTTGTAGGTTGATTTTATAAAATTTTATAAATTCTATAAAATAATAATTAAAATCATATAAAATATTTAGGGAGCTCGAGAATATCCAGTAAAATCAAATCTTTACGGTTAGAGGGAAGTAATTTCAGATTAGGCGGTATAGCCCCGATTGCAAGGGCTGTACCGTCTTTTCTTGCGCTCAACGAGCGCATTTTCCTTATGCACCTTGCCGTTTCGGTTGCGTGGCAGAAAGGAAATTGAGTTCACCCACAAAATTGAAAACAATATTTACTCAACTTTCCCACCAACAAATCCGGTGTAGATGCTTGAACTTTTAAGCAAAATAAAGAAGTCAATTGGTGCATTGACATAAAAATAGCACCTAATCTTTGGTATAATAAGATTACGACAACCCATACCATCCAAAGAAGAGGTGCTGATCTTATGATATACCAAATGAACCAAAATGAAAATACCCAAAA
>RAYF01000029.1 GCA_003611745.1 bacterium D16-36 | reverse complement strand
GCAAGGCATATCCTGTCCTTCTTTTTAGGCGTTTTGCTTGTCTGTGAAGCAAAAAACAGAAACATAACCGAATGCAGGCACAAACAAAAATTGACAGATAACGGGGAGTTATCATTAGATAAACATCGTCTGTAAATAGTGACATATTAATTTGGGGCAGTAATGAATATATACTGAAAATTGATTTCCGTGCTGTATTAGTACCTTCGGTAATATCCCGACCAGGCTGCCTCTGTCTTTACGGACTTTCCATCCACCTTTGCATAAGAGAAGATCCTAATATAATATTTCTTTCCCTTCTTAATCTTCTTCCCCTTGAACTTTGTAATGGATACTGTCCTGCTGCCCGCCTTTGCAGTTTTAATCTTTTGGTAGCCGCTGTTTTCACTGGTAGACATATATACCTCATACTTTGATGCGCCGGCTACCTTGCTCCAGCTAAATTTCAAAGCACTGCTCTTGGTATCTAATGTAACCTTCTTCGGTATGCCAATATAGCGGCAGTCAGACCAAGGGCTGTAAATCTTCTTAACGCCGCAGTCAATATATGTACGGACGCGGTACTGGTAAAATGTCCCCTGCACCAGATCTGACACCCGGAACGTATTGCCGGGCTGGGTAAATGTCTTCTTCGTCTTGCCGGATGCGTTCAAAAACTGCAGCTGGTATCCGTCAACAGAGCTGGTATTTGCAATAGTAAAATTATATGAATTCAACTCATGCCAGCCATTGCTGATAGAAAAAGCACTGCGCCCTATTTTTCCGGTAAGAGTTTTAAACTGGTCAAAGCTTCTGGTGCCCCGTGCCACAAAACCCGCAGAAGACATTCTGCAGGCATAGGAATAACACCAGTAGCCGGCCCCTGCGTCCAGCTTCCCGTCCACCACTACTTCCGGCTTATCGGATACACCAATAGGGACATCATTGCCCTGTAAGTACACACAATAATAATTTGCGCCGGAATTACTGCCCCCGTTAAACTGTACCGTAAATCCTGACGTTGCAGCATCCGTCTGCGATACGCTCATGCTGTTTACATCCGGCGCTGTCACTACCTCAATGGGATCGGAAGCGTTTGCACACACCGTCCCGGTATCTTTAATCCAGCTCCAGTCCGTATAACCGGTTACGCGAACATAATAGGAGCTTCCGGAGGACAGTTTGTAGACACTTGCCTCCGTACCTGTGGTATCCTCCATCCTGACCCACTTCATCAGGTCATCGCTGAATTCTATTACATAATGCTCGCATTCAAGGCTCGCATCCCAGCTCAGCGCTACACTGTGGTCCCCGGCATCTGTCTGCTTCACCCTCGTAATCTTAGAAGCAGCATCCGCATCAACTTTAACTGAAAAAGCAATCCCAAGCACTGCTGCGGCAAACACTGCCGCCTTTGTTCCTTTCTTCATTTAATCCCTCCCTTATCAGCTTAACTGGCTCTCCACTACCTGAACGGCCTTCTTCAAAGCATCCGCAATCCCATCCGGATTTTTGCCGCCTGCCTGTGCCATATTCGGGCGTCCTCCGCCGCCTCCGCCAACGAAAGAAGCAATCTCTTTAATCAGGTTCCCGGCATGGGCGCCCTTCTTCATCGCCCCGTCCGTAGCCATCGCAAGAAGCGTCACCTTTCCGCCATTCGCAGAGGCCAGCACAACGACTCCCTCGCCCAGCTTTTCTTTCATCTGGTCGCCGAGATTCCTAAGGCCGTTCATATCCACATCCGGCACATCCATTGCAAGCACTTTAAGCCCCTTTATCTCCTGAATCCGGCTATCCACGTCACCGACAGCATCCTTTGCAAGCTTCGCCTTTAATTTCTCATTCTCGCTGTGCAGAAGCTTAATCTCCTCCTGCATTGCCTGAATCTTCTTTGCCAGATTTTCCGGCTCAGATTTTGCTGCCGCCGCCGCGCTGTTAAGCTCAGACTCTACATTTCCATAATACTTCATCAGGCCCTCGCCGGTCAGTGCCTCAATGCGGCGCACGCCTGCAGCTACGCCGCTCTCTGAAATAATCTTAAAATACGATATGTCACCTGTATTCCCTACATGCGTGCCCCCGCACAGCTCCACACTAAAGTCGCCCATCTGTACCACACGCACTGTTTCTCCGTATTTCTCACCAAAGAGCGCCATCGCGCCAGTCTTTTTTGCCTCCTCTAATGTCATTTCCTCCGTGACAACTGCTAAACCTGCTGCAATCTCTTCATTCACAATCTGCTCTGTCTTCCTGATCTCCTCCGGCGTCATCGCTGAAAAATGAGAGAAATCGAAACGCAGCCTGTCCGCATCGACATAAGAGCCGGCCTGCTCTACATGGGAGCCCAATACCATGCGCAGCGCCTTCTGTACCAGATGGGTGGCGCTGTGGTTCTTTCCGGTGGCAAGGCGGTTTTTCTGGTCCACTTTCAGAAAAACGGTATCCCCTGCCTTGAACATCCCCTTTACGACTGTCCCGACATGGCCGATCCTGCCGCCCTGAAGCTTTATGGTATCTTTCACCTGAAATTCATTATCACCCTCGCAAATAATACCAATATCTGCCTGCTGTCCGCCCATAGTCGCATAAAAAGGCGTCTCGTCCACAATAATGGTGCCATTCTGCCCATCCGTAAGGGCCTGTACCACCTCTTCCTCCGTGGTAAGCACGCTGATTCTTGATTCATGCTCCAAACATCCATAACCCACAAACCTGCTGGTTATCTCAGGATCTATCTGCTGGTAGACGGTCTCCTCCGCCCCCATATAGTTTGTCGCCTTGCGGGCTTTCCTTGCCTTGTCCCTCTGCTCCTTCATAGCGGCGGCAAAGCCCTCTTCATCCACATGGAAGCCCTTTTCTTCCAAAATCTCGATTGTCAAATCAAGCGGGAAGCCATACGTATCATACAGCTTAAAGGCATCCCCGCCGGAAAGCTCCTTCTTCCCTGCATTGGAAAGCTCCTCCTGCATCTGCGCGAGGATTGACAATCCTTGGTCGATTGTCTTGTCAAACTTGCCCTCCTCCTGCTTAAGAACCTGAAGAATGAACTGGCTTTTCTCCTCCAGCTCCGGATAGCCGTCCTTTGACTCCGCAATCACAGTCCCTGCAAGCTCTGCCATAAACTGCCTGTCAATCCCAAGCTTCCTCCCATGGCGCACCGCACGGCGGATCAGGCGACGCAGCACATACCCGCGCCCTTCGTTGCTAGGCATAATGCCGTCCGATATCATAAAAGTAGAGGAACGGATGTGGTCTGTTATCAGGCGGATAGAAACATCCTTCTTCTCATCCTCCTGATAGCCTGTGCCAGCCAGAGTACAGATTTTATCACGGATTGCCTTCATTGTGTCAATATCATAGACAGAATCTACATCCTGCACGACGACAGCAAGGCGCTCCAGCCCCATGCCGGTATCTATATTTTTATTTTCCAGTTCCTCATAATTTCCCTTGCCGTCCCCGTCAAACTGGGTAAATACATTATTCCAGATTTCCATAAAACGGTCGCACTCACAGCCCACTTTGCAGTCCGGGCTGCCGCAGCCGTATTTTTCACCGCGGTCATAATAAATCTCGGAACACGGCCCACAAGGCCCTGCCCCGTGCTCCCAGAAGTTGTCGCACTCGCCGTTCTCATCACGGTAAAAACGGGTAATCTTCTCCGCAGGAACCCCGATTTCCTTTGTCCAGATATCAAATGCCTCGTCATCCTCCCCATAAATAGAAGGATAAATGCGCTCCGGATCCATGCCAAGTGTTTCCGTCAAAAACTCCCATGACCATTTTAACGCCTCATGTTTAAAATAATCCCCAAACGAGAAGTTTCCAAGCATCTCAAAAAAGGTAAGGTGGCGCGCTGTCTTTCCTACATTGTCTATATCACCGGTACGAACGCATTTCTGGCATGTCGTCACGCGCTCCCTTGGCGGAATCTCCTGCCCGGTAAAATATGGCTTTAATGGCGCCATCCCCGCATTAATTAACAACAGGCTGTTGTCATTATGCGGTACCAGCGAAAAACTCTTCATCGCCAGATGTCCCTTGCCTTCAAAAAACTCCAGATACATTTTTCGGAGTTCATTTACACCGTACTTTTCCATGATGTTCTCTCCTTTTCTGCGCTGCCCTCTCTCCATCTGCATCTGCAGCGCGTGCCTGCACACATATTTTGTGCACCTATCTATCAGTCTAATCAATTCATTATATGGTAACATTCAGCAGATTGTCAATA
The DNA here is from genome assembly GCA_003611745.1 of bacterium D16-36. Taxonomy (GTDB): domain Bacteria; phylum Bacillota; class Clostridia; order Lachnospirales; family Lachnospiraceae; genus Butyribacter. Next base: position 76,310 of record RAYF01000029.1, on the reverse strand, counting down.
TCCGGGAAACTGATAAGGAGCTGTCAATAAATAACTTTTAAATAGTGCGTAGGATTTTTCTTCGAGAGTGCTGCTCAAAAATCAGGCGCATAGTGGGCTATGTAACTGATTTTTGAGTGGTGCTATCGGGGAAAAAGACAAGCGATATGAAAAATTATTTTTGGACAGTTCCTAAGCAGATCATCATATTTAAACGATTACCAGAACAGCCCTAACAACTCATCCTTAGAAAGCTGGTTTACAAAGACCTCGCCGGAATCTATGACATGGTCTGACAGCTCCTTCTTCTTCCGCTGCAGCTGGTAAATCTTTTCCTCTATAGAATCTTTCATTACATATTTAATAACATGTACCTTTTTATTCTGGCCGATGCGGTATGCACGGTCTGTTGCCTGTTCTTCCACTGCCGGATTCCACCACGGGTCAAAATGGATAACCGTATCCGCCCCGATCAGGTTCAGCCCGGTACCACCGGCCTTTAAAGACACCAGAAATACCTTGACCGCCCCCTCATTAAACTCCTTGACATAGCGCTTGCGGTCTGCCGCCTTTGTCTGGCCGGCCAGATAGAAATATGGGATCCCTGTCTGGCCTAACGCCTCCGCAATCAGGGACAGCATAGAGGTAAACTGTGAAAAAACAAGTACACTGTGCCCTGCATCAAGGATATCCGGGAGCTGCTCCATCAAAAGATCCAGCTTGCCGCTGCCTCCTGCATAGTTTTCTACAAATGTTGCCGGATGGCAGCAGATCTGCCGCAGCCTTGTGAGGGCAGACAAAATCTGTATCCTGTCCGTACCGCTGTCTATGCCCCTCCTCTCCTGCATCTCCTCCTGAATCCTTGAGAGATACGACAGGTAAATCTTCCGCTGCTTCTTCGTCATCTCCGCCATGCGCATTGTCTCCATCTTATCCGGCAACTCCTTTAAAACCTGTTTCTTCATGCGCCGCAGGATAAAAGGCTGGATACGGGCTTTCAGCTCCTGCATGACGGATTCGTCCTCCCCGCGCATAATCGGCTTTTCGTAGATATCACTAAATTTGCTGTAGCGTGGAAAAAATCCCGGCATTACAAAATCAAAGATAGACCAAAGCTCAGACAGGGCATTTTCAACCGGGGTTCCCGTCAGGGCAAAACGGTGTTTTGCAGAGACGGCCTTGACCGCTTTCGCACTCAGGGAACCGGGATTCTTGATAAACTGCGCCTCATCAATAAAAAAATGATGGAACTCAAACTCCCTGTACCATTCGATATCCTTCCGTATCAGCGGATACGTCGTAATCACCACATCCGCCTCCCCCGCCCCGTCAAGGGCGGCACGCCGCTCCTCGGGGCTCCCCGACACAATACATGTCTTAATGTGTGGCGCAAACTTCTCAAACTCATCCTGCCAGTTATAGGCGAGCGATGTCGGACAGACCACCAGTGACTTATCACCGGGATTTGAACAGATGTACACAATCGCCTGCAGCGTCTTTCCAAGCCCCATATCATCTGCCAGAATGCCGCCCATACCGTAATACGCCAATGTTTTAAGCCACTGGAACCCCACCACCTGATACGGCCTGAGTCTTGCATTGACATTATCCGGCACTCTCCACTTAGCCCTCTCCGGCGAATGAATCTGTTCCACCAGCTTCTGATAGGACTCCTCCTTCTGTATCCGGTTTCCCTTTGGCAGCATCTCCTCCAGAAAGAGCGCTGAAGACTTTGAAAGACGGACCACCCCGTCCTCCCCCAGCCTGCCATTCTCCAAGATCCATGACAGTGTCCGAAGCTCCCTGCCCGGTTCCTGCAGGTCAATAAAAGCACCGCCCTTTAAACGGTAATAACGCTTTTTCAGGCGGATCGCCCTGAAAAATTCCTCCAGCTCCTCCTTAGGAATCTGCGAATACTGCAGGTCCATCTCCAGAAAATCAATCCCGGTATCTAACCTAACCTTCCCGGAAATGTTCCCCGCCTTCTTTACGGAAGCCGCCTTAAAAGCCTTGGAATAAAACACCTCAAAATTATCCCGCAAAAGCTCCATTTTCTCCGTCATCAGGTTAAAGATATCCTCCTCACTGCGCAGAAGGAACGTATCATCCGTCACTTTAAAATTCAGGTTATAAAGAATCCTGGTAAGCCTCTCTTCCTCCTCCTTGTCCCTCACAAGTATATACCTGCCGGAAGGCACAGGGTGCAGCGGGTTCACCTGATAGCTCCCGTAGAGAAAATGAATCTCGGCCCTGACATAGCATTTTGTCTTTGACTGTGCCACGTCCAGAAAAAGCTGGGGAAACAGCGGCTCTACGATATAATTATTCTTTAACTCAGGCGGAACCGCCACATCCATCGACTTTTTAATAACCGGAAGCACCTTCTCTATAAATGCATCCTTATTTTCCCCGCGGAACTCTAACACCTTATCCTCCTCCGAAAACAGGGTAGAATAAAACGGCAGGATATTGCAGATATAATCCTTTTCCGGAAGATACAGGCAGTTGTCATAATAAAGGATGCTGCCATCCTCGCACAGCGAAATAAATTTCTTTTCGCTCGCACATTCTAACACAAGCGCCTCCCCCTCCAGCTTTAACGCAAGGCCAATCTCCGGATTCCCGGCCACCACAGCGGTATCCTGCGCTGCCCTCCCGTAGAGCGACAGGCTGCATTCCATGCCTGCGCTAAGGCGCAGGATCTTTACCAGCATCTTCTTTGACAGCACAAGCTCCTGCCGGTTAAACAGATTAGAATAATATGTTTTCCCAAGTGTCTCCTGTATCTCATAGATTTCTGTCAAATAGTCAAGCACCGGCACAGACTGCCCATCAAATTCACACTCCCCGGGAATAAAACAGAATTCCTTGCCAAGCTTTATTGTCTTTTCCTCATAATAGTCCTCTATAAATTTTTTTGTATTCGACACCTTATACATCTTGCCGCAGCCTGCCGTCAGGCCAAGATACGCCTTGGCATTCTGCTCTTTCAGAAATTCAGGAATCGAAATCTGCAGATGGATCCGGTAATACTGCGGCGTCAGACGGCGGTACTCCCTCTTCCTGAAATACTCCACAATCTGGTACGCCATCTTGTCCTCAGGTTCTTTTGTCTCATTTATTTCCTGCCTCTGCTGATAATCCGCAATAAACAAAAGCGTTGCTACGACATGCTTACATGCCCCGGTATATTTTACAGACGCCGGGCAGTTACAGGTATAGGCAATCTCTTCCTCCTCCGGCTGGATTACCACTGCATACAGGTTCCCGCCCTTTACAAAGGAGCGGTACTGTTTATTCGTCTCATTCCATGTTACCTTTGTCACCGCATGTGCAGCATAATAGCGCATGCCGCGGTAATATACCGTCTCTGAAGATGCCATCTGCCTGATCGTTTCACGAGTAATCTTGTGCATATTCATTCCCCATCCCGCGCAGCCCCGTGCGCACCAAATTTAATTTTATAACAAATGCATCTTGTCCGCGAGAATAGACATCCTGCGCCCCATCGGAAATTCGTACAATTCCAGACGGCTTAACCCCCCCATTTTCAGCACTAATACAAAATAGATTATGACTGCCACAGCAATTGCCGGGAATACGGCTATATAGATACTGCGCGTCAATAAGAAAATGCCCTGATACACAAGGAATGCTGCCACCCCCATCACAAAAGATGCCAGCAGCGGGATACAGAAAGTCTTCGTTATCTCCTGCTTAAAGCCCAGATACCTGCTGACAGATTTCCCATTCAGATAGCAGACCAGAAGCGGATAAGTCACATTTCCGATTACCAGCGCATACGCGCCGAGATTCGTATATTTTAACAGGGCATATACTATGCCGATATGGATAACCAGCGAAACCAATGAATGTATTGCGGGCAGGTTCATACGGTCAATGCTCTGGAGCACCCCGCTCGTCACAGTTGATAAGGCATAAAATATAATACATGACGAACCAGTCATTAACATAGCAGCCCCAACTTCATAATTCGTGCCATGGAACAGCATCCTGACAATTGGCGCCGCTAGTACCGCAAGGCCCATGGCAGAAGGGAATGCGATCAGCATATTAAACTTTACGGCAAGCGATACCTTATTTTTTACTTCTTTCCTGTCATCTTTCATGTAAGAAGACACCAGCCCCGGAACCATAGATGATGCAATCGCAGTCGAGATTGCAATCGGCACGCTGACAAGGATACGGTAATTTGTGCTGTATACGCCAAGCAGGGAGCTGACACTTCTGCCGCTCTGCCCCTTTGAGTCCATAACCGCATTAAACAAAGTCACATCAACAATCCCGCTAAGCTGGTACACTGTCTGGCTGAGTATAATCGGGATAACCGTACACAAAATCAAACGGTAAGTCATGCCAAGCGACAGATCTGTAGAAAGGCAGTCCCTCCTCTTCTGTTTCGCCATAATCGGACGGTACAGCAGGTACACAAAAAAAAGAATTAAAAATGCACTGAGCGCGCCAAAAAGGGTGCCCATAGTGCCGCCCGCTGCACCCCACGCCGATATCTTGGCAGAAGCACTGTGCTGGTGCATCAGGATATACGCCGCAGCCACGCTGACAACCGCATTGACAACCTGCTCCAGAATCTGTGAGACAGCTGTAGGCATCATAGTCTTTCTTCCCTGAAAAAGCCCGCGCAGTACCCCCATAACGGCAACCACGAATATTGTCGGCGCCAATATCCTCAGGGGGATTGCAATGCCCCTGTACTTCGAAAAAAACTGCCTCTCCAGCATGTCCGCCCCAAAGAAGACAAACAGGGCCGCTGCACCCCCGGAAATAATAGAAAATACCATGGAACAGTTAAAAATATGGTACGCATCCCTGTAACGCCTCTGTGCGCACTTTGCTGATACCATTTTAGAAACCGCCATCGGCATTCCATAGGAGGATATGATTAATAATATATTATAGATTTCAAACGCTGCAGAATAAACCCCATTCCCCTCATCCCCAATGATATTTGCCATAGGAATGCGGTAAATCAGGCCAATCATACGAACCAATATTGATGCTGCAGCCAGAACACTTCCCTGCTTTAAAAAATTTGTAGTTTTCGTTTTTTCTGAGGCTTCCATCCAAATTTTCTCCATTCTGCGCCGTATTGTGGAACGATGGCAGCAGCCCCCCTCCAGCCGGCGGGCTGCCCACACCGTTTCTAGCTCCAAATTACTCTCTCGTAATGCCCAAATCCTGCAAAATCTTCTCCTGCTTCTGCTCCATAAGCTCCCGTTCCTTCTCCTCCATATGGTCATACCCCATCAGATGCAGCATACTGTGGGCCGTCAGGAACGCAATCTCGCGCTCTAAGGAATGGCCGTACTCCTTCGCCTGCTCCCTTGCCCGGTCAACAGATATTACGATATCGCCGAGAAGAAGCTCCCCTGATTCCAGATTAAAATATTTCGTTTTTGCAAGCGGCGTATCCAGATGCGAAAAATCCCCCGGGTCCACATAGTCAACCATCGGAAATGACAGCACATCGGTAGGGACATCTAACTCCCTAAACTCCTGATTCAACGAACGAATGCCCTCATTATCCGTCAATGTCAGGTTCACTTCACATTCATACGGGCAGCGCTCCGCGGCAACTGCACCTTCTATCACGCCCGCCAGCAGTTCTTCATAATCAAAAGAAAGCTCGTCCTCTGTTTCTTTGTCAAACAATATCGTCATGCCTGCCCTCCCTCAGCTTCATAAACCTGATCCCGCCAACCTGCCGGTTAATCTGTAAGCAGCTCCTGCTCCCCAGCCTCCGTAAATGTATTTTCAATGTAGAATTCTTTTAATGTCTGAATCTGTTCCACCGTCATGCCTGCATGCTGCAGATTCCCCTTCTCCAGACGGTTCTGGAAAATGCTGGTAACAAGCTGCTTCTCTGAAATCTTTGTGCTCCTCCCACTCTTTTCCAGATACTCACTGGTAGAGATAATGCAGTCGCAAAGCATGACAACTGCTGCTTCAGCGCTTTTCGGCAATTCAAAGCCGGTGCTGTGCTGGCGCATAACATCTAACAGCTTTTCCGGAAAATCATATTCCCTTCCAATCCTGCTGCCTGCTTCGATGTAATCTTCCTCACTCTCAATGCGCCCAATCTCATGATAAAGCCCGCCCGCCTTGGCAAGCAGCGCATCTTTGCCAATCGCCTTAGCAGCTCCCCATGACAGCTCCCCGATTCTCATGGAATGGCGGTAAAGCGTATCGGAATACGCCTCCATGCGCTTTAACAGTTCAAAGTCATGTTCTGTAATCTTCTCTAAAAATGACTCCATACCCTTTCCATCTTCCCCACCTGCGGCCAGCGTCCTGTCTAAGCCGGACATTTCCTGTTCCGTCACGTCGGCCTCCAAAGTTTCCCTCCCCCGCCGGTCCCTCCTTGAAGCCCTTCCCAGCATACGCAGATACAGGTAACTGCATCCCACAAAAATCAATATACTCGCAAATTCCATCAAAATTGCAAACATATGCGTGCGCATGTCATCAAGATCCAGATGGTACACCACACACTGCATCACACCATTGCTGGCAAGCAGGATGATAGTGAGATACGGAACCGCCTCCACCCCTTTCAGCTGGGAAAACAGTAGGGCAAGGACCATCCCCATCAGGATATATGCAGCAAAAGAGTAAAACCCTTCATCCTGTGGAAACAGTACGAGGACATACTGAATCATTAAAAACAAATGTGTCGCTACCGCCACTTCCATTCCACTTCCAAGTGCGGCCACAACAACCGCCGCCATCCATAAAATCCCAACGGGGAAACCAGCCCTGATACCCAAAAAAACAAATGAAACAAAAAGGCTAGCAAAATATAACAGAGGCATTTTGATCTTCAGGTAAAAACTCTTCTGGTTTACCCGAAGGCACGTAAGGTAAACTGTTGCTAAAATCAATGCAATGACCAGATCAGACAGAATACTGATGGCATCTGCCCTTCTGATAATACCGTAAATCCCTGAACTCGCTATCGGCGCCGCATACAACAGCGCCACACATAACCGTTCTCTTTTTTTATCTTTCTCCATCTGCAATCCGTTTCCTCCTATCAGCTTCCGCGGTTACGCTTGGCACGGTACCCGGCACCCTGCCTGCGTTCTTCCTTTTTCGCGGATGCTGCCTGTTTCCTGCGTTCCTGCCGTTTCTCATAATCATCATAAGCTGACACTATTTTCTGTACCAGAGGATGTCTGACGACGTCCTGATTCGTCATATACGAAAAGCCAATATCTTCCACCTTCCCCAGCACCTCCAGGGCCTGCTCCAGACCGGATTTTGAATCAAAAGGAAGATCTTTCTGCGTCAAATCCCCCGTAACGATTACCTTAGAGCCAAAACCGATTCGGGTCAGAAACATCTTCATCTGTGCCGGCGTCGTATTCTGCGCCTCATCCAATATAATAAAAGAGTTGTCCAATGTCCTGCCGCGCATATAGGCAAGGGGCGCCACTTCAATCAGGCCCTTTTCCACATTCCGCTGGTAGCTTTCCGCCCCCATTATCTGATAAAGGGCATCATACAGCGGCCTCAGGTACGGGTCTACCTTGCTCTGTAAATCACCGGGCAGAAACCCTAACTTTTCCCCAGCCTCAATCGCCGGCCTGGTCAAAATAATCTTTGAGACGTCATCGCGCTTAAATGCCTCTATCGCCATGGCCATGGCAAGGTATGTCTTACCGGTTCCGGCAGGGCCGATTCCAAAGACAATCATTTTCCTGCGTATCAGGTCTACATAATTTTTCTGCCCGGCAGTCTTCGGTTTGATAGGCTTACCCTGAATGGTATGGCAGATAATATCCGAATCTATTTCCGCCAGATCTGTATTATCGTGCTCCATCGCCAGCCCTATCGCATAATTTACATTCTGTTCCATAATAGTATTTCCCCTTCTGGAAAGCTCCAGAAGCTGCATCAGAATACCCTCTGCCTGCCTGACATTTCCTGCTTCCCCCACCAGCTTCAGGTTTCCGTCGCGCGCCACCATCGTAACATTCAGGCTTCTCTCGATTTTCTTTATATTGGAATCAAAACTTCCAAATATATTTTTCTCATGCTCCATCGGTATTTCAATTACCGTTTCCATTATTGCCATCTGTTTCTTTTTCCTTATAAACAATTTTCTTTTTACTGATTGTGCGGTATGTCTCCTGTTCCTTCCAAAAGACAAGATTTCCCTTGTACTGATAGTCTTCCCTATGATTCTCAAACGAAACATCCTGATCCTTTAAAACATATCCTGCCTCTTTTTTCTGCCGCAGGTAATAGTCAAAACGTTTCTTAAGGATCTCCCCGGCCTCTTTTGCAGAGTACATTTCTTTTTTATATACAATCTCCCGGAATGTCTTTACCGAATGGGAAACCGGAAAACGCAGTGACAGGGCAGGGCACAAATTCCCACCTTCACGGATTATATCATATTTTTCAAAAGTTTCCAAATTTTTTAAAGGATTATAATAAAAAAACTTGGAATCCCCAATCTGCAGCTCATGGACGTTTCGTTCCCGCCCGGTATAGACAGCTTTTTCATAGCGTTTTTCCAGTCTGTCCTGATAATGCTCTGTCACGGAAAGAACAACGCTTCCCTCGGCATGAACAAAATCCTTCTCCACCAGTTCCTGATTGTCCCCGTAGATATTTACCACGCCGGAAATAAGGATTTTCCCCTTCTTTACCTTATCCTTTGCCCTTACTTTCGCCGTTCCGTTTCTGGTGACAATCGAAACCACCTCACCGGCCTCCTCTGCAACCAGATGGCCCTTCTTTTTCTTTTTCTCCTTGCTGACAAGCAGGACCTCCTTAAGGCGGATAAATATTTTACTCCCCTTCTTTTCCACAGAGCACCAGCCGACATCATTATATTTCTGGCGTATCTGCTCCTCAAGCCGGCTGCATTCCAATGTAGTCCCGGGCATCCCCCCATAAACATCTATGGAATCAAGATATTCCAAAACGCTTTCCTTGGTATGATAAGACTGTCCCTCTACAGATATCCCCCAGATTCTGGTGGACAGAAAAATAACCATCGCAAAACAGAGCAGTATGCCGAGGCAGAGGCTTGCCCTCCGTTCCATCTGATCAATGAGGAACGGCAGCCCGTAACGCTTTACCACAATGGGGTGGACCTTGCACTTTCTTGCCACCGGCCGCAGCCGGTAAAAATCCCTGAGCGCAATCCGAAAATACAAAACATTTTTCTCCGCATCCCAATAGAGCTGCCACAGGATAATCCCCCGGTTCCGGCACAGATTCACGAAACGCTCCACATTGTTCCCCTGTATCCTGACTTTCAGATAACCGCCAATCCATCCAAATATTCTATGTATCATGAACTCCTGTTTCCTTTCCTGTCTGGGAGCGCTGCCTGCCAGATTCCATTTTCCGCCTGCATTAATGGTATTCCACGGATGAAATATCCCCCATTACGCACATGCCGTCATCGCGGAAATAGGCAATCACAAGATTTTTTCCGACAATATGGATTCTGACCGTCTTTGTCTGAATCCGAATCAGCTCCTCCGTATATTCTATTATATTTCGGTAATTCTCCACACAGAACCTGTGTGTCCCATAACCCATTACAATCGGGGCCTGGGCAATAATGTCCTCGGATATCCGAAGCTTGTTTGAAATTGCGCTCGCTATAACCGGCTCGCCGGTTGAGGGCGTGGCATCCGGTTTTTTGGAATGCCTGTGTTTTGACGGACGCACTACATTTTTTCCTCTCACACTATTCCCCTTTTCTATTATTACTCTTCTCTTTTTCTATATATTTATAGTAAACGAAAAAAGCGCTTGCGTTTTACTTCGTTTACTATAATGCGTTCCTGCAGTTACCCTGCAGTCTTTCACCATAACATTGTATGCAGGGAAAGACCCGATGTGAACATCAGATTCCTCCAATTACCCGTTATGCAGGAAATTGATTTCCGTGGGCCAGACTGCGGAAAACTTGCTATCTTATTTTTTTTGCGTTATACTAGAGTGTGTTTGAAAATCGCTCCAGTGTAATGGATATTACATATAAGAATAGAAAGGTTGAACAACAATGGCTGACAGATACACCAGTGAAATGATAGAATTAATCCGGAATATACAAAGCATTGACTATATTTCCCCTGAAGACATACCGGAAATTGATTTATATATGGACCAGATTACTACATTTATGGATGAGCACCTGCATTCCTCCAAGCGCTTTGAAGACGACAAGATCCTGACAAAAACTATGATTAACAACTACACCAAAAATGACCTCTTGCCGCCTTCCTTTAAAAAGAAATATTCCAAGGAGCATATGATACTCTTGATTTTTATATACTATTTTAAAAACTTCCTTACCATCAGCGATATCAAGGGCATCCTAGACCCCATCTCCTCAAATTTTTTCAGCCAGAACGAGGGTCTGAACCTAGACGACATCTATCAGGAAATTTTTGAGATACAGCTTGGAAACATTGATTCCCAAGTGCGCGATATCATTCGGAAACTCAAAAAATCAAACGAAACATTTGAGGAAGTCGACAACGAAGATAAACGGCGGATACTGACAAAATTCGCATTTATCTGCATGCTGAGTTTCGATATCTGGGTAAAAAAGACTATTATAGAAAATATGATAGACAATAAAATGGATTCGAAGAAGAAAAAATAATGGCTGCCACACAAGAAGAACTTTCTTAATCTAGAGCGTGTTTGAAAATTCATTTTCAAACACGCTCTAATATTTTTCCTATTTGCAAATATAAAAAAGACACCATAGAACCAGCTCCATAGTGTCCTTTCAAAACTCTAACTAATACATATTCAATGCAGTTACAATATATTTATCATTCTGAAAACAAATCATAAATTGAACAATTCATCAAAATCAGTTTTCAAATTCGGAAACATTACAAGCTGTAAATCTTCCTTATTTTCTTTCATAACAGTTTTATATAAATAAAAACATGTGGTTCCATCTTCTTTCCCATCATTCAAATAGATTTCAACTTGTTTCTTTCTCCAATCTACTATCCAATATTCAGAAACCCCTACTTTTTGATAGATTTCCATTTTTTCACCGCGATCATATTCTTCAGTCGCATTAGATAACACTTCCATAATCATTCTTGGAATTCCTGTTAAAGAAACATTCTTTCTGTCTCGTGTATTACAATTTATAGATACATCTGGTATAATAATTTTATCATCATTTTCATACCATTGATATTGTACTCCATCGCCTAACACACGACATAAAGAATCTTTAATCTGCCTTCCTATCATTACTACAAAATTATTGATGATAAAAGAATGTTCTATAAAAGTATTTTTCATAACATTGCCACTTCTTGGATTATTTTTGTCATGCGTTGCTGTAATATAGGGCAATCCATCTCTTTTTACTTGTTCTACTACTGCCTTTCCCGCTTCTGCAACAATCCCCTTATGCCAAAATTCCTTGCGCAATCCGTATCCAAAATCATGGTGTTCTTCCATGTCAACTTTGATATAACCAATTGGAAAATTATCTTCTTTCAAACAGATAGCATAAGCATATGCCTGTGGCTGTTCATATTTTGAGGCATACCGTTCCTCATAAAATTTCTTTGTTTCTTCCAAATTTTTCAAAGGATACCACGGCAGAAACTTATTCACTTCTTCATCTTTCAAAATAAGAAAAAGGGCTTCCATATCCTCCTCTGTAAACCTCCTTAAAATCAGGCGTTCTGTTTCTAATATCATTCGAATTACTTTCCTCTCTGATTTTCCAAATGCAATTATTGATAGACTTACGAATGAACCTTACAATGAAACTCCCCCTTGCATATTTGGGCGGATAACAATATTTACCTAATTTCAACAATACATACTGCCTCAGGCTCCAAATCATCATTACTGTTACTGCTTATTATACTCCAATTCACTTCCTCAAACGTAATGTCTTTATTATTTGTTAAAACTACATATTCAATATCTTTGGCAGCATTAGGTGGCCTTCCATCTAAAACTAACCTGTAATTATAATTTCTTCCATTTACACTCCATCTGCCATCTTCTGTCTTAAAGTATTCATAGCACACACCGTTCGTATCACTGGGAGGGTAGTATTTCTTCTCCTGCATAGCAGCAGTGGCATAATCCGTATTACCTACATGCTCCTCTGCTACAATAGTTTCCCTAATAATCCCCTGAATCAGATTATTTTCCGAAACCGTCCTGCGCTGTCCACCTTCAAATGCAATTATATTTCCGTTTATCCCAATATTCTCTAAACCATCATTCGTGACAAAATCAAAGGAATAGAGTCCCTCTACCCAGTCATATTCATCAATGGAGTTATATTTTTCATTCCTAAGTATTTCAAAAAATTCGTCCACCTTTTCTTTATCCTTAATAGCTATTACTCCGCTTTCATTGAATGGCTTAAAATTAATGCTGGCTACCGATTTAACAAATTCATCTGTAAATAACTCTTTCCCCGTTACACTCTTTGCACCCGTACTAGTCCCATTTTTATAAAAAAATACGACTAATAAACATATAACAACACCAATGCCCAAAACTGCTGTTATTCCTCTCTTTATAACTACCGCCTCCCTCTGTTCTTCCAAATTAATAATATAACACTATATATCCAATTCAAGCTGCACTTCCTCTTCCGCCTCCAGCTTGAAGTCCTCTATCTTCTCCGGATTAATGACTGGCAGGTCTTCCAGGGACTCTATGCCAAAGCTGCGCAAAAATTCCTCTGTCGTGGCAAACAGAATCGGCCTCCCCGGCGCATCTAACCTCCCAGCCTCACAGACTAGGTTGTACTCTACCAATTTATTCACCGGGTGGTCTGATTTCACGCCACGGATATGCTCAATCTCCAATTTTGTAATCGGCTGCTTATAAGCGATAATCGAAAGGGTCTCTAAGAGTACATCTGTCAGAACATGCTTCTTCGGTACATGCGCTATCTTAACAATAGATTCATACATAGACGGCTTTGTACACATCTGGAATGCGCCGTCAAGCTCAATCACTTGGATTCCCCTGTCCTCCCCGGCATACTTGTCCATCATATTGCGGATGACGCGGCGGCAGGTATCCTCATCCTGCCCGGCAGCCGCTGCCAGTCGGTCAAGCTCGACAGCCTCCCCCATTGTAAAGAGAATTGCCTCAATTACAGCCTCTAACTCTGATAATTTCATACTCTCCTCCATTTTTCATATCATACTATGCAGTCTGCGGCTGCTCCGCATAGGTAACCCAGATATCATCAAAAATATTTTCCTGCACAATCTTTAGCCTTCCCACCTTCATCAGCTCCAAAATCCCTAAAAAACTGACAATCACCATCATTTTATCCGCCTGCTCCTCAAGCAGCCTCCGGAAATTAAAACGATGGTGCTCCCTCGCATATTCCTCAATATATGCCATACGTTCCGGAAGGCTTATCTGCTCCTTCTCAATCCTGCCGAATTTGCTGCGGATCGGGTCAATCTTATCAATCTGCTTTTTCATAACACTCCGGAAAATATTCTGCAGCTTCGCTAACGTCACATCCCCTAACAGTTCCGCAATATCCACTTCCTCATGGTAGTCCGCAATTTCATCCGGAATGGTCGGTTCCTTATATAAAAGCCTCGCGGCGTCCACCTGCAGGTCCTTCAGCTCATAGGAAGCATACTTATATGTTTTGTATTCCAGCAGGCGCTCCACCAGCTCTGCACGCGGGTCTTCCTCCTCCCCTTCCTCGTTAACCTCCGCAGGAAGCAGCATTTTAGACTTAATGCGCAAGAGCGTTGCCGCCATCAAAAGGAAATCACTCATAATATCCATATCCTTTGTTTCCATCTGGGAGATAATCTCCATATACTGTCTGGTAATCTCGACAATCGGAATATCAAATATATCAATTTTATTTTTCTCTATTAAATGCAGAAGCAGATCCAGAGGCCCGTCAAAAGCCTCCAGCTTTACCGAAATACTCATGTCCATCCCCCGTTTTCTTAGGAACAATATTTTGGAACAGTTCCTAAGGTAATTAATTTTCATACATTCTCTAGAGCAGCAGCATAATCAGGCGGAAACAGCCATAATGAATCAAATCCATAAACAAAGTGCCTACAAAAATCAACTTGATAATCCCATCCATTTTAATTATGCTAAGATACTTCCGGGAAGAAATCCCAGCAATCACCAGCCCCATATCAAAAATAGAAATAGGGAACAGATTAGCAGCTAACATCCCCAGACTTAATATGGCAGTATACTGGATAAACAGGGTTACCAGCTTTGGAAACAGTCCATGCCCCTCCAGAGTCGTCATGCCGGACACCCCCAGAATATGTAACTTGAGTGCCGCCATGCTGCCGCAGAAACAGAGCAGAAGCACCGCAAAACCAGTAATCCCCAGAATCCGGTTTACCTTTTTGCTCTGGATCCGAAACATAAATGGCCTGGAAAATGTTACGCTGCTGGTAATGGAAAGAATGATTCCCACCGGGTCCAGATAACGGTGGACCTCCCAGATACTGTGGGAATATCTTCTTTTACTTCCGAGATGCCTCTGAATCCCCATATACACCATTGCTTTTGCCAGCTCATGGAGAATCATCAGCACTCCGGCCGCCACGGCGCATATCACGCCCTCTAAGATAATCTCTTTCATATTCCTCTATCTCTAATTCCTTATTTATAATAATCAAACTGCAGTTCATACATCCGCACTGTATCGCCTTCTTCAATCCCCATTGCCTCCAGTTCCTCCAGAATGCCGCCGTCATGCAGGAATTTCTGGAAAAACTGGAACCCTTTCTCCGAATCCAGATTCGTATAACCGAGCATACGCTCAATACGCGGCCCCTCCACCACATATACCTTCTCCTTCTGATCATAAGATACTGTGTACGGCTCATCCGGAACCGACATCTGCTCCAGTTCATATTCCCGCTCAAAGACAGTCGGCTCCTCATTCAAGGAATCTAACTGCTTCCGCACATAATACAAAAGCTCCTTCACGCCTTTCCCACTAACTGCAGAAATCGGAAAGACAGGAATATTCTGCGGCTCAAATTCCTCCCGCAAAAGGGTAATCACCGTCTCCTCCTCCGTACCGTAAAAAACATCTGTCTTATTGGCGGCAATCACCTGAGGGCGTTTTAAAAGCTCCTCATTATACCTGCGCAGCTCCTCATTGATTACCCGGATATCATTCAACGGGTCCCTTCCCTCCGTGGAAGCGGCGTCCACCATATGAATAAATATTTTAGTTCTCTCTATATGCCTCAGGAACTCATGGCCCAGCCCGATACCATCCGAAGCCCCCTCAATCAGCCCCGGGATATCTGCAATCACAAAACCGTCCGCCCCCTCCAAGTCTACTACGCCCAAAATCGGCTGCAGGGTGGTAAAATGATAATTTGCTATTTTGGGCTTTGCATTGCTGACTCTGGAAAGGAATGTAGATTTCCCGACATTTGGAAATCCCACCAGGCCGACATCTGCAATCGTTTTCAGCTCCAGAACCACATTCAGCTCCCTGCCGGGCTTTCCCGGCTGCGCATATTTCGGCACCTGCATCGTCGGCGTCGCATAATTCATATTACCCTTGCCGCCGCGCCCGCCCTTTAAAATAACCTCGCGGGTACACCCATGTGACATGTCAACAATGACTTTGCCAGATTCCTTTTCCCTGACAACCGTCCCCTCAGGCACTTTTACCACCAAATCAGCACCACGGGCGCCATGGCACCGCCTGCGGCCGCCAGGCTGGCCGTCCCCTGCACAATATTTCCGGACATGGCGGAAATCATTCAGTGTATTGATTCCCTTATCCACTTCAAATATCAAATCCCCGCCGTGCCCGCCGTCACCGCCGTCCGGACCGCCTGCCGCTACATAAAGTTCCCTGCGGAAACTGACATGCCCATCGCCGCCATTTCCGGAACGAATGTAGATTTCTGCTCTGTCTGCAAACATCTATCCACCTGCTTTCTCTGAAAGAAAAGGGGCTGCAATCTACAGCCCCCTCATAGGTATCACCGCATATGCGGTTTTATTACAACATTATTCAGCTTCTACCGGATATACCGAAGCCTGCTTCTTATTCCTGCCCTTTCTCTCGAAACGAACGATACCGTCAACCAAAGCAAATAATGTATCATCGCCGCCGCGCCCTACATTATTCCCCGGATGAATCTTTGTCCCACGCTGCTTGTAGAGAATTGTACCGGCAAGCACAAACTGTCCGTCTGCCCTTTTTGCACCTAACCTCTTAGACTCAGAATCCCTGCCGTTCTTGGTAGAACCCATTCCTTTTTTATGGGCAAACAACTGAAGGTCCATCTTTAACATTGTCTCACACCTCCTGCTTTCTATGAATTTCTACTTGAATATACTTTTTTCCATATTCTCCGGCAATGGACCAAAGCCCAAATACCAAAGACTTTAACAATAACTCAGCATCACCGCTTATCGGGCAGGATGTCACTTCAAAAAGAACAATGTCCCTTTCTCTCTGCTGCGAATACTCACAGGCATCATCGGTAAACTCCTTGATACAGTTAACTGTATTAATCAAAAGGACAGAAACCGCTGCACAGACAATATCGCTGCCGTATGCCGCAAAACCTGCATGCCCCTCCATCCGGAATTTAGCATACTGCCCTTCTTCATTCTCATATACTGTAACTCGAACCATACTGCCACCCTTTTGCGATTGCTGACGGAATCAAAAAAGCTGCCGCACAGAATTACGCATTGATCTTTTCGATCTTTACCTGCGTATAAGACTGCCTGTGGCCATTCTTCTTATGATATCCGGTTTTTCTCTTATATCTGTAAACGATAACCTTTTTTGCACGGCCTTCTTTTACGACAGAAGCTGTAACAGTAGCATTTGCCACATCAGGGCCAGCCTTCATCGCACCATCATTTACAGCAACAACCTGATCAAAAGTAACTGTCTCGCCTGCATCTGCTGCAAGTTTTTCTACGTTAATGATATCACCTTCGGCTACTTTGTACTGCTTTCCACCTGTTGCAATAATTGCGTACATAGTCTCTACCTCCTTATCATTACTCGCTAGTTACGGCGTCTGGCTTAGAATCTTCATATTCCTTACAGACTTCAATTTGCCTCACTAAGCGGCACACCTAAGTATCATATCACTTGGAGGGTAGCTTGTCAAATATTTTTTGCCGCGTCACGGAAATCAATTTTCAGTATATATATTCATTACTTCCCCAAGTCAATATGTCACCATTTACAGCCGATGTTTAATTTAACGATAACTCCCTGTTATCCGTTATTTTTTGTTTGTGCCTGCATCCGGTTATGTTTCTGTCTTTTGCTTTACAGACAAGCAAAACGCCTAAAAGGAAGAGCAGGATATGCCTTGCAACATTTCGCCTTTCCGAGGAACTATCTGTCTTGCGGCTTTGATGGTTGATTTATGCGCCTTTCCGCAAACTCACACCATGCGGCGGATTTCATGGCTTTCCGCAGAGGCACTCTCGAATCGCCGGTACTTGCAGAACGTATTTTGTTCTGCTATGTACCGTTGCGTTATGAGAGGTAGCGGAAGCGTGCCTCCTAGGAAAACCTGAAACCGCGCATGCTGCTCAGACAGTGCTGCAAGGCGCATATCCATCAAAGCCCTGCAAGATAGAGTTCCTCTGGAAAGCCGTTGTTGTCTGGCGGCATATCTTGCCCTTCTTTTTAAGCGTACCATACTCTGTGAGGGCAAAAACAGAAACACAGCCAGACGCAGGCACATTGAAAAGTTGATAGATAACAGGGAGTTATCGTTTAGAAAACAATCGTCTGTAAATGGCGCCAAATTAATAGGGCAGTAATGAATATATACTGAAAATTGATTTCCGTGTTGCCGCGTCCCCCACTTAACACCGGATGACAGTCCCGGTTTTTCCTGTCAAGCCGGCGAGCGCGGTATCAATGCCCGTAATAATTGCTTTCCTGTCCTTTGCAGAAGAGGCGAATGATACTGCCGCTTCTACCTTTGGCAGCATCGCCCCGGTAGAGAACTGGTTTTCTCCAATATATTTCGTTGCCTCCTCCACAGTCATGGAATCTAACTGCGTCTCATTCGGTTTTCCAAAATTAAGCGAAACCTTTTCCACTCCTGTCAAAAGCAGCAGAATCCCAGCATCCAGCTCCTCAGCAAGGCGGGCACTGGTAATATCTTTTTCAATAACGGCGCTGGCTCCCTTCAGGCGTGTTCCCTGCTGCAATACAGGAATCCCGCCGCCGCCTGCTGCAATTACAATCTGGTCAGCATCCATCAATGCCTTGATAGCATCCAACTCATAAATCTCCATTGGGCGCGGGGCAGCGATAACACGCTGGTATCCCTTTCCCTCAACAAAAGCAACATGGTTCCCCTTTTTTTCCTCGGCCTTTGCCTCCTCCTCCGTCATATAACGCCCAATCATCTTGTGGGGATGCGTAAAGGCAGCGTCAAAAGGGTCAACACGTACCTGTGTGATCAATGTAGAAACCGGTTTATAAATTCCGCGGTTTAAAAGCTCTGTGCGGATCTCATTCTGCAGGTCGTATCCAATATACCCCTGGCTCATGGCGCTGCAGATGGACATCGGCGCAACGGTATTGCTTGGCTCCAGACGGCTGTATTCCGTCATGGCAGCGTGGATCATGCCAATCTGCGGCCCGTTGCTGTGGGTAATCACAACCTGATATTTCGCCTCAATTAAATCAACAATTGCAGATGATGCATTCTTAACAGATTCCTTCTGCTCCGGAAATGTCTTGCCCAATGCGCTGTGCCCCAGCGCGACAACTACTCTTCTGTTATTCATAACGGTATCCTCCATATCATATATTCCCAAACATGCCAGACGGCTGGCACAAACAGCCCCTGCCATGTAAAAAACTTAGAGTTCTATAAAAAGGGCACAGACTTCGCTTGTGCCCTAGGTGCACCACCACACACCGAGAACTTTCCTAAAATATAAAAAAGATACTAATTATTTTAACATGACGGAAACAGAAAAGCAAACAAAATAACCCATAATCCACGGAAATCAATTTCTATTATTTATGTTCGTTACTCCGCATTAACCTGCTGCTATTTACAGTTGACTGTTATCTGGCACATTTACGTACATGATATCCATTAGCTGTTATCATTCCAGCCCCTCAAATATTTCACCCAATGTCATTTTTATGAAAGGAAATGAATTTAAAACAATAACCTGATCTGCGTTATAGTCTTCATCCTCTTTATCATTCTGTAACATATAGTTCTGTTCCAAGACATACCGCCCATCTTCCAAGTAATAAATTTCAACAGAACCCTGCGGAGAAACAATCCAGTATTCTTCCACACCGGCTTTTTCATAAATGTCTTTTTTCTCTGTTTTATCTCGTTTCGCCGTAGAATGGCTTAATGTTTCAGCAACAAATTTAGGAACCCCATAGTAAGCCCCGCCCTTTAAATATTTTCGGTCGCATACAACCATGATATCCGGGCACAAATAATCATCATTAACATCCGGCTGGTACTTAAAGTCCAAATTCTCCATAAATACAAGACATAGGCTGTTTTTCAAATTATTTCCTATGATTCTGTTTATATTGTTATTTATAATCCCATGCTTAAAATTTGGTGATGGAGACATATCATAAATTACACCATTAATTTTTTCATCTTTTTTTCTCTCAAATTCCGCCAATCCCATCTTCTCACATCCCTTCTGGTGCAATACCACACACCAAATTCATTATACAACAAAAGGAACCTAGTTGGTAGACCCGATCTTCTAATTATGATATCCCAGTGGACTAACAACCTACCCACCTGTTTGAAGCATAAACACGCAGACAAGCCGCCAAACGCATAAGGGAAAGCCACTCTCGGCTTTTTTTGTCCTGCAAGCTTAAAGCCAGCACATTACATAGGTGTCCCTACCTCAATCAAATTGCCATCAAAATCATAAAATCGTACTACCTTTTGCCCCCAGCTATGCGTCATAAGCCGATTGACATATTGAACGGAAGGATATATTTTTTCCAATTTTTCGATAAACGCTTCTATATCTTGTTCTTCAAAATACAGTTCACAAGAATTGCTTTTTGGAATAATATCTTTTCCCAAAAACTTTCTCCAAATTTTTTCATCTTGAAGTACAAGGCCTTCCGTTAAAATCATGTTGCCATTATTGTCAAGTAGCATATCAAGCCCAAACAAGTCGTGATAAAATTGTTTTGATTTTTCAATATCTTTCACAACTATCAAAATGTTTTTTAATTTCATTGCCGGCATCCCTCCTAATTCTGATTGACTATTAATCAAAAATATTAACTGCTATATCCATCTACATTTAACCGTCATATTTCTATAATCTAATTGCTGTTTCCATTGCCACCAGAAAGATTCTCTCTCTTAACGTTTCCGGCATATTCCCTAAAATACGCTTCTCCCAATCCTTGCCGTCTAAGCAGTCCGCAGCATACAGGAATTGGTAAACTTCCTTTTTACGAAATTGCCCTACTGCCATAACAGATGCACATTCCATTTCAACAACACCACATCCCTCCTCTTTGCGTTTCTCCATATTTCGCTCAGTCTCTCTATAAAATGCATCTGTTGTCCATGTTTTAGTCATATGATATGGAATATGCATATCATCAAAAATCTGCTTTAATTTTCCTGCCGTCTCAATCTCCAAATAATCCGACGCTTTCGCATAATGATAACTAACCCCTTCATCTCTATATGCTGCTGTTGGAATTAGTCAAATACCCCGCAGCAGAGCAACGGGGCATGACTTAGTTTCTCTAAAGGAACCTTTCGGTTCCTTAGCAAGCTTCGCCCCAAGGGTGGGGTATTTGACCCGCGCGCAGTCGCCAAGTGCAAGCAAGCTTGCGTTTGGCTCGTTGCGTACGCGAGAATAAATGCCCTCCCGCAATTTCCTGATCTAAAACTCCACAGGAACCAAAATACAATATCTTTTCTGCCCCCAAAGCAATGATTTCTTCTAAAAGCGCTGCTGCACCGGCTCCTCCAGGTATCGTATTAAAAAAGCCCAACTTAACTCCCTTATACTCAAACTGATAAATTGTCAGTTGAATCCCTCCTGCATTTAGAGAACCTATCTCCTGTATATTATATTTGTCTAAAGCTAATCTACGAAATCCGGAAGAAAAAACAACAATAACAATCTTAGGAAAATTTTCTATCACACTAATATTATTTTTCGCTTTAATTATTTCCTTTCCATGCAAGTCAAATGTATCTATAATGCTCATCCTAATACCTCCAAAAATCCTAATTGTGGTTTCCCTTTACTACTTACTATTACTTCCACCGGATTTCCCCTTCTAAATACCGTTAACAATACCAATTCTCCATATCCCCCACAGTATCAGAAGATGCAGCGGATAAAATGCATAGAAGAAATATCTTGGCAGCCGCACTTCCTTTCTCTGCGGGTCATACCAATAACAGAACGGCAGGGCAAAGACAGCGTAAACCTCCCTGCCTCCATAAATAAAAATCAGCAGCATTGCCCAAAACATCTGCAGCTTTTTATTCTGCCGCATCAGATAGAAAACACAGATCAGTATAACACCAAAATAAGAATAATCTGTGTTCAAAACAATTGCTGCTGCGCATCCAACCAGCAGAACCAGCCCTTTCTTTATCAAATTCCCCTCCTGCTCATAATCCTGCATTTTTATCAGAACAAGAAGGCCGATAAGCATAGTAAACAAAACATTTTGCATATCGTATGAAAACGGGGTCCTTAAAAAAGCCAGATCAAATGGTATCTCAGAGAGGAACGCAAATATAAATAATCTCGCTAAATATTTTTTAACATCCCTTGTGCTGAGAAATCCCTGCACCAGCACAAAACAAAAAATCGGAAAAGAAACCCTTCCCAAAATGCGCATTCCCACATATAACCCCTCATTTTCCCATGCATCCACAAATATGTAAGCGATATGGTCGCAAAGCATTGTTAGTATTGCAATAATTTTCAAAGTAGTCCTGCCAAAAACCGGCCGCCGTAATTCCATACTCTTCTCCCTTCCTTCTTCCCCTCTCCGCTTTTTCCTCCAGACGGAAAGAGGACAAAAGGGCACAGACTTCGCTTGCTTGTGCCCTAGATTCAAAAAAGTGCATGATATTTCTACCATGCACCCAATATTACACTTAAAAACTATTCCTTACTTAAACCGATGCCCGCCAAGCTTAATCCTTGCCCCCGGCAGTACAACGCTGAAAAAATGATATCCCTTTAAGCTCTTTGTTTTCCCCTTATAGACAATCGTCCTCTGGCCGGACAGCACCTTTTTTGCAGCAGAAATACATGACTTCCACTGAGAAGACTTTGTCCTTCCTGCATCATACTGTTTTAATTTCTTAGAGAGCATGCCATTCCTTACAGGTGAGAACTGCCCTTTTTCATAGATTACTTTCTTTACCGTATTCGGAAAGTTTTTAGAAGCCACACGGTTCATAACAACAATACCGACTGCCAGCTTACCCTGAAATCCCTCTGCGCCAGCCTCACAGTTAATAATACTTGCCATCAGCCTCAGATCACTTTTAGAATAGCTTTTTTTTGCGGATTTTGCTGCCGGCTTTGCCGCATTCTGTGCCGCTGGAGCGCTCTTTGGCGAAGGGGATGCTGCTGTGGCTTTGCTGTCCGGCTTTGTGTCAGAATCAGCCCCGTTTCCATCCTCTGCCACATCTTCTGAATCCTTTTTATCTTCTTCTGAAACCTCAGAAACCGGCCCTGCAGTCTCTGCTGTCTGCTCTGTTGGCACATTATCGTTTGCAGAAGCTGATACCGGCTTAGCATTAAAACCAGAAATCACAACCATGGTCAGTATTAGCAGTGCAAATTTTTTGAAATTCATAAAAACCTCCCGATTCAGAGTGAAAACTCTGAATTATTAATTTGATATAATTATTTCTTAACATTTATGTAATAATTATATCACTTTTTTATTAAATTTCAACCCATTATGAAATATTTCTTTCACAACTAAAATTCACACTGCAACTCTATTGTGCATTCTGTATATTTTTCATTCTAAATACTCTATTTTTTTGTCAAGTTTCCATATTGATTTGTATAATCCTTACAATTTCCTTAAATTTCACGTATAATAATTACAGAAATATTACAATATCCCGTAAAAATTCGCCAGAATATACTAAAAAAACCACCCTCAAATTGATTGGCAACGCCGGATATGCTCCCTCCACCTACAAAATATAGTAATCTGCATCAATACGAAAACTATATTTTGTGCTCGCCATATATAACAGTTCTTAACTATAAAACCAGTAGGCTTTTATAAGGAATCGGCCCGCCAAACAGATCCAGCGCACTCCCCACTGTAAAATCCACAAATCCATTCCCTGCGCTCCGAATCCATTCAATATCCTCCAAAGAATGCACGCCGCCTGCATATGTAACCGGCAGGACACGCTCCCTGCCAAGCCTCTCCACCACTTCCCTCTCCACGCCGGACGCCTTTCCCTCCACATCCACAGCATGGACTAAAAATTCATCGCAATACTCTGCAAGCCTATTAAGCGTATCTTGGTTCATCCTCTCAGATGTAACCATCTGCCAGCGGTTCGTCACAATATAATAATCATCCCCCGCAAAACGGCAGCTGAGGTCAAGAACCAGATGCTCCTTGCCAATCAGGGCAGACATCTGCCTCAGACGCCCCATATCTATCATTCCATCCCGAAAGACATAAGATGTCACAATAATATGGGAAGCCCCCATATCCAAAAAAAATTCAGCATTCGAGACATCCATCCCGCCGCCTATCTGCAGCCCACCCGGATAAGCAGCAAGGGCACGCCCCGCTTGCTCCACATCCTTCTGGTAATACTCCGAACCCTTCGGATTCAGCAGGATGATATGCCCTCCGGACAGGCCGTCCTCTTTATACTTTTCTGCATAGAACGCCGCATCGAACTGTGAGACAAAATTATCCACAGCCCGGTTTCCCTCATCTCTTAAACTCCCTCCCACAATCTGTTTTACAGAACCATTATGGATATCAATACATGGCCTAAATTTCATACCGCCCTCCGCTTTCTTCAAAAAAGGGCACAGACTTCGCTTGTGCCCTAGCAAGAATTTTCTGCGAAAATTCTTGTTGCAGGAACGCTTCGCGTTCCTTAACCACCACACAGTGAACAACTTCCTATAAAGCAAAAAAGGGAACGCCCACGCGTTCCCCTATCTTTTCGTTATCTTGCGTGCCAGCTCATTATACGTATCACCTACAGATACCTTATAAGTTCCTGCACTGATTGAACTGCTGAACCCATTATCATTCAGATATTTATCAAAATCCTTGGCATCTTTTACAATCCCAAGAGTCTGCAGTTTCCTGCTGACATCAGAAGACCAGTCGCCCACATCCACTGTAAGGCTCTTTGTAAGTTTCTCCTTCTGTTTCTCTAATTCCCTCTCGGCCCGTTTCTTCTCAGCTTCTATTTCTTTCTGCGCCTTCTTCTTCTCTTCCTCCATCTCCTTCTGAGGATCGCTTGTCTTGTCTGCTTTCGGCGCAGCCGTCACCGAAGCGGTAGCCACTGGCGTGGCAGCCGCAGTAGCCTTCGGCCCCTCTGTAACCTTGCCCTGCTGATCCTTCTTCTTAGCATCCGGTGCCTCTGTGACCTCCGCACTAGCGTCCGGAGTAGCTTCCACAAGCTTTATACCGGAATCCTGCTCACTTTTGTAAACCATACCAAGTTCCTTTGCCTTAGATACAACATAAGAATCCGAAGTCCTGACGGTAAAAGAAATCCCTAAAATAACCGCTGCAAAGAGGACTCCGATTCCAAACCCCCTTAAAAATGATTTCTTATTCATAATCTCTTTCTTTCCCCATTTCTATATCCAATCTTATACTCTGGCATTATATAAATCAATAACAAATTTTACTTCGCCCTGTCCCAGAGAAAGCATCTTGGAAATCTCCAGAATAGAACGGCCCTTTTTGTATAATGAAACAATTTCATCATTATGGTTCTCCATCTTCTCCTGCTCAGCTAATGGAGTATACCCGGAAGAAAATGCCCCGGAACTATTGTCAGACTGCACGGAAGCCGCCTCCTCACGTTCCTTCATCTCTTCCTCCTCAATACGGGCAACCTCCGCATCAAACACAGCTGCCGCATCTATAGATGGGTCTTCCTCCAACTCCCCGCCCTCAAGCGGCAGGAAAACCGACCCGTCTTCCCCATCCAAAAAGCTGTCTGTATCCTCCAAAACCGCTGGCCCATCCAGATTTTCCACTGCCTGTGCCAGATAGCCGTCCTCGTCCAAAGTGCCCTCCATCGCTTGCCCCTCAGGTAAATTACTATCCAATGAAGGCTGGGATCCTTCCGCCCCGTCATTCTCAAAAGCTGCCTGCCCTTGGGAATCCCGGAAGTTTCTCATAGAAGTAGATATTCCTTTTTCCAGATCAGAATATTCATCTCTCAGGCGGTCGAACTCTTCACGGAATTTTCCACGCTCCGACTGGAACTGCAAGAAATCCACCTCAATTTCCTTCTTCATCTCCTCAAGAACCTTTTCCTGCTCTTTCATTTTCTGGTACTGGACTACAGCCTCGTCACGCATCTCCGCCTTCTGGGAATCAATTTCATGGATAAGTGATTTCATTTCATCCTGTTTCTCATTCATCATATTGTATAAAAAAACAACTTCCTCATGGGTTTTATCAATCTTATCCAGAACCTGGTCAGAATACTCATTAATCCCCATGATCTTCTCATTGGACATCTGCCCCATCTTATCTTCCATATCCTCAGAAACTGTTGCTGCCCTTTCCTGCAGTTCCTGTAGAGTATCCTCCAGTTTCTTTAAGAGTGCCTGGCTCTCTTCGTCCAGAGGCGGGGTAGCCGCAGCCTCCTCCTTCACCTTTCTGTAGCTGTAAACAACTGCGGCAATTCCAATAGCCAACATAGCAAGTTCTAAAAAAATCATAATAATCCTCTTTCTGCAATTAACTGTTGATAGTAACAGTATACCACATTCTGCAGGCAGTATATCGCCGACTTAAATCTTCATGTCAAAATGAGGCACGGCATCTGCCTTCTCCTCCTCAGAACCTTCAGACTGGCCGGAACTATCTTTCTTTTTCTTCTTCTGCCTCTGCCGCCTTCTCTCTTCATTCTTAAGTTCTTCATTCTCCGCCTTATTCCTGCGGATAGTCTGCTCAGAGCTTTTCTTAACCTGCGTCTGGAACTGTGCCGCGAGCTGCTGGTTCTCCTGCTGCAGTTTATTCATCTCATTTGTCTGAATCTGAGAGATTTCCTGCGACTTTGGCGGCATTGTAACATAGTCAAAAGTAAGTGACATAGTAACCCTCCATTTCTGCTCAGCCCGCAAATCCGGGCACAAACACAAACTTGCAAAGCGAACCTTATGTTCTAAACCATTTCCACACCATCCAAAACTTAAATGCCGCGGATTCTGATATCTGCACCATCACGCACAAATGTACTGTGCTGCACCTCGCTGTGAAGGAACTTCGTAATATTAGAAATCGTCAGTTTGACCCCCGAGTACGCAACATCATATACTACAATCTTTCCATGCCCGGAAGATTTCTCAAGAACTTCCTCCAAAGCGTCATATTCCGTTGTCAGCTCCTCCATCTGCTCGTCAATCACACCAAGACGCTCTGTATTATCCTTTAATATCTGCAATTTTTCCGGCTCCAGAGAACCCGCCGCTTTATAACGCTTCTTTAGCAGCTCTATCGTCTGGTTAATTGACTCCTTCTCATCAGAGAACGCCTCCATCTGTTTTTCAATAAAGTGATAGCGGTCTAAAACCTTTGGATCCAGCCCAACTTCCATTTCCGTCTGCGTCCCCATAGAAGAACCGGCCACCTTTGTCTCAATCTTCTTTGTCGAACGTACGCTGCCTCCTGCAATCAGGCCCCTCTTTCCATTTACCTCAATGGAATCCTTTGCCGTTACACTGCTGTGCATAATCGCATCCGTAATAATCTTGCCACCGGAAGTCACGGAGGAACTCTCTATAAAGTTAGAAATAATATCTCCCTCCGCCTCCATAACACCTTTTCCTTTGCCCTGAATGCCGCGGTTTAATACAATCTTACCGCCGGAAATAAGGGTTGCCCCCTCTACTGCGCCTGCCACATAGATGTCCCCCGTCGCATTTACAGTATATCCGGTTAACACATTTCCTTTTACATTTATACTTCCATCATACTCAATATCCCCCGTAGACGGGCCGACATCTGCCGGGATTTCATAGCAGTCTGAGACAAACACCGTGTCATCCACACAGGTGACATTTCCGGACACCTCGGAATACATCTCCAGCCCATCATCAGACAGATGGATATGTTTGCCGTGTTTCAATACTTTCACTGCAACTTTGCGTGGCTTTATCTCGGCGCCCATCACATCAATGCCCGCCGTCCCAAGGTCAGCCGGCTCCAGCGTTGCCAAAAGCTGCCCATCCGTTACCGGCTCAATCATATCCAGCTTATGGAAATCAACTTGGCCGTTTTCACCGACAGTTGGCTTGCTGGTCTTATCCACATCAAAATGATAGGTTATGACAGCATCACTGCCGTGGACAGGCGGCGTTGCCTTGGCAACCAAAATATCTGTGCAGTAAAGCCTTGCCTTATGCATAATCTCGACATTCTTTTTCACAATGCCGTGCTTGATTCCATGCTGCTCCAAAAGCATCATGATATCCGAAACAGACAGACGGCGCCCCTCACTGGAATTTGGATAAAGCCTAATTTTAGCATACATCCTCATCGGGTCAATCGTGATCAAAGCATACTCATGTTCCGGCAGTGCGCTCTTTGAGCTAATCTTTATCTCAGCATTTTTCTCCTTTGCTGCCTTCTCCATAAACTGCTTAATTGTCTCTACAGTAACATTTTCATATTTCTTACTGGACAAATATGACATAATATCGTCCGCCTTAAGGGCATCCCCGCCTTCCACGGCAGGATATGATTTCAGATACATGCCGTCTTTTTTATGAATCAACTGAAAAAAAGCATTTCGTTTCATATATAATCCCCGTCTTTCCAAATTTTGAATGCCCTGCACACCCACCAAAATGAAACAATACGCTATTACCATACATGCGCAAACAAGGAGATATCATCCCCCATACGGTCACGCATTTTCCGCAGCGCCTTTGTGTGGAGCTGCGAAACCCTTGACTCAGAGACTTCAAGTATTTTACTTATCTCCTTCAAGGTCAATTCCTCAAAATAATAAAAAGCAATAACCCTCTGTTCTTTCTCCGTAAGGGAATCAATTGCCTCTGCCAGAATCTTCTTTAGCTCCTGACGCTCCACGATCATCTCCGGCTGCTCAAATCTCGGTGTATTCCCAAGCTCTGCGCGCACCTCGCTCCCCTGCTCCAGATATTCATCAAGGGAAACCAGATTAGCAATCTGTGTCTGGTTGACCAAATCTTCCAGCTCAGACTTCGAGATGCCCATCTCAGCCGACAGCTCTTCATCCGAAGCAGTCCTCCCAAGTTTCGCCTCCAAATCTTTCATGGCAGTTTCAAGCCTTTTTTGCTTCTGGCGCAGCGTCCTCGGAATCCAGTCCATCTTCCGTATCTGGTCCAGAATAGAGCCGCGGATGCGGAGGCTCGCATATGTCTCAAACTTTACCCCTTTGGTTAATTCAAACTTATCAATGGCATCAATCAGCCCAAAAATACCATAGCCGACCAGATCGTCATATTCCACAGTATAACCCAGATACATCCCAAGCCTTCCTGCAACGATTTTTACCAAGCTGGAATATTCAATAATTAACCGTTCCCTGATAGCAGGATCTTTTGTTTTCACATATTCTTTCCATAAATCCTCTTTTTGCATATCATCCATAGGTCAAAACATCCCTTCCTGTTCGTTATCAAGTCATTACTCATTCTATTCCCCTGATACACGGTCCATATCTGCATCAGGCACTCCTTCCACCCAGTCCTGTGTCGGGATATCAATATCCTCCATCTCAGTATCCCCTGCCTGCTGTTTCACAAACATATTGCTCTCCATAACCTTCTGGATAATTTTTTTAGCTATCAATCCAATAATATAAAATATGATTAGAGTTGCCAACAACAGCTCCAGACTGTATGTAACATCCATATCATTTATAATCGTTATAATACTCACCACTGCACCCGCTAACAGCATTATAAATTTTGGAATAAATTCTAATTTCACACTAATCCCCCCCTATGGGTTAATTAAATTGTTTTCACTTGTTTTCCTACCGCTTTAATTACAAAATCCCCACTTTCAGGATAAAACTCCACCGTCCTTCCGAAATTTAATCCTGTATCTTCTGCCAGTATATGAATTCCAAGCGCATTGAGCTTGCGTTTTACCGCTTCCACATTCCTCTCACCGACGCGGAGCATATCACTATTGCCGCTGAAAGCAAACATCTGCGCACCACCTGCTATTTTCGCAGTTAAACGGCCCCTGCTCGCCCCCGCTGCTGTCATAACCTTAATCAGTTCATCAATCCCCGTATCAGCGAACTTTGCCTTATTTGAATTCTGCCGCACCTGACTGCTATCCGGCAGCATAATATGCACAAGGCCTGCTATTTTAGTAACTTTATCATATAATGCCACTCCAACACAAGAGCCAAGACCAAGTGTTGTAACAGCATCTGGTGCATGACAGACTTTTAAATCTGCCATTCCTACTTTTATCATATCTGCCATCCCAATCACCTTAACCCTAACGACTTTAAAATACGTGCATACGATTCCACCGTTGGAATCAAAATAAAATATCCGCTGATATCCACATCTAGATCCTTAAACTGGGATTCAATCAATAACGCCGTATCCCCCATCTTTCCAAATTCAATTGCCGGAACACTTAAAATTGCCCCTGCCATATCAAAGGCAAGGCTCGGGACAGACACGGAAATCGTTAAATTTGTCATAGAAGATATAGCTGAAAGATACGCACCGGAAATAATATTTCCAACCTCCTGCAGCGCTGATTTATCCAAATCAGTAAACTCTGTTTCACCCGGCTGCCCAAACCCGGTCAGCTGCTGCACCATCATCTTTGCATCATTTCTCTCAAGCACAAATAACATTGAACCATTAATATCACCCTCAAGGTTCAATAAAATACCAGCAACCAGTGTCTCTGCACCACCGATAATCTCGGCAAGCTCAGCAAATGACAGAAGCCTGACCTGCGGAACACGCATATCAATTCTGGTATTAATAAGTTGGGACAATGCAGTAGTTGCATTGCCCGCACCTATATTACCTATTTCGGTTAACACATCAAACTCAAGGTCATCCATGCTATCATAATTATCCTGCATAGAAACTCCTCATTTCTGCACTGCTTTCCTAAAACCGGACTCCGCAGCAAGCAGTACATACGCTGCAGATTCCGAAGAGAATTTCTCTAGAGAAACTTTTTTATGCC
This sequence comes from bacterium D16-36, assembly GCA_003611745.1. Taxonomy (GTDB): domain Bacteria; phylum Bacillota; class Clostridia; order Lachnospirales; family Lachnospiraceae; genus Butyribacter. The sequence goes on along the minus strand of RAYF01000029.1, from coordinate 45,826 downwards.
TTGTCGTTTTCCTTCTCGATAATGACAGAGGCAATATTTAACAATGTTATCAACCCATCATCATGTTTGCCGACACCGCTCAGATACTGGATATCAATATCATTGGAAGATGCAGCAGATGTCTTTTCGATTGAATTTTCATCTAACGTCACTACTTCTTTTACCTCATCCACTATAATGCCGACTGCTGACTGTGATTCCAGCTTAATAATAATAATACGGGTCGAATTCATATACTCATCCGGTTCAAGGTTAAACTTTAACCGGAGGCTCATAACAGGAATAATCTCACCACGGAGATTAATAATCCCTTTAAAAAACTTCTGTGAACCCGGAATACGGGTGATTTTTGACATCCTTACAATATTGTCAATATACTGAATATCAATACCATACTGCTCGCTGCCAAGACGGACCACAATATACTGCTTCCCTTCACTTGCTACTTCTACATTCTGAATATCCTTGATATCGTCCATTTTCCAGCCCCCCTATACTAAGGTATTTGCTTCAAGAATAAGTGCAATATCACCATTACCAAGAATAGTGGCACCGCTGATTAACTTGCTACAATGTATGTACTCACCAATCGGCTTAATTACAATTTCCTGCTGTCCAATCAGATTGTCTACAACTAAGCCTGTCTGCCTGTCACCCTTCTTAACAATAACGACAGTCAGGCTCTCCGGCTTAAATTCGCCTGGCTCAACATCAAGAATTTTATCCAGCCTTACTAAAGGAATGACAGAGCCGCGGAGATTGATAACCTCCTTTGTCTGGACATGCTTGATATCAGAAAACGGCACATCTTCAATTGTCAGAATGCTTCCAAGAGGAATTGCATACTTTTCTGAACCAAGCTCTACCATCAGCGCCTGAATGATTGCAAGAGTCAATGGCAGGCGGATAATAAAGCTGCTTCCCTCGCCAAGCTCTGTCTTACATTCAATGCTTCCGCCGAGGCCCTCAATCTTCGTCTTAACAACATCCAGCCCGACACCACGCCCTGAAACATCAGTAATCTTCTCTGCAGTTGAAAAACTCGGACGGAAGAGCAGGTCAATAATCTCTTTATTAGACATTGCCTCCGCCTGTTCAACAGTAATCGTACCCTTGTCAATCGCCTTATTCTTAACCTTCTCTACATCAATTCCGGCACCATCATCACGGACTTCAATCGTAACATTATTGCCATCCTGATAAGCATCCAGATAGATATGGCCGATTTCATCCTTTCCAAGGGCAAGCCTCTCTTCATTGGACTCAAGGCCGTGGTCAGCAGAGTTGCGGAGCAGATGCTGCAGCGGGTCGCCGATTTCATCAATAACCGTACGGTCAAGCTCTGTCTCCTCACCAGACATATGTAATTCCATCCGCTTATCAAGCTTCTTGCACAAGTCGCGTATCATACGAGGAAAACGGTTTACAACACTCTCAATCGGCACCATCCTCACCTTCATGACAGACTCATGGAGGTTTGTCGTAACACTCTCAAGATACTCAATCTGCTCGTTAAAGCCGGAATCCGCCTGAGAATCATCCCCCGCACTCACGGATACCAGACCATTCTTAGCAATGATCAACTCACTGACCAGATTCATAAGGACATCCAGTTTTTCAATGTCAACACGGACTGTCCGCCCAACAGTAGGCTTGGCTGCCTTTGCAGGGGCTTTCTTTGCAGCAGCCTCTTTCTTCTGCGCTGCAGGCTGTTTTGCCACAGCAGCACTTGCTGCAGGCTGCTTGTTCTCCGGCTCAGCAGCTTTTTCCTCTTCCTTCGCCGGAGTTTCCGATGAAGCTGTGGCTGCTGAATCCTTGACTTCAAACGGGCCGACGATTGCTTTCTTAATCTCGGAAACAGACTCAATCGCATTCTTAACCGTCTCCAAATCTTCTTTCGTAAAATAGACAAGGCTGAAATCCAGTTCAAACTTTTCATCTTCAATATCCTGGACACTCGGGACAGCCTTGATTACCTCGCCAAGCTCTTCCAGCGCCTTAAATACCAGAAACGCCCTTGCCGCTTTCAGGATACATGTCTCCTGAAGGTAAACTGTAATACCAAAAATATTCTGGTTGTCATTCTTCGCCTTCTCAAATGTAGACTTTTCAAAATCAGTGATGGAAATCGTGTCATATTTCGGGCCTTCTTCCCCGGAAGACGCCGCCGCAGGCTTTGCCTCCTCCTTCGGGGCTTCCTTGCCGCTCGCTTTCTGCGCAATCGAATTTAACGTATTGATAATATCCTCATTGTCCTCCGTCCCTTCGTTTGCCGTCTCCAGAATCTCAGCAAGATATGCCTCCAAAGCATCCAGGCCGCGGAACAGTACATCAACCAGTTCCGGCTGGACTGTCATATTTCCGCTGCGGACTTCCTGAAAAACATTCTCCATGTCATGTGTCAAGCGCTGCATGCGCTTAAATCCCATGGTTCCTGCCATACCCTTTAAGGAGTGGGCAGCACGGAAAATCTCATTAATAACATCCATATTCTCCGGCTCCTGCTCCAGAATCATAATCTGGTCACTAAGAGTCTGCAAATGTTCCTTTGTTTCATCGATAAAAATTTCAAGATACTGACTAACATCCATTTTAGCGCACCCCCACATGCTTCGCTATTGCATCAGCAATCTGCTTAAGAGGCACCACTTCATCTACAGCGCCTGCATCCGCAATCGCTTTCGGCATGCCGTAGACCGTGCTGCTCGCCTCATCCTGAGCAATAACATAAATTTTATTTGTTTGTTCTAATTGAAGTATTCCCTTTGTGCCGTCAGCACCCATTCCGGTCATCACAACGCAGGTTATCTCATCAAAAGATGACTTCATCAATGACTCATACATGATATCTGCACATGGCTTTAACCCATTTCTGGCTGCCTCGACAGTAACGGAAAGACTATGCTCCTTTTTCCCTTTCTCTATTAAACGCATTTGGGAACCGCCCTTTGCAATATACACTGTCCCCTTTTCCAGACGCTCTCCGTGCGCTGCCTCCCGCACTTTAATCCGGCTAAGTTCATCTAAACGTGAACTTAAGGAAGCCGTAAACCCTTCCGGCATATGCTGGACAATCAAAACAGCAGCGTCAAGATTCGCTGGCAAAAACGGCACTACATACTGCAACGCCTTTGGCCCCCCAGTTGAACACGCAAGAGCTACAAGCTTTCTGGCACTCCCTCCAAGCGGCGCCTTGGAATGCTTCGAAACATCTCCCTTAAGGACCTTTTTCGGAAAAGATGAATTCTCCCTTGCCAGGGTTTTCCCTGAACCGCTGCCTGCCTGCTTTTCCTCCCTGTTCTCACTGGCTGGCAGAAGACCGGAAGCTACACGCAACATCGCAACTAAATGTTTGCTGAAAGATGGCCCCTTTGCTTCCGCAAGGCTATCCGGTTTTGTGACAAAATCAAATGCACCAAGCTCCAATGCCTGAATCGTCTCCTTGGCACCCTCCTTCGCGAGAGTGCTGACAATCAGGACTTTTTCATCCATTCCCAGCTTTTTCATCTCACGCAGCAGTTGGATACCGTTCATCTTCGGCATATTGATATCTAAAACAATTGCATCGAATTTTTCATCGGACTTAAGGATTTCCAGTGCATCCAGTCCGTTTACCGCATAACGTTCTGCACGAAGGTCTTTATCCGCATTTATTATATCAAAGACTACCCTTCTCATAAGTGCAGAATCATCAACAACCAATATTTTTTTCATGCAAATCCACCTCCCTGTTGCCATCTAACATTTATACTATCACGTTCTAACTGAAAAACAAAGCAGATAATCTTCTTTTTCATTTCCTCAGTTATACCGATAAATTTCATTCTTATATCATAACAATTCTCTTCATTCCGAAGCTTTCCGGAATAAACCACCTGCCCCACAGCTTTTATCTCAAAAACCTGCTTCTTCTCCATAATCTCAAACCGGACAGACAAATAATCATCTTCCGCTATTTTTTTTCTGGAAGTGAAACGTATCCCCCCGCCGCTGATATCCACCAGAGTGTCACGGGCAGAAGCCAAATCCGGTCCATACCCGTCAGAGCCTTCCCCTCCTTCTAAGGCTTTCCTTACATTTTCCGGCGGTATAACCTCGTACCGAATTTTAGAATGGCAGGATACCCGCTGGTGCATCCTCCTCTGCACGCGTTCAAGGGGCGACACAACCTCCATCTGCAGAATGCGGCTCTCATTTTCCAGATAAGATAATTTATAATAACAACTGCATAAAAATACCTCCTGCAGCGAAAAAATATACATCTCATAGCAGATATTTTTCTGGAACTCTCTGTCCGCATCCTCTTCCAACAGAATCTCCACCTCTGATTCTGATACAATCTTTTGGAACCTCCCCTTGCCAAGCAGGGGAGGTTCCCCACTGACGGAGTGATCCGGCTCCCTGCTGGAAAGATAAAGTTTCACCACTGCATCTTCTTTAATATGTTCACTTAGCATAACTCCTCATTTCTGTGTACACACTAATACTCATGCCCTGTCAGGGCACATACCAGCCAAATATCAATAGCCGCCCCGGAACATTCTGGTAATCAGGCCGGAAAGGCCCTTGCCGGAAACCCGTGCCTGCCTGCCCTCCCCATTATTCAAGTACAGCGCCAGCTCATAAATCGCCTTGGAAGACACTGCATTCGGATAGACCACCGTCACCGGCTGCTGGCGCATCACCGCCTTGGGAAGCTTTTCATCATACGGAATATATCCCAGATACCCCATATCCAGCTTCAGGAATTTTGCAGCAACTGCATCAAGTTTCTCAAAAAGTTCATTCCCTTCCTTGTACCCGTGGGTACGGTTTGCAATCATCCATATCTTTGCATGGTTTGCATAAAACTCCTTATGGCGGCACAGCGTCTTCAATAAAGCATATGCATCTGTAATAGATGTCGGCTCCGGCGTTGCAACCAAAAGAACCTCCTCGCTCGCCAGCACTAAATCCATAACCGTATTTGAAATGCCTGCCCCCGTATCAATAATCACAATGTCAGCAATACCGTCTAATTCATACATCATCCGCACAAGGTTTTGAATCTGGTCCCTGTCAAGGTTTGTCAGCTCTTTTAGCCCCGAACCGCCGGAAATAAAGCCGATATTATCCGGCCCCGGCGAAATCACATCCTGCAATGCCTTCCCGCGGTACATCATATCCGCAAGATTATACTTTGGGCGCACCCCAAGCATAATCTCTATATTTGCAAGCCCAAAATCAGCATCAAAGACCACAACCCGCTCCCCCATCCTGCTAAGCTGGATGGCAAGATTCACTGAAACATTCGACTTTCCCACTCCTCCTTTGCCGCTTGTGACAGTAATCACCCTCGCAAGATGTTTCACCCTGTTCTGCCTTTTGATTATATTTCTTAACTGCTCTGCCTGATCCATTAATTATTTCCTCCAAGCAATTGCTTCGCAATGCTCTGGGCGTCAATTTTTCCAATATCATCTGGAACATTCTGCCCCCATGTCGTATAGGAAAGCGGTGCCCCCGTCAGCATATGGATGTTAAATAGATTTCCAATCGTATCTGTCTCGTCTAACTTGGTAAATATCAGATTATACTTCGTAATCTCAGCATATGTCATGGAAATCTTAACCAAGTCTTTATATTTCGTAGTAGCGCTTAATACCAAAAAGACTTCCCTGTTTGCCTCGTCCACTGTCTCCAACAATTTCTGGACATCTTCCTTCTGCTCTGTATTATTATGGGAGCGCCCTGCCGTATCCACAAACACCAGATCAAATTCACGCAACTCCTCCATTGCATGGCCCATATCCTCCGGTGTATAAACTACCTGAAGCGGAATCCCTAAAATATTGGCATACGTCTTTAACTGCTCCACCGCAGCAATCCGGTAAGTATCCGATGTGATCAGTGCAACCTTTGTCTTCTTCGTCAGCTTCAGCGTAGAGGCAATCTTGGCAATAGTTGTAGTCTTCCCCACTCCGGTTGGCCCGATAAAAAAGACAAATTTTGTCTTTTTCGCCTTGATGTCAATCAGGTGCGGCTGCCCGATTTTGAGTACGATTTTCTGGTAGACACCTGCCAGAATGCTGTCCAAATTTGCATTTTTATTCAGGTTCTCCGAAATATCCTCAAGAATCTGGTTTGCATATGTCTCCTCTACCTCATTGTCTAGAAGTTTCTTTTTGATCAAATCAAAATATGCCTGATTCGTATTTTCCTTTTCGTCCTTTGCCTCCCTGGCATCCTTCTCAGCCTGCATCTGCCTCTCTAACAGTTCCTGAAGGTTGCTGAGGCGCTCCTCAATATCTTTATTCTCACTTTTTTCTTCCCTGTCGTTTTTCTGGGAAGTTTCCTCCTCCAGAATATTGCTGCCGCTAGGTTCTGTTTGCTGGCGTGCAGGTTCCTGCCCGTCCGCCTCCTTCTTCGCCTCGGCCTCCAAAACGGCATTTGTCTCCCGGATAGCTTCCTGCAGCCTGCTAAAATCAGGGACATCTTCCGCGGCCTCCCCGCTCCTTACTTCGTCCACCGCTGCGGTAATCTCAACAGAGGGCTTGCGGAACAGCTTTGCAAGCCCCTTCGGCTCATTCTTTTTTACATTCATTATGACAACATCTTCACCAAGTTCTTCTCTGGCAAGCTTTGCTGCCTCCTCCTCTGACATTGCAATGTATTTTCTAATAACCATTTTATACTGTCACCATCCCTATAGATTGTAGTTCAACATCAGTATCAATCTCATTGTAGGATACTACAATCAAATCATTAAACTGCTCTGATGTTAATTTCTTAAAATACATACGCACAATTGGCGATGTAACAATAATCGGGTTCTTTCCAAGCTCCTCCATCTTTTCCATCTCTTCCTTGACGGAATTCAGAATATCCTGTGTCTTTTCCGGATCCAGATTTATGTATGCCCCCTGCTCTGTCTGCTTGATCGAACCCATAATATCCTGTTCAATCTTTGGATCAAGCGTAACGACGCTGGTCATCTCATTGGCAGGGAAATATTTATTGGAGATTGCCCGTTTAAGGCTCTGGCGCACATATTCTGTCAGGACATCTGTGTCACGCGTTGTAGTTGCATTATCCGCAAGCGTTTCAAAAATCGTGACAAGGTCGCGGATGGAAATCCCCTCGCGCAGAAGATTCTGCAGGACTTTCTGGATCTCGCCTACCCCAAGCAGCTTCGGCACCAGATCAGCTATCAAAGTTGTATTAGCTTCCTGAATATTATTAATCAGATTCTGGACATCCTGACGGGTCAGAAGTTCATCCAGATGCTGTCTGACAATCTCAGTAAGATGTGTCGCAATAATAGAAGGCGGGTCTACTACCGTATATCCCATAGACTCCGCACGCTCCCTCTGTGCCTCTGTAATCCAGATGGCAGGGAGGTGGAATGACGGCTCAAACGTCGGGATACCGGTAATCTCCTCCTCCACATATCCCGGATTCATCGCCATATAGTGGTCAAACAAAATCTCGCCCTCACTGACTGGGACACCTTTAATCTTAATGACATACTGGTTCGGGTTTAACTGAATATTATCCCTGAGTCGTATCATCGGCACAACACAGCCAAGCTCCAACGCCACCTGCCTTCGTATCATAACCACACGGTCTAACAGGTCGCCGCCCTGATTCACATCAGCAAGCGGGATAATACCATATCCAAACTCAAGCTCAATCGGGTCAACCTGAAGCAGAGAAACCACATTTTCCGGACGCCTGATCTCCTCCGCAGATTCTTCTTCCTCGTCCACCTCCGACTCAATCTGGATATCCTCCATCTTTACTTCCATAGCACGCCCTACAGCAATAAACAGCACGGCATATACCAGGCAGATCATGGTCGGCAGCGGCGTAAATGCCAGAAGCGCCAGCGTCCCTCCTACAATATACATAACCTTCGGAATCGAAAAGAGCTGTTTTAACAATACATTGCCCAAATCGGATTCTTTCGATACCTTTGTAACAAGAATACCGGTTGACAGCGAAATCAAAAGGGAAGGTATCTGGCTTACCAGGCCATCACCGATCGTCAGGATGGAATACTTCTGTATCGCATCCATAATCTCAAGCCCGTCAAACACAAGTCCGAGGATTAAACCGCCAATAAAGTTAATCATCGTAATGACAAGTCCGGCTGTAGCATCCCCCTTTACATATTTTGTAGCACCATCCATGGCTCCAAAGAACGTAGATTCATCCTGAATCTTCTCGCGCCGCTCCTTTGCCTGCGCATCGGTAATCGCGCCCGTATTCAAATCTGCATCAATCGCCATCTGCTTACCAGGCATAGCATCCAGAGTAAATCGGGCAGTTACCTCAGATACACGCTCGGAACCTTTATTGATTACGATAAACTGAATTAATATCAAAATCAGGAATACAACAATACCTACAACCAGATTACCTCCGCCAACGAAATTACCGAACGTTGCAACGACCTCACCAGCATAGCCGGACAGAAGGATATTTCTCGTCGAACTGACATTCAATGCCATCCGGAATAATGTCGTAATCAGCAGAATCGTCGGAAATGCCGACATGCTGAGCGCTTCTGTTGAAAAAAGTGCCGTAAACAGAATAATAAGCGCCAAGCTGATATTTAAAATCATCATGATATCCAAAAGTACCGTCGGCACCGGGATAATCAAAAAGATAATCGGTGCTAATATGTATAATCCCAGAAATAAATCAGATCTTTTCATCGTTTCCTCCAATCGCCTACGTTTTGCTCCCACTTCACGCCGCTAAATTTATAATTTTCCTTTTAAGCCATAGACATATGCAAGAACCTCCGCCACCATCTGGTATAATTCCGGCGGAATCTGCTGTCCTATCTCCACATTGTGATACAGCATACGCGCCAATGGCTTGTTTTCCACAATCTCAATATCATGCTCTCTGGCAGCATCCTTTATTTTCTGTGCCAGATAATCTGCACCCTTTGCCAGTACAATCGGTGCGTCATACTTTTCTTTATCATACTTAATCGCAACAGCAAGATGCGTCGGGTTGGTAATAACTACATCCGCCTGCGGCAGCTCCTGCATCATACGCCTTCTTGACGCCTGCATCATCCTCTGCCTCTGCTGGCTCTTTACCTTCGGGTCACCTTCTGACTGCTTGTATTCATCCTTTACCTCCTGCTTTGTCATCTTCATATCCTGATGGAATTTCCATTTCTGGTACATCCAGTCTACAATACCGATAATCACAAAACAGACACTAATACGGAGGCCGACATTAACAATAATATCGCCAATCAGGGCAATGGCATTCGTCAACGTATATTCATACATATCAAACACCAGCGTCCATTTATCCTTTAAAAAAGAATAGACAATATATATCATTACTGTCAGCTTGGCTATAGACAGCCCAAGCTGTATCAGCTTCTCCTTCGAAAAAAGTTTTTTCATTCCGCTGACCGGGTTGAACTTGCTGAACTTTGGCCGCAGCGGTTCTGTTGAAATCTTAAACTTTACCTGCCTCAACGTTACGATAATACTGGTAAGAACCGAGACAATAAAAAACGGGGCCACCAACAGCAATATCTGCCCAATCTGGCCGCCCAGCATCGAACAGACAAGAGGTACCGTAAATTCATCATTCGTATAATCCGGAATATGCCTGTAATTCTCATGTATAGTTTCCATAAAGCTATTTCCAAGGCTGCCGACATAAATCTTCAAAATAGCAAAAAACAGCAGGAGGGATACAGCGCCCGTCAAATCCTGGCTCTTTGCAACCTGCCCTTTATTTCTGGCATCCTTTAACTTCTTAGCAGTAGGCTCCTCCGTTTTCTCACCGCCAGAGCCTTCTTTGGCAAATAACTGTAAATCATATCTTAAATATGGCATAATGGCAGTCTTTCCCCTTCTATTATCGCATATAGATATATAATACCTTATTTATCACAAAATAGCAAACAAATACATAAATTTTTAAATGGAATGTTTTAGCTCTACTGTTACTATCAATGCCTACGAAATCATAGATTCCGTCAGGTACTTTGTAAAGAGCTGCATTTCCTCAAAAAGAAAATCCACCACGCCCGGAAACAGGGACATAACGATAGTTAAAAGTGCAAGGCCTGCAAACACCTTTATCTGCATACCAATTACAAACATGTTCATCTGCGGCGCTACCTTTGCCAGAATGCCGAGAACAACATTGACTATCAAGATACAGGCAAATACCGGCAGGATGATGCGGAAACCGATAATAAAATAATCCGTGATAAATTTCAAAAAAATCTGGTACAGCGAGGGCTGCAGCACCGCACCGCCGATGGGGATCAAATCATACGAATCCACAAGCGCATCGATCACAAAATAATGCATATCAGATGCAAGGAACATCAGCAGAAAAATCGCTGAAAAAAAGGTAGAAGTAATCGTTGTCTGCACCTGCGTCGTAGGATCCATCTCCATCGCCATCGCAAAACCAATCTCCATATCAATCATATGGCCGGAAAAAGACAGGATATACAGGCAAAATCCTGAGCCCATCCCAATCAGTATCCCTGTAATTGCTTCCTTTACAACAAGAATGCTGTATCCTAAGACTCCCTCATAAGATACAGCGGTATAATCTACTAAATTCATAATAATCAAGCCCAGAAAGACAGAAATTCCCACTTTGACCTTGACCGGAATATTACGGTTGTTAAAAACAGGAGCAACAAATATAATAGCGGAAATACGCACTATCACTAATAAAGCATATTCAAGGTACTCTACTGTAAAACTCAACTAACTCACTCCTCTATTTAATTAAAGTTGGAATCTGCTCCATCAGATCCACAAAAAGATCTGATACCTCATTCAGTATCCATCCTCCGCACAGAACCAGCACCAGCATAATCGCCAGAAATTTCGGTACAAAAGTCAGCGTCTGCTCCTGAATTGATGTAATTGTCTGGATGACACTGACAATCAGGCCTATCACAAGCGAAATCAGCAAAAGCGGAGCTGAAACTTTAACAATCGTCCACACAACTTCCACCGATAAATCCAATACATAACCTACATTCATATCAAATCCCCATTTCCAAAAAATCCGGCGCACCAGCAAAGTCTGTAACCTTTTTTACTCTAGGAACATTCTCACTGTGTAGTGGCTAAGGAACGCCAAGCGTTCCTACAGCAAGAATTTTCTGCGAAAATTCTTGCTAGGGCACCAGCGAAGTCGGTGCCCTTTTTTATTTGAAAGATTCCACCAGTGTCCCCACCACCAGATTCCATCCATCCGCCAGAACAAACAGCAATATCTTAAAAGGAAGGGAAATGGTCGTCGGCGGCAGCATCATCATACCCATCGACATTAACGTAGACGCAACTACCATATCCATAACAATAAACGGAAGATACAGCAGAAAGCCGATAATAAACGCAGTCCTGAGTTCACTAATAATAAACGCAGGGATAATCGTTGTTGTCGGAATATCATCAACACTCTGTATATCCTCTGAATTCTGGTTGTTAATTTCTACAAAAAGTTTTAAATCTTTATCCCTAGTCTCTTTTAACATAAACTCGCGCAGTGGGGCTATTCCCCGTTCCAAAGCCGTCTCCTGCTGTATCCTGCCATTCATAAAAGGCTGTACGGCATCATCATTAATCTGCATCATAACAGGAGACATAATTGCCAGAGTGATAAAAAGGGATAACCCGACTAAAACCTGATTCGGCGGCGCAGTCTGGGTTCCTATCGCAGTCCGTACAAAATGAAAAACTACAATGATTCTAGTAAACGAGGTTACCATGATTAGGATAGACGGAGCCAGAGAAAGAATAGTTAAGATAATCAATATCTGCAGTGTCGATTCCAGATTTGCACTCCCAGCATTGGAAGTAATGTTAAAGTTAAACCCGTCGTCGTTCACCAGACTTTCATTTCCAGATGTACCTTCATTAGACCTGTTCCCTGTCGCATGGGCAACCGAAGGACTGCCAGCACAAAAGATAACAAGGAATAGCACCAGCGTCACACCATAACGGATCAAAGACTTTCTCTTACTTTTACTTCTGTTCTTTAACATAGCCAAACACTTACTCCTTATTTTCATGATCTGTACCATTCCCACGCCCTATCTTTTTCAAGACATCACGAAAGGAAACTCCTCCCCCCATCTGCTGTTCATCAGGAGTATAGAATGACAATTCCTCTTCCTGAAGTTCCGTCAAAAATACTGCGTTATCTTTAAAAAGGATAAAAGAAACATATTTCTCCCCTATCCTGGCAATTACAATATTTTTCCCAGGCGCAATCTGTTTGGACTCTATTAAAGAGACATTAGCAGATTTTGCACTGGCATAATTAGACTTTGCATACCATTTTGTAAACAAATGCGCCCCATAAAGAAGTGCAAAAAATACAATTAAAAGTACAATCAACTTAAAAGCGCTGGCAAGTGTAGATACCCCAGATAAAATCAAAAGCATAACCACACCTCCAGCGTCTTTCAGGCGATACAGCGGATACCTTCAAATATAATCCGGAAAAACGCTGTACCAACTTTATTTAGCAATCTCGACTAAACGGATACCGAAATTCTCTTCAATAACAACAACTTCACCCTTAGCTACAAACTTACCATTTACCAATACATCAACAGGTTCACCGGCAAGCTTATTTAACTCAATAATCGTACCTGGTGCAAAATCAAGTATCTCTTTAATTGATTTATTAGAACGTCCAAGTTCAACCGTTACCTCCAAAGGCACGTCCATAATCAGGTCAATATTCTCCTGCTGTAACAATGGACTGATACCAGCATTGAAAGGCTGGAACTGAGCCGGCTGGACATTAACATTCTGAACCGGCATCATATACGGCTGTTGCATCTGCATCATATTCGGATCCATTTGTGGCACTCCCATCTGTGGCTGCATCTGCATCTGTGGCGCTGCCTGAGGAGCTGTCCCCATATCCATAGCAGGCTGCTGCGCAGGAGCCGGTGCTGCTGCTTCCGGTGCAGGAGCTGCTGCTTCATTCTCCTTATCACCGATAAACCTATTATAAAGCTCTCTTGCAAAATCAAAAGGATACAACTGCATAATCTGGCTGTCTACCAAATCACCAATCTTCATGTCAAATGCAACCTGAATAATCTGATCCTCCAGAAAATTTGAAATCATCGTATCCTCGATTGTATCATTCAAATCCACCAGGCTTGCTGTTGGCGGACTGATATCAACCTTCTTTTCTAACATGGAAGACAGGGAGGTTGCAGCGGATCCCATCATCTGGTTCATCGCCTCGCTGATTGCACTAAGATGAAGCTCTGTCAGCTCACCATCTATATTTGTGCCATCCCCACCCATCATCAGGTCCGTGATAATCTTAACATCACTTTCCTTCAAGATTAAGACATTATTTCCATCAATTCCCTCAATATATGAGATATGAATAAATACGCACGGCCTGTCATACTGCTGTGACAACTCGTTAATTGTCACATAAGATACACGTGGTGTCGTAATGGTGACTTTATTATTCAGCAAAGTAGACAATGTCGTAGCTGCAGTACCCATGTTAATATTGGCAATCTCTCCTACGGCATCCCTCTCTGCGTCCGATAAAACTCCCCCATCGGCTCCTGCAGTATCAGCAGGTGAATCGCCGGTTAATGCATCAATCTCCTCCTGAGATAACATTCCATCCATAAACTATTGCTCCTCCCTTATAACCGAAGTGACTCTGACTGCGTAAGCTTTTGAAGCAGCACCCGGTAAAGCAGTGAACTTCTTAATATTTCCTACGTAGACATCTAATTCCTCATCAACTTTCGTATCTAGCTTTATGATATCGCCCAACTGTAAATTAGCAAAATCATTTACAGATATCGAACTTCTGCCAAGCATGGCACGTACAGGGATCTTTGCATGGTCAATTACACCCTGAATCATGTTCTGATACTTGCCGGACGCATCTTCTTTCATTGCAGAATACCAGTACTTCGTATTCAATCTGTCAATTACCGACTCCACACAGGAATACGGAATACAGAAATTCATTAATCCTTCAATATCGCCGACCTTGATACTCATCGTGATAATCGCTGTCATCTCAGTTGGCGAAATAAACTGGGCAAACTGCGAATTCGTTTCAATTCTCTCCAGCCTTGGGGAAATTGTCACAACGTTTTCCCATGGCTCAATCAGCAAATTAGTGCAAACCTCTAAAATACGCTCCAAAATAACTAATTCGATTTCAGTAAAATCCCTGCTCTTGTCAAGAGGATTACCAAAACCGCCAAGCATGCGGTCTACAATTGTAAAACCAAGATTCGCAGCCAGTTCAACAATCACGTTGCTTTCCAGCGGAGCAAAATTCACAACGCCTAACAGCACTGGATTAGACAACGCATTCGAAAACTCAGAATACGTATTTGCCTCTGCATTCATCACTTCAACATTTACCGATTTCCTTAAGTATGCCGGTAAATTCGTGGATAACAGACGGCCGTAGTTCTCAAAGATAATCTCTAACGTTCTCAGGTGATCCCTCGAAAATTTAGATGGTCTGGCGAAATTGTAATCTTTTACCGATTTCTCCTTTGTATCATCTAACTCGTCCGGATTTAACTCACCAGAACTTAATGCGCTGAGCAGACTATCTATCTCGGCTTGAGATAAGGTATCTCCCATAATTTTTCACCTCACACCTGAATCCCACCACTCTTGCCATGGAAAGCAATTCAGTTTTTTTACATTACATTATATTATCATATCATATCTTCACTGTAAAGCAAAGCATTTTTTTGCAGTTCTTTACTGTCTAACATAGCCATTCAGATTTAACTTCACTGCAACCTTAGAATCAAGAAGTTCCTGAATTTTCTCAAGAGCCTCTTTCTCTATCACTGCCTGTTCTCCATCTTCTGAGGTGTGGCTCTGGATAACATTGGTAATAATACCTGTAATCTGTGTCTGATCTTCTGTCAACATCTTGCTGATATCGTCATAGTCATCCGCTTTTTCATTCAAATATAAATTATAGCCGGAAAGAAGGGCATAATGCTCTTTTCCGTCAGCGCCCGTCTCCATATTAAAAGTAGCATCTTTATCCCCAAAATCAACTGTAATCGGCTTCATATCCTGAAAAGAATAATTCGCATCCGGATCAGCCGCAGCATCACCGTCCAGTTCCAGATTTAATACAGAGGCTACCTGAGTAATCAGCGTATTCGTCTTCTGAAAAGTCGGAAGCATTACAAAAAACATGACTGCAGTCAATACTACATTAATCACTGTCAAAGCAGTAATAATGACACTAAAAATATTTTTCTTCATCACTTTACCTCATCTTTCCTTATTCTGTATCACTGTATATCTTAATTTCCACACGGCGGTTTTTGGCCCTTCCCTCAGCAGTAGAATTGCTGGCAATCGGGTCAGCCTCTCCCCTGCCGGAGGCCTCCAGATATTTTGACTTCATATTCTTATTATTTACAAGATATTCTAACACTTTCGAAGCTCTCGCCGTTGACAGCCATAAGTTACTGTCATAATTTGAGTTGCGGATGGGAACATTATCTGTATGCCCCTCAATCTTAATCCGTCTGTCCGTATAATGTGCTAAAATTCCTGCAACCCGGTTCAACACATACTTTGCCCCCGGCTGAATCTCCGCACTTCCTGATTGGAACAGCAAAGCACCGCTTAATGAGAGCATAACATAATTATAGCCCTCGTCCATGGTAACATCCAGAGAATCCTGCAGACGGTTTACCTCCGTCTTCTCGACAACATCACTGTAAAGCTCCTCTGTCTTTTCCTTCTTCTCTTCCATCTGCTGTTTCTCAAACTCTGACATCGGATCATCTTCATTCTCAGATTCAGCAGCCTTACCCATATCAGAATAATATTCATCCAGATTATTGAGCTGCGTCGCGCCGCTCGAAACCAGCTTGCCCTCGCCAATCGCCTGCGCACCACCGCTGAATATGCTGAAACTGTTTGACAGGGATGCCACCAGTTCCGCATATTTTACCTGATCAACAGTTGACATAGAAAAAAGCAAAACGAAGAAGCAAAGCAAAAGGTTCATCAAATCGGAAAAGGTATCTTTCCATCCGTCTGTTTTGATTTCCTGTTTTTCTTTCTTTGCCATTAAGCCTCACCACCTTCAGCCGCTGCTGCACCGGCACCGCCTGCGTCAGCGCCGATATCCTCCCTTGCATTAGGAGCCAGGAATGACTTAAGCTTCTCCTCAATAACACGAGGGTTCTCACCTGCCTGAATAGACAAAAGCCCTTCGACCATGATTTCCTTTATCGTAATCTCCATATCATTAAACATCTGGAGCTTAAAGGACACTGGCACACATATCCAGTTCGCAAGCAGGGAACCATACAAGGTCGTCAGGAGCGCAACCGCCATGTTCGGCCCGATCATCGCCATATCATCCATGTTGTACAACATGTTTACCAGACCAATCAGTGTACCGATCATACCCCATGCAGGACCCATGCCGCCGTAATTCGCCCAGAAACCAATTTTCTCATTGTGGCGCTTATCCACGGAAGCAAGCTCTGTCTCCATAATATTACGGACCAGCTCAGGATCCGTACCATCGACAATCAGCATAATCCCTTTTTTTAGGAATTCATCTTCCAGATTGTTTGCCATCTCTTCCAGTGCCAGAAGACCTTCCTTACGGGCAACATTGGAAAGCTTGACAATATCCCCGATTACCTGTGCTTCATTTGCTGTCGGCTTCTTAAAAGCCAATCCGATTGATTTGTAACTTGCCAAAAACTCTGGGATGCCTTTTGCCTGTGTAAACATACACATCGCAGAACCACCCAGCGTAATGATAACGGATGGAACATCGGCAAAGTGCCCAAGACCGGCCCAGGACTCAGGTCCGGTAGAGATACCAAAGATAACAAGCACAAAACAGATTACAAGACCTAATAATGTTGTAATATCCAAAATCTCACACCACCTTATGTAATATTGTTGTCACGCAAAATCCCATCGAATATGATTTCTATTCAACCGGATCCGCTGAACTACATTCTCTCTTATATGATTTTACTAGATTTTTTACCGTCTGTCTACTTTCTTTTACAATTATTTTTTTTCCAGTGGTTAAAACAATCACCGTATCCGGTGTTTCTTCCACCGTCTCAATCAGCTCACAGTTGATTGTCACTTCTTTTCCATTTAATCTCGTCACATCAATCATGCCTATACCCCATTTTTCTTCCACAAACCTCTAACCATCTACTACACCACCCTTCAAGTTCTGGGAAAGCGCACCAACTTCGCTGGTACACATCGAGAACCTTCCTATAAACTAAAGTTTAGGGAGCGGTTCGAAAGCACCGCTCCCCAACAGATTACAAATTTTAAAAAATATACAACATAAACTATGGATTACCGTTTCAGGTTAACCAGCTCCTCAAGCATGGAATCAGACGTAGTGATAATTCTTGAATTTGCTTGGAAACCACGCTGTGTTGTAATCATCTGTGTAAATTCATTTGCCAAGTCAACATTTGACATCTCAAGCGCACCTGCTGTCAGTGAACCGGAAATACCAATCTCCTCACCGATGCCGTCAAACTCGCCGGAGTTCTGTGTTGCACCGAATAAGCTGTTGCCAAGAGATTCCAATCCGGATGGGTTTGCAAAGGTAGCAAATGCTATCTGGGCAAGACATTTTTTAGCACCATTATCATAAGAACCCCATACCAGACCATCCTCATCAACAGAAACACCCTTCATCTTACCAGCAGTATGCCCTTGATCCACATAACCATTCTCCACTTCACGTCCCTTGACGCTGGAGAGTTTAGATATACCACCTTGAGAATACTGAGTCAAGGAGTTAAAAAATACATTAACACCACCATCATCCGTAGTTTTGTCATATTGTGGAAAAGTTGTAGCTGTCTGATCATTTAACTTAGTAATACAAAAATTTACTGCTGTCGGCTTATTTGTTTCATTGTCTTTATATAAGGCATTAGTTCTATCAGGTCCAACTGAAACAAAAGTACCATCAGTAGCGTTAAAATTCAATGTTAGCGATGCACCTTCAATCGTAAGATCTCCTGTACTTGGTGTAACTTTAATATTCGCTTCTTTTATTTCCTTATCTCCAAAAGTAAACTCTGTCTTTGTTGCCTGATACGTTGTAACCCCCTTATCATCTGTGACCTTTTTTACAAACACAGATTCTCCAGCGGAATTCATAACATCGGTTACACTAACTGTATATTGACCAGGAACAGCAGAAGGCGGTGTCTTCCCGTCACTTACCTGCTTAATAGAAAGTTTTACAGTATAGGCTTCACCAATATTATCAAAAAAGCTAAACGTTATAGGTACACCATTCCCAGTTGCAAAATCCACCTTAGGATCATTTAAATCTAAGTTTCCAGATATAGTAGCACACTTTGTTGCCTCTGGCGGATAATACATATTATCTGTGCTCATTACCTTCAAATCCTTAACAGTATCTTTAATAATATTTCCGTCATCATCAGCCAGCCATCCCTGTACCGTCGCACCGTTTGTGGTACAGTAAAGGTTTCCTGCCGGGTCAATATTTAATGCACCTGCTTTTGTAAAGCAGGTATCTGTCCCGGAACGAACGACCATAAACGCCTCACCGTTGATGGCGATATCCAGCGCACGGTTCGTTGTGGAAGGCCCGCCCTGCTCGGTTATATTTGTTTGGATGGCAGCAACCATGGAACCAAGACCGATCTGCTTTGCGTTGGTACCTGCTGTAGCCATCTCCGTATTCGGGCCGGTTGCAGAAGAAACGGTCTGATAATATGTATCAGAAAAGTTTACACTGCTGGACTTAAAACCGACTGTATTTGTATTCGCAATATTGTTACCAATAACATCCATCTTCGTCTGATGTGTTTTAAGGCCTGCCACACCAGAGTAAAGTGATCTCATCATAATTCATAATCCTCCATTCTTATCTGCAGGAATGAGCCGCGGGGCTTATCTGGCATTCAAAGCCCCTGTCTGCCCCCTTGTGAGGTCCGGCAAAATCCCCCATTCCTAACTAATCACAGCCCCATCTATATTGGTAAAGATTGAGTCTGTCGAATCACCAACTGCTGTTATCACGGTATTGCTCTTGACATTTACGATAAATGCCAGATCATCTACCATTACCAAAGACTCTCGAATTCCTTTTTCCCGCGCCTTCGTCGTTCCATTCTCCAAACGCTCTATCTGCTCCGCAGATAAATTAATATTCCTTGTTGCCAGACGTTCATTGGCATGCTTGGAGAACCTCAGGTTGTCAACTGCCTGTTCCTTCTTGGAACTTAAAATGTCTTGAAAAGAAAGTTCTGATGTTTTGGAATTGTCCGTTTTCGGACTGCCCTTTAGCAACTGGCCCCGCATCGAATCTATGGATGCATAATTTTTATCTAAGCCCTGCATAAATCATTCCACCTTTCCACTACATTTTAGACACTCCCTGTTGTTGTAGTACCACCGCTGTTTCCAGAATCAGCGCCGCTGTCTGTACCTGTTCCGGAAGAACCGCTTCCTGAAGCTGACGAGTCCCCACCGTCTTCGGAATCTGTACCGCCATCCGGCTTTGGTTTTGCAATTCCTTTAATCTCCAGCGAAACATTGTCATAAACCATTGTCTTGTTGGCGTCATCAAAGACAAATGCTATATCATACTTTCCGGCATCTACTGTCTCAAGGGCTTCCCTGTCAATCGTCAGCACACCGTCCTTATAACTTAAATATTTCTTATCAATTGCTGTTGCCTCCTGTGTCACAGAGTTTATCAATGCAACAGCAAAGCTGGACGCCTCATAGCCGTGGGAACCAAGGTCAATTCCTGTAATCTTAAGATCCTGTGGATCATGATGGATAAACTCATGGCTCTGCTTCGGCACACTCGGAAGATACATCGAAATCAGATAATCCTGATCAATTACCTTGACGATATCATCATAAGCAAAATCCTGCCCATTAATGGTAACGTATGCCTCACCATTCTTTAGGGTTACATAATCTACCCTGCCCTGAACTTCATTATATTCGCCTGTGGATGTAACCTCACGGACTAACACCTCTTTCCCTACAAGGCTGTAGGCAGTATTATTGTTCGCTGTCGTATTGAGGTTGGACATCTGCTCCAACGCGCTAAACTGCGCAAGCTGTGCCACAAACTCTGTATTATTTGCCGGTTCTAACGGATCCTGATACTGAATCTGTGTTACGAGAAGCATCAGAAAATCCTCTTTGCCAAGCTCAGCGCCGGGTTTTCTTGTCGTATCCTGTGAACTCTCAGGAATACCAAGTTCCCACTTACCGTCTTTGTCATAACCGACATTTGCAATTAAATCTGCCATTTCCATCCTCCTTTCCATTATTCTGCTTAAGCGGTAAAGTCAATGCTTCCACCGCTGTCACGCATTACCTGCCTGCGGACCTGCTCTGCGCTGGCCTCCACTGCCTGCTCGGAATCATCTGCCTCCCCGGCATCATAGCGGAATCTTTTTCTTCCCTGCTTTGCTGCTTCTTCCTGTGCCTGCTTCTCAGCCTGATTACTCTGGTCAAAGCTGAAGTCAGATACATGCACCTCAACAGACTCTACCTTGAGGTTCTTTGCCTCCAGATTATCTTTCAGAATCATAATCTGGCTCTCCAGTGCATTCTTTGCCTCTTCTGTCTGTACCTGAAAATTCGCAGTCATCACGCCGCCTTTTGATACAACAGAGAAGAATACTTTGCCAAGGCTCTCAGGATTTAACTGAACCTCCACCGAAGTCGTGTTCGCATCGACCACACCGCGGATACGCTCACTCACCTGATTGACAATGTCAATCATCTGCTGCATCCTCTGCGAAACATTCCACTGCGGTTTTACAAGCTGCATACCATCCTCACGCAGCACATTAAACTGTTCTGCAAAGAGCGGTACATCCGCTGCCTTTTCCTCTGTCTGTTCCCCTCTCTGCGAGAAGAATAACTCAGATTCTGTACTGCTATCATCCATCTCACTGCCGGAACTCTGCGATACGGCATCTTCCTTTCCTGCCTTCACATTTTCCTGAACAGTTACTGTCTGGCCATCCTGCTCTTCCTCAGGTTTTTTCACCGTAATCTGAATCTCTTCCTCAGAAACATTCGTTCCTGCTGACTCCATCACTGCCTGAAAATCTCCTGCAGCAGCTTCCTCTGAAAACCCGAATTCTTCTGCACTAAGTCCCTCCTGCTGTAAAAATTCATCCAGCGTGGCAGGGGTCTCTAACCTTTCCAGAAGATTCTGGTTTTGTGCCTGAAAATCCTCAAGAGCCTGCATCACATTCGTGAATGCCTGCATCAAGTCTTCATTTACCAGAAAATCCGTGCTCTCTCCACCGCCGCCTGCAAGCAGTACAAACTGCTGTAAAACATCCGGCTGGAACAAATCTGCCAGAGTAATTCCCATAGCCTGCATAATAGCATCCATTGTTTCATCATCAATGCCAAGGTTTTCCTTTACCACATCACGGATACCCTCCTGCAGTGCTGCCAGTTCCCCGGCTTCCTCCTGCGTCAATTCCTTTGTTCCCATCGCAGAAACATTTTCCGAAGAATTCGCACCCATCCCCTCTTGGGAAACAGAAAACTCCTCCTTCTTTGCAAAATTCTGCTGGTTTCCCTGCACAGATTCCTGTGTTTTCACATTCTGGCCTGCCTTTGCAGCACCCAGACTGTTCTTTGCGGAACCGCTGTCCTTTAGGAAATTCTCAAACTGCCTTGTGCCATTTGCCGCTGTAACAGATGCCGCACCTTTCGATGCCGCCAGATTCCTGACGGAGACAGAACCTAATATTGCGTCTACGCCTGCCATCATTTCACCTCCTTTTCATAAATTTTTAACAGAATACCAATATAAAAGGTATTCTATCTATAGTCAACAGATTTCTCTGTAGACAGCATTAATTGCTTCCAAGAGTTGAAATCTTCTTGGTAATCTGTGCTGCGTATGTGCTGTCAAGCTCCTGCATAATAGCAGATGCATTACTCTCTTTCATATTTCTGAGAATATCACATACCAAATCCAGCTCTTCATTCAGGTTTGTAATCATCTGGGCTGCAGCTGCCGGCTCCATGCCAGCGTACAGCGTTGCAAGCTCTTTCGCCCTCTCTGACGACTGTAACCTGTCTAATACCTGCCTATATATCCTTTCAGCATTCTCCGGCGCAATCTGCTCATAATAAGCCCTATATTCATCAATATCCGGAGCATTGTCTGTAAAGACCACTTTTTCGTCAAATTCCCTCACCCTTTTTTCAAAAGCACTCTGGCCATTTTTATAACGCCGCAGGTTCCGAACCTCAGCCTCCAGTTCTGCAATATAATCCGAATTGGCTGTCGTCGTCCCTGTCTCAGACTCCAGCCTCCGCTCCAGCTCCTTAATTCTGGCATTTGCAGACTTTAATGTATTGTATTTATAATTTCCTTCAGATGCCTGCTGCTCCTCTGATGCATCTGGAAGAATTTTATTAACTACCGGAACATCCTTTAAAACCGGATACAGAACATTGCTTCCAATGCCCCCGATATCTAACTTGATTAAAAAGGCAAATACAGCAAGCCAGATTAAAATAATAATGATAGCAATCAGCGCTGTGACCGCCTTGCTTCCCTTGCTCTCATTATCCAGACTCCCCGCTGCCCCGTCCTTATTCTTTCTTGCCATAAGTTACTAGACCTCACTTTCTTTTGCAGCACCGAAACGGAAGCTGACTAACTCGTCAATTTCTTTTCTCTCCTGTGCCTCAATTTCTATCTTAAACTGTTCGAATGCCTTTTCCTTTAACTTCTCATAGGTTTTCCTCTCCTTCATGGCATTGTCCAACTTCTCCCTTGCCCTGTCTACTCTCTGCTGCTGCTGTGAGATAACAAATTTCTGTACATTAATATTATACTTGGCATGTTCGACACAGTTTTCTAATTTCTTAATTTCCAGAAGAACCAGTTCATCCTGCACCGCATCTGTCAGCCGATACTGGTACTCCTCTTTTTTTGCTTTCAAAACCTCTAATTTCATTTCCTCTTCCCGGAGCCTAACAAGCTCCATCCCGTATTCTGCCTTCGCCTGATCCTCCAGCTTATATTTTATGGATAAAAGGCTTTCCATTTTAAAAATGAATTTTGCCATGATTCACCTCTTAATCTCATCCGGCAGCTTCCACACCCTGACCCTGCAGGCTGGAATCTTCAAGGAAAATTTCAATTAACTTATTAACTATTTCGTCATAGCTAAACTTTTCATAAACATCCTGCATCAAAAATTCATTGACTTCATCAATTTTTGATAATGCAAAATCAATATTTTTATTAGAACCCGGTTTATAAGCGCCGATATTCACCAAATCCTCTGCTTCAGCATAAGTTGCCAGCACATTTTTCAATTGCCCGCTCGCCGCTTTCTGGTCATTATTTACTATACTGCTCATGACACGGGATATGCTCTGCAGGACATCAATCGCAGGATAATGGTTTTTCTGGGCAATCTTACGGTTTAACATAATATGCCCATCCAGAATACTTCTGGCAGTATCCGTAATCGGCTCATTAAAATCATCGCCGTCCACCAATACTGTATAAAGCCCCGTGATAGACCCCTTATCAGAACGGCCTGCACGCTCCAAAAGCTTTGGCATTTCCGAATATACACTCGGCGGATACCCTCTTGATACCGGCGGCTCACCGGAAGCAAGCCCAATCTCCCTCTGTGCCATGGAAAAACGCGTCAAAGAATCCATCATCAGAAGGACATCTTTCCCCTGATCCCTGAAATACTCCGCAATCGCTGTCGCAGTCTTTGCCGCTTTATTACGGATCAGAGCCGGCTTATCCGACGTCGCTACCACGACAACAGAACGCGCCATGCCCTCCGGCCCAAGATCCCTGTCAATAAACTCCCGGACCTCACGGCCACGCTCTCCAATCAGGGCAATCACATTGATATCTGCTTTTGTATTTCTGGCAAACATGCCAAGCAGTGTACTCTTACCAACACCACTTCCGGCAAAAATACCGATACGCTGTCCCTTGCCAACTGTAATCAGGCCATCCACCGCCTTTACCCCCAGCGGCAGAACCTGGTCTATAATCTCCCTTGTCAGGGGATCCGGCGGTTCCGCTTCAACCGAATATCCCTGCAGATGTGAAAAATCAGAAAGAGCTGAATGGTCAATCGGATTGCCGAGCCCATCCAACGCCTTTCCCAGCAATTCGTCACCTACTCTTACCTTTAACGGTGCATTCGTGTTTTCCACCCTGCTTCCAAGACCCACACCCTCTGTCTGGTCATATGGCATCAAAAGTACCCTGTCGTCCCGGAAACCCACCACCTCGGCATTGATAACCTGATTTGTATCCTTTGTAATAATATGGCACAAATCATTGAGTTTTGCCGCAGGGCCGATTGATTCAATCGTAAGGCCAACGACCTTCGTAACCTTACCCAGACGCTTTTCATAAGACTGATCCAAAAGCATATTATATTTTGATAAATCAATATCCACCATATCGATACGCTCCTCACTTTCCGCTAAAATGCCAGCATCTTAACGTGCTCCTCCAGATTCTGCAGCTGGGCATCCAGACTGCAGTCTATAATCCTATGGTCTGTCTCTATAATACACTGGTTTTCTGAAAGGCTGTCATCCTCTATAATGTCAAATTCTTCAGCATCCTTTGCAAGCAGCTTCAGTGTCGGCTTTTTGGAAGACACCCTGCTCATATCATTTTTTGAAACACGTACTATCAGTGTTTTCGTCCTCTGTAGGTTTTTCATGGAAGTCCCAAGCAGATATAATATGACATCCTTTTTATTTTCGCAGACCACTCCGGTCAGTTTCTTTACCAGGGAAACCACCAACTCGGCAAACGCAGGCTCCAGATTCTCCTCCTGCTCCATCAGCTCCTGAAAATGGGCATCATATTCTTCTTCAAGCTCCTGCCTTCTCTGTGCAAGCTCCTGTTCTGCCTGCATCCTTCCTTCTGCCTCCCCGGCAGCAAAGCCCTCGCTCCGTGCCATCTCGCGGATAGCGTCTGCCTCCTGCTCCGCCTGCGCTACCAGCGCATCCGCCTTTTGCTTTGCAGCATTCATGGCTTCCTCCTGCTCTTCCATAATCTGCTGCAAAATTTTTTCTCTCTCCTCGCTAACTACATCTGACATAGAAATAACAGATAACCCATCTTCAAACGGCTCTTCCCCGCCCTCGTCATCCATATCCGGAAACTCGAACGGCTCTGCCTGTTTGGGTTCATCATATATATTAGGAATAAACTCTTCCACAATTTTATCAGAATCAATCACACACGCTTTAGAAGGGTCTACATTGAAGTAAACGGATTTTATCAAATTAGACAACGATCTCGTCACCTCCACCTCTAGAGATAATAATCTCAGCGGAATCCTCTAACTTACGTATGATATTAACAATTTTCTGCTGTGCTTCCTCGACATCCTTCATACGGACTGGACCCATAAAGTCCATGTCCTCCTTGATCATCGTAGCCAGACGGGAAGAAAGGTTACTAAAGATAAGGTTCTGCACTTCCTCATTAGAGCCTTTCAAAGCAACCGCCAGCTCATTATTATCTACTTCACGGAGCACACGCTGTACAGAACGGTCGTCCAGAGACAGGATATCCTCGAATACAAACATCTTCTTGCGGATTTCGTCGGCAAGCTCCGGATCTTCGATTTCCAAACTCTCCATAATATGTTTTTCTGTACCACGGTCTACTGTATTTAAAATCTCTACGATAGAGTCAACACCACCGACAACTGTGTAGTCCTGATTTACCAATGATGCAAGTTTCTGCTCCAATACTTTCTCCACCTCTTTAATGACATCAGGCGATGTACGGTCCATCTGCGCAATACGCTTTGCAACATCTGTCTGCTTATCCGGTGTCAGTGCGGAAATAATCGCAGATGCCTGACCCGAAGGCAGATACGACAAAATCAAAGCAATTGTCTGTGGATGCTCATCCTGAATAAAGTTCAATAGCTGGCTGGCATCTGTTTTCCTCACAAATTCGAACGGACGAACCTGAAGGGAGGCAGTCAGCTTTCCAATAACATCTTTTGCACGCTCCGCCCCCAGAGATTTCTCCAGCAAATCTTTTGCATAAGCAATACCGCCCTCGGCAATATACTGCTGTGCCAGACACACCTCATAGAATTCATCCAACACAGAATCTTTCATAGACGGTGAAATACTTCTCGTGTTTGCAATCTCAAGCGTAAGCTGTTCTATTTCGTCTTCTTTTAAATGTTTAAATACATTTGCTGACTTTTCAGGTCCCAAAGCAATCAATAATATTGCTGCTTTCTGGACTCCGGTAATCTCATCTGATTTCGCCATAACGCAACCATCCTTTCACTCTCTTTTCCAAAAAGGAATCCGGCAGTGCCACAAAACACAACGCTGCGTCTGCGTTTTCCTTTTGCTAAAAAGGACACCGCCTGTGTCGGTGCCCTGACAGGGATTTATCATTATCCCATCTGACATACCGCTACATTTCAAGCAATACTATTTCAATTACATATCCCATTCATCATTAAGCCAATTACGCAGCAATTGTGCAACCGCTTCCGGATTCTCGTCGACAAACTTCTCAATCATCTTTCTAGTCTCAGATTTGTCGCTGAATTCAATGTCATCCAATGACTGGTTCTCCTTTGTTGTTGCAAGAAGCTGCTCTACAGAAAGCTCTGGCTCCTCCTCGGAAACCTTCATCGGCGCTGTTCCACGGATTACTACATATATAAGCAATGCAATGATCAACACTGCAAGAATAATCATCAGATAATCTGAAAGGCTTCTGCTTGTTTCCATTTCCTCTACAAATTTCGGAACTTCATATGCCATAACAGAAATTCTTGCTGCGTTTACACCTGTTGCCTGTGCAATCAGGTTAATCTCAGCATCTTCAACAGTAATCGGAGTACGCTCGTTATTTGCGGCAATAAACTCTTCAAAAGTCATATTATCCAGACTTCCGTCTGCCTTAAGCTGTGCTTCATCATATACCCGGTAGCGCAGTGCGACAATCCCAAGGGAAGATTCATCATATTGGATTGCCGGTGTCTCCTGCTTGATATTCTCAATCGTCTCATTTGTCAGAAGCTGCTGAAGTTTCTCAATATCAAGGCTTTGCGTAGAATTAGTCCCTCCGCCCATCGGATAATCTGTATCATCATCATTGGAATTTGTTCCCGGTTCCCCACCATCGCCGCTTCCACCTTCAGACTTATATGTATAAAGGTTCGTAGGGTACCCATACTCCCTTCCTTCTCCGACAGAGTATGTTTTTGTAAGCGTCTCTACTTTGCTCATATTGAACCGGATTCCCTGCGTACCCACCTGAATTTCGTTATACCCAAGCTTTGTCAGCATTTTCTGTACATTGGAATCCATCGTCTCGCGGAGCTTGTCAACATATTCGTTGGCTCCGCCCACAAAACCACCCCCCAATGAGGCAGCTGTTGAGCCATTATAGACGCAGTTACTGTCCGTATCATTGATAACAACATGCTCTACATCCGTTCCAACCGCATTGGCAAGCCAGCTTGCAAGCGCCTGCGCTGTATTGGATGTCAGATCCTTCTTCTTCGCTTCGCCTACCATTATCGTTGCTGTGACAGAAGTCTTTTCTTCCTCATCCAGCACGCTGTAAGTCTGCTCAGGAACATCGATAAATACAGTAGCCTTATCAATAAAAGAATACCCTTCCAGACTTTTTGAGAGATCGCTCTGTAAAGCAAGGATTCTTTTTTGTGTTTTTTCACTCTCTGTGGTCGACATGGAATTGTCAAACGCCTTGTCCCATGTATAACCGCTTTCGGCAAGATTATTATCACTCATTGCATAAAATGCATCTGTCATATCGCTCTTGCGTACAAAGATTGTCAGGCCGTCATCCGATGTAGTGTACTTAATCCCCTGATCATCCAGAGCCTTCGACATGGCACTGGCATCCTCCAGTTTACTGAATTCATTAAACTTGACATATGTCGGCCTTGACACCAGAAAAGCAGTAATTCCGATTGCAATCAAAACCAGACAAATTACCGCAATAATGATTGTCTTTTGTTTGCTCGAATACCTCTTCCAAAATTCCATTACCCGTGTTGGAATTTCTTTCAATCTCTCTTGCATAACAATACTCCCCTACTAATTTTTCGAATTTATGTTGAGTTTTCCTCTTAGAACTGCATATTCATAAGTTCCTTGTATCCACTCATAAAAGCATCCCTGACAGCAACGGTATACTGCAGCGATACATTCGCTTTCTGCTGGGCAATCTGCAAATCATGAATATTGTCCGTCTCGCCAAGGGCATACTTAATCTCTTCTTCCTCCGCAGCATTGCTGTATGCATTTGTCTGATTAATCAGGCGCGCTGCCGAATCCAGAATACTGCTGAAAACCTGGCCGTCCTCATCGCTATTGATTAGAAGCGAATCGCTTTCCTGTACCAAGTCCGAAGTAATGACTGGTGTCTGAAATAAAGAATCAAAATTGATATCTGATAAAGATGATATGTTCATAATCTCCTCCCGGTTATGTAATTCCTGCGCAAAACCAAACAGGATTATTTTAAAACTGGCTGCTTTTACTATTTGCCAATATCAAGTGCCTTTAACTGCATATTTTTAGATGCATTAAAAGCAGTCACATTCGCTTCGTAAGCACGGCTGGCATCAATCATATCCGTCATTTCCTGAACTGTATTGACATTTGGATATGTGACATATCCGTCTTCATCCGCATCCGGATGTGCTGGGTCGTATACCATACGCCCCTCCGTCGATGTATCCTCAAAAATACTGGTAATCTTTACCCCCTGCCCGATACTGCCGGAAGTCCCAAGCAGCACTTCATCAAAAGAAGGAAACCCTTTCTCCTGAAAAATCACTGATTTCCTGTTGTAGACATTCCCATCAGCATCCCTTGTGGTATTGACATTAGCAATATTTTCTGAAATAATATCCAGCCTTGTCCTCTGCGCTGTCATACCGGTTGCACTAATATTCATCCCTGAAAAAACACTCATAGTTTTATTATCTCCTTTCCTATTAACGTTATATTTAAAAGCACAGGTGACACGCCCTTTCAAACGACCTCCCTGTGCAAAGGCGGAACCTCCCTGTTCCACCGGTTTCATCAACATTTACCTGCCTGTATCTAAACAGAAATGTTAAAAAACTAACTCCTCTTGCATTTTCTGCAGCAGGAACGACCCTGCATTCCCTGACCGCCGCACAAGCCAAATCCTTCTATAAGCTAAAAAACAGCTACTGCGCCTTCATGACTGACTTGAGCCTGTTGAACTCCTGTGAAACGGAATCCGCCATGGTATAATATTTTATCTGGTTCTTTGCCAGCTCGGCGCTCTCCGTATCAATATCTACGTTATTGCCGTCCAAGCGGTAACTGACAGTAGCATAATCTGTATAAGTAGTTGCCATCAGGCTGTCTAAATCCACATCTGCAACTTCATCATCCAGAGACATGGTATAACCCACTTCATTCCTTAAATAATCCTCAAAATGTACATCCTGCCGTTTAAACCCCGGGGTATCGACATTCGCAATATTATTTGAAATCACGGAATTTCTTGTCCAGCTAGCATCCATAGCCTTATCAAGAACGTTTATGTAATTATATGCTCCTGATCTAATCATTCAAAAGCTCCTTTCAAAATGAATATGTTAAATCTCCCTTGCCTATTGATACATATATAATTATAGAGAAAATCTGACAAATTACAAGTGGAATTCTGAAAAAAATCCAAAAAAGAATATTTTGGAATCCCACTCCCCCATCCGGACATGGTCCAAACGCCTTATAACTCTGATATTTATAAATATTTCAGCCATATCTGCAGGCTCTCTTTCCTATAAAATATTTTTGGCAATCACTTCATAGGAAAACAAATCATTCACAATCCTGACAGACGTTCCCTTCACGCCGGAGGATTTTGTCTGGATAATCCCTGCACTTTCACATTTTTTCAGCGCATTGACAATGACAGAACGGGTAATCCTGACTTTGTCTGCAAGCCGGCTGGTCACTAAAGTCCCTTCCTGCCTGCCGTCAAGCTCATTAAGCACCGCAAGGACCGCCTGAATCTCTAATCTTGACAGCGTATTCACTGCTGCCATCACATCCTGCTCCTTGTGCTGCTCCTTTGAAATCTCTTCTGATTCTGCGCGCTGCATCGCAAGCCCGATTACTGTAGTGCTGTATTCCGTCAGGATAATATCATCAATGGAAAAAGGAATCTTCCTGCGATAGACAAAAAGGCTTCCCAGACGGATGCCCGCCATACAGACCGGTGCAATCATTGCCTGATATTCCCCCACCGATTCAAAGGAAAAACCAAGCGTCAAAAGATTGACATTTTCTTTTGTAGACAAAATGTTCATAAAACGGTCCTGAAGCTGCCCCTCCAGATAGTCGCCATACCTGATGGCGGCAAGCTGCGGAATCACAGGGATGTCCTCGCGCTCCTTAAGCCCTAACACCTTTCCCTTCCGGCTTGCCAGAACAACATTCACTTCCAGTGTATGCGAAAGCACCCTGCAAAAATCCGTAAAATCAATTTTTTCTGATTCCTGTTCATTCAGCAGGCTGTTTATCCTGCGTGTTTTGTCCAATAACTCTAAACTCATGTTCTCATTCCTGTTTTCTGGCAGCAGAGGCGGGCTGCCTGCCGTTTTTTGTTACATCTCCTTAGGTACTGCCTCCACATAACCGCACTGTTCATCCATGCAGACAAGCTTGTTCCCCTTCTCCACCATTGCGCCGCCACACTGCGGGCATTTCTTTGCCGAAGGCTTCTGCCATGACATAAAATCGCAGTCCGGATAGCTGCTGCAGCCAAAATACCGCCTTCCCTTTTTTGTCTTTCTGCCCACAACGTCTGCGCCGCATTTTGGGCATGGGACACCGATTTTTTCCAGATACGGCTTGGTATTGCGGCATTCCGGGAAACCGGGGCATGCCAGAAATTTTCCGTGGGGGCCGTATTTCACCACCATATTCCTCCCACATTCCTCACAGATTACTTCTGTCACTTCGTCTTCAATCTTAATTTCTTCTAATTCTTTTTCTGCGGCCTCCACTGCCTCATGCAAATCCGGATAGAAGTTTTCTACAACTGTCTTCCATTTGACGGAGCCATCCTCCACCCTGTCCAAAAGCCCTTCCATATACGCTGTGAAATTGACATCTACTATACTGGTAAAAGACTTTTTCATAATAGAATTTACCACTTCGCCAAGTTCCGTAATATATAAGTTCTTCTGTTCCTTCGCCACATATCTGCGGTTGATTATGGTAGAAATCGTAGGGGAATACGTACTCGGCCTTCCGATTCCAAGCTCCTCCAGCGTCTTTACCAGGGATGCCTCCGTAAAATGTGCCGGCGGCTGGGTAAAATGCTGCTTCTTTTCTAATTTGCCAGACATCACCTCAGTACCCACCGTAAGCTTCTTTGACAGCACCTTCTTATCAATTTTATCTTCATCTGTCTGATAGATTGACAGATAGCCGGAAAATACAACTTTGGAAGCCGAGGATGTAAAACGATATTTGTCAGAATCAATCTTTACCGTCGTCGTGGCAAATTTTGCCGGCGCCATCCGGCTTGCCAGAAACCGTTTCCAAATCAGCTGGTAAAGCCGGAAATGGTCTCTTGACAGGGAATCCTTGACCTGAGAGGGCGTCAGGTCCACATAAGTCGGACGGATTGCCTCATGGGCATCCTGAATTTTTTTTGCGCTTTTTTCTTTTTTCTCCCCAACTGCCTGATACTCTGCCCCATAATTCTCTTCAATATAGTCATATGCCATCTTCTTGGCATCCTCCGAAACTCTGGTAGAATCTGTACGGAGGTACGTAATCAGGCCTACCGTCCCGCGCCCCTTGATGGCAATGCCTTCATATAGCCCCTGCGCCAGACGCATTGTCTTCTGTGTAGAAAAATTCAGGCTCTTTGCTGCTTCCTGCTGCAGCGTGCTTGTCGTAAACGGAAGCGGGCTCTTCTTTGTCCTCTCCGTCTCCTTTAAGTCTGAGACATGAAACTTGGATATCTCCAATTCCCTTATAATCCCATCCATCTGCTGTTCCGATTCAATGGAAAGCTTTTTATTCTTCTCCCCATAAAAATCAGCTATGAGCGGCTTTTTTTCGCCATCTATGGTAAACTCTCCTGATAAAGTCCAATATTCCTTAGAGATAAATGCATTAATTTCCTCTTCCCTGTCTGCTATGATGCGGAGCGCTACAGACTGCACCCTTCCTGCGCTTAACCCCCTCTTCACCTTTGCCCACAGGACAGGGCTTATCTGGTAACCAACCAGACGATCGAGGACACGCCTTGCCTGCTGCGCATCGACAAGATCCATGTCAATCTTCCTTGCCTGCTTGATAGACTGCTTCACCGCATTTTTTGTAATCTCGTTAAACGTAATCCTGCTTGTATTTTTCTCCTCTAACTTCAATGCATGGGCAAGATGCCATGAAATTGCCTCTCCTTCGCGGTCCGGGTCAGTTGCCAGATAAATTTTATCTGCCTTCTTTACTTCCCTGCGCAGCTTTGCAAGAAGTTCGCCTTTCCCACGGATTGTAATGTATTTCGGCTCGAAATCATTTTCCACATCAATTCCAAGCTGGCTTTTTGGCAAATCCCTCACATGTCCATTTGATGCAACAACTTCATAAGTACTTCCCAAAAACTTTTTTATTGTTGCCGCCTTGGAAGGTGACTCCACTATTACCAGATTTTTTGCCATTTTACTACCTGCCTTTCAACCCTGATACGCTTTAAGAGCCTGCTCTTTATAGTTTTATCGCGAAATAGTTATTTCCTACTGTCTGAACCAGCTGCTTCCCCTGCAGGGAAAATAAAGTTTCCACGGCAGAAGAAAGCTCTAATCCGGTCTTTTGCGCAATCTGCGAAATATGAACCGGCTCCAAACTTAAACTAGCATACACTATTTTTTCCGTCGTTTCAAGCATAACATTTATTTTTTTCTTCCTTTCTATCACGTCACAATCATAAAATAGCCCCAGACCGTCCAGAATATCCTGCACTTTTGTCACCAATGCCGCCCCATTTTTTAACAATTCATTTCCCCCCTCATACTTTGGGTTCATAAGGTTTCCGGGAACCACAAATATTTCCCTCCCCTGCTCCAGCCCAATCTCCGCCGTAATCAGGGAGCCGCTTCCTTTTCCCGCCTCAATCACAAGAATCCCATCGGAAAGGCCGCTGATAATACGGTTTCTCATGGGAAAATGGAAGGGGAGCGCTGGCGACTTAAGAGGAAACTCCGAAATAACACCCCCGTTTTCCTGCATTAGCATATAAGATTCTATATGCTCCCCGGGATAGCATATGTCAATCCCGGTTCCCATAACCCCGTATGTCCTTCCGCAGGCCGCCTTCATCGCCCCCCTCTGGGCGGCAATGTCTATTCCCCGTGCCATGCCACTGACAACCTGTATCCCATTTTCTGCCAGCTCATACCCAAACTTGTCCGCTAACTGCCTCCCCTCGTAGGAAGCGTTTCTTGCGCCCACCACAGCGACACATGGAACCTCCTGTAGCGGCAGGCGGCCTTTGTAAAAAATGCCATATGGCATATCCTCCAGCTGCTTAAGCCTCTGCGGATATCCCTCCTCTTCCCGGTAGACAAAGGAGATCCCCTGCCTGTGCGCATTTTCATACTGCTTTTCTAATTCGCCTAAACTGTGCGGGCCTGCCAGCCGTTCCCTGTCCTTCTGGTTTAAGTTCTGTATCTGTGCAAAATGGGACTCCTTTCCAAAAAAAACCGCTTCCGGGCTTCCAAAGTATTCTAAAAGCCTGTCTATCTTACGGTTCCCGATCCCCTGCAGATTACACAGCCAGAATGCAAATAATTTTTCTTTCATGGCACCTCATCTCCCAACATATGTGTATTAGAACATCATTTAGACATTGTGGTTCCCCCAGTACTTTTTGTCTATCGCCCGATAACAGACCGCCTCCGCTATATGTTTTTTGCCAATCCTCTCTTCCCCCTCCAGGTCAGCAATCGTCCTCCCAACTTTTAGTATCTTATGATATACCCTCGCACTAAATTCCATTTTCTGGAAGACAGACTGCAGATAAGATGCAGCCTCCTTTGTCATCTCACAGTATTTTCTAAGCAGGGGCGGCGTAAGCCTTGCATTGTGGAAAAAATTTTCACCCTGATAACGTCGGTTCTGCAGTGCCTGCGCCCTTTCCACGCGCTCCCTGATCTGCCCGGAGGATTCATTTTCTTCACCGGGACCCCCCTCCCTGAAATCCTCATATGCCAAAGGCATTGTCTCCACACAGAT
This sequence comes from bacterium D16-36, assembly GCA_003611745.1. Classification (GTDB taxonomy): domain Bacteria; phylum Bacillota; class Clostridia; order Lachnospirales; family Lachnospiraceae; genus Butyribacter. Next base: position 11,435 of record RAYF01000029.1, on the reverse strand, counting down.
ATCCATTCTCTCAAGCATTGGCTGGCTGATTTTCTGCAGATAGCTTTTAATCTGCCAGCTTGTGCAAGTACATTTCCTGCTGTCCGGAAAATATCCACAGCGGCAGGGATTCATAGCCGCTACCAGCTGCACATGCGCAGGGTACGTATATGTCCCATCAATGCGGCTGACTGTTATGCAGCCATCCTCCAAAGGCTGCCTCAAGACCTCTATAGTCTGGCGCTTGAACTCTGCCAGTTCATCCAGAAAGAGGACACCGCCGCTTGCAAGGCTGACCTCCCCGGGCTTTGGCAGGATTCCTCCCCCGACCAGCGCAGTCTGGGTAATGGTATGGTGCGGGCTTCGGAATGGGCGTTTTGTAACGGCTGGCTGCTCCTTCGACAAAAGCCCTGCCACGCTGTATACTTTTGACAGTTCCATCTGCTCCTCAAAAGACAGCTCCGGCATAATACCCGGAATCCTTTTGGCAAGCATTGTCTTCCCGGAACCGGGAGGACCAACCATTAAAAGATTGTGCATTCCGGCTGCTGCCACTTCAATGGCGCGCCGCACCATCTTCTGGCCACTGACGTCACTAAAATCTAGTTCTTCCACTGATTTATGGCAGCTTTTTTCCCTATATGCCCTGTCCGGGAGTTTTTCACTTTTCAGCATATCTGCCAGCTGTGCAAGCCCCGAGACCCCGACCGTCCTGATTCCTTCTACCATGCCCGCTTCCGCCAGGTTTCCTTTTGGCACAACACAGCATTCCATCCCATTTTCATAGGCAGTATAAACCATAGGCAGCACACCCTGTACTTCCCTGATTCTGCCCTCAAGGCCCAGTTCCCCTATAAATACAATTTTTTGAATAAACTCCTGTGAAATATGGCCAAATGCAGCCAGAATAGACACTGCAATGGCAAGATCATACCCGGTTCCACCCTTTCGGATATCTGCCGGTGAAAGATTGATGGTTATTTTTTTCGGCGGAAAACGAAAGCCGGCATTTTTCATGCCAATCTGTACCCGCTCCCTCGCTTCCTTTACTTCCGACGATAAAAAACCAACTAAAGAAAAGCCAGGCAGGCCATCAGAAATGTCTGCCTCAACCTGAATCATGCAGCCCTCAATCCCCCTGACGGCTGCACAGTACGAAACACTGTACATTGCTGCTCCCTTCTCCTGCGAAAAAGAAGCTCCCCATGTATATTATTTTATAACTAATGTAATGCTATGTCAAGCCTTTTTTAAGCCCTGCCGTGTTACTTATCGCGGCTCCGCCTATTTATCCAATATCTTCTTAATTTCCTCCATAAAGGTACTGACATCCTTAAATTCCCTGTAAATAGACGCAAAACGGACATACGCTACCGGATCCAGCTCTTCTAAAAGATTCATGACCAGCTCGCCAATATAGCTGCTTTTTACTTCCCTCGCCTCCAGATTAAATACCTCTGCTTCTACTTTGTCGACCAGCGCATTCATCTTGGAGACAGATACAGGCCGTTTATGGCAGGAACGGAACACCCCCCGCTCAATTTTTGTGCGGTCATACGGCTCCCTGGTCAGATCCTTCTTAATAATCACAAGAGGGATTGCCTCTACCCTTTCGTATGTTGTAAAGCGTTTGCTGCACTTATCGCACTGCCTCCTGCGGCGGATAGAATTCCCATCATCCGCCGGTCTGGAATCAATGACCCTTGTATCTTCTTCCCCGCAAAATGGACATTTCATAATTATACTGCGCCTTTCTCAATATTGAATACCTTAAAGTATAAATTAGCACATCCACAATCAAAATGCAAGAAAAAGCAAGCAGCCAGTACGGAAATCAATTTTTAGTATTTATCATTACTACCCGGAGTCAAATACCCCGCAGCAGAGCAACGGGGTATTTGACCCGCGCGCAGTCGCCAAGTGCAAGCAAGCTTGCGTTTGGCTCGTTGCGTACGCGAGAATTAATTCCAGTCACATTTATGAAGGCATTTCTCCATGTCTACCTCGACAAGTATAACATCCGTCCCTATCCGCTGTACATCACTGTAGGGGATGATATATTCATGATCCCTCCCAAGAATGCCAAAAACCTTACAAGGCCCCGGAATAATCAGTGCACAGACCCTTCCCGTCTTAACATCAAAATCAATATCACAGACATTGCCAAGCCGTTCCCCGTCACAGACATTGATCACTTCCTTTTCGCGCAAATCACATAAACGCATACAGCACCTGCCACATCTTCTTTTACTATCATCATATGTGGCAATGCGGGATTTCACGCCAGTTTTTTCTCTGCGCAATGTTTAGCGCAGGTGGTGCCCTTCTTTAGCCCAGATAATGTTTCATAGACTGCAGGGCTTTCTTTTCCAGCCGGCTGACCTGCGCCTGTGAAATATTAATCTCCTCGGCAACCTCCATCTGTGTCTTTCCCTCAAAATAGCGAAGTTCAATAATACGGTGTTCCCTTCTGGACAGCCGGTCAATCGCTGCTTTTAATGATATCTCCTCTATCCAGCAGTCCTCCCTGTTCTTCTTATCGCTAATCTGGTCCATGATGTGGAGGGTGTCCCCGCTCTCCCCATATACCGGTTCATACAGGGAGACCGGGTTCTGTATTGCGTCAAGGGCAACCACAATATTTTCCGGCGGTACGTCAATCTTCTTTGCGATTTCCTCGACAGTAGGCTCCTTATCCGTCTCCTTCATAATCGCTTCTTTGGCATAGATTGCCTTGTACGCAGTATCCCGGATGGAACGGCTTACATGGATGCTGTTGTTATCCCTCAGATATCTCCTGATTTCCCCGATGATCATTGGCACTGCGTAGGTGCTGAATTTTACATTCATGGTGACATCAAAATTATCAATCGATTTCATCAGCCCGATGCAGCCAATCTGGAACAAATCATCAATATTTTCCCCCGAGTTCGAAAAACGCTGGATAATACTTAAAACCAAACGCAGATTACCCTTAATAAACTGCTCCCTCGCCTCTTTGTCCCCATTTTGTATCCTCGCAAAAAGTTCCTTCTTTTCTTCGTCGGTAAGGAGCGGCAGTTTTGACGTATTGACACCGCAGATTTCTACTTTATATGTCGCCATAGTTCGATTCCTCCAGCCAAAGCTAATATAAAGTAGGATTTACCATTTCCGGTGAATTATACCTGCTCCATCTTAAGAATTTCTTTTTTGAGACGCTTCATAATTTTCTTCTCAAGCCTTGAAATATATGACTGGGAAATCCCCATCATATCCGCCACTTCCTTCTGCGTCCGCTCCTTCCCATCCTTGCGGTTAATGCCGAAGCGAAGCTCGATAATGTCCCTCTCCCTGTCACCCAGCTTATCTAAAGCCATCCTGAGCAGCCTCTTATCCACCTCCTCTTCCAAGTCCTTTGAAATCACATTCTCATCCGTGCCCAGAATGTCTGACAGCAGAAGCTCATTGCCGTCCCAGTCCACATTCAAAGGTTCATCAATAGAAACTTCGTAACGTATCTTATTGTTTCTCCTAAGGTACATAAGAATCTCATTCTCAATACATCTTGATGCATAGGTCGCCAGCTTAATATTTTTCAAGGGATTAAATGTATTGATTGCCTTAATCAGCCCAATGGTCCCGATGGAAATCAAATCCTCCACCCCAATCCCTGTATTATCAAATTTCTTTGCTATGTAGACCACAAGCCTTAAATTATGTTCTATCAGACGGCTCCTTGCCTCCCCATCCTGATCACCGCCTAATTTGTTTAGTATTTCTTTTTCCTCCTCGGATGTGAATGGCGCCGGCAAAATTTCCGCACCGCCAATATAATGGATTTCCCCCACCTTCTGCTGCCAGAACAATCCATGGGATTCCGGCATAATGCGCAACTGAAACCTGTTTGCCATTGATATCTTCAGCATTTCTTCCTCCATTCTGCCTCCTAAAGACTATGTGATATTCAAAATCATTTGTATCTCCTGCCTTTCCCCGAGGTTTTCACTCACCGCTGCCAGAAAATCCTTCCTGCATGCCCCATCCTCCATGCGCATTTCCTCCAGACGGTATGCCCTCAAAAGGCCGCCGCCCCCAATAGAACGGAAAGGGATCAAAACCGGCCTCTGGCTCTGCTCAAGCCCAAGCTCCACAGCCAGTTCATTCGATATGACAGCTACCCCCTCCCCGGTATAAGGGCTTACTAACCGGTTGCCGGTATCATACAATACCAGTATCTCGACTTCCCTGCCGCCGTGGACTACCTTTGCCCGCCTGACGCTCCTTCTGTCCTGCCCCTGCCTGATAAGCGAGAAGCGGAGCAGGAAAAATATAAGAAAAATCAGGACTACAGAAAGAAGGATCCATACCATGGAACCTGCAGTTTCCTTTTCCAGAATCCGCAGCAGAAATACCTGTACCGCCCCGATAAGCCCCCCTGTAAAAAACACTAGAAACAGAAAAACCAGAAAATCCCCTGCCCATACCGGAAACCCTTCCCTGCCGTATGCCAGGTACACCACCCCGCCCATCTGCAGGAAAGCTGCCGCTGCCTGAAAAAACGCCTGCCCCCACAAAAAATATGTAACAGATACGGAAAAGGCTGCACTAATGCCTGATAAAAGGACATACCGCAGAAAATGACATTTTTTCTGCCGCAGCATTGCAGTAACCATAATCAGAAATAAATTCATCGTGAAGTTCAGGAGAAAGTAAAAATCAACATATAGATACGTCTTCACACCCGATACTTCCTTTCAGCCGTCCATAGATGATAAAAGTCGGTCTTTCAACTTTCTACTCCCATTTCATCCATAACAAGGCATTTCATTTATCTGATTCTAACCGCGCAAGCTTATTGTTAAGTTAAATTACCAGCAGCTGCTACGGCTAGTATAACGAATCTGCCCTGCGAATATTGTCAAAGGAAAGCAGAAAAGCAAAAGAGTCATGCTCCGCCTTTCGACAAAACATGACTCCGTCTGTATTATTATATTTACCCCACAGCGAAAGAATGCCTGCTGTAATCCACTAAATCCCTGCTTACTGCCCTGCTTTCCCTAACGAAGTATCCTTCCACAGCAGCGCCTCACTCTCCCCGAGCACTGTACCTCCGTCTGTCCGGATCTGGACCAGAAAAGCATCCGGGATATCCTCTTTTTTTTCTTCCTCCTTTTCAGCACCCGGCGATGCTTCCGGGGAAGCCGCAGGTGACGCCCCCGGTGATGCTTCCGGTTCTTCCTCCGGCTCATAATCAACTTCATCCAGAATCTGGATATGCTTATCATCAATCCATTCGGCGGACAGCTCGCTGCCGTCAAAGAGGACATGCGCATACGGCGTAAGGTTTTCCCCTGTCAGCAGGCAGCCCCGCCCATTACGGCTTACATCCGTAATTTTAACCGGCCTCGTCCCCATCGCCAAATCTGTCGGCTCAAACGGCTTCTGGCCGTTATAGGCATAATTCTCCCCATACAGCATATCATACTCCAGAACCTTCAAATCCTCGTAGTAAGACTTGGTTCTCCAGTAAGCATTCTGATGGTACTTTGTAATATTACCCTCACGGATTCCAATGCGCTCCAATACCTCTGAGTACAGCTGGTACGATGCAAGGTTCTGCTTCATTCTGGCAAGGCCCATATTATCCCATACCACATACTGTGTCTGATAGAGGTTCGAATCAATCAGATCCTCCTTTTTTATGTCAAGGCTGGGCAGATGGTCCCCGTACAGCACAAGGATCGTCTTCTCCTCCCTCTTTTCGAGGGCAGCCGTCAGCTCCCCGATCATCTTATCCACTTCATATAACTGGTTGACATAATACAGATAGGATTCCTCCATATCATCCGGTGCTTTTAACACCTTAACTTTAGCATCCCCCGGCACCTCAAATCCCTGATACTTCCCATGGCTCTGCACTGTAATCCCCAGTGTAAAATCCGGGCCTTTTGTAGAATCCAGCGTATCAAGTATCTCTTCGGTAAGGACAGCATCCTTTTTCCAGCCGTTCGGATTATCTTCCAGGCCGTTCATAAACTCCATGGAAGTAAATGTGTCAAACCCAAGGTTCTTAAATACCTTATTGCGCCCATAAAAAGTCCCCTCATTATTGTGGACACAGTGGGACGTGTAGCCAAGTTTCTTTAGATCATAACAGATGCTCTCTGAAGTAGTATCCCTGAGGATTGTTTTATACGGGTACTCTGAAGCCCCGAAATCTTTCTGGCTAATGCCTGTCAACACCTCAAATTCTGTATTTACCGTACCAGCACCAACCGTCGGTACAGTCAGAAGGCCGCTGGAATACTCTTTCTGCAGTTTATGGAAATTTGGTATCGCATCTTCGGAAAGCTTCAGCTCCTTTATCGTTCTGACATCAAAGAAAGATTCAAGCTGGATAAAAATCACATTCGGCCTCTCCGCCGAAGACTTTGCCCCGGAATCCAGACGCCCTAATACCTGTTTCACACGCTCCGGGCTGTAATCATCCGGCTTTCCGATTCCGGTATCAATAATACTGTTTGTAAAGCAGTACACAAACCCATAATTTTCATACGCCTCTGAAATATTAGTATAATTTGTCTCCAGCGCCTGCACAGAATGGCTCCTGAGACGCAGGAAGAAAATGGCAAACGCAACCAGTGCCACAGAAATCCCAGAAATAATAAGTTTTTTCTGCGTTGTATGCTTATGCTTCGGCGCCTTCTTGAACAAAAAAATCATGCTGCCAAACACAAGCACTGCTACAACCGCAATCATGGCAATATTCCTCGCATTGAGATAGTGCCCTGACACGCTGATCGCACTTTCAAGCAATGTAATGTCCACCGCTGAAAACGGCGTGACTCGAAAACTGAGAATCACAAAATTCACAACCCCAAAAATCAGCCACATTGATGAAATCAGGGTAAGTACAAATATCTCGCGTTTAAAAAATAATGCCACTGATACCGTCAGCATAATTATTAACGTATTAAATAAAAAAAGCGACGGTTTTTCAAACAGGTAAAGAAAACCTGAAACAACTGATTTTCGGTTCAATGACTCGATAATCAGCTCTAACAGTACAGGTATTGCAATATACCGCAGACAATATACGGCTATCCTCTTCCACTGCTTTTTGTCTTTCATTTTAATATCCCCTTTATAACCCAAATCAGCCCGCAAGGCAGGCGGCATCTCCACCAGCACTGCCCTGCGGACATTTACATATTAACCTTCCATGCCGTCTGTTTCCGCCTGTTCCTTATCTCTCTTCGTAACTGACACAATTACTGTTTTTGATGCCAGATGGCCTGCCCCGTCAGCCACAGTCAGCACAGCATGATAGATGCAGCCCTCCTTCTCCGTCAGCTCCAGTGTCATCTCCTCCGTCAAATCACTTCCGTCCGAAGCAACAGCCTTATATACATCGGCAGCCAGAAGATAATGTGTCACCGCCTTCTTTATCTGTGTCGATGTGGCATCCGCTGAAAGCCCCAGCCCTGCTGTGTCAAGTTCTAATTCATCCGGGCCTTCAATTACTACATAATGTACCGGCTTCAGATATATCGTAACCTTACACTGATTTCCAGCCTTGTCGGATACCGTGTAAACTACCTTATATTTTTCCCCGTTTTCTACTTTCGTAACCTTCACCACGATATCTGATACCTTCAGGGAAGTATAATTGTCAGAAACCTTCTTTACAAGGCTTCTTGCATACTTTGTATCTATCTTGACGGAAGCATCCGCCTCATATGTCTTCCCATCTGTAATACCGGAAATAACTGGGGCTTTTGTATCTATATATGCCTTTGCTGTTACCACAGTCGGAACACTGGAACGCTTTGCCGTATATGTCACCTTATATACATCCTGCTTCTTTTTCTTCACTTCCACTTGGACATATTTAGCAGGGAGCTTCTTTCCCGACTGTTTTACCGTCACGCCCTTTAGGAGAAAGCTCTTTGTCAGTTTCTTTTTGGACGTAACATAGACATCCTTCACACCGGAAACCACTGGCTTTTCCTTTGGCGCAGTTACCTTTATCACAGCCTTTGCCGTAGCTTTCCGTTCAATCTCATCAATCAGGATATATGTGACCTTATATTTGCCCGGTGTCGTAGTATCTACCTTGGATACTTTCTTTCCCATATACATAATCTTCGTAGTTACTAAGTCCTTAGCATCAAACCCTGTTGTATTCTTAGCTGTGATTCCCTTCATAATGTTAAACTTCGCATTATACTCCACTGTCTGGTTCTTTGCGCCGGAAATAGAAGGTTTTTTACTGTTCCATGGATTGTTTGGGTTTCCGGTATCCGTCGGATCCCACGCGTACGTATACGGAAGCTTGATTGCCCTCGGCTTTCCAAGCGGCCCCGGGTTCGGGTCAGAATAAATTATAACCTTCGTTCCAGAAGGGACATTATCGTAAATCCATTTCGCCCCCGCCACCGTAAGCCTTACACAGCCGTGAGAGGCTGTTGTACCCAGTTTATTGTAAGAGGAGATGGACAGCGTTGCCGGATTGTTCTGCCCCGTATACCATACAGAATGGAACAGGACACCCCCATATATCCTGGTACAGTACTGCCCATAGCACGGACCGTCCAGAACATGCCAGCGCAGTTTCTCCCCCAGCGAATATGTACCAAGCTTTGTAGCATATCCGGTGGAACAGATTAAAGCCTTGACCGGCTTTAGCTCCCCTTTCGCATCCTCTTTATAAATCGTTACGCAGTTTGCCTGCTTGTTAATCTTAATAACATAACCTGATGCCGCCCTGGCAGATGCCTGAAACAGCCCTGCTGTCAAAGCAAGCCCGACTGCCAGCATGCACACTACTTTTAATAACAGTAACCCCTTACAACCCTTTTTTTTCATAATCTGCTCCATTCCTGCGCCTGCATTACGCAAAATACTATGTTAGGAAATAGTCCCTTACTTATTCTGTCATATTTTTATAGATGCTTGCAACCTCTCCTACGGACCCCTTCGCCACCAGACGGCCGCTGTCAAGAATAATGGCTTTGTCACAAAGCCTTTGGACCTGCTCCAGAGAGTGCGATACAAACATTACTGTCACCCCCTTGTCAAACATGCTCAATACTTTATTTTCACTCTTCTTCCGGAATTTCTTGTCACCTACCGACAGGACTTCATCCAGTATCAGTATATCAGGCTCCACTACCGTGGCAATTGAAAAACCAAGCCTTGCCTTCATTCCGGAAGAATAGTTTTTGATAGGTACCTCTATAAATGTGCCAAGCCCGGAAAAATCTACTATTTCATCAAACTTTTCATCGAGAAATTCCTTACTGTATCCCAGTACTGCGCCGTAAAGATAGATATTCTCCCTTCCCGTATACTCCCTGTTAAAACCGGCGCCAAGCTCCAGAAGGGGCGCAATGACACCCCTTGTCTCAACAGCCCCCACAGAGGGCTTTAGGACTCCGGACACTACTTTTAAAAGGGTACTCTTGCCGGAACCATTCAGGCCAAGCACGCCAAGGCGTTCCCCCTTTTTTATTTTAAAATTGACTTCCTTTAATGCCCAGAACTCATTGTATTTCAAATCCCTGCGCAGAAACTTAATCATATATTCTTTTAAATTGTCTACACGCTCGTGATTTAACTGAAAACGCATTCCCACATTTTCCACACTCACTGCTATATTTTTTTCCATATGAATCCCCCGCTGCCAAAAAAATGTTCAGCCTATATATATAAGATAAACTTATCCTGTTTTTTATAGAACATAAATGCCCCTGCTACAAGCGTCACCACCGCTACAATGCCTGAAACAGCCGTATAGGATGGATTGAGTGCCTTCCCGTACAAAATGGTGTCCCTAAAATTAGCGATACACATATACAGCGGATTGATGTCAAACACCCAGCCATTCCCGGTATTAATAACGCGGTCCGTCTGGTAAAAAATAGCAGATGCGTACATAATTAACATTGTCAAAACAGACCAGATATATTCAATATCCCGAAAAAACACATTTAAAGTCGATAAAATCAGGCTAAGCCCCATCGTAAATACAAGCAGGATAGCTAACGGAACCACCGCCTGAAGCATATATACTGTCGGCTGTACTTTCAGAACCGCCCCTACCGCCACTAACACAATCAGTGAAATCAAAAATGTGATAAAGTTAGATATAACCGACGAGACAACATAAATATATTTCGGCACGTAAACCTTTTTAATCATAGAAGAATTGTTGCTAATCGACTTAAGCCCCCCCTTTGTCGCAGAGGAAAAAAATGCATACAGAAGCCGTCCACTCAGGATATACACCGGGTATTGCGGGTCATTTTTCCCAAAAAAAGTCCCGAACACAAGGGTAAGCACCAGCATAGTTAAAAGCGGCTCAAGCAGCGTCCAGAAAACCCCCAGATAGGAACGGCGGTATTTTAACTTTATATTCTTTTTGACCAATTCAAATAGTAAATACCTGTAACGAAGAAAATTCTTCATATATCGTGTTATGCTCATAGTCTCTCCATTTTAAACTGCCGGAATCTAAAGATGTGCCGGCGCAGGCAGCATAGATGCCAGTTATCATGTTTCATTATGACAATATTCATTTCATTATAGCATACCATTGATAAAAGTCAAATCTGGCACGGAAATCAATTTTCAGCATATATTCATTACTGCCCCAAATCAATATGTCACTATTTACAGACGATATTTATTTAACGATAACTCCCTGTTATCCGTCATTTTCCAATGTGCCTGCGTCTGGTTGTGTTTCTGTTTTTGCCCTCACAGAGTATGGGACGCCAAAAAAGAAGGACAAGATATGCCGCCAGACAACAACGGCTTTCCAGAGGAACTCTGTCTTGCAGGGCTTTGATGGATATGCGCCTTGCAGCGCTGTCTGAACAGCATGCGCAGTTTCAGGCTTTCCTAGGAGGCACGCTTCCGCTACCTCTCATAACGCAGCGGTACCTAGCAGGACAAAATACGCCCTGCAAGTACCGGCGATTCGAGAGTGCCTCTGCGGAAAGCCATGAAATCCGCTGCATGGTGTAAGTTCGCGGAAAGGCGCATAAACCAAGCATCAAAGCCGCAAGACAGATAGTTCCTCGGAAAGGCGAAATGTTGCAAGGCATATCCTGTCCTTCTTTTTAGGCGTCTTGCTTGTCTGTGAAGCAAAAAACAGAAACATAACCGGATGCAGGCACAAACAAAAATTGACGGATAACAGGAAGTTATCGTTTAGAAAACAATCGTCTGCAAATAGTAACAAATTAATAGGAGCAGTAATGGATATATACTGAAAATTCATTTCCGTGCAAATCTGGCGAAAAATATTTCCGTGAGGCTGCAGCAAAAAAATTTCCCATATGGATAATTTCATATTGAACCACATGCCAAAATACGATATACTATAGGAAGCAAAAACAGCTTCCTATAGTCGGTTTGCGGCACAAAACCAGTGCCTTTTATCGGAAGTCAAAAGCATACTTCCGATA
>RAYF01000226.1 GCA_003611745.1 bacterium D16-36 | reverse complement strand
GGTTTTGGACGGGGCGGAATCAATATCGCCTTTGTGGGCGCTCCTGATGTCCCTGATAATGGTATGCATATCATCATCAATCACATGGGAAAAATACTCATTCAATTCAAGGTGTGATGCCTTTAATACATTTAATTGCAGGTTATATTCATCGGGATTGTGGCGTTTGAGCAATATCTTTCTGCCTGTTTCCACCGCAAGGTTGAGTGACTTGACCTGCATATCGGCAAGACCGTCCACATATATCTCCAAGTCAAGCATGAGTTTTCGGAACTGCTCATGGGTGATAAGTTCTGACAGGAGTAGCGTGTTTAATTTCCGGTCTTTGAGAAGTGACAGGGCGGCATCGCTCAAGTGCAGATCGGATATGGAAATATTGCCAAGCTGCCTGTTTTCGGTCATGCCGAGCAGATAATCCGTTGATACACCATAGAATTTTGCCAAGTCAATAACGTTCCTGTGGGGTATTTCTTTATAATCATCAGATTCGTAAGAACCAAG
>RAYF01000225.1 GCA_003611745.1 bacterium D16-36 | reverse complement strand
TCCAGAACCTCTGATTTTTGGGTATGATAATCCTCCTTCCGGTGTCTGCGGTAGTTGTAATAAGCGTTTGGACATATACATAGCCGCCTGAGCAGCCAGCGGATGCCAAATTCATCATGATATTCATCGATAAACCGATAAGCCTCTAATCGATTTCCTTCGCAAAGAATGCCGCTGCTTTTTTTAGGAATGCCACTTCCTTTCTGAGTTCGTCATTTTCTTTTTTCAGTCTAAGGGTTTCTTTCATGTAATCATATTCGTTTTTTAATTCTGGGCTTTTCTGGCATTCATCGCGGAACTGTTTACACCATGCAGAGATGGCAGCTTTGGATACACCATATTCTGCTGTAATGCTTTTGTAAGTACGTCCTTCTTCCTCATGAAGACGGACTATCTTCTTTTTAAATTCTGGAGTGTAATTTTGTGGCATAATAAGTACCTCTTTTCTGATTTAATTTATTATATCTTATTAGCCACTCCTGTTACAACTTTATTATAGCACTTCA
>RAYF01000224.1 GCA_003611745.1 bacterium D16-36 | reverse complement strand
GGACAGTATATCTGTATTCCTGATATAAACGTGGGATGCCCGCTGAGCAGATTTTCGGACATATTTTGGAATAAGCAGAGGCTGTCAGCACATATGCAGGAAGCAGATGCAGTAACAACAGCATATGCCCTGAAAGCATTATCTGAATATTTAGGCACAGACTGGCTGTAACAGTATTTGACTATTCGCAAAAATGATATTAGGCGAAGTGTGCGGAAAGAACAGACAATTTAAAACAGAAGGCGGGAAAAGGCCGTCCGGAGAGTTCCGGGCGGCCTTGTTGTGTGAATTGTGCAGGAATGAGGAACAATTCTGGGAATGGATCAGAACTGTGGCATCGAGAATTGACAGAAAGTTCCAGACGGAGGTATGGAAAATGTAGCCTGAATGGTTGATATATGCCAGAAATGAACAGTTGTATATACAATTAGCTGTATGTCAGGAAAATGGGAAAGTTTGAGACAGTGAATGAGGTTAAATCTGTGACAGCTCATGAAGTTATTAACA
>RAYF01000223.1 GCA_003611745.1 bacterium D16-36 | reverse complement strand
CCTGCATGCGGCATAGCGTTGCCGCATGCAGGCCTTTGCATTTGTCATTCTCGGATTTTCCCTGCACGCTTCCCTGCGCCATGGCAGTTTTAGCGTGCACTTTTACAGATGTCTGACTATTACATTTCTGTAATATCTATTTTGTTCAGTATGCAGTTTTCAAGGTACCGCGGCCTGTCAGATATTCCTTCTGCCAGACCTCAGCCAGCTTTCCAGCTGGCAATGGAGACGGAGAGATTCGAACTCTTGACCCCCTGCTTGCAAGGCAGGTGCTCTCCCAACTGAGCTACGCCCCCATAAATTTGGCAGCCACCTACTCTCCCATGCCGTCCCCGGCATAGTACCATCGGCCGCTTAAGGCTTAACCATCGTGTTCGGGATGGGTACGGGTGTCACCCTTAAGCGCATCGCCACCAAAACTTCCTGCCGCCTTACAGGCCTGCGCCTGCACTTGGCAGCTTAACAGTAAAACAACCCTTACTCTTCCCTTAGAAAGGAGGTGATCCAGCCGCACCTTCCG
>RAYF01000222.1 GCA_003611745.1 bacterium D16-36 | reverse complement strand
GAGCTTGACTATGACGAGATATTCAGGTCGCTTTCCAAAGACAGGCAGGAGGAAATCTTGGAAAAGAAGAAATATTTTATTTCCCGGTGTGAAGATGCTTTCGGTTAGGCGGCAGATAATTTTTACAAATTCGGGGCGTTTTCTGTTAAAATAGACCGTATCAGGGTAAAGGAGTGGTGTGTTTGGGAAACAGGAAGCGCCTGAAAAGGGCAGACAGGACATATAAAGACTTAAAGCAGAAGCAGAAAGCAGGAATAGCAGACGGTATGTTTGAAAAGACCTGTGATTATTACAGGGAGCATGGCAGGATGCCGGAAGGAGAGGACTGTGAAAAAATTGTGGGGCAGATTTACCAGAGGGTAAAGGGGATAGCGGAAAAGGCTTCTTTTGATGAAATATACAGCCTGTACCTTTACCGTCTGCCACGTTATGAAACGAGAATAGCGGAGAACGGGCTTCCGGAAAAGAAAGAGAAAAAGAAAGAAGATGCCGACAAGCCGAAAGTAAAGCAGATAGGCAGGAG
>RAYF01000221.1 GCA_003611745.1 bacterium D16-36 | reverse complement strand
GTAAACGGTAGATAGTGCGTACCTATACAAAACCGGAGCAAACCTGTATGATAGTAACAGATCTGCTCCAGTTCTAATTTACTTCATTATTTATCGGGCTTCCGGCAGTTCGCAGGAAGGTTCGGTGACCATGGAAGCAGATCTTCCAGAAAAGCACGGTCCGTATCGTCCAGATGCTTCGGTATCTCCGTAAGCAGATATTCAAAGTAATCATACGGTTTCAGACTGTTTGCTTTTGCGGTCTCTGCAATGCTGTAGATGATCGCACTGGATCTGGCTCCGGCAACTGTATCAATCATTACCCAGTTCTTTTTCCCGATACAGAATCCGCGGATCGACTGTTCCGCAGCGTTATTGTCCATCGGAACTTCGCCATCATCCAGAAATACTTTCAGGTACTTCTCCTGATTTATGGAATAGTTGAACCCTTCCCATGTCTTGCTCTTTTGCGGCACAAGGGAAATATTTTCTTTTGCCCATGTGAAATAAGCCTCCACCAAAGGCCTGACACTCAGCTGGCGGCGCTTT
>RAYF01000220.1 GCA_003611745.1 bacterium D16-36 | reverse complement strand
CTGGTCTCATACCTTACTTTTTGAGATTTGCCAGGATATCGACCGCGAAACGGTAACCCTGGATGCCAGCGCCAGCGATAACGGAGACCGCGGCGAGGGAAATGTAAGAATGGTGGCGGAACTCTTCACGGGCATGCGGATTGGAAATGTGCACCTCAACGGTAGGAAGCTCAGACGCCTTCACAGCATCCAAAAGCGCCACCGAAGTGTGAGTCAGGCCGCCGGGGTTAATCACGCAACCGATGTGGGTGCCGCGAGCGTTGTGCAGCGCATCGATTAGCTCACCTTCGTGATTGCTCTGGAGCGCCTCAACCTCAAGGCCGTGCTTCGCAGCCTCAGCGGTTGCCAGCGCGACGACGTCTTCCAAGGTGTCGTGTCCGTAAATGTCAGGCTCGCGTTTGCCCAGCATGTTCAGGTTTGGGCCGTTGAGGAGGAGAATTTTTCCAGGCATCGGCCATGCCTTTGTCGACCTGCAGTTAAACAAAATTATTTGTAGAGGCTGTTTCGTCCTCACGGACTCATCAGACCGGAA
>RAYF01000219.1 GCA_003611745.1 bacterium D16-36 | reverse complement strand
CCACAAACGCCTTTGATGTAAACTGGGAACCCTGGTCACTGTGCAGGATCAGTTCCCCTTTGATCTGCGGCTGGGAATCCAGCGCTTTCTGCAGTGTACGGATTGCCAGGTCACTGGTGATGTGACGGTCTGTGATGCTTGCAATAACACTCCTGTCATGCAGGTCTATGATAGTGCAGTTGTATCTCACTTCGTGATCAGTTAGAAACAGGTAGGTAAAATCCGTACACCACTTTTGATTGATCTTATCTGCAGTGAAGTCCTGATTTATTTTATTTTCAAAGATTTTGTGTGCTTTCCCCTGCTGATGATCCGGTTTTTTCGGACGCACAATGGAACGCAGTCCCAGTTCCGTATTCATATATTTATGTATGGTCGTGGGGCTGTAAGCATATCCCCTGCGGGCCAGATAGACAGTCATATTCCTGTATCCGTCAACCCCATTGTGGCTATGATAGATCTCCCTGATCTGCTCCAGAACCTCTGATTTTTGGGTATGATAATCCTCCTTCCGGTGTCTGCGGTAGTTGTAATAAGCGTTTGG
>RAYF01000003.1 GCA_003611745.1 bacterium D16-36 | reverse complement strand
CACACCATTAATAAGGTTATTTTTGCTTGAAAATTCAAACAATTACACCATTTGCATGGGTGGGAAAGTTGAGTAAAGTATTTACTATTAAATCATACCACAAAATTCGACAAAAAAACGCACTATTGTAAAATTAAAGCCATTTTAGGCAAAATTTACAATTTTATTAGTTGCAACTAACAAAATTACTGAAGTTATGTACACTTTCTTACTATATCAACACAATTCTATTATCTTTGCTTTTCGCAAATTCCTTATCATCAAAAACAATAATAACTGCCTTAGGCACTGTTATCATAGGATTCTTTAAACAATAAAAACCTTATTAACTAACTTATTGTTTGGTTCTCCATAAGCAGAATATATACAATATTCACGCCTTTTGATACGACAGACACTGTCTGGCGCAGTACCTTCATCCCAACATCATTATCAATCCAAAGCATCCAAAATTTCCATCAGGTATTTCATCATACGTATAACCGACCGTTTTAATACCTTTGAGGACTCTTCCTGTTCTATCTTATTTATCTCATTAGTCAGCATATCGCTTCTTGCAATCCCTCCATATATAAAATTCAAATCACAATTTAACTCATTTAATAAAATCTGATTGTATGGGCCGGAAATTGCATTTGTACCATTGAGTATCTTATTCACTGCATCCCTCTCAATCCCCAGCAAGCTTGCAAGCTCTTCCCTCGACATGTTGATAGACTCAATAAAATACAATAGATTCCTGCCAGCCAGTACATTGGACGGATTTTTCTTATTATTACTCGCATGTCTACTCATAAAACAACACCCCTTACTTTTTCTTTTATCATAACAAGTATCAGAGATATTTTATATGGATAAATTGTCCTTTTTAATATCTAAAAGATTTATTTTGAAATAAACGGTAGCATCACTGTATTTAAAGGTAGTACATTAGGCCTTCCAAAAGGACATACTATGCCCTTTTATGCACAGTTGCGTATATCCATCAAGGCAAGATGCATTCCTAAAAGGGAAAACTTTTTCCATTTCTTCTTTCCTCCCATAGTGCAAGGAAATCCGATACAAGGACTTTCTCCCTCTTATCCACGCATTTCGCAAGCAGCCCTGCCCCGTCATTTAACATATCCATTGTGTGGTATATGCCGAATTTGAGGTTTACTTTTACAATTTCCGTAACCAGTTTTTCATCTGCCCCGATACCGCCTACCTGAAGCATTTTTTCAATCCCCGTTCGTTCCCTGCACTCTGCCATGCTGCTTAAGTAGATTGTCTCTGTCCTGTAATACTTCTGCACCAGCTTTTCCAGCGACTGCATCGTAATCCTTCCTTTTTTTACTGCACATGCCCCAAAATCCCCCGTGTACTGCTTTGGTCTGCCTGCATACTGGAGTCCCATCAGATGAGGTATCTTATCTTCCGTGTTGGACAGATGGATAATCTTTTTGGAAGTATGGATATAATAATCATATTTGCAGATCGTGTCCTTTACACTTTGGAAAATCTGCAAAAGCCTTGTGTCCTTCATGTTTTCTCCCAACGTACAAAGAAATTGCCTGAGCGGTTAGGCTCAGGCATTACATTTCTTTTTTTAAATTGCAATTCACGCTTATTTAACTACTAATGTTCAATAAGATTGGGAGCAGGCCTATGATACTCCATAGGCAGAGACGACCTTTGTATTTGTATTGCCCGCAAAGCCGGGACGGGTAGCTCCTCCCTGTCGCCGCAAAAGCATTGAAGCTTTTCATTACCTATAATCTATCATGCCCTGTTCCATTGTCAACCGCTTTCCTGCTTTTTTCCGCCATTTTCTGCATCTGGATTTTCTCATGGATATTTGTGTTGTATAAATTATAGAGGTCTGTCCCTTTCTTAATGGTATTGTCAAAAGGGATTACCACGTTCCCGCACTTCATAAGCCCCATGCCGCTTGACGTGTTGGTTACAAAGCACAACTGCGCCTCCAACACGCCGATGACCTCTGCCATGCGTGAACTGTCCGTATTCGCCTGCTTTAAGAGCGCCACAATGATGCGGTTCTGTATGCTTTCCATCATTACAAGCATTGTAATAGGGGATAATTCCGTACCTAAGTCACGGATTCCGTACACTGTAAAACGGTTATCCACGTCTACATTCGTCTAGTGGTTGAAGATATTCAATATGAGATGGGCGAAGTACGATGCACTGATGGAGGAATACAGGCGGCTCCAAAAGGAATATGAGACAAAGTATAATGAATCCTTAACGAAAGCGTTTGGGAGGATAAGCAAACTGCTTGGATAGCGGTACTAAAACGGTACTAAAAATCATGCAGACAGAAGAATAGGAGAAAATCAGAGTGGAAAAGCCTATTATATCAAAGAAAAATGGGGTAAAAATGAGGACAAATAGCTTCAATCATTCAGTTAGCGTAATCAATCATAACCAAATATAGTATCAGTATTAAAACATATCATTCTCCATGACATAAAGCATGCCCTAAGTGACTACACCCCCTAAATATAAGAAGCTTAATAAAAATCACTTAGAGCATTTCGTTTGATAAAGTATTTACTATTACATCATACCACAAATTTCGACAAAAAAATGCATTATGGTAAAATTAAAGCCATTTTAGGCAAAATTTACAATTTTATTAGTTGCAACTAACAAGATTACTGAAATTATGTACACTTTTTTCTATATCGACACAATTCTAATATCTATACTTTTCACAAATTCCTTATCATCAAAAACAATAATAACTGTCTTAAGCACTGTTACCATAAAATTCTTTAAGCAGTCAAACCGAAAAAATATGCATCCCAAAACACTGATTTTTTGTTACCAGCAAATAATTTTTTATGCTTTTTTCTGTTATGTTACTTTAATGGGAAACTGCATAAACACTGGGTTTCCCCATTTTCACTAGTCTTCTTATTTTAGGAAAATTAAAATTATCCTAACTAAAAATCTTTGTAATATCCTGATACCGATTCACCACCCGATAAATCTCAACTGCCTCTTTAGCAACCTTATACAACACAACATAATCATTCCAAACTACATACTTATAATCCGTCTTAAAACTCACACGTTTAGACAAATCTACGCCAATATAAGGAAACTGCTGTATATTTTCAAACTGCTTGTAAAGCTCCTGAACCGTTTCAAATGCTTTATCGGCGTTATCTTCTGCAATAAAATTTTTAATTGTTTTCAAATCTTCTGCCACTACTGGATTGATTCGTAATTTCATCATAAATTTACTCTCCAACCTCAGCTTTCAATTCATCCATTGTCAGCCATCCATTCCCGTCTTTAACAGCTTCCTCTGCCTCATACAGTTTCTCCAACAGTTTTTTTTCTGCTTTATCACGTTCATAATCTTCTATATCCATTACCACAAATCTGCCCCTGCCATTTTTAGTCAGAAACACAGGCTCTCCAATCTGGCAGTTTTTCAAAACCTCATTATAATTTCTTAAATCTGATACCGGTAATATACTTGCCATAAATATACCATTCCTTTCAAATCAAACTATACTATTTCTTTTTTCATTATACCCAAAAGTGCTGTAATAATCAACGAAATATTTTATAGCTATCTCCTTAACCCTTTTTGTTATCTGTTCCTCGGCTATCCGCTTGAATACCGTTTCCATTTTTTCAGTGCCTACATAGTGCCTTTCCACGATAATTTTAGTAGGTGGGTGCTGTCGGGTGGCTCTTTGTCCTACCTTTTTGTCTTTGCTCATAAACCTGCTCCTTTACAATAAAATAGAGCGCATAGACTTTTTTCTATACGCTCTAACGCTGTGTTATATTACTTATTCAGTTGCGATTGTTGTAATGGTTGTTTCGGCAAACTGGAATTATCTTACTTCTCTTTATCCTTGTATGTCCTGTAACTCGCCAAACAAGCCAAAACAATCACCATAGGAATTACTGCATATCCAGCATTTGCTGTTCCATTAGACGTTAAAATATAGATAGCACCAACAAATGTCAGAAAGATAAAGACGATTGATATTATCAACAATATCTGTTTTATATAATCACACTCCTTTTTAAACTCCATTCCTATTAGGTAATTGTCCGACAAACCGGAATTTTCAAGTGTCTTGACATAGCAAATTTTTATATTTTCTTTCTTATCGGAATCCAAAGTTCGCACACCAGACTTTCTCTTCCTTTTTCGAAGTAAATCTCATAGTCTGTTTCCGACTCTACCTCATATCCCATCTGTGGCAAAAATTCTTTATAGAATTTTTCCCAAGTTTCGCCGATGCAATCCCCGTCTTCGCCGATACAGTCAAATACCACATAAGTTCCCGGTTTTACAGCCCAGATGCGATAGCCTGCTTTTTCCATTTCTCCGAAATCAAACTCCGATGTATCTTCATCAAACAAGACGCCAATCCCATATTCAAATGTATGCTCTCCTTCCTTTGTCGGAGAGCATAGTCCATACAAGTCCCGTTTTCCTTCCGGTCGAAGATTGCGAATTGGCTCTACAAGATTTTTATCATGACACTCTCCCCAGAAATCAGGAATTTCATGATTTTCCTCGTCATTGATGATTTCATTTCGAAAACTTCTTACCATTGCAATAAATTTCTGTTCCTTTGTTTGTACGATTCTGTAATCCATACTTTTACCACCTTCCACAGTTAATTTAATAACAAGCGGATTGAAAAGTAAGAGCTTCGCAGATTCTTCTCTGGCAAATTTAGGCGCAATTCCATGAAACCTTGTAAATGCCTTGGTAAAACTTTCTGGTGTTTCATAACCATACTTCATCGCAACGTCTGTTATTTTAGCATCAGTTTCCATAATTTCTCTACCAGCTAACGATAATCTACGGTTACGAATATAGGCAGTAGCTGTCATTCCAGTAAGAAAACTAAATGCCCTATGAAATTCATAGCTTGAAGTGTGAACCTGCTTCGCTATATCTTCATAGTTGATATCCTCCATAAGATGCTCTTCCATATAAGTAATTGCCTGTTGCATTGCTGCTATCCACTCCATACTTTTTCCTCCTGTTGAAGCCTATTATAGGAGCAATTTGAGATAGTTTCATTTCCCAGCTTGCGAAGATTTGTCAGGTTGTAAAATCCCGATTGTATGTCTAATAGAATACCACAATCACACTCATATTTCTATCAAATTTCTAACAAACTTCAATAAGTTTTTTGGACATAATATAAGAAAACTGCTATAATTAAAGGGGAAAAATAATCACTTAATTTACATAGATAGGAAATATAATTATGGTACAAATTAGTAGAAAAGATAAAGAAAAAGTCCTTGAAGCAATACGTTTGGGCAAAATAGATACTGCTGAGCTGGCTTTGCCAGCACTGGCTGATTCCATTGTTTTAACCATGAAACAGCATGGTTTTATTGAACCCCTTAATAAAGTTTTTGAAGATAAACGCAGTGATAACCTCCATATTCCTTTAAATATACTTCTTACACTTGCCATTACTGCAAAACTTAAACAAAAAACAAGCCTTACAGATATTCCTTTTGCAGTTACGGACGCCGGACTACTTGCAGAACTTGGATGGAATGCATGGGATTATGGATGTGATGCCAATGATGGGCTTTTTTCTGAAAATGTAATGCGCAGGCTTGTAAAAAAATATAGTAGTGAGGAAATGGTTTCTTTTTATAATAATTATGTACAAGATTATGTATTAAAAAAGATTGGTATAAAAACCAGAAAAGCGCCTATCGGTTTTCTCCCAACAAACGCTCTCCCAATTCACAACACTATAAATCTACTGATTCCATATGCTGTTTTAATCCAATGACTTTTTCATCCATGACATTAAACCTCTAAGTTCTGCCCCGACCTTTTCGATTTCATGTTCTGATTCAA
This sequence comes from bacterium D16-36, assembly GCA_003611745.1. Taxonomy (GTDB): domain Bacteria; phylum Bacillota; class Clostridia; order Lachnospirales; family Lachnospiraceae; genus Butyribacter. Next base: position 32,362 of record RAYF01000003.1, on the reverse strand, counting down.
TCTGCTTTTTCGCATTGAAGTAGGTTCTCCCCGCCTGATTCTCAAGAAGCCAGTCCTTGGCAAATTTTCCTTCCTGAACGTCTTTGAGGATACCTTTCATCACTTTTCTTGTTTCTTTAGTGATAATCTTCTCACCTGTTATGTAATCACCATATTCCGCTGTATCACTAACAGAATAACGCATCATACCACAAATTTCGACAAAAAAATGCACTATGGTAAAATCAAAGCCATTTTAGGCAAAATTTACATTTTTATTAGTCATAACTAACCAAATACTGAAATTATGTACACTTTCCAAAACTACTCAAATCTGTCTTTATGGCGTTTAAAAAATTCATAGTACACCCGGACATTCGGCAAATCAGTCCATTTACTAACACGCATTGGTTCTTCATCTAAGTTATATATCTTAGCATTTGCCATAGCCAGCAAAAAAGGAGAATGCGTGGCAATAATAAACTGGCAGCCAAAAAAACGTGCCGATTCCTCCAAAAAACATGCCAGCTCCTGCTGCCTCTCAGGAGAGAGGCTGTTTTCCGGCTCATCCAGCAAATACATTCCATTCTCTTTCATTTTATCCGTAAAATACATATATGCACTCTCGCCGTTCGAATGCTCGCGCACATTGCTCTGCAGCTGTTTTCTCACAAACTCTGATTTTGTCTTCCCTCTCGCCATGTTAACCTCCACAAGCTTCTCATAATCGTCAAGGGATTTGAGCTGAAACTTCGAGTGTTTTAAATTATGATAGTTCTCAAACAGGGTCTCCCTCCTGTTATCAATCCCTTCATTGATACTGCGCAGATTTAACATAAAATCAAAGACATCGTCACTTGTAATAATCCTGCTAAGAGACGGCAGTTCGCGTTCCAGATAGAAATCACACATATCCACAAACGCTTCAAAAAAATTAGAACGGTTATATAGTGCATCCCTTTTTAATTCCAGCTTTTCCGCTATCACATTCAGGGCTGTCGTCTTGCCGCTTCCATTCCCTCCATATAAGACTGTTATTGATTCATCAAAATTCAGGGTATGGACATTATGTTCCGTTAAAATCTGAAACGGATATACCGTTGTATAGCACGTTTCCTTTGTTAAATGCAAAAAATGCTCTTCCCTCTCAACAGATGGAAAAATAAATTGTGATAAATAAATCATATTTAGCCTATTCTCCGATTTCCTTGATATGAAACTTAACATGGCTCAGCCACTCCGCAGCCGAAACCGCTGCATTGGCGCCGTCTGATACGGCAGTCACTATCTGGCGCAGCGCCTTCTTCCTGACGTCACCCGCCACAAAAAAACCTTCCGCCTTTGTTTTCCCTGTCTCATCTGCTATCACATAGCCGCTTTCATCTAACTCTGCTATGCCCTTTATCTTCTCTGTCTGGGGAATCATGCCTACCGCTACGAAAATTCCTTCTGCCTTAATCGTTCTGCCATCTTCCAATACTGCCCCGCTCACTGTAGAATCCCCAATTATTTTGCTTATTTTCGCTTCTGTCACTATCTCTATATTTTCCTTCTGCCTAATCCTCTCCAATGTTCTGGCTGAACCGCGGAACTCCTTTCTGCGGTGTAATAGATACACCTTACTGCATATATCTGATAAATACAGCGTATCATCCATCGCAGTATTGCCGCCGCCTACCACAATGGTATCTTTCCCTTTAAAAAATGCACCGTCACAGGTGGCACAATAGGAAACGCCCTTTCCGGCAAAAATATCTTCCCCTTCCACTTCCAGATGGCGGTGCTTTGCGCCTGCTGCATAGATTACCGCCCTTGCCTCCAGACATTCCCCATTGCTGCACTGAACCTTCCAGCCGCCGTCCACGGATTCAAGGCCGTTTACTTCCGCTGATTGAAATTCTACGCCAAGGCTGACAGCATGTTCCCTAAATTTTGCCCCCAGCTCATATCCATTAATACCGGCAAACCCAAGATAATTATCTACCTGGCTGCTCTCGGCAACTTGGCCGGTACCATAATAAACCTTTTCTATTACAATCACTTCAAGGCCTGCCCTCTTTGCATAGATAGCGGCAGAAAGCCCTGCCGGACCGCTCCCAATAATTATGGCATCTAACATATTCTCTCCATCCTTTCACTCTGCACTATCAAAACTTCTAAATCTGCTATACTAGTATAACCATAATCATGCCACTTACGCTGCAAATTTGCAACTACTAATAGGGCTGTTAAAAATAATTATAGTAAACGCATGTATTTTATGCGTTTACTACAATTATTTCTAACAGCCCCCTGCCACTGATTCTTATATTTAATATATGATTACTTTACTGCCTTAAATGCCTCCTCCAAATCTTCAATGATATCATCAATATTCTCTGTCCCAATTGATAAACGGATTGTATTCGGCTTAATCCCCTGATCTGCAAGCTCCTCCTCATTTAACTGGGAGTGGGTAGTAGAGGCCGGATGGATTACGAGTGATTTCACATCTGCTACATTTGCCAGAAGGGAAAAGAGTTCCAGATTATCAATAAATTCTTTTGCCTTCCTATCATCTCCCTTTATCTCAAAAGTGAATATGGAACCTCCGCCATTTGGGAAATACTTTTTATAAAGCTCCTGCTGGCTGGCATCTGTTGTAACGGAAGGATGGTGCACTTGCTCAACCTGTGGGTGGTTATTTAAATACTGCACTACCTTCAACGCATTCTCCACATGCCTTTCCACACGCAAAGATAATGTCTCTAGGCCCTGCAAAAAGAAAAATGCATGGAACGGCGACAATGTTGCACCGGTATCCCTAAGCAGGATTGCACGTATCTTTGTTACAAATGCGGCCGCACCTACTGCCTTTGTAAAACTGATTCCATGGTAACTCGGATTTGGCTCTGTCAGGAAAGGAAATTTGCCGCTTGCTTCCCAGTCAAATCTGCCGCTGTCTACTATGACTCCGCCAATTGTGGTTCCATGGCCGCCGATAAATTTTGTTGCAGAATGCACCACAATGTCAGCGCCATATTCGATTGGCCGGACAAGATAAGGCGTCGCAAATGTATTATCAATCACAAGCGGAATCTGATGCGAATGGGCAATTTCTGCAACTCTTTCAATATCTACTACGTCTGAGTTTGGATTTCCAAGCGTTTCAATAAAAACAGCTTTCGTATTTTCCTGAATTGCCTGCTCTATCTCATCATAATTAAAAGGGTCTACAAATGTAGTTGTAATCCCATACTGCGGCAGCGTATGCGCCAACAGGTTATATGTCCCGCCATAAATATTTTTGGCCGATACAAAATGGTCGCCAGCCTGTGCCAGATTCTCAAAAGTATATGTAATCGCTGCAGCGCCGGAAGCAACTGCAAGTGCTGCCACACCGCCCTCCAAAGCAGCTATCCTCTGCTCAAACACATCCTCTGTCGGGTTGGTCAGCCTTCCATAAATATTGCCTGCGTCACTCAAACCAAATCTTGCCGCTGCATGTTCACTGTTGTGGAATACATAGGATGATGTCTGGTAAATCGGAACTGCCCTCGCATCCGTAACCGGATCTGCACTTTCCTGACCTACATGTAACTGCAATGTCTCAAATTTCAAATCTCTCTCCGCATATGTTTTCTTCGCCATAAACACACCTCTTTCCGCAGGCAATTCCTGCTTTTGTTATATATTTCCTGTTTACGATTATATCACCCATAAACCTATTTGTAAAGTATGTTTTTATTTTTCTTTCTGCATTCTCAAAACTTAGGCATAGCCATCTCCGCATCCTGAATCACCTCGCATGTCCTCTGAATATCTGCCCCACTATGGGCAGAAGAGATAAACATTGCTTCAAACTGGGATGGCGCCAGATAGATTCCCCGCCCCAGCATATAATTAAAATACTCCGCGTATGCTTCTGTGTCAGACTGCACAGCGCTTTCATAATCCGTTACTTCCCCCCCTGTAAAAAATACACTCATCAGGGAGCCAATCTGATTCACACATACCCTATTTCCAAAAGTTTCTCTGACCGTATCTGCAATCTTCTTTGTATTCTCTTCTATCCGGCTGTATAGCCCCGGCTCCTGCCTGAGAAGCTTGAGCGTCTCAATCCCTGCCGTGGTTGCAACCGGATTTCCTGAAAGCGTACCTGCCTGATATACGCTGCCAAGCGGCGCCACCACCTCCATAATTTCTTTCCTCCCGCCGTATGCTGCCATCGGCATACCGCCGCCAATTATTTTGCCTAATGTAGTAAGGTCCGGCTTTACGCCAAAATAAGCCTGCGCGCCGCCGGAAGACAGGCGGAATCCCGTAATTACCTCATCAAAAATAAGCAGGGAATGATACTTGTCCGAAATCTGCCGAAGCCCCTCCAAAAATCCCTCTTTTGGCAGGACTACTCCCATATTTGCCGCCACCGGTTCCACAATAACAGCAGCAATATCCCCACCATATTCTTCAAACAATTTCACTACAGACGCTATATCATTGTATTCAGCAACCAGAGTATTTCTTGTATAGTCTTCCGGCACACCAAGGCTGTCCGGCACAGACTGTGTCAGGGCGCCGGAGCCTGCCTTAACCAGCAGCCCGTCAGAATGGCCGTGGTAACAGCCACGGAATTTGACAATCTTATCCCTCCCGGTAAATCCCCTTGCCGCACGGATAGCACTCATAACCGCCTCCGTCCCCGAACTAACCAGCCTAAGCATCTCTATCGCAGGCATCATCTCCTGAACCATTTCCGCAAGTACATATTCATTGCGCGTAGGCGCGCCAAATGTAAGCCCCTTCGCGCAGGCGCCCTGCACCGCTTCTATCACTTCTCTCCTAGAGTGCCCCAGTATCCCCGGCCCCCATGAACAGACATAATCAATATACTCATTGCCATCCACGTCAAAAATTCTGGAACCCTCTGCACGGTCAATAAAGACAGGATTGCGGTGTACTGCATTAAAAGCCCTGACCGGGCTGTTGACACCGCCGGGCATATATTTCTTTGATTTTTCAAACAACACATCTGACTCGCTATACATTTTATTCCTCCTGCATCCATGCCGCCGCATCGAGGGCATGATATGTAATAATGATTTTCGCCCCGGCGCGCTTCATTGCAATTAAATTTTCCATAACAACCCGCTTTTCATCAATCCATCCATTCTGCGATGCCGCTTTCACCATAGAATATTCCCCGCTGACATTGTAGGCTGCAATAGGATAATCTGTACGTTCCGAAACCTCTTTTACCACGTCCAGATAGGCAAGCGCCGGTTTTACCATAATAATATCCGCCCCCTCCGCTATATCCGCTTCACATTCCCTGACCGCCTCTTTTCCATTTGCCGGATCCATCTGGTATGTCTTTCGGTCGCCGAAGGAAGGGGCAGAATGCGCTGCGTCACGAAACGGCGAATAGTACCCTGACGCAAATTTGGCACTGTACGCCATAATAGCAGTATTTTTAAACCCATTCCTATCCAGTGCATTTCTGATAAACTCCACCCTGCCGTCCATCATATCCGACGGCGCGATAATATCTGCACCTGCTTTTGCAAGGCTGACAGACATCTTCCCCAAAAGTTCCAGAGTTTCATCATTTAATATCTCCTGCCCATGAATCAGGCCGCAATGCCCATGGGAAGTGTATTCACACAGGCAGACATCCGCAATGACCAGCAAATCCGGAACCTCTTCCTTTATGTAACGGACAGCACGCTGGATTACCCCTTCGTCATTGTACGCTTCGCTGCCCATTTCGTCCTTATGTGCGGGGATGCCAAAAACCAGGACTGCCCCAATCCCCGCCTCTATTATCCTGTCCAATTCTTCCCCAATCCGGTCAATAGAATACTGAAAAATACCCGGCATAGAATCCACAGGATTTTTAATATTTTCCCCCTCTATAATAAAAATCGGATAAACTAAGTCTGACTTATTGAGATAATTTTCCCTCACCATACTCCGCATTGCCTCATTTACCCGCAGTCTCCTCATGCGTACCATATCTTTGCTCCTCCCTTTCCAAACATATATCTGCCACTCTTTCCTGCCAAAAAATCTTTTCACTTGGCATCTGCCCGCAAGCTGCTGATTGCCCGGGCCAGCCCATTTACATCGCTGGTATCCGCCACAATATCTGCCTCCCTATAGCACTCTTCAAGCCTCTTTGCCGTCACCCCGCCAATACAGGCTATCTTAATCCTCTCCGGCAGTGTTACCGCATTTTCCCTGATGAGCCTAAAAAACTCCTGCACACCGGAGGCGCTGACAAACACCAGATATTCCATCCCCTCTAACATCCCAATATGCTCCGCAGGGCATCCTGTTACATCATATATTGCAAGATTCAAAAATGCAACATGGTGCCTCTCCAAAACATCCGTCAGCACGGCGCTGCCCTGAACCGCCCTCGGAATCAATACCTTATCTCCCTCACTTATGCTTTCCACAAACTCCTCAGCAAACACCTGCACAGTATAGCTGGATGGAATAAAATCAGCAGCAATCCCATATTCCCACAATTTATCCGCTGTCCCACTGCCGAGGGCCGCAAATTTTACACTGCCAAGCCTCCTGATATCTATCCTGCAATCCCTCATCTCTTCAAAAAATACAGACACAGCATTCTGGCTGGTAAAAACAACCCATCGGTACTCCTCCAGATGCCCAAGCTCCTGCCGCAGCCTTGCCATCTGGCCTGTTTTTACGATTTTCATATCACAGACCGGCACAGCTTCCATCCCTATCGCTGCAAACCTGCGTTCCAGTTTCTTCTGGAGTGCCTTTGTTGCAGTTACCCCCACACGCTGAGACGTTTTTCCGCAATAATGATACTGGCAGGCGGCCGTTTTCCCTATCACAATCACTGCAGGCGGAACCATCCCGCTCTGTGCTGCCCTGAAAGCAATATCTGCAATGCTTCCGCGTACTGCTGCCTGCCTGTCCGTTGTCCCACAGGCAATCACTGCTGCAGGCGTATCGTTGGCCATCCCTGCATCCATCAGCCTCTTTGCAATTTCTTTTAAATTAGAAAGCCCCATCAGGAACACAAGAGTCCCTTCCAATCCCGCCAAAAGATTATAGTCATAGTCCGGGCTTCCCTCAGAATGCTCTGTATGGCCTGTAATCACATGAAAACTCCTGCTCACACCCCGATGGGTAACCGGAATCCCCGCACACTCCGGCACTGCCACGGCAGATGTTACCCCCGGAACCAGTTCATAGGGAATCCCTGCCTCTTCCAGTGCCTCAATCTCCTCCCCGCCCCTGCCAAAAACAAAAGAATCACCGCCCTTTAAGCGGACGACGCATTGATGCCTTTTTGCACACTCTACCAGTATCCGGTTAATCTCATCCTGCCTCTTGGAATGTTTTCCCGCCTGCTTTCCCACATAAATTTTCTCACAGTCCCCGCCTGTATACTCCAACAGCTCTTCCGATGCCAGCCTGTCATAAATTACCGCATCACATTCCCGCAGCCTCCCCATGCCTTTTATGGTAAGCAGCCCTGCATCTCCCGGCCCCGCCCCCACCAAATAGACCTTACCCATGAAATCCCTCCTCCCGTCTTTTTCAAGCGTACGCAACAGGAAAAACACATTTTCACTTAGAAGCTTTGCCCTGACTAAACCCGGAAGCCAGAGCAGACTCTGCCATCTTCGCAGCAAGCTCTCCGGCTTCCGGAAGGCCGGCTGTCTCATCCATTTTGAAAATCCTCCCATTAACTTCCCGAATCAAACGGATTCTCACAGAATCTTCGCCACACTGCGCTACTGCCCCGACTGCTTCCTGACATCCGGCATCCAGCAGCCCTAAAACTTTCCGCTCTATCTCCAGCTCATAATACGACCTGCTATCTGAAATAGCCCTTACCATATTAGAAATTTCATCTTCTCTTCTTCCCTCTACCGCAATAATCCCCTGACCGCCTGCAGGCACCATTTCATCAAAAGAAAAAAAGCGGTACTCCAGATCCTCCTCTCCCAGAAGCCCTAACCGCTCCAATCCTGCTGCCGCCAAAACTAGGCCATCGTATTCCCCATTCCTAAGCTTAGACAGCCTCGTCGCCACATTGCCGCGGATGCCCCTGCACACCGCCTGTGGAAAAAGCCTCCTAAGCTGCGACTGCCTTCTAGGGCTTCCGGTCCCAACTGCCAAAAGGCAGCCAGATTCTTTTCTTGTAACTAAGACATCCCTTGCATCCGCCCTCGGCATGACACCTGCAACCATAAGGCCCGTTCCAAGTTCCATCGGCATATCTTTTGCACTATGGACTGCAAGGTCAATTTTTCCATTGCCCACCATATCCTCAAACTCTGCAGTAAAAACCCCTTTGTCCCCAAAATCCGTAAGCAGCCTGTCTAATATCTTATCCCCTCTCGTCTGCAGAATGACTATCTCTGCCTCCACATCGGGAAACCTTGCCTGCAGAGCCGCAACCACCTCATTTGTCTGCGCAAGTGCAAGGCTGCTGCCCCTTGTTCCGATTTTTATCTGCTTTTTCAAATAAACACACTCTCTTTCCTCACATATATATTAAACGCATAAAATACAGCCGAAGACAATTCTTAAATCTATTAGTATATGCTCTGCTTAGCCAACAATTCCTTATTGTTTTATGCATTTTGATTCCATAATCAGACGCCGGACTTCCGACACCGGAATGTCACCTCCATGAGTATCCCCATAGGCTAGAAGCTGATAAAATATCTGCCTCCTCTTATCCGCTGTATCCACTTCCCTTAATATCTCCCCACGGAATTTTCCAAGCTTTTCTGTCATTTCCCCATAGTAATCCGGTATCGCTTCCTGTATTTTCTTTTTTAAATAAGATACAGACGCCGGGCTTTTCCCACCCGATGAAACTGCCACCAGCAGATCCTTTTCCTCAATCATGGCAGGAAATAGGAATGAGCAAGCTTCTTTATTATCAACCACATTAATTAAAATCCCTCTTTCCCTGCACAACTTGGAAATATGCAGGTTGACGCTCTCCTCGCCCGTTGCTGCAACTACAAAGTCCATCCCATCAATATCGCTGTCAGCGAACTCCCTCTGCAGAAAAGTAACCTGCCCATCCCCTTTTTTAAGGCATTGAAACTCCTCAGAAAACAGAGGCGCCGCCGCAAAAATCTTTACTCCAAATCCCAATAATATCTTTATTTTGTGGAAAGCAACCTTTCCCCCGCCTACAACCAGGCACTTCCTGCCGCTGATATCTATCATAAATGGAAAATAAGCCATGTACGACCTCCCTATGTACAAAAGAATTAGCGAAACTTCTTCCCGCCTCCCTGCTCTAATTTCCCAAGCACATGCCAAAACTCATTGCTGTCCAATATTTCTTTCAAATAATAAACCATTTTAGAATACCAGTCCTCTTGCTTCTTTCCAGACATATGCATTTTAAATTCCCTTATATAAAGATTCTTTAGAACGTCTTCCAGACACTCCTCCAAAAGCCCCTCCGCTTTGCCAAGCTCCCCCTCCTTTATATTACTGTTTTCCTTCGAAAGATTCTCAAAAAAGTCAATATCATACAAAGTAATGCCGTCCAGCTTTCCCAGCTCCCTGTCAATATCGCGGGGCACCGCAAGGTCTATCAGCAGGCATTCCTTCTTTCCTGAATTTCTTTCGTATTCCCCTCTGGTCAATGTGTAATGCGGGCTGGAGGTAGCGCTGATAACCGCATCTGCCTGTTTCACATAATCATACCGTTTATCAAAATCTACCAATGTCATTTTCTCTCTGTCTGAAAGGAAGATTTCCTCTCCCTGATGCCTGCTCCTCTTAGTTCCAATCACAGAAAAACCCTTCGCCATTAAATCCTTTGCAACAATAGAGCCAATTTTTCCAGTTGCCCCAATCACCAGAATACTGCCCCCTCCTTTTTCCCGCAGATATCCCTCCACGGCATTGGCCGTCAATGTCCCAATTGATACCGGAGTAGTTGATAATCTTGTCGCCGATCTGGCCTGCTTTGCACAGTGCAGCGCCTGCTGAAAAACAATGTGGATCTCCCCATCTGCAAATCCGTTTCCAGAAGACAACTGATATGCCTCCTTTACCTGCCGGAGAATCTCAGCCTCCCCCAGAACCATAGAATCCAAGCCGCATGCCACCCGAAACAGATGGCGCACCGCCTTCTTTCCACCATAATACAGGCAATATGTTTTAATCTGCTCCTTTTCGACGGCCTTCCAACTTGCTAGGGCATCTTCTACCGCCTCTAAGGCATCTTTTCCGCCGGACACATATATTTCACTGCGGTTGCAGGTAGAAAGCACCACCCCTCCGGTAATTCTTCCTGCAGCCTGTAAACCAGATAAAAACCTTTTCTGCTCCTCTGCAGAAAAGGCAAACTGCTGCCTGATAGAAACAGGCGTCTTTTTAAAACTCACACTAATACAATACATATTCCACTCTTCCTTAGGAACTGTAAATACCTTATTTATAGTTCCTTACCCACAGGCAGCACAATTATCATCTCTTGGCAGCTTTATATTCCGGAACTGCATTTTAAGCGCATCATACACTAACATCCTCCCTGTCAGCAAATCACCTTCCCCAATAATGTATTTCACTGCCTCCATCGCCTGCAGGCTGCCAATCGTTCCTGCCACTGCCCCCATAATACCAGTCTCCCGGCATGACGGAACCGCACCCTCCGGCGGTGGTTCTTTAAAGATGCAGCGGTAACATGGTCCCTTCCCCGGGACATATGTCATAAGCTGCCCCTGAAAACGGATAATCCCTGCATGGCAGAATGGTTTCCCTGCCTTAACACAGGCATCATTTATTAAAAATTTTGTAGGAAAATTATCTACCGCATCAATTATAAAGTCATACCCTCCAATAAACTCCATAATATTATCCTCTGTCACAAGTGCCTTAATTTTGCAGACTTCCACATCCGGATTAATGGCATGGATTGTCTCTGCTGCAGACTCCACCTTTGCTTTCCCTAAATCATTTGTGCTGTGAATAATCTGCCTTTGAAGATTTGATAAATCGACCTCGTCCGCATCTGCAATCCCAATTGTGCCGACACCTGCCGCAGCAAGATACATAGCTGCCGGGGAACCAAGCCCCCCCGCGCCAATAATAAGAACTTTGGCACGTAACAGCCTCTCCTGCCCTTCCACGCCAACCTCCTTTAATGCAATATGGCGGGAATAACGTTCCAACTGCTCTTTCGTATCAATCATTTCCATAGCCCTCCCTGCCGTACTTTGCAAGTTCCGCAATGCTGCATTATATTACATAGTCATATGCATCATTTCCCTCTTTCATCAAATCAGCAAGCGTAATCCCCTCAAAATAATCATCAATCATTTTCTCTAGCCCTTCCCACATCTTTATCGTCGGGCACTCTGCCACCCTCTCGCAGCGGTTCGGCTTTTTTTCCAGACAGGCAACCGGCGCAAAAGAACCTTCAACCAATTTCAGAATGCTGCCCACCGTATATTGTTCCGGGCTGCGAAGCAGTTTATAACCGCCCCCTTTCCCTCTTAAAGACTGCAAAAAATCATTTTTGCTCAGCACAGCCACAATAGACTCCAGATACTTTTCTGAAATCCCCTGACGCTTTGCAATATCCATCAAAGGTATATAATTTTCTGTCCCCTGCTGTGCCAGATCAAGCATCACCCGCACGGCATAACGTCCTTTCGTTGATATTTTCATATATCGAAATCTTCCCTTCTCCCTCTTCCAGATACTTCAACATCCTACCTACTTATCCTCTAGGAATAATATGGATGTAATTATATTCTTATTACCACTTTCTGTCAAGTTTCACTGCGGCGGCTGTACTCCGCCTCCATTTTCTATCTATTTCTTTCCATATGGGCAACCCCCAGAACAGCCGCCACAAGCATGACGGAGAGCATATTCATAAAGTACCTTGCAGATGCTTCCCAGAACATCAGGAACAACCAGATGCCAAAGAATGTAAGCCAGAGGGCAGGAATATCAACCCGCCTGTCCCTTCTGCGCCCCAAACTTCCCACCACACTTAACAGCATTAGAAACATTACTGTCACAAACACCCCCAGACAGAGTGTACTGTATTTATCATAATCCTTTCCGGAATACAAAATCCAGTCATTCCAGCTGATATCGCTCCGCGGTGAATCATCCAGAAAATCAGATAAGGCATATGTGCCGTCCCCAAAACACTTTACTGTCTTCGCCTCCCACAGATCCATGACACCGCTAAGCCCCAGTTTCTTATACCTTCGCGCTATCTCCGACTTTACTGCCGCCCGCTGCTCCTCCCTGTCTGTGTACTGTCTTGTATAGTTATAATCATTACCATCATAACTCCCGTCCCCCTTTGCCCCCATCATAATCCAGTGAAGGTATGGGGTATTCTGTACCGCCGCCTGCCCCCTGTCAAGCAGGTTAGGGTAAACGATCCTGTCAGCCGCACAAAATACTGCACAGATAAATATTATTTGCACTGCCGCCATGCAAATACATTTCCTCCATTTTCCCTCAAGGAGCATCTCTAGCGCAACCGCAATTACAATAATTACAACCGTAAATTTTATTTCCATCCCAATTGCCGCTACTACTGCCATCTCCGCATATATTAGGAGCCTTCCCCTCCAAGATTCCTCTTCCTTGGAATACAGATAGAGAAGGTATACTAACGGCGGGGCTGCCATGGACATCACATCTGTATAGAACACAGCTGCAGCAAAATATAACGGCAGGCACAAGAGCAACAGTACCATCATAACAACACCGTACTCCGTCCCCAGCAGCTTTTTTGCAATCCAGACAACACTGAAACGGAAAATAGTCAGCATAACACTTCCCATCACTACAGCTGCAGCAAAATAATCCATCCCATTGCCCAAAAACAAATACAGCAGCCCAAAATAAGCCCTGAAAAATATAAGCAGCCCCAGATTGTTGGGAAAATAATAAAAATAATCCTTATAAGAGTCTATATTTCCATATTTCAGCCATGAAATAGCCCCGCCGTAAACCGAATCCAAATCCCACATCGGCTCGTACCTTAAATGAATGCCGCACAGAATCTGTACCACAAACAAAACCAACAGGTATCCTGCCAGAATCTTCACAAAATGCTTTTCAAAAAACTGCAGATGCCGCCGCACCCAGAATCTTGTTAAAAGCAAAACCGCCAGAGATAGCGTTATCACCAGCCCCATAACTAATTTATCTGCCTTTCCGTCCGCGCCATCCATAAAGGCTTCATAAGCCACAAATGAAATACAGAGCAGAAATAGAATCTTTACTCCATAGCTGCAAATTACCTTTCCCATCCTCAAAACCCTTTCCCACAGGGGCTGCCTATACTTTCAAGCCTTCCTCGTTTATAAGTGCAGAACCCTCTCCTTAATTTCCTGCGTGCGCCCCTGATTCCAGAACTGTGTACCGATATAGCCGCAGGTCCTGCGCGCAACATTCATTTTATTCTGGTCAGTATTGCCGCAGTTCGGGCACTTCCAGATCAGCTTCCCATGCTCGTCTGTGACTATCTGAATCTGTCCATTGTAGCTACATACCTGACAGTAATCGCTCTTTGTATTTAGTTCTGCATACATAATATTATTATAGATATATTTCATAACTTCCAGTACAGCATCAATATTATTCTCCATATTCGGAACTTCCACATAACTTACCGCCCCGCCTGGAGACAGATTCTGGAACTGCGCTTCGAATTTCAGCTTGTCAAATGCATTTATTTCTTCTGTTACATGCACATGGTAACTATTTGTAATATAATTCTTATCCGTAACGCCCTCAATCATGCCAAACCGCTTCTGCAGGCATTTTGCAAATTTATATGTTGTGGACTCCAGAGGCGTCCCGTACAGGCTGAAATCAATATTCTCTTCCTGCTTCCATTTGCTGCAGGCATCGTTTAAACGCTGCATCACTTTTATGGCAAACGGCTTCCCTTCCGGATCAGTATGTGATTTTCCCGTCATATAGCGTGTACATTCGCACAGCCCGGCATAACCCAGTGAAATCGTGGAATAACCGTTATACAAAAGCTTGTCAATCGGTTCTCCTTTTTTCAGGCGTGCAAGCGCCCCATACTGCCAGAGGATTGGCGCTACGTCAGACGGCGTCCCCTTTAAACGGTTATGGCGGCACATTAACGCCTCCTTGCAGAGGTCCAGACGTTTATCAAGAATCTTCCAGAAAAGCTCTTCCACGCCATCTGAGGAACACGCCACATCGACAAGATTCAGCGTCACAACCCCCTGATTAAAGCGTCCGTAAAATTTAGGGCGTTTCCTCTCGTCCTCGTATACCGTCAGGAAAGAACGGCATCCCATACATGGATAACAGTTCCCCTTTTTCAGTTCTTTCATCATCTTCTCTGAAATATAATCCGGAACCATACGTTTTGCAGTGCACTTTGCCGCCAATTCCGTCAGATACCAGTACTGGCTGCCCTCATGGATATTATTTTCCTCCAGCACATACAATAGTTTCGGAAAGGCCGGCGTAATATATACACCTTTTTCATTTTTGACCCCCTGGATACGCTGTTTTAGTATCTCCTCCATAATCAATGCCAAATCCTCGCGGAGCCTGCCTGCCGGGGCTTCATTCAGATACATAAAGACACTGACGAACGGTGCCTGGCCGTTTGTTGTCATCAATGTAATCACCTGATACTGTATCATCTGCACGCCGCGCTTGATTTCATCCCTTACCCGCAGTTCTGCTACCTTATCAATCTGGTCACTGCTATACGCTATCCCCGCCTCTTTAAACTCATCCTCCACCTGCCTGCGGTATTTCTGCCTGCTGACATCCACAAAAGGGGCAAGGTGGGTCAAACTGATACTCTGTCCGCCGTACTGGGAGCTTGCAATCTGGGCAATGCTCTGTGTCGCAATATTGCAGGCAGTAGAAAAACTCTTTGGCCGTTCTATCATCGTCTCGCTGATTACCGTTCCATTCTGCAGCATATCATCCAGATTGACCAGACAGCAGTTATGCATATGCTGGGCAAAATAATCAGAATCATGGAAATGGATAATCCCCTGCTCATGGGCACGGATCACCTCACTCGGCAAAAGAAAACGTCTTGTAATATCTTTGCTGACTTCGCCCGCCATATAATCACGCTGGACGCTGTTAACAGTAGGGTTCTTATTTGAGTTTTCCTGCTTTACTTCCTCATTGCTGCACTCTAGCAGGCTTAATATCTGTTTATCCGTAGAATTAGACTTGCGTACCAATGCACGGTCATAGCGGTAGGTGATATACTTTCTTGCCACGCCGAATGCCCGTTTATTCATAATCTGCTCTTCTACCAAATCCTGAATCTCCTCTACACTGAGAGAACGGTTTGCATCAATACAAATATTTTCTACATTAGTAGTAATCTCGTCAATCTGCTCCTTTGAAAGCCTGTCTTTTGCAGGCACCTCACGGTTTGCCTTTGAAATTGCTGCTGTTATCTTTTTTGCATCGAAATTCATTTCCGTGCCGCTTCGCTTAATTATTTTCATCACCAATACCTGCTTTCTTATTTTTTCATATAGGACAGGATCTTCCCCATGCAAGAAAGCGCACCGCCTACGGTGGTGCACCAGAAAAACTCTCCTATAATATAAAGAATAATACCATATCTTGTATCTATTTTCAAGATATGGTACTAAATATTGTTTTCCCTTCGATACAGTAAACGTGGATAACATTATTGCAACCTAATGCCCATTCCCGTCATGGCCCTTTTTACGGCTCCCAGCCTTCTGCTTAATATTCAGCAGCAGCTCCTTTACTTCCACCGCAGAATGATTTTTAGTAATAATCTTCATAGATGGAAATGCATCAAGCAGGCGCTGGTTTCCAATCAAAGGAGTCTTCTTTAAAAAACGGCTGCATTTTTCCCAATACGCCCGGAACCGCTCTTCTATCGCAGAAAACATCGAATCCCCCTCTTCCGCGGAATTCCTCATGCTGCTTAGCTTCTGGATAAACAACTCCTTTCTCTCGGAAAGCCCTGACAGTGGAAACCGCTCAGACCATTCCTTTGTCGTACTGGATAAAATCTCTTTCAGTGATACCAGTTTCATATCCTCTAGCAGATACTCCAGCTCTTTTCGGAACTCGTACAGATTTTCCAGCTGTTTCCTGAAATTAATTGTAGTAATCAGCGTATAGATAATGTCCAGTGCAGTAATAATTAGAAATACTGCCAGCAGCACACGGCCTGTTTCCTCCGAAATGCTCCCTATCAAAAAATCTGCCACAGGATGGAACACATCAAACAGCAGCAGCGATAAAAGGCCCCAGAAGAGCGACGGAATCACTGCAATCTTTCCTTGAAAATTATACTGCTGGCCGGAATAATCCCACCACTGTGTATGAAAAAATATCTCTAACAGCCATGAAGTAATATATTCCACCAGCGTTGCCACAGCCATCCCCATAATATATAACAGGCTGGGAATATCAGCAAACGGCCGCAGAAGCAGATAGACAAACACCCCGCCAAAACCATACAGCGGAATAATCGGCCCTACCAGAAATCCCCTGTTAATAAATTTCCTGTCACGTAAGAACACAAAACAGCACTCATAAATCCACCCAGCAAAACTAAAAATATAAAATTCCATTAAAATATAGTAAAAGGATACCCCCATTAACACTGATTCTTACCCCCTCTTTTCCAAATCCTTGGACAATGCCTCCAGATAGTGTACATAAATCTGGTTACTAAAAGGAATCCGGTATCCTGCATCCAGTTCCTCCCTGCGGAAGCTCTTGCGCCCGCCGCCCTTTGCCCGGTCCCAGAAAAAAAGCATATCACGGAACGGCACATAATAGTATTCTTCTGCCTTGGAAAAGAATATTATAAGAAAAGCGACCCCATCCTGCTCCTCAAATTCCCTCATAAAATTAACCTGATGTTCATGGATATTCTGTATTGGGAATGTGTCTGCTGCACACTCCTTCGCATCAAAGCAGACCGGAACCCCCTGAACATTCCCGATATAATCTACTGTGCTTTTCTGCTCAAAATATGCCAGTGTAATGTGATGTTTTTCCTGATCAATTTCCATCGGCGTAATCGGCGTAGGAATTTTCTGGACCAGCGCCAGCTTTTCCCTCCTGTATTTTTCATTTGTAATGTTTAAAGCTTCCTCCAGTACAGAGCCGCGAAGCCCTCTGGAATTCCACGATGGCATTTTCTCTCTCCTTTCAGCAAAACATCTGCATGTCCACACCCATCCCCGCAAGCACCTTCTCAAATTTATCCGGCAGAGGCGCCTGCCAGACTGCACCATGGTATTTCCGCGGCAGATATTCCGGGGCTCCAAGGCAGAGCTTCCATGCATGGAGAAGCTGGTACCTCACCCCAAATTCCTTTTTAAAAAGGTGGTACAGGCTCTTCTCCCCGTATTTTGTATCGCCCGCAATGGGATGACCGATGCTCTGCAGATGCGCGCGGATCTGGTGTGATTTTCCTGTAACAAGATGCACTTTCAGCAGGGTATAATCCTGACCCTTCCAGACCATATTGTTAAGTGGCTCATATGCGGTGACAATACGGACTGCCCCTTCCGTCCCCTCCGCCGCAATGCTTACACGGTTATGGCTCCCATCCTTCCTGAGATATCCGTCAATCTCTGCCCTCTTAAGTATTTTTCCTTTTACGAGGCAGAGATAATATTTTTCCAGATTCCTTTCCCGAAAAAGCCGGTTTAGATACTGCAGGCTCTCTATGTTTTTCCCTGCCGCCACAAGCCCTGTCGTGTTGCGGTCAAGGCGGTTGCAGATTCCCGGCCGGAATGTCGACTCCCCCTGCTGCTGCCCCATAATATAGTCCGCAATATATTCTGATAAAGATATATCCGACCTATCGGCTTTTTGCGACAGCATCCCTGCAGGCTTATTGACAATTAACACATCCTCGTCCTCAAAAACAACAGACAGCCCTGCCCCCCCCGATGCGGACCCTCTCTGGGCAGAGGCTTTCCCTGTATGCTCCACACGGAACCCTGCAATTGTTTCATCTGACAAAAATAGCGTAATCTCGTCTCCTTCCGCAAGCCTCTCCCTACCCTCTGCTTTTTTTCCATTTAGGACGATATTCTTCTTCCTAAGCATCTTATAAAAGAAACTTTTCGGCGCAAGGCTTAAATACTTACCCAGATACTTGTCCAGCCTCTGCCCCGCTTCCTGCCTTGTAACCTGCACAGTTCTCACGCCCTGCCTCCCCCTTCCTCCTTGCCGCAAAACGGCAGCCACTATACAATAAGGGATATGAGATAGGATTTCACATTCTTTTCCTCCTCCTCATCCACCTCACAAGGCTTAACGCCTGCTAATTCCCCTAAAAATTTTTTTTCACTGTCCACTACCTTCACTTTGTAGCCGCTTCCCCAATTATGGACACCGTCAGTGAGATACTTGCGGACATAAGAAATCTCCTGTTTCCGCTGCCCCAGAAGACAGATAACATGCCCATTCCCCACCACGGCAAAATCAAGATGCATTACCTTTTCCGGAGAAGTAATCACCAAATCTGTATAGAGTGCCATCCCCTCTGGCATGTTTTTTTGAACTTTATCATACCGCTCTTTCCCAACCGAATGATACGGAAATGTAACAATATATGCTACCAGAAATTTTGCCCCCGGCAGCACAAAAAGCACCGCAAGGACTGTAAAAATATTGCGGTTTGACATTTTATTCAGAAAAAGCCCTGTCAAAAAAACTGCTATTCCAATCACCGCCATCCATACCGTCCCAAGAAGCGCCCTCCTCTTCCTCGCCCTAATATATCCAAACTCTCCACGTTGTACTTTCATAAAAATCCCCTCCGGGCGGTTTACATAATACAGCAGGCAGGATCCTTTACAAAACCTGCGCCCCACTTTATGCAATGCGGGTATGCTGCTACTGATACCGCCATCCTGCATAATACTTATTCTTCAATGTCCCCCGGCCATTTCCCTGACCCCATCCCAGCCCAAAACCATCTACGCATACTAATACATTCCCAAGATATTTTTCATCCATAGCAATAGTTTCACCTTTTAAATAGCGGATAACACGTTCATCATCCACTTTTAGGTTCAGCACCTGCCCGAAATCTGTTTCCTTTAGGGCCAGAGCCAATTGATGTGATGGCTTTAATTTATATTTCCACTCACAAAGCGGAAGCCCCCGGTATACAATCCGCAGCCCTGAAAAAGACCTTCCGCACTCAGGAAGCATCTCGGCCGAATCACTATGTACTGTAATCCTGTCCCTGTCAAATGGAAGCCCACTCACGAATGCTTCTATCTCACTCTGCACGAAAGCCTCCTTTTTCTTCCTCTGCGCCCTCTCTGCTGCCTGTCCCGCCTCTGTTTCCCTGCTTTCCTCCCCGCCTCCTTTCCTTAGAAGAACCGCAAAATGGCCCTCCCCTTTCGCAAGGTGCGGATAAATGCGGACACAGTGGCTAAGCTCTGGGGCCCCATCCTCGACCAAA
The DNA here is from genome assembly GCA_003611745.1 of bacterium D16-36. Lineage (GTDB taxonomy): Bacteria > Bacillota > Clostridia > Lachnospirales > Lachnospiraceae > Butyribacter. The sequence continues at coordinate 12,906 of RAYF01000003.1, read as the reverse complement.
TCCGGTCTCCCCCTGCAAAAACCCTCTTTCCGTTCAACCGGGCAGATTTCCAGATCCGGATACTGCCCCAACAGCCATTGTACCACCTTCTCATCCTCCGTGACAGAAAATGTACAGGTAGAATAAACCAGATAGCCGCCGGGCTTTAGCATCCTGCAGGCATCCGAAAGTATCTTTTTTTGCATTTTTGCATAGTACTCCGGCCCCTTTTCCAGCCAGTCCTTTATCATTCTTGGTTCCCGCCGGAACATCCCCTCGCCGGAGCAGGGTGCATCAACCAGAATTTTATCAAAAAAACCCTCAAAAACACTGCACAGACTTTCTGGTGCCTCTGCCGTCACCACGGCATTTCCTATCCCTGCCATCTGCAGGTTTTTGGCAAGCGCCATAGCGCGTGACACACTAATGTCATTTGCAACTAACAGGCCGTCGCCCCCCAGCTTTGCGCCAAGTTCCGTCGCTTTTCCGCCCGGCGCAGCACATAAATCCAGCACGTAGTCCCCCGGCACAACCGGAAGGAGCGATGCCGGAACCATGGCGCTTGGCTCCTGGATATAATAAAGCCCTGCATAATAGTACGGGTGCTTTGACGGGATATCTTTATCTGCATCATAATAGAACCCCTTTTCTGTCCACGCAATCTCCGTCATCTGAAAAGGGGCAATCTCTTTCCACTGCTCTGCTGATATCTTTCTAGTATTAATGCGAAAAGCTGTGAAGGGGCTCTCTGCAAAGCTGCCTGCATACTGCGCATATTCCCCGCCCAAAAGCTCCTTCATGCTCTTCACAAAGGCATCTGGCAAATTTCCCATGTGTCCTCTCATTTCATATCTCGTTTTTCATTTACACAATACTGCCCAGCACACTCTGGGCGCGGTACATTTCCGCGATAATATCCAACTGCTTATTAAACCGTACAAGCATCTGCATATCATCCTCCCTGTATATTTTGAAAAATTCATTCTGAATCTTCGTAACTTCCCTTTCATTCGCGACATAATACAAATTTTCTATATTATTTAATATATCCGAAATAATCGTCGCCTTTCTCTTGTTGGAATTCTGCGCATCCATAATCTCATCACGCACGGAAGCCATTTCATTATCCAGCGCATCCACCGCATCCGCCGCGCGCAATAGGCGCATCCTCAGTTCATCCGGCATATGTTCTTTATATTTATACTGCAGGGAATGCTCAATCGTCGACCAGAAGTTCATTGCAAGCGTCCTGATCTGTATCTCTACTTCAATCCGCTTAGCCCCACTAACCGTCTGAACCGTATAATAAGCAATGATATGGTAACTTCTGTAACCGCTAGGCTTGCTTTTCGTAATATAATCCTTCTCCTGCTTTATCTCCAGATCATCCCTCTTACGGATAATCTTTACTACCGTCTCAATATCCTCCACAAACTGGCAGATTAGGCGGATTCCTGCAATATCCTCAATTTTCTCTGTCAGGTTTTCCATGCTCACGCCTTTTCTCTGCGCCTTTTCCAGAATACTAGTCACACGTTTCACCCTGCCGCTGACCATCTCTATCGGTGAATACATTTTAGCATTCTGATACTGCTGTTTTACATGATTAAACTTTACCACCAGCTCATCTACAGCAAGCTGATAAGGCGCCAATATCTCCCGCCACAATTGTATCTCCATAAGTATCCCCCCGCCTTTCTCCACAACATAAATTATCTGTTATTTCAGTATACGGTACCCTGCTATATTATGAAACATCCGTCAGATAGTTGAGAAAATAATATGGATTTAAACTCTTCTCCTTCCCTTTCACCTGACGGTAAATCCCAAAATGAAGATGTACTGCAAATTTTCCTTTTGTGCCTTCCTCCCCATAACCGGTATTCCCCATCGTTCCCAGTATATCGCCGCAAGACACTTTTTTCCCGATTTTCATGCCATCTGCATATTCATCCATATGCGCATAATAATAATAATACCCTGTGCTGCTGCGCACCCCGATACGGTATCCGCCAAGCGGCAGCCATCCCATCTGCTCTACAATCCCATCCGTCACGGACTGAATCTGAAAATAGCCTGCCTTGTTGTTGGACGCCATAATATCAATTCCCTCATGCTGCCGCTTTCCGCCATATGATCTGGCATCGCCGTAGCCGTTCTCATAATACCATGTCTCCCCGCCAGATCTGTCTTCCCTGACCGGAAAACATTTCATTTCCCCTAGTAAATCCCTTACTTCCTCTGCAGAGCACTGCCGCTCCATCTTTTCTGAAATCATAATCTGCTGCCCAAGTTTCTGAATCCACCGCACCTGCACGGCTGCGCTCACAAACAACAGCATAAGAAACAGCCAGCGCCACACAAACCTTTTGTTTCTGCCCCTGACTGGCGTCCTTTTTGGAATTATCCCGGATAGCTGCATATTTCCTGCCACAACAATCTCCCTTTGCAACCTGTTCCCTTTATCCTATGAAATAATCCCCTTTTCCATAACTCTTTTCTTAGAGCATGTTTGAAAATAACTGACACATCTTGAATTGTCTACAATTCCTTACATATTTCTGGACTTGTCCGCACAGACCCTCATGCATTCCATTACGCTTCCGCGCAGCCCTTTCCGTTCCAGCACCCGTACCGCCTCTATCGTAGTCCCTGCAGGCGAACACACCATATCCTTTAGCTCTCCCGGATGCTTTCCGGTTTCTAATACCATTCTGGCACTGCCAAGTACAGACTGCGCTGCAAACTGATATGCTGTAGCCCTTGGCATCCCCTCCGCCACAGCAGCATCTGCCATAGCCTCTATGAACAAAAACACATACGCTGGCGAACTCCCGCTGACTGCGATAACTGCATCCATCATAGATTCCTGAACCACTTCTGCCCTGCCGAAACTTTCTAAAATCTTACATACCGACTGCAGCTCCTCTGTGCTTATATTGTCATTGGGGCAGACAGCCGTAATCCCTTCGCCAACCAATGCCGGGGTATTTGGCATTGTCCTGATGATTTTTTTCTTTCCCCCAAATTTCTCCTCCAGCCATGCCATCGTTTTGCCTGCTGCAATCGAAACAATAATCTGCTGCTCTGACACCGTATCTTTTATCTCCTCGATAACCTGCCCGCAATAGGCTGGTTTTACTGCCAGAAATACAATATCGGCATCTGCCGCCTCCCTGTTATTCAGCGTTGTCCGGATACCGTACTGTTTCTGCACCTTTTCTATCGTGTTCTGCGTCGCAGCAGAAGCAATGATATCATCTTTTTGCAGGAGGCCGGAACCCAGCACCCCCCCTATCATTGCCTGTGCCATATTACCTGCACCGATAAATCCCAGCTTCATACCTGCCCCTCCTTTTTATCTGTAAACTCCTCCCAGTATTATCCTGCCTTATGTATTGCCATAAACACATGCCTTTCCTGCGCCTATAGCAAAACCACATTTATACATCCAATATTTTATCACTTTTCCTGCTGTTTTGCATCATCTTTTTGTATATGATTCACAGAAATCAATTTTCATTATATGTATCCACTGCTGCCCCAAATCATGATGCCATTTACAACTTTTACTTAATGATAAATCTATACTATCCGCAAAATGGCACCAGTTCCATAGAGCGCATTAAGTGTCCCTGAAAATCCTCCATCTGCGCCAGCTCAACATGTGAAATCTGTCCGGCAAGCCTTTCCATGTCCCCCAAAAAACTTTTATCTGTCAGGATACGCACCGCACCCCTGCCCGCAGCATTTCCGGCAAAACGCAGTTTTGGAAGGGTATCCGGCAAAAGCCCTATGCTGACGGCGTTTGCCGGGCGCATACAACTTCCCAGCACCCCTGCCACCACAATCTCATCTACCTCTGAGAGTTTTAGCCGGCTTTCCGATAAAAGACATTGGATGCCTGCCTGAATCGCCCCTTTCGCAAGCTGCACCCCCCTGATATCACTCTGCTGCAGATAAATTTCCTCACTATTTTCCTCGTCTGCATAAAACAAAAACGCATTCTGCCCATTCCTTTTAGTTATACGCTTATTAATCCCTGTCTGTATTTTTTGTCTTTCCGCCTCATCAGCAGACAGCAGATAACCGTCCGGCTGCAATACCCTGCATTTCCGAAGCCCTGCAACAGCATCTACCAGCCCCGATCCGCATATCCCTCTAGGCAATCTGCCACAGATATACTCTAATACTATGTTTCCATTTGCAGAAGACATTTTAATTCCATTTACAGCCCCTTCCTTCGCTGGCATCCCACACTGAATGCCCTTCCCCTCGAATGCCGGGCCTGCTGCCGTGGAGCATACTTTGACCGTTCCCCTCTGATTTAAAATAATCTCCGCATTTGTCCCCAAATCAATAGCAAGCTGAATCTTATCTTTCCCATACAACCCTTCTGCCCCAATCACAGCCAGCGCATCACTCCCCACGTGGGCTGCGATGCCTGACAACACATAAACCTCAGCGCAGCTAAAAAAATCCATGCCGATATCTATCCCACAGCAATGGTAATTCCCTGTGTATGCCGGCCTGAATGGATATCCTGCCAGCCCTGCCACATCCTGATCCAAAAAAAGGTGGCACATTACTGTATTCCCAACCACAGAGAAGATGAAGCGGCTTCTGCCAACATCTATTCCCATTACCTTTTCTGCCAGAATCCGTTTTGCCATCCCCTCAATCTGCTGCACTACAATCTCATGTAGCTTCCCCCTCTTTCCGGATAACGAATGCATAACCCGCATCATAACATCTGCACCCAGTTTCGTCTGCTCATTCATCTCTGACAGGCTGCCGATAATATTCCCGCTCCTTAAGTCCACCGCTGTAAGGGCAATCGTAGTCGTCCCTATATCAGCTGCAAAGCCAATCAAGGCACTGTTTTCCCCACAACACGTTATGCTTTCTTCCTGTATCCTCCCTGCATCCGCATATTTTGCATGTTTCCTTTGTTCCCGAAGAATTACCATAGTGATACCCCGTCTTTCCCAATTTTGATACTTAGGAACTGCAGAAAAATATTCTGCGCAATCTTAATCACTTATTTTCCTACAGTTCCTTACAAGAAGAAAAGGAGCCGCTTAACGACTCCTCTTAATCATGTTACTATTCGACATTGTGATTATTTTGCATAATCTGTCACTCTGGATTCACGAATCACATTAACCTTAATCTGTCCAGGATATTTTAATTCGTCTTCTATCTGTTTTGAAATGTCCCTTGCTAACAGAATCATCTCATCGTCACTTACCTTATCCGGCACAACCATGACTCTTACCTCACGGCCTGCCTGAATCGCAAATGACTTATCAACTCCTTTAAAGCCATTGGAAATATCTTCTAACTGTTTCAATCTGTTTGTGTATGTTTCTAAAGTTTCCCTGCGTGCACCAGGACGTGCAGCAGAAATTGTATCTGCGGCCTGTACAATGCAGGCAATCAGGGTTTCCGGTTCAACATCCCCATGGTGTGCTTCAACGGCATTTATGACAATACCGGACTCTTTATACTTACGACAAAGATCCGCACCAATCTGTACATGGGTACCTTCCATATCCTGATCCACAGACTTGCCAATATCATGCAATAGACCAGCCCGTTTTGCAGTGCGCACATCCACTCCAATCTCCCCTGCAAGCAAACCAGACAAATGTGCCACTTCTACGGAATGCTTTAACGCATTCTGCCCATAACTGGTTCTAAATTTCATTCTTCCTAATAAACGAATCAGCTCAGGATTTATGCCATGGACACCAACCTCCAATGTGGCAGCCTCCCCTTCCTCGCGAATCATAGATTCCACTTCTTTTTGAGCCTTTTCGACCATTTCTTCAATTCTCGCCGGATGGATTCTTCCATCTACGATAAGTTTTTCAAGAGCAATTCTTGCAACTTCTCTTCGAACTCCATCAAATCCTGATAAAACGACTGCTTCCGGTGTATCATCAATAATTAAGTTCACACCAGTCAAAGTCTCCAGGGTACGAATATTTCTTCCCTCTCGCCCAATGATTCTACCCTTCATTTCATCATTTGGCAACTGAACCACTGAAATCGTAGTCTCAGCAACATGGTCGGCTGCACAGCGTTGAATGGCAGTCACCACATAATCTTTCGCTCTCTTATCAGCTTCCTCTTTTGCCTTGCGGTCCAGTTCTTTCACAAGAACCGCGGTTTCATGTTTCACATCATCCTCAACAGATCTTAACAGATATTCCTTAGCTTGTTCGGTCGTCAGGCCGGAAATCTTTTCAAGTTCCTGCAAGTGGCTGTTTTTTATCTCATTCAGCTCTTTCTTCTGCTTGTCCAAATCAGCATCCCTTGCATTTAACTTGGCTTCTTTCCGTTCCAAAATTTCCGATTTCTTATCCAGAGCTTCCTCTTTCGATAGCACTCTCTTCTCATATCGCTGAATTTCCGCCCGTCTTTCCTTGGATTCCCGCTCAATCTCATTTTTGTTTTTGAGCGCCTCCTCCTTTGCTTCGAGCAATGCTTCGCGCTTTTTCGTCTCTGCAGTCTTCAAAGCTTCATCAATAATTATTCTCGCTTTCTCCTCTGCATCCCCAAGCTTTGCTTCTTCATTTTTCTTATAATTCTGTACAGAAATATTAGAAGCAGCCAGCGCAGTCACGACTATGACAACAGCTATCATCACAATGGCAATAATGATTGTAATGACAATGTTTGGCATCGAACAGGAGCACCTCCTTATATTATTTTCATTGTAAAATACACAACAATATGATTTTATACTTTATACACGAATATGTCAAGTAAATACAGGCAGGATTTATGCATATTGCTATGAAACCGAGTAGGGAGGATTTTCTTCCCTACTCGCTCATGTGGGGTGCCGCACAGTAAGTTTCCCACACACTACCCTGCTATAAATCCAGTTCACGAAAGATATCGTCTGACCGAAAGCCCTTTCGGTAAAGCTTTGCCGCCATCTTCTGTTTTTCCTCATAGGAAAACTCTTCTGAGAGTTCCCGCCCTTTTGTAAGCTTATGTATCTCTTTGGCAAGTGCCCTGGAATCATCATAATCAATCTGCCCTAGGGCATCCTCAATATACTCTTCCGGCACATGGCGCTTTTTTAAATCCTGACGGATGCGCTGGATACTGCGCGATTCACAATATATCTCTGCAAACCGCACTGCATAACGAAAATCATCCAGATAGTGATAACTTTCCACATAGGCAACCGCATCTTCCACAGCATCTTCCTCAAATCCGGCTCTTTTAAGCTTATCACACAATTCCCATTTCGTACGGTCATTGTGCAGCAGCAGTGCCATTGCCTTTTTCCGGCATGCCAGAAAACGTCCCTCCTCCATGCGCTACTTCTCTTCCGCAGCCGCTGCCTCGCCTGCAGGGGAAGAAACGTCTGCGCCATCCTTTTCTTCCGCCTCATTCCCGGAGGAAGTATTAAAATATTTATCACGTACTTTCTGCTCTACTTCTGCCAAAATCTCAGGATGCTCCTTCAGATAGCCTTTGGCATTTTCCCTGCCCTGCCCGATTTTGCTTCCTTCATAGGCATACCAGGCACCACTCTTCACCACAATATTCTCTTCCGCTGCTAAGTCCAGAATCTCCCCCTCTCTGGAAATACCTTCGCCGAAAATAATATCTACTTCCGTTGAGCGGAATGGAGGCGCTACTTTGTTCTTAACCACCTTAATCTTAGTGCGGTTGCCCACAGGCTCGCCGTCCTTTTTAATCTGCTCGCCCCTGCGCACCTCAAGGCGCACAGAAGAATAATACTTTAATGCACGCCCGCCTGTCGTTGTCTCCGGATTTCCAAACATTACCCCGACTTTTTCGCGCAGCTGGTTAATAAAAATAACACTGCAGCTGGTTTTTCCAATAACACCTGTCAGTTTACGCAGTGCCTGAGACATCAGGCGCGCCTGCAGGCCCACATGGCTGTCCCCCATATCGCCCTCGATTTCCGCCTTTGGGACTAACGCCGCTACAGAATCCACAATAACGATATCCATGGCTGTCGAACGCACCATCGTCTCCGTAATCTCAAGTGCCTGCTCGCCCGTGTCAGGCTGTGAAATATAGAGATTATCGATATCAACCCCGATACTCTTTGCATATACAGGGTCCAGAGCATGTTCTGCATCAATAAAACCTGCAATCCCGCCCTGCTTCTGAACCTCTGCGACCATATGCAGCGCCACTGTCGTCTTTCCGCCAGATTCCGGCCCATAGATTTCAATAATCCTCCCTCTGGGAATTCCCCCGACGCCGAGTGCCAGATCTAACCCCAGAGAGCCGGAGGGAATCGTCTCCACATTTAAATGGGTATTGTCCCCCAGTTTCATGACAGAGCCCTTGCCGTACTGTTTCTCTATCTGTGCCACGGCTGCTTCCAGCGCCTTCATTTTATTATCTTCTACCTTTACTTCCTTAGCCATATTTCCTGTTCCTTTCTGCGAACAAACGTTCTTTTCAAGTATCATAATCTTTTTTTTCGAATCTGTCAATATATTTTTTGGATTAATTTTGATTTAACACAATTTCTCCACCTGTGTCAATATAAATATTGCACAATCTTTTTTGTTCAATGGCTGCTCATCTTTAGTTCACGGTACCTCTGAGTGTACGTAACCACATCATTTTTCGAAATCAGACGGTATTTGTTCAAATCGTATATCGTATTAACAAATTCTGTGCCGCTGATCGGTGCATCTAAAAGTGCATCCAGCGTTTTTGGTATCTGCTCCCGGTATTCCTCAAGGGAAATCACCATATTCTTACAAAGAAGGCTCGAGCGGTATAATTCCTTGAAATACTCATTAAAACGGGTCGACGCAATCACCTGGTCATCCACCAGAAAAGCCACTCCCGGCAAAAGCACTTTCCGCAGGTTCGCTACAGAAGAATTTGTCAGATAAATTCCCGGCTCAATGCGGAACGTATTCTTCTTCCTCTCAAGCTGCCCGTTATTCGTTGTCTCAAAATACTCTGGCAGGTATGGCTGGAACATCTTTGAAATAAATGTGGAATACTGGAAAGAAGCATAATCCTTGTCCGGATCAGCAGAAACATTTTTTACCAGCAGAAACCCTTTAATATCCTCTAAAGGCACTTCGAACTCCTCAGCCTGTCCCGTCAAAATCATAAAATGGAGCATGGTATCCGTCCGCCACATAAATGCCGGGGCCTGTTCTATATTTTTTGCCGGATAACTGTCTATCATCACCTTTACATGAATCTGGTTGACCTTGTGCTCCTTCATAATCTTTTTAAGTTTCTTATCATTCAGAGATGAAAGATACTGTGCCTTTTCACGGTTCCTCTCCTTTTTGGACTTCTGCTCTCCGGAAGCCTCTTCTGTTTCTTTTTCCCTGCCTTCTGAGTCGTCAGACGGCATATCATCCTGCATTTTATCTTTTTCCTTTTTCTTCTTTTTTTTCTTTTTCGCCCTCTGCAGATCATTCAGCGAAACAGACTGGGATGTGATCAGCCCCGCCAGGCCGGCAACAACTCCGCCAAAGCCCAAGAAAACATTTCCAAGTATTATCCCCGCCATCAGCAGAATCAGTGCACTGACAGCCATCAGCACAACAGACCACAGAAATATTTTTGTCTTTAAATTTCCATGAAACATGCTATTTAATATCTTTTCTATCATCGGCGAAGTCTCCCTCCTTCATATCGTTCAAACGCTGCCATACACTGCATAATAGAATCATACTGCGCATCCATGTCCCCCTCCTCCAGCACAATATCAAGGGCAACCGCAATATTATTTAACATACGCTTCGTGACATACTGCTTTAACCCCATAAATATCTGCCTCTTCTCACGGAATGTCTCTGCGTCCAGAAGCTGCAGCAGGCCGCGTTCTGCAATCTCCTCTTCAGTAATCTTATTCTCCAGATAACGTTCCGGCTGACCGGTTTTTAATGCCTTCGCCAATTCTTCATCGCTAATGCTATGTACCGGCTCCCTGGCAGCAAGGGGAACTGTTTCCGGCTGCTCCCTTTCTTCTTTCTTTTCATCAGACGGCTGCGGTTTCTGGAATACAACCTGCCTGAAACGGTATTTCTGCATCTCTTCCGGATATTTTTCCTTATCTACCGGAGCCATAAATTCTTCCAAATCCTGCGTCCAACAGTCGTATGGTGCATACAATGCCTGATATACCACAATCTCCCTCTGCGTCCCACTGTCCTTTGCCAGCATTTTAACCTGATACAGCTTTCCCTTAAAATGCTGGTAAAACTCTCCGCTAACCGGTTTTTTTCTGTCCATCTTCAGCCTCCAGATTATTTATTCCCGCATATTCAGCAAGCCCGCCACGCTATCCCCTCTGCTATACATATGCCTTTTCCACCTTAATCACTGCATAATGGTTCGGATATTCTTGCAGGATCTGCCCCTCAATTTCTTTCCTCAGCTCCTCGTCCGTCATATTAAACTCCTGAGGCGCTACTACATCAAAAATCACATTGACCCTTGAATCCCCTGTAACCATGCGGAAATCATGGATACTGAGGCTGGAATCCAGCCTGCTTACCAGCTCCGAGATTTTTTCCCTCATGGCAACAACCACTTCATTCTTCGTCTCAATCGGATCCATATGAATCACACTTTCACAATTCAATATCTCATTCAAATCATCTTCGATATGCTCTACAAGTTCATGAAGCTTAAAAATATTTTCATCTCCGGGAACTTCGACATGAAGCGAAAGCATCATGCGCCCCGGGCCATAATCGTGAACAATGACATCATGTATTCCCACAATCCCCTGATGCCCCAGAACAATGCCGTGTATCTGCTCAATGAGCTCTGCGTCAGGCTTCCCCCCCAGAAGCGGGCTGACGGTCTCTTTCGCTGTCTGATATCCTGCCCACAGGATAAACAGTGCAACCATCGCGCCGCAGTATCCATCCACATTTACCCCGGCAAAATACATAATCCCCATGTCCGCGAGCACAACTGTAGTCGCAACCACATCGCTCAAGCTGTCCGCTGCCGTTGCCCTCATTGCAGAAGAAGAGATTTTCTTCCCTATTCTAGAATTATAGGACACCATATAAAGTTTTACAAGAATAGAAATAACTAAGATAAAAATTGCTGCAAGGCCCGCCTCCATCGGCTGCGGATTAAATATTTTTTCTACTGAGCTGCGTCCAAGCTCAAATCCCATCAAAATAATAGAGAGTGCCACAATCAGCCCCGAAACATACTCAAAACGGGCATGGCCAAACGGATGCTCCCTGTCCGGCTTCATGCCTGCAAACTTAAAACCAATCAGGGTAATAATAGAAGAACCTGCATCAGAGAGATTATTAAAAGCATCTGCCATAATTGCAACAGAGCCTGTAACCGCCCCTGCAAAACACTTTATCCCAAACAGCACGATATTCAGGACAATACCAACAATACTGCAGAGTATCCCATACATCCTCCTCACTTTTGGATTCTGGTACTCACCCGCATCCCTGATAAAAATCCTGCAAAGCAATGTTATCATCCCTGTCTAATCCTCCATCATCTCACACACTTTCATTAATATCGCACATTCCAGACGTTTTCTCTGAATTTTGCAGGAGAGCTCATATGCCTCATGGATATCTCCGTTATATATATAGTTATTCGCATTGCAGCCGCCGCTGCAATAAAACTTCGCCCAGCATTCCCTGCAGGCAGGCTTAGAGTACACATGGGAACCTGCGAATTCTTTCTTAATATCCTCATTAAAGGTCCCATCAGCCAGATTTCCCATTTTATATTCTTCGTGCCCCACAAACTGGTGGCATGGATAAATATCCCCATCCGGCGTAATCGCTACATATTCGTTCCCGCTGCCGCATCCCCTGAGACGTTTGACCACACAAGGGCCCTGATCCAGATCTATCATAAAATGAAAGAAATTAATAAACCCGCCTTTCTTCCTGATATCACTGATACGATCCGTTAAAAGGTCGTATTCCTGATATATCCTCTCCAAATCTGCCTCGGTAATGGCATATTCCTTTTCTGGGCTCTCGATAACAGGCTCCACCGATATCTGGTCAAACCCCTCTTCATATAAATGTATAATATCCTCTGAAAAATCCAGATTATATCTGGTATATGTCCCCCTGACATAATATTCCTTATCGCCGCGCTTTTTGGCCATTTTTTTGAAATTTGGCAGAATCCTGTCATAACTGCCGCTGCCATCCACACGGGCACGCATACGGTCATTTACTTCCTTTCTTCCATCAATAGAAAGAACAATATTATGCATTTCCTGATTCAGATAATCAATAGTATCGTCCGTTAAAAGAATTCCATTCGTAGTCATAGTAAATCTAAAATTTTTTCCACATTCCTGCTCTTTGCTTCTGGCATAAGATACGATTTCTTTTACCACTTCGAAATTCATCATCGGTTCACCGCCAAAAAAGTCCACTTCCAGATTTTCCCTGCCCACAGACTGCTCCAGCAAAAAATCTATCGCTGCTTTTCCTATCTCAAAAGGCATCATCTTGCGCCCTGTGCCGAAATCTCCGGTAGAGGCAAAACAATACTGGCAGCGCAGGTTACAGTCATGGGCAATATGAAGGCACATTGCCTTGACCGGCGACACAACTGCCGTCTCTGCGTAATCGCCATAAATATCATCACTATATAACATTTTGTCCTCATACAAAGAGACAATCTCCCCATAGGATTCCACAATTTCCTCTTTTTTATATTTATCCGCCAGAGCTGCAATTACTTTATCCGGACATTCTTTTTCAAAAGGCGGTTTTACTTCATCTAATAAATCATATGTGATATCGTCAATAATGTGAACACCGCCGCTGTTCACATCCAAAAGAATATTAATATCCTTTGCTTTAAATTTATGTATCATAACATCCCCCAATGCCGCGTTTTTTGCGGCCCAGCTAATAAAAAACGCCCCCCGAT
>RAYF01000002.1 GCA_003611745.1 bacterium D16-36 | reverse complement strand
AGGGCACAGACTTCGCTTGTGCCCTAGCAAAAATGCTAAAGAACTAAAGTTCTTTGCATTTATTGTTGGTACACCACCACACACCGAGAACTTTCCTAATATATAAAGATGGGAATGGCTGCTACGAGAAAACTCATAACAGCCACGCTTTTTATTACTGAGAACAATCTTTATTTATTCTCTTCATTTGCACATTTCTGGTTACCAACTGTACAAGAAGTCTTGCAGGCTGACTGGCAGGAAGCCTGACATTTGCCGCATCCTCCCTTTTTTGCCGTTGCACTTAAATTTGCCTTATTGATTGTTTTAATATGTTTCATCTTGATTTCCTCCATATAATTATTTTTGCTTCTTTCAAGCATTCGGGAACTTCCGATGCTGCCTTTTTCTCATAATACGTTTTATTCTACTATATTTAAATAAAAAAAACAACCTTTTCTCCAAAAACTACCAACATATTTCCCTAAAAGCGTCACATACTAGTACCATGATAAGTAATTACTTATCTTCTACCGGAAGGATATCAATCCTGTCCATGCTTTATATGGCAGGAATAAAATCAACCGGACAACGAAAAAGGAGGAAAAAATCATGACAAACAATCAGAGTTCAAGAATGGAAGTTCCACAGGCAAAAGAGGCTATGGACAAATTTAAAATGGAGGTAGCAAGCGAGCTTGGCGTACCTTTAAAGAATGGCGGTTACAATGGTGACTTAACATCCGCTCAGAACGGTTCTGTTGGCGGCGAGATGGTACGTCAGATGATTAAGCGTCAGGAAGAAGAAATGTCTGGCAGATAATCATTTGATTAAATACCCAAATATCGTTTTGGATTTAATCATCTGAAAACGAAGGACTGCCCCCTAATAATTATGATTAGGAGGCAGTCTTTTTCATATTGCTGTTTTTAAAAATTTTGATTTTATCCTGATAGGCTGTCTGCAAATAACCTCTGTACGCCAAAATTAAAACTCAACAAATTTTCCTTCTGCTTTATCGTTAATAACATAATATGCTTTTCTGTCATCTGGATTAATATAAACACGAAGGGTTTTAATAGATGAAATACGGTGGCCCTCATTTTTGTACTCTTCTTTAATGCGGTCTAACAATTCATTTGAAAGAATCTGGCTGCCATTATATTCAAAATAAACTTCCTGTACAATTTCTTTCTCCGCCCTTTTAGCTGCAGGCTGTTTTTTTACAGTATTCTTATTCTTGCTTCCAGGCTTCCTGCCAGGCCTTTTTCTCACAACTGGCTTTTCTTCTGCTTTAGCAACAGCGCCTTCTTCTGTTTTAGATTCTGCTGCAGGCACTTCTTTCTTTTCCTCAACAGTTTCCTTTGCAGCACTTACCTCTGCCTTTTCCTCTGCCACAGAGGCTGTTGTCTGAACTGCTGCCGCTGAATCCTTTACAGCCTTTGCTGAACTATTTTCTGCTTTTGCCTTTGATACAGGTTTCTTGTTTTTCATTTCGTTTTTCTCCTTTACCTAAATAAAGCTATGACTTATTTGTTTTCATTAATAAAAGTATATATTTATTTTCCAAAACTTTCAAGTGTTTTTTTTATTTTGTAAAAACTGTACACTTATTATTTACTTTTTCCAGAAAAGTATAAATAATGCATATTATTTTTTCAGAATTTTTGCAGCAGGAATGCTCCGTGTTCCCTGACCACCACATACTGAAAACTTTCCCAATAAATAAAAAAACACTGAAATATTTTATATAAGTCAAAATATTTCAGTGCGTTTTTTATATATTGGGAAAGTTCTCGTTGTGTGGTGGTGCACCAACAAAAATGCTTTAGCATTTTTGCCAGGGCACAAGCGAAGTCTGTGCCCTTTTTTATGATATTATTTTTTCTTTCGGCCCTTCATAATATAAAAAACAAAATAACTTATTTCATTTTCGGTTTGAAAATCAGGGACGCCAGATAGCCAAAAATCAATGCTGCAGAAATCCCCACTGCACTTGCTGTAAATCCTCCTTTAAAAAGACCTATAAACCCTTCTGCATCGACAGCATCCCGAATCCCCTTAAACAAAAGATTTCCAAACCCGAGCAGCGGGACAGATGCACCCGCGCCTGCCCATTTTGCAAACGGCTCATATACCCCGACTGCCCCAAGGAATACCCCACTGCAAACAAGTATGACCATAATCCTTCCGGGCAGCAGTTTTGTGTTATCCATCAAAATCTGCACCACAACACAAATTGCCCCGCCCACAAGAAATGCCAGTAAATAATTCATATCTCTGTCCTCCTTCCTGATTAGCTGAAACGCTCTAACACGACGCCGTGCGCAATACCCGGCACACTGTTCCCCTCATTAAAACTCACCTGTGACAGCAATGCCCCCGTCGGCACAAAAAGCACCCTGTTCCATTCGCCCTTTTCCATCATCTTCAAAATATATCCTGTCAGCATAACGGCACTGCAGCCGCAGCCGCTTCCCCCTGACTGCACATTCTGATCTTCCCCAAAAATCTCAATCCCGCAGTCCATATACTGCCTGCTGATGTCATACCCTTTTGCATTTACAAAATCAATCAAAATATCCTTCCCTACTTTCCCCAAATCCCCGGTAATAATTTTATCATAATGGTCCGGCTGGTACCCAAAATCTATGAAATTGCCCGCAATCACTTCCCCTGCTGCCGGTGCCATGCATGCCCCCATATTCATATTATCTTTCACCCCGTAATCTACCACTTTTCCGGTAGTGATTCCTTTTATTTTCACCTTGCCTTTTTCCGCTCTGGCGGCTGCCGATATCTGTTCCGATTCCTTTTTTTCCAGAATTTCTTCTTTTCTATGGGAATTACTTAAAACAACAGCACCGCTTCCTGTCACTGTCCATGTTGCCGCTTTCGGCCTCTGATTTCCATATCCGAGTGGAAAACGGAATTGTTTTTCCGCACTGGCAAAATGGCTTGAAGTAATTGCCATGGCGTGTTCTGCGAAACCTCCCTCCACAATCATCGAAGCAATTGCCAACGATTCCCCCATTGTGGAACAGGCGCCATACACACCAAAAAGCGGTATATCCATATCGATCAACCCAAAAGAGGATGCCATAAGCTGTCCAAGCAAATCTCCGGCAATCATGTAACGGATATCTTTTTTCGACAGCCCGGCATGGCTGATGGCAAGTTCTGCCGCCTCTGCCTGAAGCCTTCCCTCCGCTTCCTCCCATGTATCTGCACCGACTTTCGGATCCTCCTCTATCACATCAAAATATTTGCCATACGGACCTTCCCCCTCTTTTTGCCCGACTACCGAAGCAGCCCCGCTGATAATAGGCGGATTTTCAAAACGAATACTCTGTTTTCCCATCTGTTTACAGCCCATAAGATACCTCATTTCTGCACACATTCTTTTTGCATAACAAATTTGTGGCAAGTGTGCGCACACACAAATTTGCAAAGCAGGCTGCCCCTGCTTCTTCTAGTACAATTATTTTCTTTTAGTATGGCTTTCAGATGGAAGAATTATTCTATTTTTCGAGAACTTCCTATCATCCAAAAAAGGCACCAGCATAAGCTGGTGCCTCCCTGTATTTAAAAGTGAATCAAATAATATCATCAACATCATTCAGGGACTCTTCATCCCCTAAATCTACATTTTTTAACTTCCTGCGATAGAATATATCATAAAATACAGGCACGATAAATAATGTCATCAGTGTCGCATATGCCAGTCCGCCGATTGTCACAATCGCCATGCCCCGGCTCATCGCCGCAGTGGAATCCTGGCTGAATGCCAGTGTTGACATCGCAAGAATCGTTGTCAGCGCAGTCATAAGAATCGGGCGCATACGTGTCTGCCCTGTCTCAACCAGCGCCTCCCTCTTCTCCACCCCACTCAGGCGGAGCTTATTGACATAATCCACAAATACAATACCGTTATTTACAACGACGCCTGCCAGCACCAAAAATCCCATCAAGGCCATGACAGAAATCTGCTCCCCTGTAATCAGCAATGCCAGAAGCCCTCCTGTAAAGGCAAGCGGAATTGTCAGAAGCACGATAAACGGTGACAGCAGCCCCTGAAACTGTGCAACCATAATCAGGTAGATAAAGATGACAGCCAGAGAAATCATAAGCAACATGTTGCTTACCATCTCCATATTGGTCTCACTCTCACCCTGAATGGCAATATCATAGCCTCCCGGCAACTCATATTTATCAATTTTTTTCTGCAGATCCCTGCTGAGCAGCGTAGCATTATATCCCTCCTCAGTCACTGCACTCACCCTGATGTAACCGACCAGATTTTCCCTTGTTAGGGAAGCTACACCCTTATTTTCTTCAAAATCTGCAAATTCTTTTAACTTATGCTTCTCTGTTTTTGTCTTCCCCTCTTTATCGGTCTTCGTCATCTCAAACTCATAGTCCATCAGGTTCGCAGTATTTAGTTCATCCCGTTCATCTACAATCTTTACATCATACTCTTCATTCCCGACAAACAGCGTGGTAGAATTTTTTTCTGTTGTCAGCTTTCCGGCAAGCTCACTGTATACCTGCGCTACCGTAAGCCCAAGGCGCATCGCTTTATCCTTATTTACCTTGACATGGACTTCTTTATCGCCGTCCTCCTGTCCATTTGAAACATCAGTAAATCCCTTAACTTCCTTTACCATCTTCATGACATCCTCACTGATTTCTATCAGTTTGTCATTGTCCTTGCCATAAATATTAATCTGGAGGCCGGAGCTTAGCATACTGGACATATCCATATTGGAAGCTGATACCGAAAACTCCTCACATTTGTTATCCTCAAATATTTTCTCCATCTTGGCGCCGATTTTTTTATTGTCATTCGCATATTCTTCATCCAACAGAAGCATAAAGGTATAGTTTTTATCTTCACCGCCTCCGCCAAGGGACATCCCACTGCTCCCTTTCATCGCGCCAACAGTGTTAACCCCCTCAATCTTTTTCATCTCTTCTGCTATCTTATCTGCAAGCTCATAATCCTCTTCACTGGTTGTCTCCGGATTCATTGTCAGGCTCGCAGATAGCTGGTCGCTTCCCATATCCGGGATAAATACAATTCCCATGCGGGTAACCTGCCAGATTGAAAATACCAGCAGGCCCACCGCTGCAATAATCGGCACAAATTTAAACCGCAGGCAGAAACGGATTGCTTTTTCATATCCCGTCACCATAGCATCAAACCAGCGGTGCTTCTTTGTGGATGATTTGCGCAGAAATGTTGAACCCATACATGGTACCAGTGTTAATGCCACGACAAGGCTGGCACCTAAACTGTAAGCAATCGTCAGGCACATATCCTGCATAATCTGCCTTGTGATGCCATCCGTAAACACGATTGGCAGGAATACGCAGATTGTGGTAAGCGTAGAGGAAAAGATTGCCC
Source organism: bacterium D16-36 (assembly GCA_003611745.1). Taxonomy (GTDB): domain Bacteria; phylum Bacillota; class Clostridia; order Lachnospirales; family Lachnospiraceae; genus Butyribacter. The sequence continues at coordinate 66,160 of RAYF01000002.1, read as the reverse complement.
CTGCCACCTGATTCGCACCCATCACCGCTGCCCTCACCGCAGAAATTCCTTTATTCCTCAGCCTGTATATATTTTCAATTACGACAATCGAATTATCCACCAGCATACCGACACCCAGCGACAGGCCGGACAGGGAGATGATATTCAGGGTAATATTGGTGAAATACATTAATACCATAGCAAACAGTACACTCAGCGGAATGCTGAATGCCACGATTACTGTAGGCTTTACATCTTTCAAAAAGATAAAAAGAACAAAGATGGCTAACACCGCACCCCATATCAGATTTGACAGGACAGAATCAATAATCATCTTGATATAATCACCCTGATCCATCAAATTGGTAAAATGCAGGCCCTTATATTCTTTTTCAAGCTCTTTTAATTTCTTATTACAACCTTCTGAGACCTCCGACGTGCTCGCCGTGCTGGCTTTGGAAATGCTAAAAAGCACTGCGTCATTCCCATTCACACGCCCGTAGGATTCGTCCGCATCATCAACAACCGTCACATCCGATACATCAGACAGCCGGACATCACCAACACCGGCAATTTTGCAAAGTACAGCGCCTTTCATGGCATCGACGCTTTCATACTCGTCACCAACCTTAATCAGATACTGTGTCCCATCTTCACTGATATATCCTGCAGGCATGGAAAAATTCTCCGCAGAAAGAATCGTCGACAACTGCTCCATTGTTAAAAGCTGATCCAGATTGGCATTTTTAAGCGCCTCTTTTCTGGAGTTATTATAAGACTCCCGGCCGGACTCCAGTTCCTTTTCACTGGCCTCCAGTGTGGACTGCGCACTGCTTATCTGCGCATTAGCAGTTCCAAAAGCTGCTGCCGCTGTAATCTTGCCCTGCTCTACCTGCTCATAATTATCCTCCGCCTGCTTAATTGATTTTTCCACCTGCTCCAATGTCTTCTTTGCTACCATTATTTCTGTCTTCAAATTAGCTAGTGCTGTATCAATCTGCGGAATGCGGACCTCAACAATATCATACAGGGATTTGAGGTTCTTTTTTGTCATCTGCTTTGCAGCCGCTCCCTGTCCCTGACTCTCCAGCATAGTCTTATATGCGCTTAACTTATCTGCATGGTCTATGGCATCTTTGACATCCTTTGGCAGTGTAGCAATCTGGGCATCTGTCTGTTCTTTCGCCAGCTTTTCCGCCTGTTCCCCTGCCGCTTTCTTTAAAGCATCTGCGGCATCGCCAAGCTGGGCCAGATATGTATCCACATTTTCTGCTGTCACTTTGCCCTCTACACCTGCAGCATCCAGCTGCCCCTGAACCATCGGCACAAGAATCTGGCGGTAAACCGCCTCATAGATACTCTGATAAGCAGCCCCGCCCTTTTCAAGGCTTGTGCGCACTGCCTGAAATCCGCTGTTCATCTGTCGGTATGATTCCACTACCTTATTTTTCTCATACGCCTGCTTTTCCATTGTAAGCGCTGACTTTTTGGCTTTTAAACTGGTCAGGTTAGAAGAATACGCCTGCTTTGTTGCAACCGCCTGATTCATCATTTTACTGAACTTTGCAAGTTCACTGGACTGGGCATCCTGCTGATCCTCCAGCTTATCTTTCTGGGAAGAAAGCTTTTCCTTTCCCTCCTTTAACTTTTTCTCAGCCTTATCCAATTCCTTTTTTGCTTTTGCCAATTCCTTATTTGTCTTCTCTAACACCTGCCCATTGACATCATCAATCTTGTCTTGGTTCAGCTTCACCTCAATGGATTTTTCCACCATGCCGGATGCACTGATATTTGCCACACCGTCCTGACGCTCCAGCTCAGGAATAATATTATCATCGATAAACTGTGACAATTCGTACCCGCTTTTCCCTTCATAATCCACGCTTAGCATCATGGTTGCCATCATATCGGCAGAAATCTGCATAATCATTGGTGTTCCCGCTGTCTCTGGAAGCGTAATCTGATTGACCGCCGAAGAAACCTTTACCATTGCAGCATCCATGTTTGTGTCATCTTCAAACTCTAAAGAAACCACACTTGAATTCTCCGATGAAGTACTAGTAACATTTTTCACACCGTTTACCGTCCCGACGGCATCTTCCAGAACGGTACTGACCTCCGTCTCTACTTTCTCCGGCGATGCTCCCGGATATGTTGTAATAACTATCATGTAAGGCATGTTCATATTCGGCAAAAAATCAGTAGACATCCTCGTAAAACTGACATACCCTAATACCAGAAGCATTACAACGCCAACCAAAACCACAAACGGCCTTTTTACACTAAACTTTGGCATCTCTTCTCTCCTTTTCCCACATGTTCTGCTATCGCTCCAGCGCAATGAAAACAATAATACCACTTTTCCTTAAAAAAGTGAAATACCCCCCAGCCACTAACATACTGCTAAAAAAGAAGGTCGTCAATGACAGAGGGGATAAGTTAAGAAAACGTTAATTTTCCTAACAGATTCCTTAATTATTTTGATATTTATTACTGTTCAGACAGCCGGTAAGTAATTGTAACATTTTGCCCTGCTGCATCCACAGCAGCTCTGGCCCCATTTACGACAGGCATCATCGGCGGGATATGCCCGATATCCAAATCCATCAGGATCGGCACATGATATTTACCAAGAATGCCTGTAACCGCCTGATACTGGTCAAGCCCAAAAAGCTCCTCCCCAAAACAGAGCGGACGGCCAATCAGAAATGCCCTCGCTGTGCCAAACCAGCCCGCGTGGTCAAGCTGCCAGAGCGCACGCCTGATATCCATTATATTCAGGTCACAGGACTCTAAGTACCACAAAATCCCATCTTCCCGGTACCGTTTGATAAACTCTTTTACTTTGTCATATTTTGTTCCCACCAGCCTTCCAAGGCAGTCAAGGCAGCCGCCAAGCAGCCTGCCCTCCGCATGGGCCGCCCCAGCCGGAAAACATTTAATACAGCTCTGCTCCGTTACGTGGTACGGTTCTAGCGGATGCCCCTCGTCCTTTAAAGATTCCTTTTCCCAGAGAGGGTAATTTGTAAAAACATTTTTTTCGCCCAATAGAAGCCCAAGGGCATCAGAAAGCGCTTCATGCCAAGGCTCCATGCCGAACGCAGGGGCGCAGGGGCCATAAATAGATGCCGTGTCACAGAGCGTTGCAAGAAGAAATGTAAGGTTCGTATTGTCCGAATACCCCATATACCATCTCGGCTTCTCCTCTGCCAGCTTCGCAAAATCGATATAATCCAGAACCTCACACATTAATTCACCGCCGCCGCAGGAAAGAAGCACATCCACTCCCTCTTTAGCAAAATACTCGTTTATCTCGCCGCCGCACTTTTCCGGCGTATTGCTGATGCCAACCCCCTCGCCTGCAAAGCAGTTCGGCCCGATATCTGTCCGAAACCCCATATCCTTAAATTTCTTTAACGCATTCTTAAATCCGCTCTGATATGGCTCTATATTGCATCCAAATGCGGGCGCGACAAACCCAAGGCAGCCCTCTTCCTTTAAAAATTCCGGTATCCTCATTGATTCCTCCACTTTTCCTTTGCCGCCTCATAACGAAGCGCAAATTGCCCATAAAAATCATCACCCTGATATGGCCTGACGTAAAACTCCTGCAAAAAATACATGCTCCACCCACGAAGCTCCTGCTCATCCATTTCCTTTGCCCTTACCTGCACCTCTTTCAGCAGGTAGTGCCACTGGCAGATGAATTTCTCATAGGCAGCCAGATTTGCAATCCCCAGCCATTTATTAATTTTTACCTTTGTCCTGTTCCCCTTCCTGCACTCCGCTGTCTGCAGGAAATAAGAAAACGTTCCCTCCTCATACAGACGCCCCAGCGGAAACAGCCTGCAAAAACCCGGTCGGAAATCATGAATACTGCATCTTCCATGTTCGTCCAGAAAAGTACAGCCCTCCCCGTTTTCTAACAGCCTAAGATTCGGAAGAACAACACCATCCACCACATTCAACTCCAGATGACGCCCCAAAAGCCCCTCAAAGCCGCAGGAAAGATTTTTTTCGAGCATATAGACATCCCATGGGTCCAGTACAATGCTGCTCCCAACTTCCCGGCAGCAGTCGCTGCACCCCTCACACTCATTGCAGCCAATCCTTGCCATATCTGTACTTTTGTATCTCTTGCCATCCGAAATCTCAGCCATATTGACATGACGTTCCATCCGCTATATCTCCTCTGTCCACTCTTTAATCATAGCAATCTCCTTTGCATAACCTTCATCCTCATTTGGCGTTTCCAATATAAATGGCTTGCCTGCCAGTGATGGGTGGAGCGCCACCCTCTTCATTGCCTCCATGCCAATGCTGCCCTCCCCAATCTTCTGATGGCGGTCTTTGTGTGAACCACAGCCATTCATGCTGTCATTAAAATGCACCGCACACAGCCTTTCTAAGCCAATCACTTTATCAAACTCATTTAATACGCCGTCCAAATCATTGACAATATCGTACCCTCCATCCCAGACATGGCAGGTATCAAAACAGACGCCGAGCTTTTCTGAAAGCTCTACCCTGTCTATAATTTCACGAAGCTCCTCAAAGTTCCTTCCAATCTCGCTTCCCTTGCCCGCCATCGTCTCCAGAAGGACTATTGTCGTCTGCTCTTTTGACAGGACATGGTTCAGGGCATCCGCAATCATCTCAATCCCTTTCTCAGCCCCCTGCCCTACATGGGAACCGGGATGAAAATTATAATAATTTCCGGGTGTATATTCCATCCGTCTTAGGTCGTCTTCTATCATCTCTACCGAAAATTCCCTGACGCTATCCTTGGCTGCACAGAGGTTCATCGTATACGGCGCATGTGCCACGAGCGTACCGAAACCATGCTCCTTTGCAAATGCAAGAAAGTCTGTCACGTCTGCCTCGTTAATTTCCTTTGCCTTGCCACCCCTTGGATTTCTGGTAAAAAATGCAAACACATTCCCACCAAGTTTAACTGCCTGCTTTCCCATAGCCAGATAGCCTTTCGATGCAGATAAATGATTTCCTATATAAAACATCTTTGTCCAATCCTTTCTCAAAAAACAAGTCTATATCTGTTTACAAAGCGCATCACATTTATATATATCTTCAAACAAAAACTCATCCCCCAGAAACTCCAGATTTTCTTCTGAATGTTCTGTCTCTTTTGCAAAAATACGGACAATATCTACAAAATCCTCCGTTGTAAATCTTTCACTATTCTGATAAAAGCGCTCTAATGCTATATCGCGTATCATCAGAAAGCTACAGACGCAATACTGTGCCTTCCCCCAGAAATTGAAATCATCCACACAGCGTGCCAGAAAAAGAAATGCATAATAGACCATCAGATGCTCCATCTGGTATTCCTTATCCTGCTTCTTACAGTATGCCCTAAAATTCCGAAACGTAGTTTCATAGCGCATTTTCCCCTTACCCTCTTCAAAAAAAAGCGCCTCCATGCGTTCCAGATACTGCCCCCACTCTTCATTCATCCACTCCAGTTCCTGAAAAGATTTCATCCGTTCCCGGAAAAAATAATAATAATCCGCATCCTGCAGCAACTCAGTCCCCGCACTTTGCATATCAAGGCATTTTTCCTCCCCACATTCTGGAATATCGCCATATGCCTCCCTGTTTAGGCATTCCTGCACCTCCCTTGCATAAATCAAAAAATCAATGATCCTCTGATAAATATCCTTCTGCCTATTCTGCAAAATAGCAATCGCTGTATCCCTTGCATTCCGGACTGCATCTGCTGTCTCCAGCTCTTTTGCATCCTCCTCAAAGTCTAATGCTTCCTCTATCTCTCTCTCCACAAATACCGTTTTCTCCCTGCCGGAAAAAATCAGCCTCCCCGCCTCCGCACAGCTCGGGCTGATGGAAACCTCCCTCGCATTCCCGTATTCCAGAAAATTTCGGGGTGTGTTGGTACAGACATCACAAATCGCATCTTCCCCCAGCTCTAAGATCATATCGCAGAGGTTATCAGAATTAAGGAAGGGACACCGTTTCCCTTCCTTTAAAATAAAACCATGCATCTCATATCTGCCATCATCTTCTAACGGATACTCCTTTATACTGCTTCGCAGCCTCTCGCCGAACTTTCCGGGCACCTGCATATAATATTCATAGCTTGCATCATCAATATCAATCTCCCACCCGGCACAGCAGGTGTCCTCACACCTGCCTGCAATGCAGGAAAACTTTTCATAATACTCAGGATAACGCAGTATCATTTTAATCCCTCACTTCTGTTTCTGTAACATTTTTTTCCTCACGCAGCACAGCATCTATTTTAGAAAAAATTTCCTGATAATTCCGCAGAAAACTCTCATTATGCCCCTTTATATACTCAATATCCTTATCCCTAGCCGCCGTCTCCAGCCTTTTAGCCTGCAGGGAAAGATGCTTTGCCCCAACGGAAAGCGAGCTGCTCTTAACAGCATGTACCTGAATCTGGTAATTATACCAGTCCTCTTTTTCATACATTTCGATTACCGCGGCATAACGCTTTGGATCCAAATACGACTGCAGCATCTTTCTATACAGTTCCTCGTCCTCCGAACAATAAAGCATACCTGATTTGGTATCCAGAAAAGAAAGCTTCTGCAAAAAAGACTGTTCCTGCTGCGGCATATTTTCTTTGATATCCATTGTACGGATCACCAAATCGTCCGGCAGAAGGTCATACGTAAGTCGTTCCAGTTCATTGCTGCGCACTGGCTTCGCCAGATACGCCTTAAACCCTTGCTCAAGATACTGTTCTTCTGCCCCCATAATCGCATTCGCTGTCAGCACAATGACAGGAGTCCCCGTATTGGGATGATTCTTCATTCTCTGAATTTCATGAAGCGCCTCGACACCGTCCATCTCCGGCATCATATGATCCATAAATATAATGTGGTATTTCTTCTTCTGGATCATTTCTAGGCACTGTTCCCCACTGGAAGCTGTATCTATCTGGATTTTTGTATTTTTTAAAAGCCCTTTGATTACCTCCAGATTCATCTCTACATCATCTACCACCAGCACAGAAGCATTGGGTGCCTGAAAGGATTCATGGTACTTTCCTGACTTTTCCTTCCATCTGGCATATTTTTCTGAGAAATCCCCCATCGGAATATCCAGAATAATCTTCTGCGGGATATCCATCCTGAACGTAGAACCTTTCCCATACTCGCTTTCCAGCGAAATATCTCCCCCCATCAGGTTTACAAACTGCCTTGTTATCGCAAGTCCCAGACCCGTCCCTTCAATACTCCGGTTCCTCTTTTCATCTACCCTCTGAAACGTACTAAATAGTTTTTCCTGATTTTCGGGGGTGATGCCGATACCCGTATCTGCTACGGAAATCTTTAACACCATGGAATCCTTATCAATCCGTTCCCAGTTCAGGGACAATGTAATGCTTCCCCTCTTCGTATATTTAACAGCATTTGTCAGCAGATTGGAGATACACTGGCGTATCCTCACCTCATCCCCCATTAAATGTGACGGAATCGTACTATCATTTTCAACTTTGACTTTTAAATTTTTCTCCTCCGCACGCATAGAAATCATATTATAGCTGTCATTTAACAGAGAAGAAACTTCATATTCTACTGGGAGAATCTCCATCTTACCTGATTCAATTTTAGAAAAATCCAAGATATCATTGATCAGTGAAAGCAGATTCTGGCCCGCACTTTCAATATTCTGCGCATATTTTGAAATCTCCTCGTCAGAGCTTTCCCGGATGACCATCTCATTCATTCCCAACACTGCATTAATCGGGGTGCGGATTTCATGTGACATATTTGCAAGAAAATCACTTTTTGCCTGATTTGCTTTCTTTAATTCTTCCATTGTAAGGCGCACCTGCTCATCCTGTTTTATCAGGTGGTCCCTCTGCTTTCCAAATGTTGAGGATTGGAACTTAAAGATTGCACCAAATACACAGGCAGCAATAATGATGGACTGGATAACATCTATGCCTATTGTCTGTTCATCTAAATGATACACATATTCCGGATGGTAAAGCTCCATTATTATACACCCTGCCACTATCAGTGCACTGAGTGCAAAAACGATATAGCAGGCTTTTCCATGAATGATCAAAAAACAGAATGTCAGGCCAAGAAGCATCCACACCGGCATGCCGCTGTGCATGCCGCCTTCGTAGAAATACATAACCGGAAACAAAACCATATTGGCAAGGCAGGCAATCAGAATCCCCCCAAACTGCGGCTTGTTTTTTACATTAACCAGCCACAGCGAAACCAAAAGCAATACCACCATAATACCTGTAACAATATTGCCGCTGGTTCCCATCGCAACTGAAATCAGGCAGGAGCACCCCCCGCCCACAATCGCCGCTATCAAAATCAGATTTAGGAGTTTAAACTGAATATCTGCCTCTTCCCGAAACAGAAAAGAAAATGAATCCTTAACTCTTCTCAGTCTCCCCCCCTTATCTTCCATATGCTTCATCTTAGCCCCCTGTCTATACTTTTCAAAATATTCATGCCAATATACTAACATTTCGCCATATATTTTTCAACAGGCAGATTAGAGTTCTGTCCACTCAACGCAATTCGGCTGCTCCAGAGTGTCATAAAACTCCTTTGCGCACTGCAATGCTTCCTCTAACGAAACAACAGCATCTGCTGACATTTTTGATTTTTCATTTCCATTAGCTATAAACTCAATATCCTTCTCTCCATTCCCAACAGACTGCCATATACCGCCTTCATCATCATACCAGTGGACACAGGCATACTCACCGTTTATAAGCACCGCCAGACAAGGATACTCTTCCTCCTCTTCACTAATCCAGATATCATCATATGGATTGCCGGAACTTTTTCGGATAAATTTCTCCAATTCTTCCCATGAACCACATTCAAAATCTCCATTACAACAAGCTATGTTCATTTTTATACCCCGCCTTTCTCAATTTTGATATTCTTAAAATGGCTGCTTTCCCAAGCCAAAAAAGTATTATCAGTATCAACGACTCTGAAATTATATCATGTATCCTATTGGAAAACAATTTCGTTATAATATTTTTGTGTAGAATAATCCCGACAAACCGAAAAACCAGCCAACACTCAACAAAGTCCCTAGATAATTGAATAGACTTTGCACTCCAAGCGTGATATAATACAGATACTTTATAAAGCATCACCACAAGGGAGCGTAATAAAATAACATTAAACCACAACTTAACTTATTAACAGAAAGTTATGTACCAGCCGCTAAATAATATGAGAGTGTAAAGCCTATTCAATTATTAAGGCATAATAAATCCAGATTTATTCCCGAAGCAGCCGGAAAGGCGGTGACAATATTTGAAGACAGTGAGTATTGGCAATGATGAATTTGAATCCATCCGAAGCAAAGATTGTTTCTATGTGGACAAAACAGCGTTTATTAAGGAATGGTGGGAATCCGAGGACAAAGTTACTTTGATTACCCGCCCGCGCAGATTTGGGAAAACCCTCAATATGAATATGCTTAACTGCTTTTTCTCTACAAGGTATGCAGGCCGTGGAGAATTATTTGATGGGCTTGCCATCTGGCAGAATGAAAAATATAAAAAAATCCAAGGGACATATCCTGTAATTTTTCTTACGTTCGCAGACGTTAAAGCTAATTATTATGAAGGAGCCGTTGCGGCAATCAAACAAAATATCACTGTATTGTATAATCAAAATGATTTCCTTTTGAAAGAAAACTTACTGACAGAGAAAGAGAAGACACAGTTTAATGCAGTGCAGTTTGATATGGACGACTCCATTGCCGCAACAGCAATCCGTTTTCTCATGGAATATTTAAACCGCCATTATAGAAAAAAAGTGATTTTATTATTGGATGAATATGATACCCCGCTGCAGGAGGCATATGTCAGCGGTTATTGGGATGAAATGGCCGCCTTCACAAGAAGCCTGTTCAACACAGCATTCAAAACAAACCCCTATCTGGAGCGGGCAATTATGACTGGCATTACACAGGTAGGCAAAGAATCTATTTTTTCTGATCTGAATAACCTAAAAGTAGTGACGGCAATTTCAAATGAATACGCTGAATCATTTGGTTTTACGGAAGAGGAAGTTTTTGCAGCTTTGGAGGAGGCAGGCATACCTGAAAAAAAGAAGGAAGTAAAAGCATGGTACGACGGCTTTACTTTTGGGGAATGCCATGATATCTATAATCCATGGTCAATTACCAACTTTTTAAAAAGCAGAAAAATCGCAGCATACTGGGCAGACACAAGCTCAAATGCCCTGGCCGGGACACTCATTGCAAGCGGTAGCCCAAAAGTAAAGCTTATGATGGAAGATTTATTAAATGGCAACCCAATAACAGTAGAAATGGACGAGCAGATTGTTTTCAACCAATTAGAAAATGAGGAAAATGCGATATGGAGCATGCTGCTCGCAAGCGGATATCTGAGAGCAGAGCACTGGGAATTCCAATTGGAAACAGGCGCCTGCCTATACACATTAACACTGACAAATAGGGAAGTGACCTCCATGTTCCGGAAGATGATTAAGAACTGGTTTCAAAAAAGCTCCGCTAACTATAATGAATTTATAGATGCCCTTTTAAATTGTGATTTAAAAGCTATGAACCATTATATGAATGATATTGCACTTACAACCTTTAGTTTTTTTGATACAGGGAACAATCCTTCTAGAAAAAATGAACCGGAACGTTTCTATCACGGCTTTGTGCTGGGACTTTTGGTAGAGCTTCGCGGACAATATGAAGTTTTGTCAAACAGGGAGAGCGGATATGGCAGATATGATATTATGTTACGGCCTGTCAAAAAAGAGGCGCCTGCCTATATCCTTGAATTTAAGGTACATGATAAGGAGGACGAACAGACACTTCAGGATACAGTGGCATCTGCCAAAAAGCAAATAGAAGATAAAAATTATCAGGCAGAATTAATAAATCTCGGTATCCCGCCAGAGCAAATACGCAAGTATGGATTTGCTTTTGAGGGCAAAAGAGTGCTGATAGGATAAAAAAGGGCACAGACTTCGCTTGTGCCCTTTTTTATTAAAACCATCCAAAATATTTCCCAATCCAGTAAATCAGCCCCAGCAGCCAGCTGCTAAAGATTCCATACAGGATTACCGGCCCGGCAATCGTAAAAATCTTACAGCCGATACCAAACACCTGCCCCTCAGCCTGAAACTCGATGGCAGGCGATACAACAGAATTAGCAAACCCTGTAATCGGTACAATGCTTCCGGCACCTCCAAACTGCCCAAGCTTCTGGTAAATATTAAAACCTGTGAGGATAATGCTGAGCGCAATCAGGGTGATTGTACCGTAAAGCCCTGCAAGCTCCTTGTCATTTCCAAGATACTGGTAAAAAGAGTTAAGCCCCTCCCCAACACAGCAGATAATGCCGCCCACCAGAAATGCCTTTGCACAGTTCCAGAATGGATTATTCTTCGGTGTCATATTATCTACATATTGGTTATATTTATCCTTCTGCTGCTTCTCATCCTTTTCCTGAATGACCTCCTCAATGGAAGGATTTGTACTGTCTTTCTCGTTCATATTCAACCTCTTTTCTGCAGGCACTTCATCCCTGTTTATTTCATCCTTACAAAATAAAGCTGGAACAGGCTTCCGAGTCCCTTCCCTACCCCCAGCGCTGTAACAAGGACCGGAAGCCCAAATTTCAAGTTCGCCCTCTGACAAAGCACTGGGAATACTTTCAACGTTTCAGCAAGAGCCATTGCCAAAGAGCCTACAAACGCCCCCGCAAAAAGCCCTACGATAATCAATCCTGCCGTCCCGATAGCCACATGCACCTGAAAAATAGAAATAATACAGCCTGCAATCCCGCCTGCTGCAATCACAGTCTCCATCTGGTAGATATGGCTGGCAAGCCCCATCCTGTCCGCCATACGCGGAATAATGCCAAGAATCGAAATAAAAGCAAATACACCTCCCGCTACCGCTATTCCGCCTGAAAACCCTATTACCGCCAGAATTATATTTTGTATTATCTGCATCAAAAATACCTCCCCGGCAAAAACTAATGCTGTTCTGACAGAAAAACCACTTAGGAACTGTATGGATATATCCTGCGCAATCTGTTTAAGCTATTTTCCTACAGTCCCTTATTTATTTTATGGTCTTTCCCTCCCTGTCTGCGTCTTTAATAATTGCCTTATTCATCTCCTCCTCATAATTCCGCATCTCAATATGGATTGGTGTTGGGTCATCATGGAGCTTCTGTCCCTTAAAATGATTGTAGAAGCCAAGAATTCCCAGCAGAATCCCCGCACTATAAGCAATCTCCAGAACAGAACCGGAATTTTTCTTCGTCCCTGTGACCAGATAATATAAATTATCAAAGACCTCTCCCACACTGACATCGGTATTAAAAGTCATAATCGTAAATGCCGCCCCCAGAAAAACAACAAGTGATAAAATGACAAGTTTAAAATATTCCATTCCTTTTTTGGGGGCTATCGGCATTTTATACTCTACAATAAAATCAGGCTCCCCAATATTTATAATCTTTAAACCGGGATGCTCCTTCTGTATCGTTTCTATCAGTTTCATTACAGAGAAAATCAGCTTCTGGTTTTTGTCACCACTGACAGTGTACAGTATAATATCTCCAATCTTTTTTTGAGTTCCCGTATCAGATGTATAAATTTCCGCCACATCCTTTAAAAATATTTTGCGGTTCACCACCTGGGCGCTCTGCGGAAGTTTTAAATACACTTCTTCTGGTTTCATATCAAATTATACCCCCGTGCAGGACAAACCCTCTCCACCACACGCCCATTGGCAAACGCCTTCGTCTCATTTACACCGGAACGCCATAGGCAGAATGTTGTCATAATCATTACGCTGATCAGCAAAAAAAACCATACTTTTTTATTTTTCATAATCTGCATTTCTATCCCTCACTTTCTGAAAATACAAATTTCTATCGGAACTGTCCCAAAACAAATCCACTGCGCACGGCATACACTTCTTACAGTAGCATTTACCATACGAAAACCAGTAAATTTATTTTATAGCAGTGCCTTATATAAAAAGTATGGCTCTTCTTTATTTTTTTATGCAACATTTTTAATCACAACATGACCGCTTCCGCATTTCTTTTAAAATTTTCTTTTCCAGCCTGCTCACCTGCACCTGGCTGATTCCAAGCATTTTAGCTACCTGAACCTGTGTCATATCATGAAAATAACGGTATTCAATTAATTTCCGCTCCTTTTCCCCCAATTCATCAAGGAGCTGGCCAAGCAGCATATGGTCAATTACCGCTTCCTTCTCCACGTCAAGCAATGCCCCATTCTGATTGACCATGCTGCCATTCTCTGTATCGCTGAACCCCGCATAGCCAAGGCTGCTGCCTTTCCTCCCCACAACCTGTTCTACCATGGAGATATCCCTGCCCTCTGACTGGTATATCACCCTGTAAATCGAATCCACCTCGCTATTCGCCTCGATTGCCAGTACAATTTCTTCTGCCGTAAGCTCCGTGGCAGCGGCAATCTCATCTATTGTAGCGTTCCTCCCAAGCTGCTGGCTTAAGTCTTCCGCCGCCCGTTTAATCCGGAATCCGTTCTCTTTCAGCGTCCTGCTCACCTTTATCATGCCGTCATCCCTTAAAAACCTCTTGATTTCACCTGTTATCATCGGTACTGCATACGTAGAGAATTTCACCTGATAACTCATATCGAAATGGTCAATCGCTTTAATCAGGCCGATACAGCCAATCTGAAAAATGTCATCCTGCTCATATCCGCGCCCACTAAAACGCTTTACAATATTCCAGACAAGGCCGATATTCTCCTCCACAATCTGGTTCCTGGCTTCCAGATTCCCTGCACGTGCTTCCTTTAAAAGTTCCATCACATCCATTGCACATACCATTCTACAGGTCTTCCCAGAAACTGTTTAAAAGTTATTTCTTAACAGCCCCTTACTTGTCCTGCTCCTTTCCAATCTCTTTTCGCATAAATACGCGCGTGCCCTTTCCCGGCTCAGACTGCACTTCCAGTACATCCATAAATGCCTCCATAAACGCAAACCCCATTCCAGAGCGCTCCCACTCTGGTTTCGTCGTATAAAGCGGTTCCATGGCCCTTTCGATATCGGGAATGCCGACACCAAAATCCACCACTTCTATAATCACTTCCCGTCCATCTATCTCGCAGGTAATTTCAATTTCCCCACTCTTACCAAGATAACCATGGATAATGCTGTTTGTTACCGCCTCGGATACTGCTGTTTTGACATCTGCAAGTTCTTCCAATGTCGGATCCAGCCTTGTTATGTACGCCGCTACAACAGTTCTGGCAAAAGATTCATTTTCCGAAACACTCTCTATTACTAACTTCATAGTTTACTCCATTTCTGCGAAACGGGCTTACCTAGCCCCTTTCGCCTTCCTTTTTCTTAGGAACTGTCTTGGCAGCTCCTTATTTATCAAATTACCCTTCCCTCCTGCTCTTCATCCCCTGCAGAGCATCAGCAACCGTATCATACCGCTCGATAATCTGATATAAGCCTGACAGGGTAAAGATACGGTTCACCACATCACCGACATTTGTCACCGCAGCCCGTCCTCCAAGAAACATTACCTTCTTATATCTCCCCATAATCAGCCCAATCCCTGAGCTGTCCATAAAACCCACATCTGTAAAATCAAAGATAATGTGCCTTATGTTTCCTGCTTCTATCAAACGGTCAGAATACTCCCTAAGCTGCAGAACGGCATGATGGTCCAAATCATCCGTCACATAGACCACAAGGCAGTTCTGATGCACTTCGTAATGTACCCTTTCCTTTTCCATCTGCATAATCCATCCTCCTTCCTGCCTCTTCCCACAAAAAAGGGCACAGACTTCGCTTGTGCCCTAGAGCGCGTTTGAAAATTCATTCTCACAATCTGCGTCCCCCACTTTGTGCTATATTCGCCCCAAATTTAGTCAATGTAGCCCGCTACACCTCCTAAATTTGGAACAAATCTCCCACAAAGTGTGAAACACATCTTGTAAAAAGCAATTTTCAAACACGCTCTAGCAAAAATGCTAAAGAACTAAAGTTCTTTGCATTTATTGTTGGTGCACCACCACACACTGAGAACTTTCCTAATATAAAAAAACAATCCCTGCCAGAGTATACACTAACCGTATTCTCTGACAGGGATTCCCATCATCTCATCAAGGGTCTTATTCACCCAGTTCCCTTAAGCGTCTGTTTGCTTCCCCGACTCTGCCTGACTGCGGATAATCATCCACAATCTTATTGTAGTATTCTTTTGCTTTGTCTACATCGGACTTCTGTTGATAGCATCTCCCCATAAAATATAGGGAATCTGTATTATCCTTGTCAAAATCCAGTGATTTCTGCAAAAGCCTGATTGCCTTATCATAATCTTTCCGTCCGGCATATTCCCCCTCGCCGTTATAGGCATCACGCCCCTGCTCAAAATAGCTTTTGGAGGCATCTCCAAATGTATTTTCCTTAATATCCTCATAAACCTTTTTTGCCTTGCTGCCGGTAAGGATTTCCTCATTCACTTTTACTAATTTCTTCGCAGCGGTTACCTTGTCAGCAGCAGTATAACTCTCCATCGCCGCCAGCAGATTCTCATAAGATACCTGCAGCGTGGAACCATTGCTGGAACCATCTCCAGCCAGAGCTTCATTTTCCTCTTTCAGCTTTTTTATCTCGTCCTCCAGCTTTTGCTTCTCATTTTTCAGAGTTGACACATCGCTGTCAGTCGAAGCCTTCTGTTCACTGTATTTCTTAAACTCCGAATTTTCTTTGTCTGACTTATTTGCCTCAATATGGGGGATAATCAAAAATCCCATCAGCGCCATACCAATCAATACACCGACAACAATATTAATAAACGGCATAATGGACGGCTTCTCCTCCTTATATGGCGTGATCGGTTTATACGCATCTACATCCACACGCGGAAGTACTTTTCTCGGCTCCGGCTCCTGTGCTGTAACTTTCTTAGGCGCTGGCTCCCCTTTCAGCTGTACATCCGATAATTCCTTTAAATACCTGATCGTCGTTGTATTCGTTACATCAACCTTACTAATACTGGTTAACAGTTTCTTTGCGCGTACTTTGTCGTCCCTCTTTCCCGACATCATATACAGCAGTGCAAGAAGCTGATTTGCCCTTACGAACTTAGGATTTAAATTAACAACCTTTTTCAGCTGTATAATCGCCATATCCCCATCCCCATGCTGGGCGGAAAACAGCGCCGAATTATACTTCTTAATTGTCTGGTTATACATCTCCAGCTTATTCGGATTTGACTGTACCTGACGTATATACTTATCTGCGTCATTATTCTGCGGCTGAAAATGCTTGCTTATCACCCACTCACTAAGTGCTGATACAATCTCGCCTTCCTCAAAATATATTACTCCCAGAAGATTTCTTGCATTTGTATTCAGCTTATTAAACTCAAGACTCTGGCGCAGAGAGCGGATGGCCCCTGATAAATCCCTGACCTTTGCCTGCTCCAACCCTTTATTATACAAAATATTCGATGTGCTCACGATTCTGCGGTAATTCTTAAGGCTCTGTCCGCAGTTATCACACTGATCTTTTACAAAAGCTACCTTTGCATTGCATCTTGGACAGTTCATGATTCCTCCACCCACTCTACTGTATTATCTTTTACCGCTTCACCCGCTCCACTCAGAATTGACTGCAGCAAATCTGTTACGTCCGTGGTGTTGTTACCGTAAATCGCATCTTCTGCCTGTTCAATGTCCAGACTAGGTTGAAACTTCGCTAATTCCGCTTCAAAATCCATCTTACACTACCTCCAACTAATCATCAATTATAATCCGCCGCAATTTTCGACATCCTGTCTGCACAGGAAACCGCTGGCACACACCAAATAAGGCATCTGTCAGACAATTCCCCTTACTTCAATAACAGAACCCTTGGCGCTAATCTCAGCGTGGCTTGCCTCCTGATCAATTTTAGTGGCAACGCCGTTGATACTGACACGCGTACCTGGATAGAGCGTCTTCTGCACGCTAATCCTTGCAACATTGGCTCTTCCCATCTGGTCCATAATCTTCTGCTTTTCGCGGACCGTCTCATTAATCTGGTTTTCCTTCGCTATCTTTCCGCGGATCAGCTTCACTTTCTTTTCATTCAGGTCATCCCTCTTTGTCTTCTCCATCAGAAGGTTAATCTGGTCAATTCCCGCCGCAATCTTCTGCAAAGCCTCCTCCAGAGCTTCCTGCTCCCGCTCCTTTGCCATCAGCTTCGGAAAAAGATCCTCCTCCACTCCGGCATAAATCCTCGTCTTCACCTCAGCCATATTTCCAATAATAGTAGCAGTGACATAACGCTCCGCCCGGACCTCACCACCGATGATGATTCCAAAACGGCCAGATACTATAACATCCTGCACTGCTGTCACATGGCTGTTCATAATTGCATTCGCATTTACGCTTCCGCCGGATTCCACTGTTACCTGCTCAAAAAATTTGCCGGAAACATCTCCGCCGGCGATAATTTTCCCCCGTCCGTTTCCCTGCATGCCGTTTTTAAGCACCACTTCCTTGGCAGCCGACAACTGACACGCTTCTACATATCCATCCACAACAATAGAGCCTTTCTCCGATGTAACTGTCACACCGGTCAAGACATTGCCCCGAATATGTATGTCATCTACGAAGGATACACTGCCCCTTGACAGCGAAACATCACCATCAATAACCAGCTCGTTTTCCACAACCAGACGCTCATTCTCATAAACCGCGCGTCCGGATGTCTTAGCAAAATACTCCCTGTTATTCTCAGATAAATAAAACCCTTTTCCCTTTAATCTTGCAAGCTCTTTTCCCTTTCTTGCTACGATGGTTTCCCCGAACAGGTTCTCCCCATCCTCACTGGCTGTGGCTGGATGGTAAATAACCAGCTTCTGCCCCTCGTCCACTGACGGGACATCGCCGTATTCAGAATAATCTACGGAACCATCCTTTAATATTTTCGGTTTTGTATCTAATTCTGTATCAAACAGAAACTCAAACCAGCCATCTTTGCCATCCACAGGGCCTATGCCCTCTGCAATCAGATACTGCTTATCAGGTTTCTTCTCTTTCAGCATCTGCTCAATCACATCATACTTAATCCCGGTATGAATATTCATATCCTCCAGATACCTGACGACATCCTGCCTGACATACTCCTTCGAAGTGTCCTGTATTGATGCAAAAGTTTTCATGCCATCATCCAAAACAACAATTTCAATCCCGCTCTTGCTTCCTGTATCCTGTGTCGGCATATATTTCACCCCTTTTCTTTAATTTCCAAATATATTCTCCTTCGTCATTTCAGCAGCTAAGGAACTATCACAAAAATATTCCATTTTCAATAGTATATAAAACTTTTAGAAAGAATGCAAGTTATAAGGAATTTTAGTAAAATCCCAGCAAAATAATCACCTTAAATATCTTATTATCATAGTCTCTCTGCCGACAGATTTCTCCTTTCCTGACTAACATTACCCTCCTGCGGAAAGAATGTTTTGCATCCGCCAGCCTACCTGCCAGCCTAAGATTAGCGGAAACCCTTACGTCTGCCTGAAACTTCTGCAAATTCCCTTTTGACAAATCCCCGAAAATACGCAGAAACTCTTCTGTCTGACGGCTGATATCACGCCTCTTTCCCCAGAACCTCGACAAACGTTCCCTAAATTCCGTAAACCTGCTGCTCTTTGTCCCTACTACATTTCCGCCGTGCTGCCGATAGCAGATATGCGGTGTCTCATCATAAATAACAGTCCCAAAGCAGCTTGCCACAAGATAGAGCCATCTGTCATGCATCACAGTAAACTGCGGAAGTTCTGCCGCCACCAGCCTCCTAAGGGATGGATTGATAATGGCTGTGCACCCTGTGACTACATTCTCAATCAGTGCATTTCCAAAAGAGGGGCATACCGGCGGCCTTTTGATATGTTCCGTGAGCTCCACAAGATGCTTATCCGTGAGCTTTGGACGGCAGCAGTACAGACAGGGCGCCCCCCTATCTTCTGTCCCCTCCAGCAAACGGATTCCGCTGCTTAATTTATCAGGCATCCAGTAGTCATCCTGATCAGAAAACGCATAATAGTCAACATCTTCATCCGCCTCTTTCAGCAGTTCAAAAAAACTTCCGATCACTCCTTTATTCTTGCCCTGCACCCAATGAATCTGCTTTGGATATTTTTTTTCATATTCCTCTAAAATCTCCTGCGTCCCATCACTCGAACCATCATCCCTGATAAAAACAGACAGTTCCGCCATCCCCAATTCTTCACAATCCTGCCCTAATATTGAGTCAAGCTGTTCCCTGATATATACCGCCCCATTATAGGCAGACATCAACACCTGTATCCTTTTCATTCTTAACCCTCATTATAATACTTTTGCCAGAAATTCCTTCAGCCTCGGAGTTTTCGGATTGGCAAAAAGCTCTTTCGGATCATTATCTTCCTGAATCCCGCCGTCATTGACAAACAGAATACGGCTTGCCACCTCCCTTGCAAATCCCATTTCATGTGTAACCACTATCATAGTCATTCCTTCCGCTGCAAGCTCCCTCATAAGCTCCAGCACTTCGCCTACCATCTCCGGATCCAAAGCAGATGTCGGTTCATCAAAAAGCATCACATCAGGATTCATCGCCAGAGCACGGATAATAGCAATCCTCTGTTTCTGCCCGCCCGATAACTGGCTTGGATATGCCCCTGCCTTATCTAAAAGCCCGATACGCGCCAATAACTCTTCCGCCTTCACAGCAGCCTCCTCGGCTTTCATTTTCCCACATTTGACTGGCGCCAGCATAATATTTTCCCGAACTGTCATATTCGGAAAAAGATTAAACTGCTGGAAAACCATCCCCATTTTCTCCCTCACCTTATTAATATCCACAGATTCATCTGTAATATCAGTTCCCTCAAAGAAAATCTTCCCGCTGGTCGGCCTCTCCAAAAGATTCAGCGAGCGCAGGAACGTGGACTTTCCACAGCCGGACGGTCCGATAACGGCTATCACTTCCCCCTTTGAAACCTTTATATTTAATCCCTTTAATACCTTATGGTTACCAAATGATTTATATAAATCCCTTACCTCAATTAATTCATCCATTCTTTAACCTCCTTGTATTTTAGTCCTGCTATCTCTCACTCTTGCGAAGCCTCTTTTCCAGACAGTTAACGCCTGCGGAAAGAAGCATCACCGTTACCAGATAGATCAATGCCACGGCATACAAAGGCACATATGCCTCATATGTTATACTCCTGATAATATCGCCGCCCTTTGTCAGATCCATCAGCCCGATATATCCGCTGATAGATGTTTCCTTTAATAATACAATAAATTCATTACACAATGCCGGCAGGATATTTTTCACTGCTTGCGGTATGATAATAGAAACCATTGTCTGGTGGTAATTCAGGCCAAGGCTGCGCCCTGCCTCAAACTGGCCGATGTCCACCGACATAATACCGGAGCGGATTACCTCTGCCACATACGCTGCCGAATTCAGCCCAAACGCAATAACCGCCACAAGAATTTTATTGTGCACAGATGTCAGTATAACGTAATAAATAATCAATAACTGTACGACAGCGGGCGTCCCGCGCACTACTGTCAGATAAATCCGGCATAGCAGATTTAGTACCGGCATAGAACCGTTCCTGTCATATCCAGTACGGACCAAAGCAATCAACAGCCCCAGCAGAATACCGATAAGCACCGCAAAGAGGGTTATCAGAAGTGTATTCCCAAATCCCTTTAACAAATATTCATATCTGTTGTCCTTGATAAAATTATCATATAAAGACTCACGGAGCGACTGCTTCTTAGCGGAAAGGGCAAAATCTTTTACAATGATAACCTGTTTAGAGTTCGTATAGGAATCTGTAAAATCAATACTCTTTAACCTGTCCTCCGTCACTGTCATGCCAGCCGCGCCTACATCTGCCTTTCCTGACTCAACCGCAGTGATAATCGCATCAAATTCCATATTCTGAATCTCTAACGTCATGCCAAGCCTGTCGCAGACCGCCTGCATCATATCCACATCCGCCCCGACTATCTCACCCTTATCAAAATACTCGTACGGAGGAAACTCTGCATTTGTCGCCATGGAAAGAGTACCATTATCCCTCTTGACATCCTGCATCATCCTGTAAGGGTTCTTCCCTTTCACTTCCTCCGCTCCTGTATAATAATCAGAAATCTGCTGCAGCGTCCCATCCTCGCGCAGTTCCTGCAAAGCCCCATTAATTTTTTCTTTCAGTTCCGTATTCGACTTATCTACACAGATTGCATAATCTTCATTCGTAAATTCCTCTTCCAGAATCTTTAACTCTTTATTTTTTTCCACAAAAGCCTCTGCAGTCAGTATATCAATAATAACACAGTCAATCTTACCAACCTTCAATGCTTGCACAGCATCCGTCCCCTTATTAAAACGCTCCACGGATGTGCCGCTTTCGTCACCCTCATAATCCTTCGCATACGTATCTCCTGTTGTCCCCATCTGGACACCTATCTTCCTGCCAGGTAAATCTTCTACACCGGTAATCTCATTCTTCTTCGCCTCTTCTAACTGCCTCTTTTCCGTCTGACCCTTGTAATAACTGTATCCTGCAATCACAGCTGCCAGAAGAATAACTGCCGCAATATAGCTAACTATCCTTTTTTTCTTCATAAATAATCCTCATTTCCTTAGATATTGTAAACGAAAAAAACGCTTGCGTTTTGCTTCGTTTTAATATGTCTCCCTAAACTTCTCCTCTAACCTCTTGAAATCCCCTCTGTCAAAAATTCCCATATACTGCGTCTGGCTCAGGGCACTCGCCAAAATAGAAACATTTCCCTCCAACAACCCCAGCCTGCGCATCAACGGCCCCTGTTTTGTATGGATAAACTGGATTCTGGCATATGGAATTGTCTGTATGTTTTTTGTAAAAATACCGCGGGAGAGAATAAAAGTTTTGTCCGTATACATAATGCCGCTCGCCCTATACTTCATATAGCAGATATACAGATACAATGCACCGACAGCTGCCCCGGCCAAAAGCCCTGCCAAAACCGTCATTCCTCCTATGCCGCCCTCCCCCGTCAGGGCAACCGTACACTCACATGCCACAAAAGCCACAGCCGCACTGAAAACAGCATACACTCTGTATATTCCCAAAAGCCTTTTCGGCGGCTTTATCATCCGTTCTATCTGAGGAAGTTCGAACTCCGGCAGCAAAATATTTAATTTCCGCCCTAACTCCCCATAGGTATCTGTCAACAAAAGCTTCATGCCGTCGGCCTCCTCACCCTGTCCGCCGATATTAATCACCTTTACATATGCCCTTTTGCAAATTCTTCCTATAAATGTATATTTTAAAGTAACTGCATTTATCTTATCCACCGGAACCACGTAACTCTTCTTTTTGAACAGGCCACAGTACACATAAATTTTATCCCCATGGCGCTTTGCCCTGAAATGAAAATCCTGCAGGAATTTCCTGATAAAATCTGCTATCAGGGAGCTCGCCAGCACAAACTGCAACAGCAGTGTACCAAGTATGGCAAGAATCTCTTTCTCCTCACGGAAGGCCACAGCAGCTGTCCCAGCTGCCAGCACAACCATGCCTAACGCCCCGGCAAATTCTATTATAGACATAGTAATTAGTGCATTCTTCAAAATATCCTTATTAGAATAAACAATATCGCACTCCCCCTGCATAATATCAAATTCGCCAGTATCTGTAGGGGCTTCTTCTATTTTTTCACCATCCGGTTCCCCATCCTCCTGTTCCTTCAACATAGCAAGAAGCAGCTGTTTCACCTCTTCTGCCTCTTTCTTCTTTAAAAGGATTTCCAAATCCGTCGTATCGGCCGTGGATAAACTGTTTGTATCTATCTTAAGCTTATATGTCCCAACAAGCATCTCAAATATATTCTGCTCCAGATTAATATTTGAAATATTAGATATGGACATCGTATTGATGCGTGTGTTTAATGTTACCTTCGCAGAAGTGATTGTTCCATCCTGTATCGTAATTGTGGTACGGTACCAGCGGTTTAAATACCATGCACAGACAAGCAGCATTACGAACAGCGCCCCTCCCATTGCCAGAAGCCCCTGTATAATATTTCCCTTCTGAATCAGTTCCATCCCCAGCTTCAAAGAGTCCTCACTGCTAAATAGCACACATGCAAACAGTACAATCCAGTGCCATGCCTGCTCAAAAATATAACTAATGTGATTCCTAAGCCTGATAATTTCCTGCTTCTCCTTCATTTTCCCTCCTGTCCACCGCATATTGGTTAATCCTTACCTTCAGCCTGTCCACAATCTTCCTTGCAGCCTCTTCCTCCAGAAAGCGGATTGTCACATCCCCTCCGGCCGTGGTAACAATCACTTTGGAAAGGCCAAAGATACGGTCAACCGGCCCGCTTTCCAATGCCACCTTATGAAGCCTTTCTATCGGAACAATATCACGGTGCAGAAATAGAAATCCTTCCCGCACGTCAATATCTTCCTCGGAAAAACGGTAGCGGTAACGCTCATAGCGGTAAAATGGGGCAGCCAGAGAAAGAACCCAGATTGCTACAGCTAATATCCAGATAAAATTAATATTGAAAGGAATCTGGGCATCCTGCAGAAAATGCCATATAACCCCTATTATAACTGTACACACGAATGCTAGTATACATTCATTTACCAGCATACATCCCCTTGCC
This sequence comes from bacterium D16-36, assembly GCA_003611745.1. Classification (GTDB taxonomy): domain Bacteria; phylum Bacillota; class Clostridia; order Lachnospirales; family Lachnospiraceae; genus Butyribacter. The sequence goes on along the minus strand of RAYF01000002.1, from coordinate 42,449 downwards.
TTTTTGCTCAATTTCTGATATTCCATATCCCCTCCTATATTCCACACAGCCCCTGTCGTTAGAAAAGAGGCAACTGCATATTTCTAGCAATTGCCTCTCTCTTTTTATCAATATAGCATTACTAACAATGGTGCTGCCCCAAACTGAAATATCTGAGGCAGCAAATATATATTAGATAACTTTATCCCACGATATCTTATGCCATGAACTCTTTTACCTTTGCATAAATTCCCTCAGAGTCCAAACCGTATTTCTTAATCAGCTCTACAGCCGGGCCAGACTCGCCAAAGGTATCGTTCACGCCGATTTTGAGAACCTGAGTAGGTGCCTTTGCTGATAAACAGTCACAGACAGCGCTTCCAAGCCCGCCAATCACAGAGTGCTCCTCAATTGTAACAACTTTCCCAGTCTCCTTTGCGGCAGCTACAATTAAATCCTCATCCAGAGGCTTAATTGTATGGATATTGATTACTTTCGCATCAATGCCGTCTGCTGCCAATTTCTCTGCTGCTGCAAGAGTCTCGCCGACTTCCAGCCCGGTTGCAACTAATGTAACATCCTTTCCTTCACGGAGTACAACACCCTTGCCAAGCTCAAACTTGTAATCCGGATTGTCATTAATCACTGGCACTGCCAGTCTTCCGAAACGGATATAAACCGGTCCCTGATAATCAAGCGCTGCCTTTACTGCTGCCTTAGCCTCGATATCATCAGAAGGATTCATTACCACCATCCCCGGAATCACACGCATTAATGCAAGATCCTCACAGCACTGATGCGTTGCACCATCTTCGCCGACAGAGATACCTGCATGGGTTGCACCGATTTTCACATTTAACTTCGGATATCCTACAGAATTGCGGACCTGCTCAAAAGCACGGCCTGATGCAAACATCGCAAAAGAGCTGACAAAAGGAATTTTACCTGTCGTAGCAAGACCTGCTGCAATGCCAACCATATTGCTCTCTGCAATACCGCAATCAATATGCCTGTCTGGGAATGCCTTCTTAAAGACCCCTGTCTTCGTTGCCGCTGCAAGGTCTGCATCCAATACAACTAAATCAGGATAATCCTTTCCAAGCTCCGCTAATGCATTACCATAACTTTCTCTAGTAGCGATTTTCTTAACGTCTGCCATTTTTTTCCTCCATTCTGCTTATTTCAAGCTCTCCCCGATTTTCTCAAGATCTGCCATTGCCTGTGCATACTGTTCATCATTCGGAGCAGTACCATGCCAGCTTGCCTGATTCTCCATGAAGGATACGCCCTTGCCCTTTGTACTCTTGGCAATAATAGCAGTCGGCATGCCTTTTGTCTCTCTGGCCTTCTTAAATGCGCCCTCGATCTGTTCAAAATCATGTGCATCAATTTCAATTACATTAAAGTTAAATGCCTTAAACTTATCAGCAATTGGATATGGAGAACAAACGTCTTCAACGCTTCCGTCAATCTGTAATCCGTTATTATCTACAATAAATACAAGATTGTCAAGCTTGTGGGCGCCGGCAAACATTGATGCCTCCCATACCTGACCTTCCTGAATCTCACCATCTCCAAACAGACAATATACTCTGTAAGAAGCATTGTCAAGCTTTCCGGCCAGAGCCATTCCCACTGCTGCAGAACCGCCCTGTCCTAGGGAACCGCTAGACATGTCCACGCCCGGGATATGTTTCATATCCGGATGTCCCTGAAGATAAGACCCAACATGGCGGAGTGTCTTTAAATCCTCAACCGGGAAAAAGCCCCTCTGTGCCAGTGTAGAATAAAATCCCGGGGCAATATGCCCTTTTGAAAGTACGAAACGGTCTCTGTCCGCTTTCTTCGGATCCTTTGGATCAATGTTCATCTCCTCAAAATAAAGATATGTCAAGATATCTGCTGCGGATAAAGAGCCGCCCGGATGACCGGACTTCGCACTGTGAACGGCAGTCACAATGCCTTTACGCACTTCATTCGCAGTTTTCTTTAATGCTAAAGTATCCATATTTTACTCCATTCCTGCGCTGCATTTATAAACCGGCCATGCCGGACATGTGCATCCCTTAAGCCTGCGGCGCAGCGCTGACACAAGCTGTCCAAGATGCTGCTATGTATTTGTTACTCTTGACTACTCACCAAAAACAGCAATATAGTCTTTCTGGAACTTCTCAATACCCTGATCTGTCAAAGGATGCTTTGTCATCTGCTCAATTACAGAATAAGGGACTGTTGCGATATCAGCGCCTGCTAATGCACAGTCTGTAACATGGATTGGATTGCGGACGCTTGCTGCGATAATCTCTGTGTCAATGCCATAATTGTTAAAAATAGCTGTGATTGTCTCAATCAGGTCAATACCTGCCTGAGAGATATCATCCAGACGGCCAAGGAAAGGAGATACATATGCAGCGCCTGCCTTTGCAGCCAGAAGAGCCTGATTTGCAGTAAAGATCAATGTAACATTACACTTAATCCCTTCGCTGGAAAGAACTTTTGTAGCCTTTAACCCTTCTACTGTCATAGGAATTTTAACTACCATGTTCTTATGAAGCTTTGCAATCTCCCTTCCCTCTGCAATCATGCCTTCTGCATCGACTGTTGTAGCCTTAACCTCACCGCTGATTGGGCCGTCAACAATCTCAGCAATCTCTTTCAGAACCTCTACCTGGCTCTTTCCCCCCTCTTTTGCAATCAGGGACGGGTTTGTTGTAACACCACAAATTACACCCATTTCATTTGCTTTCTTGATGTCCTCAATCTTCGCTGTGTCAACAAAAAATTTCATATTTACTTCCTCCTATAATTAAAATATTTTATAATGCTCAAAACTCTTTTTAAGTATACAACTTTTTCTACTTTTGGTCAACGATAAACACTGAAAAAAAGGGCATCCGGCAAACAATTCAGAAACCAGCCGGAAACACATAACCACACACTACGCATTAATAATACCAGAACCCCTTGAAATCTTTCTTATAAACACGGTATGGCCTCTCTTTTGTAGAATACTGCCGGATTAATTTTCCATCCTTGTCTGTCTCTGTAAAGAGGTTTTCATCACTGCAGCAGTAAATAAAGCTGTCCTTCTGCGCAACTGCATTCCCATCCCTTTTTGTCTGGTCAAGTGCCTTCGTTTCCCTCAACTCATAGGTTTTCGCAGCCTCGTCCACAAAATAGCTGTAATAATAAGACTCCCCATTACTCTTTGCCCCGTTTCCTACATTGCAATTTAGCAAGGTAACTGTACTCTGCCCCTCTGCTGACCTTGCCCTGTATCCCAATGCTTCCTGCCCATACTGTGACTCAAACGGGTCCTTTTTCACTGGCTTATGCAGGATATTGTTGACTACCGGTGTCTCCTCCGGCTCTTCCCCGGCATCCTCCCCGGCAGATTTTGTAAGGACTTTTTTCCTCAAGCTCTTGTAAGGTTCATACAGCTTCTTATCTGCTATAATATAATCAACTTTTGTCATCAGGCTTCCGATATTGCTCACCTTTAGGATACTGGATATGTTTTTTGCACTCAGAAGCAGCGTGCCTGCATCCACGACCCTTACAGAATTAAGCCCGACCCAGTCTACATTTTGCTTCTTTGCTTTCTTCACTGCGTTATTATATACATGTTCCAAAAGGTTGTTCATATCAACCATCTCAGATACTTTTCCGTCCTCCAGCTCCACCTTTATTACCTTACTGCGCGGAACTGCCTTTTTCCGGTTTTCAGAAGCAATCATAAAAATACTGCCGTATCCGTCATATGTAAATTCCCCATCCTGACGGTACCCGCTGGTTGGAAGGGTTTTTACCACCTGTCCAAGTGCATTAATCTGGGATACCTGTGTCCTGCTGGATGCAAAGAGCATTGTGTCATACACCTCTTCCATATTCCTCCCGCAGTATCCGTCTGTTGGTATCTCGCCGCGCAGGACGCCGGAATTGTCATAGAGAAGAATCGCATATTTCTTGACGCCTGATACTTTTTTCCCATCCTCAAAAACGACAAAAAGCCCATTTGATATAGTAGATTTACTTCTGCCCTTGACCGTATCAAGCAGCATCGGCGCCCTCACCCTGCTCTTAGGGACTGTAACGGCAAATGTCCTCACTTCCGCCAACTCGTCGCTTTCATTATACAGGCGCATTGTGATATAGTTTGTCTGGCCCGCTACCAGCCCGGTAATCTGGTACTCATGCTCCTTCGTCAGATTGCCGGAAGCACCCGCCTGCGCAGTCCGGGTAAAATCAGGGATTTTTTCATCCTTTACGGAAATGGTATAGCGGCAGTAACACCTGCCATTTGACTTAAAATATACATACATGGAATTACGGTTTGTCCCGTATGGGTTGTATGCCCAGAGCGCATCCTGCAGGGAGAAAATTTTATTTTTTTTAATATTGGTCAGATTTTCCTCAACCTCGGCAGATTTTGCAACGGAATACACTTCTTTCACATTTTTAAACTGTGTGGTGACAACATTTTTCTTATCACCCGTCATATACAGCGGAATGATATCGACTGACCTCGTCTCATCAATTGCTTTTCCTTTCTGCTCTTCCAGAAGATCCCGCTCTTCCCTAAGGCTCGCCTCCTGCTGCTCTGTCACTTTCTTTGATATATCATTTACCTTCCAGAGAAGCACTCCGGTCCCAATCAGCAGCAGCACCAGAGTAATAATGATAACCCTTACCTTTCCTTTCATCTCCCTTTTCTCCTTTTCCTATTCTTCAATCATCGCTTTCAGCTTTGCAAACAAATCAGGAAACGCCCTTTTCATGCGAATTGGTTTTAACCCGGGATCCAAAAAGCAGTGGCCGGTTATCCCTCTGGTACAAAGCTGTCCTGTTTCTTTCTGATAAATCTCGTAGGAAACTTCCATCTTAATCCCATCATACTTTGTTATCTTTGCAGCAATCTCCACTTCATCCTCAAAACGAAGCGGCACCAGATAGTTACAGCGGACAAAGGTAACCGGAATGATAATCCCCATTTCCTCAAGCCTGCGGTAATCCATCCCAGCCTGTTTCATCAGATAAAGCCTTGCTTCCTCAAAAAAACGTATATAATTGGAATGGTGGACAATTCCCATCTGATCTGTCTCATAATAATTTACGCTTCTATAATATTTGATATAATTTCTTTCCATTTTAACACATCCTCTCCATGATTTCCATGCTATTTGTTAATAAAATATAGCAAATAGCAGTTCCAGTCAAGTTTTATGCCGCGCCCGCACAAACTATGGTTCCAGTCTGCTATAGCGGGCTGTCCTGAAAACTTTTGAACCGTCCCGGATGGCGCAGATATAGGGAAAATATGTGAAAAGGCGAACTTTTCCACCGAAAACATAACCGCAATTTCATTGACACCACATCATTTATATGATAGATTTAATGTATTGCCATTAAAATTTTAATGACATAAAATTTTTTAGTTTTAGGAGGCAGTACTATGAAGGGTACAGTTAAATGGTTTAATGCAAAAAAAGGGTTTGGTTTCATCTCCGACGAAACAGGCAAGGATGTATTCGTACATTTCTCAGCACTTCAGATGGACGGCTTTAAGGTTCTTGACGAAGGCGAAGCTGTTGAGTTTGATGTTGTAAACGGTGAAAAAGGCCCTCAGGCATCAAACGTAGTAAAGGTTGGCTAATTTCGCCATGCCAATCTCGCCCAGTTATAATCAATGTATGATATCATTCTAATTTTTATAGATAAGTGTTTGTTTTCATTTGTTTTAAAAGTTATAGATTTTCGGACAGGGTTGTAACTTACATGGCAGCGGGCTGTGTAAAAAAAGTCCTATTGATGGGTACAGACTTCATCAATAGGGCTTTTTTTATATACTTAGGGAAATTCCCGTTACGGCCACTCATTTCCAATCCCTTAGGAAATCTTTTCATCCTGCATATTTTCCACACGTACCAAATCCATCGCATCCGGTACAGCGCTAAACAAAACCTTTATTTTCTGCTGGGGATGCGGGCAGCTTTCTATTTCATTTCCGCGTTCGTCAAGCATCTTTTCCACAGTAACGAGAAGGTTCTCCCCCGCAGGCTTCATAATTTCCACCCTATCACCCAAACTGAATTTATTCCTCTGTTCCATCTCCGCATAGCCGGCTTCATCTACGTCCCCCACTATCCCGAGATAAGTATATCTCTTGACATACGTGTTGTTATCATAAATTTGGGCTTCATGCGTGGTCGGCCCATAAAAAAATCCTGTCGTATATTGGCGGTAAGTGCATTTTGAAATCTCCTCCATATAATAAGCTTTTTTCGACTCATATAGTTCCGGTGATTCAAAATAGTCGTCAATCGCCTGACGGTAAGTTCTGGCAACATCTGCGACATAGAGGGCTGTCTTCATCCTCCCCTCTATTTTGAAGCTGTCGATTCCCGCCTCCACCAAGTCCGGTATATGCTCAATCATACACAGATCTTTTGAATTAAAAATATATGTCCCCCTCTCGTTCTCCTCCACCGGAAGATATTCTCCCGGCCTGTTTTCCTCCATAATATAATATTTCCAACGGCACGGATGCGTACAGGCGCCAAGATTGGCATCACGCCCTGTAAAATAATTGCTAAGAAGACACCGCCCTGAATATGAAATGCACATCGCCCCATGCACAAAAGTCTCTATCTCCAAATCATCCGGGATATTCTCGCGGATGCCTTTGATTTCATCAATCGACAGTTCCCTTGCTGATACGACACGCTTCGCGCCCAGCTTCTGCCAGAAACGGTATGTGGCATAATTTACATTGTTACTCTGGGTACTGATATGCACCTCAATCTCCGGGCACACCTCCCCTGCAATCGTAAACACTCCGGGGTCAGAAATAATCAGGGCATCAGGCCCTATTTCCTTCAGCTCGCTGAAATACTGGCGTACCCCCTCCAAATCGTTATTATGCGCCGTGATATTTGCTGTAACAAAAACACGCTTTCCATGGGCATGTGCAAATTCAATTCCCTCTTTCATCTCCTGCATCGAAAAATTTTTCGCCTTTGCGCGGAGCCCATACATCTCCCCTCCGATGTAAACCGCATCTGCGCCATAGGCAACCGCCACTTTTAACACCTCAAGGCTGCTTGCCGGGACAAGAAGTTCCGGCTTTCCATTCTCTAACATATATCCCCTTTCCTTTCATCTCTTTTGGTTAAGGAACTGTTCAGGAATTACCTCTACTATCTCACGACAGTTCCTGATTACAGCGGACAGACAAGGCGGCACCATCACCCACAGGCAGAATCACCGTGTCAAGCTCCTCCGAATGGGTCAGCGTATACAGGTACTCCCTCATCCTTCCATGAATCGTACGGTCCCTTCTTGTCACCGCAAACCGTGACTGAATAATATCCCCATCCTGCAGCACATTGTCTGTCACCAGCATGCCGCCCTCCATTAACAGCGCAAGTACGGACGGCAGAAAATGCAGATACTGCCCTTTTGCTGCATCCATAAAAATAAAATCATATTTTCTGCCATCACATACAAGGTCCTGCAGGACTTTTGCTGCATCCCCCTCATGAAGGCAGATTCTGTCTTCCTTGTTGTACTTCCTGAAATTTTTTCTGGCTTCTGCCAGACGCATTGGGACTTTTTCAATTGTATCTATCACTGCGTTTTCCCCAATACATTCACTCATTAACATACCAGAAAAACCGACTGCGGTACCAATCTCAAGTACAGCCCCCGGTTTTCTGGTGCGAAGAAGAAAGCAGAGCAGGGACTGCATAGAACGCCTGATAATCGGCACTTCATTCTGCAGTGCCTTCCTCTCCACCTCTTTTAAATATTCTGGTATCTGCCAGCTCAGCGAATCAATATATGTCGTAAGCCTTTCATCAACAATCATAGGCATCCTTCCGGGCACAGGAACTCCAAAGAAATCGGTTTTCTTGAGTTCCCTTACTCACCCATTGTCAATACATTTAAAATATCTTCATAATTCATGCTGGTATTCAGCACGTATTCCCCTGAGTGGAATACCGTCTGGTCCTTCTCCGTCAAAAAGGCCCTGATAAAAAAACTATATCTATTTTTTATCAGGCCCTCTTCCTGCAGCCTTTCTGCGATACGGTATGCAGAATCAGATTTTTTCACTTCAAAATCCCTGTCCACCCCCGGTCCCTCCTCCACAGACACGGAACCGAAAATTTCATAGCAAAACTGATAGCTCATTTCACAGCACTGTATGATTCCAACAGCGACCAGAAGGATAATGAGAATTTCCACGATAAATACCAGCACATGGTAAACCAGACGAAAGATTACCTCATCATTTTCTGCATTTTTCCGCATTTATTCCTCCAAAAAACCAGTCTCTATCTGCGCACTTTCCAGAAGTATCTCCTGCAGGTCACGGATCATGCGGCAATATTGGTGTTCCGCCACAAAAAAATCATTTACCAGCCCGTTATTCTGTAAATCGCGGAATTCATTCTGCAATTCGTTATTTGCATGGATGGCATTTCCCCTGTCACCAAGCTGCACCCCAATACTCCTTCTGCGGAATTCCCCCACGCGCCGGTATAAATCAGGCTTCGCCCTGAGCCTGTCCAGTAAATTTTTGTATTGGTTATATTCCTTGGTATCCGGAAGCTTCCTCGCAATCTCATTCATTAATTCATTTACTTCATTCATGGACTCACCCTTTCTCCTAAAGCACCTCTGAAAATTTCTTTTCAACAGCCTCATGAATCTGCAGGTTACTCGATTTCCATAATAATCGGAAGAATCATAGGATTTCTCTTCATCTTTTTCCAAAGATAATCCCCAAGGCTGTCCTTAATCTCTGTCTTTATCTTTGTCCAGTCTGATACATTGTTGTCAAGGCATCTCTCCAGCGCTGCATAGACAATCCCTTTTGCTTCATCCATGAGATACTCTGATTCCCTCACATAGACAAACCCCCTAGACACAATATCCGGCCCTGCCAGAAGCTGGCTGGTATACTTTTCTAATGTCAGCACAATGATAATCAATCCATTTTCCGAGAGATGCTGACGGTCACGCAGTACAATATTTCCTACATCCCCGACACCAAGCCCATCTACCATAATACCCTGTGCCTGCACCTTCCCTACCAGTGCAGCCCGCTCTGGGCTGATTTCCAGCACATCGCCGGAAGACAGAATCAACGTATTTTCTTTTGGAATCCCCATCTGCTGTGCCAGTTCTGCGTGCGCCTTCCTGTGCTGGTACTCGCCATGTACCGGAATCGCATACTGCGGCTTCGTGAGCGCATATATCAGCTTCATTTCCTCCTGACAGGCATGGCCTGATACATGCGTATCCTGTACAATCACATTGGCGCCCTTCTCCGAAAGCTCATTGATTACCTTTGCCACTGATTTCTCGTTGCCCGGAATCGGACGGGAGCTAAAGATAACCGTATCCCCCGGTTCGATAGAGACTTTCCGGTGGATATTGGCTGCCATACGGGACAACGCAGCCATTGCTTCCCCCTGGCTTCCTGTTGTAATCAATACCAGCTTCTCCGGTGGATAGTCCTTCATACGCTCCATCTCAATCACAAGGTTCTTCGGAATATCCAGATAACCAAGTTCATTTGCTGTCGTCATGACATTTACCATGCTCCTGCCCTCGACAACAACCTTTCTTCCATACTTTTCTGCAGAGTTAATAATCTGCTGCACACGGTCTACATTTGATGCAAAAGTAGCAACAATGATGCGGTGCTTCTCATTCTCTGTAAAAATATTGTCAAAGGTCTTCCCAACTGTCCTCTCAGACATCGTAAAACCCGGTTTCATAATATTTGTGCTGTCGCCCATCAGCGCAAGCACGCCCTTCTTCCCAAGCTCCCCAAAACGCTGCAAATCAATCGTGTCCCCATTGACCGGAGTAAAGTCTACCTTAAAATCGCCGGTATGCACCACAATCCCGGCCGGTGAAAAAATAGCCAGCGCGGCGGCATCTGAAATACTATGGTTGGTACGGATAAATTCTACCCGGAAACAGCCAAGGTTAATCGACTGCCCATAGCTTACCACCTTGCGCTTAACCGGCTTTGGCATAACATGCTCCTTTAGCTTATTCTCAATCAAGCCCATAGTCAGTTTTGTACCATAAACCGGTACATTCACTTCTTTTAACACATATGGCAGCGCCCCGATGTGGTCTTCATGCCCGTGGGTGATAACAAACCCCTTCACTTTTTCTATATTATCCTTCAGATAAGTGACATCCGGGATCACAAGGTCAATTCCCAACATATCATCTTCCGGAAAGGCAAGTCCGCAGTCTACTACCACAATGCTGTCTTCGTACTCAAATGCGGTAATATTCATCCCTATCTGCTCTAGCCCCCCAAGAGGGATAATCTTTAAGCCCTTGCCAAGCCCTACGGCATCCTCTTTTTTCGCTTTGACAGATGCCTTTACCGTCCGCTTAGCCGTCCGCTTCAACGGTTCCTTTTTCTCTGCATCTCTGTTCTCTGTTTCCGGGCTTTTTGCCGCTCTTCTGACCACCCGTTTTGCCTTTGCAATCCCTTCGGTTAAAATCCCGTCCTGATTTTCTGTTTCTTTTTTCACTAATCTATCCTGCCTTTCTAATTACTTTCTTTATAGGAAAATGCCCCCATTGCGGCTGTACACAGCAGCACAGGCGGTGCTTCTTTATATCTCAAGCTCTACGTCATCTAATAATTCAGAAAAAATCTTAGACAAAGCCTCCAATTCCGCATCATCCTCTACCAACTCATAAACAGATTCATCCTCATTCCCTGTAACTTCCCGCATAATATACGCGTCCGCTTCGTCTTCCTCGCTATCTGTCGCCAGCAGATAATTCACCCCGCTAAGCATCGTCTGCTCCAATACAAATAATGATACCTTTTCTCCATCCTCTGTCTCAAATTCTATACAATCCAGTCTTTCTTCCATAAAACCCCTCTCATTTCTGCACACGTTTTCTGCTGCCAAAATAATCCAACGAACATAAAAGGGCATACTATGCCCCCGACTTACTCATTCTTTTTTGAGAGATTCTGCAGATAACCCTCCAAAATAAAACTTGCCGCCAGCTTATCAATATATGCCTTTCGCTTTTCCTTCGCAACATTGCCTTCTGCCAGTACCGCATCTGCCGAAACCGTAGTGAGCCGCTCATCCCAGAAAATCACTTCTAACCCGCTCCTGCGCTCAACCATTTCCGCAAATTCCCGTGTTTTTCTGCAGCGTTCCCCCTCTTCGTTGTTCAGTTTTTTAGGCAGCCCGATTACGACTTTCTCCACCTGATACTCTTCCATCAATTCTTCAATACGCGCAAGGGTCTGCCTCAATTTCGTCTCCCGCTCCCTTGTAATCGTCTCAACCGGCTGTGCAGTCAGCAGCAGCTCATCACTAATAGCAACGCCTACTGTCTTTGCGCCATAGTCAAGCCCCATAATTCTCATATTTATACCCCACTCTTCCTGATCCGGATATCTCCCCGAAATAAAGAATATATGATACCCACGGCTGATAAAATCTGCCATGAGTACCTCACTAAAAGTTGGAAAATCCGCTCCCAAACTTCTCTACGTGAAAAATGTTCCGAACAATTTACATAAAATTATTGTCTATATAATCTTCTAAAAGTAATTCTATAATCTCATCACGCTCTACCCTGCGAATCAAGCTTCTTGCCCCCTTATGGCTGGTGATATACGTAGGGTCGCCTGACATAACATACCCTACAATCTGATTCACAGGATTATATCCTTTTTCCGTAAGCGCCTCATACACCTGCGCAATTACATCCTTGACTTCAAAATCCTGGTCTTTCTGTACCTTAAAGTACTGTGTGTTATTAATTTCCTGCATAACGGCACTGACCTCCATTCTCTATCACGTACTCTCATCTACTTACTATAGTAATATATCTGTTCCGAAAAAACAACCTCTTTTTCAATTTCATCGTCACGGGCAGGATGAAAAATCCCCCAGCATAAGCCCCTCTGCCAGACACCCGGATACCTGCACGCTGCCTATCGTGTTGCAGCGCCGGATATCCCCCTCCTTTACCGGAACACCGATTCTGACATAGCGCTCATTATACCCCGTAAGATATTCCTTCCCCTGAATACGGACGATTTCCTCAAACAACACTTTCTCCCTTTTTCCAGCAAATATACGCTTATATTCTTCCTCCAATTTTGCCGCCGTCCCAAGCAGCACATCGCTGCGCCTCGCCTTTTCCTCCTCAGCGACCTGCCCTTCCATAGCATCTGCCATTGTCCCATGGCGTCTGGAATATTTAAAAACATGGATTCTGGCAAATGCCGCCTTTTTAACAAAGGCACAGGTAGCCTCGAAATCCTCTGCCGTCTCCTGTGGAAACCCGACAATAACATCTGTCGTAATCGCAGGATTTTCAAAATATCCCCTTAAAATTCCAAGCCTTTTTAAATAGTCCCCTGTCGTATAATGGCGGTTCATCCTGCGCAGCGTCCCATCACATCCGCTCTGCAGGGAAAGGTGGAACTGGGGACAGAGCTTTGGAATCCCTGCCAGCTCTTTTACAAATTCCTCCGTGATAATTCTCGGCTCCAGGGAACCAAGCCTGATCCTTTCAATCCCCCTTATCCCAGAAATCTCTTTCAGCAGGGACAGCAGAGGCCTCCCCCCCAACTCCACAAAATGCTTCCCCCCCGAAAAATCCACACCGTAAGAGGAAAGATGGATACCTGTCAGCACAATCTCATGAATCCCCTGCTGCGCCATACCTGCCGCCTCCACCGCGGCATCCTCAATCCCCCTGCTCTTTAACGGCCCTCTGACATACGGTATAATGCAGTATGAGCAATACTGGTTGCAGCCATCCTGTACCTTCAGGTAAGCTCTTGTATGTTTCTGCGGCATTGCCTCCTCTGTCATACGGCACTCTCTTTCAAAATCTGACAGCCCGCCCTGCCATACAGCCCCCCTCCCGCTCAAGGCAGCGGCCACTTTCTCCACTATGGCATTTTTTTCTTCATTGGAGACAAACAAGTCAATACTTTCATCTGCCTCGCCTTTTTTCTTTGCAGAATCCGCATAACAGCCTGCCGCCACCACAACCGCCTCCGGGTTCTGGCGCCTCGCACGGTGCAGCATCTTTCTGGATTTGCGGTCAGCAATATTTGTTACCGTACAGGTATTGATAATATAGGCATCCGCACTCTCCCCGAACGCAACGACTGTATGTCCCGCCTCCTCAAACTGCCGCTTCATTTTCTCCGTCTCGTAGAAATTCACTTTACACCCCAGTGTCAAAAAAGCAACTCTCAACTTCATTCTTCCTTTCCATTCTGTAAACATTTTCCAGCCCTCATGCAAATTATTTCCTACTTGTCATTTTTAGCTTTATTTTTTTAGCTACATTGTCTATTGACTTTTTGATACAAAATAGCTAGTATTAAGGAGAGAAAAATTATAGGGAGGTTAATAGCATGAAAACAGTTCAGATTTCATTAAATTCTATTGACAAAGTAAAAGCATTCGTTAATGATGTAACAAAGTTCAATACTGATTTCGATTTAGTATCTGGGAGATACGTTATTGATGCAAAATCCATTATGGGTATTTTCAGTCTTGACCTTTCCAAACCAATTGACTTGAATATTCATGATGACGATGGCGTTGACGAGATTCTTTCCGCTTTGGAGCCGTATATCATTAAATAATCAATTGTAGTGCTTTTATTATGGGGCAGATGTATTTGGGGATACATTCATCTGAATAACAAATTGCTACATACGATAGAATAAACCAGAGAACACCATACGGTGTTCTCTTTTTCCGTTACGCATCAATATCTATTGTCTCCATCGTATCCAATGCCGCTTTTACCATATCATCTATTCTCTCTACCAGCCTCTGCTCCGAACGCCGGATAATATCCAAATTCGGTTTTGTCACCGGATGCTTCGCCACAAAAATAGTACAGCAGTCTTCATACGGCTGAATAGAAGTCTCATATGTGCCAATTCTCTCCGCAATATCCACAATATCCTGTTTGTCAAAGCCAATCAGAGGACGGTATACCGGAAGATTGCAGACATCGTTTGTCGCCATAAGGCTGTGCATTGTCTGGCTGGCAACCTGCCCGATGCTTTCCCCCGTGATAAGCCCCAGACAGCCGCTCTCCAGAGCAAGAGTTTCTGCAATCCGCATCATATAACGGCGCATGATAATCGTTAATTCCTCATGCGGGCACTTCTCATAAATATACATCTGGATATCTGTAAAGTTTATTACATGAAGACGGACCGGGCCTGTGTAACGCGACACCAGCCTCGCCAGATCCACTACCTTCTGTTTCGCACGCTCACTTGTATATGGCGGCGCATGGAAATACACGGCCTCTATATAAACGCCCCTCTTCGCTATCATATAGCCTGCAGCGGGGCTGTCAATCCCGCCCGACAAAAGAAGCATCGCCTTTCCATTTGTACCAAGCGGCATACCGCATGCCCCTTGATAAACCCTTGAATACACATATGCCTTCTCCCTTACCTCCACCCAGATATATACTTCCGGGTGATGGACATCTACCGAAAGCTCCGGGAAACGCTCCAGAAGGCGCCCCCCCATCTCCACACAAATTTCAGGCGAAGTCAGCGGATAATGCTTATCACTCCTCCGCGACTTTACTTTAAAAGTGAAATCACGCTTGTCGTACTGCTTTTCCACAAAATCGCCCACTGCCCTGACAAGGTTCTCCCAACTCTTATCCTCAATCACCTCAACCGGGCTTATTGCCGAAACGCCAAACACACGGCTCATCGCCTCAACTGCATCTTCAAAGTCAAAATCCCCGTGTGCCCCTACAAAGATACGCCCCTGCTCCCGTACTACCTCAAACTCACCATCAATTTTGGCAAGGCGGCAGCGGATCTGCTCACAGAGCGCATTTTCAAACTTATAGCGGTTCTTTCCCTTAATCCCTATCTCCGCATACTTTAACAAAAAAGCCTGATACATATTTAACCCCCGTCTTTATAACTTATCAGAAATTGCAAAGCAATTTTTGATAAAAGGCACACGCTTTTTGTGCCGCGAATCAATTATAAAAAGCATCTTTCAAACTAAAAACTAACGTTTTGTAAATTTCCGGAGCACCGGGAGCAGCTTTCCCACCGTCTCCACCGCATACATAACCTGTTCTGCAGTAGTCAAAACAGAAAAACTAAACCGAAGCGTGGAATCAAGCATTTCCCCTTTTACCCCTACTGCCTGCAGTGTCCCGCTAAGTTCCGGATGGTTTGAGGAACATGCAGACCCGGAGGAGACAAAGACCCCCTCCTGCGCCAGCGCGTGAAGCATCACTTCACTTTTTACAGAGGAAAAGCCTGCACTCACAATATGGGGGGCCGTTTCCTCCAAAGGCAGCCCGTCCACCCCATGGATAACGACGCCCTCATACTGCTGCAGCCCCTCGATAAGCATTTTCTTCATACGGAAAAGATGTTCCCTCTTATCCGCATGGTTCTGGTATATCTGCTGGACAGCAGCGCCCAATCCCGCAATCCCCGGTACATTTTCTGTGCCGGAACGCATTCCGCCCTGCTGCCCTCCCCCAAAAAGGATTGGGCGGATTTTCACGCCATCCCTGATGTACAAAAAACCGGTTCCTTTCGGTCCGTGTATCTTATGGGCACTTACAGACATCATATCTATTCCCAGCCGTCCGGGCACTATTTTATACTTTCCGAACGCCTGAATCGCGTCCACATGAAATAAAATATCCGGATTCCTGCGGTGCAGCGCTTCTCCGATTTCACCTATCCTCTGTACGCTGCCAATCTCATTATTGACGTACATAACAGAGACCAGAAAGGTATCGTCCCGCAAAGCATTTTCGATATCCTCCACAGACACCCGCCCCGCAGGGTCAACCGGAAGATATGTCACTTCATAGCCCATTTCCTCCAGATATGCCATAGGCTCATAGACAGACGCATGTTCTATCCTTGTAGTAATTATATGTTTGCCTGCCCGCCTGTTTGCAATGGCGGCGCCAATAAACGCCATATTATTGGATTCCGTACCGCCCGAAGTAAATATGATCTCCTTCGGCTGGCATTTCAGGCATCCTGAAATAATTTCCTTTGTTTTCCTGATATACTGCTCTGCCGCCATCCCTTTCGTATGTTTAGAGGATGGATTCCCGTAATCCTCCTCCATCACCCTGACCATAATTTCCTTTACTTCCGGAAATACCGGGGTTGTTGCCGCGTTGTCTAAATACGCTTCCATCCTGATTGTAGTCTCCTATCTGTCTTCCGGAAACTGCCCGGACCCACACTTACAAATTCCGGCAGCCCCCATGCTATTGCTGCATCTGGAACATCATAATCGCAAGCAGCGCCATCCCTGCTGTCTCTGTCCTTAAAATCCTTTTCCCAAGAGTCACCGGTTCCATGCCGCATGCGACCGCCCGCTCTACTTCCATTTCCTCAAAGCCGCCCTCCGGCCCGATAAATATGCCTACCGTCCCCTGTTTACAGGCATGGGCGACAACTTCTCTGGAATGGTCAATCCCATCCTGCAGTTCATACGGTATCATATTGTACTCCAAGCCCCTTGCCATGTCAAATGCCTCTTCTATGGAAACCGGTTCATGTATGTTCGGAATGATCCCCCTGTCACATTGTTTCGCAGCTGCCTCCGCAATCGCCTGCCACCGCTCCTGCCTCTTATGCACTTTCTTTTCGTCTGTCAATTTGACGACACAGCGCTTTGTCATAACCGGCACAATTTCATAGACACCAAGCTCCACAGCTTTCTGAATGATAAATTCCATCTTCTCCTTTTTGGGAATCCCTTGAAAAAGCGTGATTTTTGTATTTAATTCCGTTCCTGTCTCCTGCACCTTTTCCACATGAAGAATCACCTGATCCTTCTCAAGCGCATAAATTCTGGAAACATAATCCCTGCCCCTGCCATTGCAGGCAACGACCCAGTCCCCTTCCTCCAGGCGCAGCACATTCCTAATGTGGTTCACATCTCCCCCTACAATAGTTATCTCATTTTCTGAAAGCTGTTCCTCAGATATATAAAAACGATACAAAATTTTCCTCCAAAAAGTTAAAAATACCAGACATATGCTGCTGCAGATGTCTGGTACAACCATCTAGTATAACCCAATTTAATTAACCGTACCCTTTGGTGATTAAATTGGATTATACTAGTTAAATTTCAACAATTAAAAATACTTATCCCATGAATTATTCGAGGTACCCATAACAGAATAAGACCCGCCATAATTATAAGAAGAACGGTTGTTTGCAGAATACGTCGCACTGTTTGCTAACCGATATGTCTCGGAAGCTTTCTGCCCAATTCCGCTTCCATAAGAACCGGAGCCTGTAAAAAGCGATGTCAGTGTTGACATTTTTGCCTCTGAAAGCTTCTTCTCATCTAAAATCAATTTGTTATCTGATCCAATCGTAATTCCAGCATCTTTTAGCAGGTTCTTATTTGCAGATGTCTGCTTTACCGCTCCCAATGCCTTGTTCAATATGTTGTTTGAAAGAACGTTGCTGGAAGAATCAATATACGAATTATATGCAGATACAAACTCCTTAACATTCTTCGTAATATCATCCCTCTTGTATACATCGTTTCCCTCGTCGTCCTTTTCGGTAGCCCTGTACAAAGAACGGTCTGCCAGCTTGTTTGCCGCACTCTTCAGATTCTCAGCATCGGATTTGGCTGCCAGAAGCCTTGAAGTCTCCTTGGTATCTGTTGTAGAAACAGGTGATGTCTTCCTGTCGGTAGAATAAGATGTTTTCCTGTCATCTGAATCATCATCCTGTGTCTTATAATATGCAGTCAGAAGCTTCTTATACGCCCCTGACTTAATCATGGAATAATCACCAAGCATGTTGCTGCCACCGCCGAAAAGGCTGTTCGTAAGCCCGCTGTTATTTGATGCATTCCCAAATAATCCGCTGAAATAATTATGGCTATTGTTCCAAAAAACTGATGACATAACGCTCACTCCCCTTTCTTTATATGTCCAATTTTTGTATCTCTGCTGCCCTATGGAAACCACAGCATTCATATATAAAATTCCACAATCACATCTATCATTTATTATATCGTCCGTTCTGCCAGAAAATCAACCCCTTTTCCCATTCTTTGGCAATTTGTTTTTCTTCCATTTTTTCTCCCGCCAGCGCTCCTTCCGCGGTGCAATGAGGCATTTCTCCCCAAAACCGATCAAGTCCTGCCGCCCTGCCCTGCACAGTGCCTCCCTGACCAGATCATAGTTGGCCGGATTGCGGTACTGGATTAATGCCCGCTGCATCGCCTTCTCATGCGGGGATACCGGTACATACACTTCCTCCATTGTCCGCGGGTCCACCCCTGTGTAGTACATGCAGGTAGAAAGCGTTGACGGCGTCGGATAAAAATCCTGCACCTGTTCCGGCATATATCCCATATCCCTAATATACTCTGCTAACTCTACCGCCTGCTTTAAAGTTGAACCGGGATGGGAAGACATCAGATACGGCACTACAAACTGCTCTTTGCCATATTTCGCATTCACCCTCTGATAGCGCTTGATAAATTTCTGGTATACCTCATTATGCGGTTTTCCCATCTTATCCAAAACGGCATCCGAAATATGCTCAGGCGCCACCCTAAGCTGCCCGCTGATATAATGCCTGCAAAGTTCCCTTAAAAAGGCATCGTCAGGGTCTGCCATAACATAGTCAAAACGAATGCCGGAACGCACAAACACCCTTTTTACTCCCGGAAACTTCCTGATTTTCTCAAGAAGGGAGAGATAATCCTTGTGGTCAACCTTCAAATTACCGCAGGGTTTCGGGGTAAGGCACTGCCTGTTCTGGCATACGCCATATTTCTTCTGCCGCTCACAGGAAGGATGGCGGAAATCCGCCGTAGGGCCGCCTACATCATGGATATTCCCCTTAAAATCCTCCGCCTTTGTCATCTCTTCCACTTCCCGCAAAATAGAATCATGGCTTCTGGCCTGTATCACACGCCCCTGATGAAATGTCAGCGCACAGAAATTACATCCGCCAAAGCACCCCCTGTTGCTGGTTATGCTAAATTTAATTTCTGCGAGCGCCGGAACACCGCCCTCTTTCTCATAATCCGGATGGTATGCCCTCATATAAGGAAGCTCATAGACATCATCCATCTCCAATCCAGTAAGCGGCTCTGACGGGGGATTCTGCACGGCATAGCCGTTATTTCCGTAGGATTCCACAAGGCATTTCGCCGTCTTAGCATCTGTATTGCAATACTGAGTATAAAAACTCTCTGCATATTTTTTCTTATCCGAACGCAGTTCGTCATAAGAGGGAAGCTCAATATAGTCATAGACACTGTCCAGATTTTTCGCCCGGAATACCGTCCCCCTGATAAAAGTAATGTCTGAAATATCAATGCCGCTAGCTAATGCGTCTGCCACCTCAACTACTGCGTGCTCCCCCATGCCATAAATAAGAAGGTTTGCCTGAGAATCAATTAAAATAGAATGCTTAAGTGAGTCAGACCAGTAATCATAATGGGCAAGCCTCCGCAGGCTTGCCTCAATCCCTCCCAGAATAATCGGAACCTTTTTATATACCCTGCGGATAAGGTTGCTGTAGACAACCGAAGCATAATCCGGACGCCTGCCTATCTTCCCGCCCGGCGTATAGGCATCCTGATTTCTTCTTTTTTTAGAAACCGTATAATGGTTTACCATAGAATCCATATTGCCGCCAGAAACTAAAAAGCCAAGCCTTGGCATGCCAAATACCTGTATACTTTTTTCGTCCCTCCAATCAGGCTGTGCAATAAAACCGATACGGTAACCATGGGCCTCCAGCACTCTGGTGATAATGGCGGCACCAAAAGAAGGGTGGTCTACATAGGCATCCCCGCACACATAGACAAAATCTACCTCCTGCCACCCTCTTTTTTCCATATCTTCCCTGCAAACCGGCAAAAAATCCTTCATAGGATGTTTCTTCCTTTCTTTATACACTTGAAACTTTCCCGTCTTTCTTTTATACTTTTGTTTTATGATACTGTGGAATTGCACAGCGATAGGGCAATTCGCAGCATTTAAATACAGATGAAAGGACACAGCTTATGAGAAAACTGATTTTTTTTGATATCGACGGAACTGTCATAACAGATGACGGGCTGAAACGCATCGTTCCGGATAGTACCCTGCACACACTCCGTTCCTTACATGAAAACGGGCATCTCTGCTTTATCAATACAGGGCGCTCGCTTGCAGAGCTGGACAAGCTAATCAGAAGCCTGCCTTTCGACGGCTATGTCTGCGGCTGCGGAACATATATCAGCTACCAGGGCAGGGAACTTTTTTCCCATACGATACCTGCCGCCATGGGCAATGAAATTCTGGAACTGCTCCCTGCCTGCCATCTTGAATGGGTACTGGAGGGCACTAAAAATATATACTACAGTTCAGAACCCTACCAGACACGCATTGGCGAATTTAAAAAAGAACATTTGGTACTGCTCCCTGATACTATCAGCATCGTGCCGCCAGAAAAAGCAAAAAACCTTTCTTTTGACAAATTCTGCATCTGCCTTGGAAAAAAACATAAATTCGATACATTTTATGCTGCGTTAAAAGACAGGCTGACCTTTATTGACCGCGGAAGCGGATTTTACGAAATAGTACCCGCCGGCTTTTCAAAAGCAAGCGGGATTGCCTATCTGGAATCTTACTTCCAGATTCCACATGAGGATACCATTGCTGTCGGCGACAGCACAAATGATCTGCCGATGCTAGACTATGCTGCCTACAGCATAGCAATGGGCAACAGTGATAAAAAGCTTTTTAGCATAGCAGATTACATAACAGATTCCGTGACGGACGATGGCATCTGCCGCGCAATGAAGCATCTTAAGTTAATTTAGCCCTGCACCAACCAACCGCTAGGGAACTGTAAATAACTTTTAAATAATTTATATACAGTTCCCAAGACCCTGTATATCCCTACAGTTCTTCCCTCAGCGCATCAGCCAGCCGCAATGCCTCATCGTACTCAAAATCCTGAATCGCTGCGGCAATTTTTTCTAATTTTTCTTCCTTTGCCCCTTGGCTGGCTGACTGCATTTTTTCCAGCATTTCTGTAATTTCCATATATTCAAAATCTTCTATATGCTGCCTTAACTGCTCCAGATCACGCACAAATTCTGAGTCAGAAACCTCTTTCCCCTGCACCTTCTTATCCTGGCTGGCACTGTACTGCCCATATGCGGCCTTTAAAGCTTTCTGAAAGGAAAGCACTTCCTGCAGATAAGGCTCCAGCCCGGCATTAATTTCCGGCATCCGCCCCTCCTTTGCAGCCATTTCAAACCCCTTAGACTTCCGGGCCATAACATCAGCGCCAATATTCAGAAAAATCCCCTTCAGGCTGTGGAAATACAGCGCAAAAGATTCCGGTCCGGCGTTCTCCTTTAACATTTCAATAGAGTTATAATTGTCCATGATATTCTTAATGCAGACAGACAGAACTTTCATATAGTTATCCACACTTCCGGCCATCATATCCAGACCCTTTTTATAATCCAATCCCTGCACTTCAGATAGAATGCCGCCAATATCACCGCCCACCCCGTCCTGTGCACCTTTTATCCCATCATCACCAAACACACCAAGGGAGCGCAGTTTTTCCTCCAGCTTATCCATCGTAACTGGTTTTTCTAAGAGCTCTCCGACGCCAACACTTAAAAATGCATCTGACACTTCTTTATCAATTGTTGCAGATACACCGATTACCGTCGGACGTTTTTCCCCACTGGAAAGAAAGAAAATCTGTTTTACCGTCTCCACGCCATCCATCTCCGGCATCAGGTGATCCATAAAAATCAAATCATATGTCTTCCTGCATGTATGGCTGATCGCATCCATCCCCGACTTCGCCTCGTCAACAGTAAAGCCCAGCCGTCCAAGCATAGTAGTCAGAATCAGAAGATTCGTGTCATTGTCATCCACTACAAGAACTGATTTATTCCTTTCAGCATCCATCCCCCTACTCATCCTTTCTCAATTTCCACGCACTCTCAAAAAATGTATTTACTCCATCACATCAAAACGGAAGATTGCCACCCTGCTGTATTCCTCTCCGGCTTTCAGCACAGCGCTTGGGAATTCCGGCGTATTTACAGCGTTTGGATAATTCTGCGTCTCAAAGCAGATTCCGCTCCCCTTCCCGTAATGCATACCCTCTTTTCCTCCTGCATCATCCAAAACTACTGATGCATAAACCTGCATCGCCGGAAAATCTGTAAATACTTCCATCACCCTTCCTGTCGTTTCATCACTATATACCACAGCTTTTACCACTTCGCCCTCTTCCTTTGCATTTAACACAAAATTATTATCATACCCCTCTACCGTGCTGTCATCCTTAGCAGCTTCGCCCATGCGGGAACCAATCTTATGCGGTTCCCTAAAATCAAGCGCTGTCCCCGCCACTGGGCGGATTTCCCCTGTTGGAACCAAAATGTCATTGACCGGAGTATAATAATCTGCAAAAATCTGCAGGTCCTGGCCATAAACATCTTTGCATCTGTGGCCGCCCTTTCCAATATTAAAATAGCAATGATTCGTCAGATTAATCACAGTATCTTCATCCGATACAGCATAATATTCAAGCATCAGCTCATTCGCATCATTTAAAGTATACGTTACCGTTATCGTTACATTTCCCGGAAATCCCTGCTCCATATCCCTGCTCAGCCTGGTAAAAGAAACACTCTGGGCGTCCTCTTCCTCTGAACATTCCGTTTCATACATGCAGTGTTCATATTTAAAAAGCCCCCCGTGCAGGCAGTTCGTGGCATCATTCTGATCTAATGTATACTTCTTTCCGTTTAGTTCAAAAACAGCGCCTGCAATACGGTTGGCAACCCTTCCAAGAACAGCGCCAAATGCTGGCCTATTTTGCTCGTAAGCCGGGACATTGTCATAGCCCAGACAAATATCTTCAAAAACGCCATCCCTGTCCGGCACCAAAATATTTGTAATCACCGCCCCTAAATCCAAAATAGAAACCTTGACTCCATTCTTGTTTTCCAGTGTAAACTTTGTAACTGCCTCATTATTTTTTGTTTTCCCAAATTCTTCTCTAACTATGCCCATATAATTTCTCCTCTTTCCTGCATGCATCAGCAGCTGCCAAACGTTTATTCCTTTTCTATTCCTAATAAACAGCCGCCCACCTGACAATTTTTTACTGTTTCAGTATAACAACTGCGGATTTACATTACAACCCCTCCTGCCTGATTACACAAACTTTTTCGATTCCAAATTCCAAAAACAGCTCCGCCATCCCTTCCGTAATCCTCTCCCCGCTGACTGCTATCGGGATTGCCGGAGGGCAGGATACCACCCCCGCGGCGCAGATGCGGTTTACCGACTCCCTTGCTGGCACAAGTTCACTTTGCGCAAAAACAGCTTCCCTGACAGAGAGCACCTGCTCTGCCGCCCTACCTTTTGTGGAAGGGGGCATAAGCGGTTCCTTTTTACTATGCACCAACCTTGTATGTTCTGCCCACAAAAGCAGCCGCTCCCAATCCTTTGCGCTGTTTTCCGCTGCTGCCATCAACACAACATTCTGCTGGTCCGCATACTCACACTCTATGCCATACTCTCGCATTTCCTCCGCGATTTCCCCGCCAAAATAACCACACTCTGCAGTATCCAGCACAATCTTAAGCGGCTCCGACTCCCTGACGCTGATCCCAATACGGTGCATCTTATCCTTTAGCCTGCCGAGCATCCCCACAACCTCCCCCAGCTTCCCCCTGTACTCCCCAGCCAGATAGGCATTGCACAAATCAAGTGACTGCAGCAGCAGGTACGAGGGACTGGTCGAGCTAAAAAGGGACAGTGCCTGTTCTGCATATGGCGCAAACTGCTTCATATAATCCTTGTGGATATGAAGGTAAGCAGCTCCTGTCAGCGCCGGGAGCGTCTTGTGCGCAGAATCGCAGCACATCGCCGCCCCTAAATCCATTGGGTGCATCTCTTTTTCCAGAAAATGCAGATAGGCGCCGTGGGCATTATCCACTATAAGTGGAATCCCCCATCTGCCGCAAACTTTGGATAAACCGGCGATATCAGCTATCTGCCCAAGATAATCCGGCGAGGTAACATAGACCCCAAGCGGCAGCACATTGCTGAAACGCAATACCTCCTCCAATACTTCCGCACGCAAGACGCTGCTACAGATGCCCATACTGCTCTCCGACGCTAAAAAACGGATATCAAAATCTAACAGCGCACAGGCATCCATCATACTGCGGTGTACATTTCTGGCCGCAAGGATAAAAGGACGTCCCGCCCCTAAATGCCTTCCATGCGCTATTTTAAGGATAGCAAGCATTGCTTTGATGCATAATGTTGAGCCTTCTGTGGAATAAAAGGACGCCCCGCTTCCAAAAAGCGCAGCAGCATTTTTCTGGCTTTCCTTTATAATCCCTTCACTGCCGCGCAGCACATCTGCCCCTTTGACCTCCGTAATGTCAAAAGGCTCACATCCAAAAAACACATGCCCTTTATGTCCGGGCATGTGAAATCTTGCCATATCGCTCTTAATATATTTTTTCACAAAATCAACAATCGGTGTGTCCATCCTGCCTCCTGCCAATCACTTCCCCCATCTTTACAATCGTCTCGTACCCCTCCTGCATATTAGCAGTAATATCCTTATCAATCCCCACCCTGCCTTCCTGAAACGCGAGAATCACGGTAGAGCCGCCAAATTCAAAAAATCCTTTTTCCATGCCTCTTTTCACTGCGCATTTCTCATGGTGGTTGACAATCTTCCCCACAAACATCGCGCCAACCTCCATCATCAGTATATTGCCAAAATTCCTGCTCTTTAGAATCGAAAATTCCCTAGTGTTTTCTGTATAAACATGGCACTGGTCATTCGCAACAGGGTTGACTGTATGGAACACCCCTGGAATACGGTAATTTTTCGTCTTTATCCCTTCGTCCACATAACAGTAATGATGGTAATCCGCTACTGTCAGGCGGAAAACACATAACATGCCGCCCAAATATTTTTCAGCAAGAGAATGGTTTTTCACCAGACGTTCCATAGTGTATTGTGTATTCTTAATCGTGAAAACCCCGCCTTCCCTGATTGGATAGACGCTGAGGCGGCTGTCACAGGGAGCGCACAGTAAATTCTCTTCCTCCGCGAATTCCCTTCTTCCCTCTTTGATTCTCCGTGTAAAAAACTGATTATAGCTTTCGTAATCCTCGTCTTCATACTCCTCCATCACAATACCGTTTTTCTCAATAAAGGGTGAAATACAGCATGTAGAAATACGGGAATCCAGAAGACGGCTTCCTGCTTTTGATACAGCAGGCTGTACCAGCACTTTTAACGCCTGCCTGCCTGCCCTCGTCCCATACAGGGCATTTAAAATCTTACCCTGTTTCCCCCCATCCGGAACAATATTTCCCTCTCTGTCCTTGCTATCCATATTCTCCGCGACTCCTTTCTTCTATAAAACTGACATGCCACTTTCAGCAGCACCGTCAAAGCTGATTGTTTCGTGCTACGCACTCTCACAATCGCTTTTAGTATAACCCAATTTAATTACCAAAAAGTACGGTTAATTAAATTGGATTATACTAGAATATCTAATCAAACAACTGGTTTCTAAGCCAGTCTGATAATCCAGCTTTAGGAAAATTCCATTTCGGAACCCTGAAATTCGAGAACAAAATTGTAATTACGACTGCAGCCGCTACAAGGATAACTAAAATTGTCAGTAATGTATTATTCGGCTTTTTCAGCTTAAAGTCCACCACAAACAGCAGGCCTACCACAGCAAGGGAAATGTGTAATGCCACAATAAATGTTGCATTGCTGACAAACACCTGCAGCATAAATACCAATGGCAGCACAATCGCCATAGAGGTAATAGGCAGTCCATGATAATATTTATTTGCGCCATCCTCCTGCTGCTGCCGCTTTGTCTCAAGGACATTAAAAAATGCCAGCCTGATTACAGAACAGATACAGTAAAAACAGATTAACAGCCAGCCCACCGGCCCTCTGACACCCAGAAGCCAACAGACCATTGCCGGAAACACGCCAAAACAGACTACATCACAGAGGGAATCAATCTGCATCCCAAACAGCTTTTCCTCGTCCGTCCGGTTTTTCTTGCTGCGGGCAATCTTACCGTCAAACATATCGCAGAGGCCTGACAGTGCGAGACAGACGATTGCACTGCGGAATTTCCCCGCGATTGCCTGTGTCATGCCAATCACTGATATTGACAGGCCGATATATGTCAAAACAACTGTATAATCATAAAATCCAATCAACTTTTTCTTCTTATCCATCTTTTCTTCCTGCCCCTCCTATTGTAAGATAAGCTGCTCCTGTCATTATAGCACTAATAATAAGCTGCGTATAGTAGCTGATCCCACGGCTGACCACCATAACTGGCAGCACAAAATCCTTCCCGCAGATTGGGCGGAAGATGGCCAGGAACAATGTCTCGCTCATTCCCATCCCGCCCGGAAGCGGAAGCATATCTACAGAAACCGATATCATTCCCTGCAGCGTCGTAATCGTAACGGGATCCACGCCCTGCAGTGAGAAAGAAAGATACACGAGGTATGTAATAAAAAACCATATAATCCTCTGGACAAAGGTAATCAGCAGTACATTCACGATTACCCTTTTATTTTTCCGCAGATAATCTGCAACGGAGCGGTATTTCTCCATAGCGCCGCTGATTCTCTGGATCCATCTTTTCTCCTTCTTGGAATGGGTAATCCTGCAAAATACCTTTATCAGACTGACCAGAATATTCTCTGCCAATGTCGGATGAAAAACCAGTATCATCATAAATGCCACACAAAATACGTTCAGCGCAACGCCAAGGTAACACCAGCCAATTACCGGGTTCAGATACCGCATAATAACAGGCGGGCGGAAAATAACGACAGCCAGCCCCATGACTACCAAAACTGCTTTATAGGTAATCGTAACTACCATTAAAATCAGCGTCGAAATCGAGATAGAAAGCCTGTCTTTTTTCATAAAATAGAGCTGTGCCGGCTGCCCCCCCGTCGCTGACGGAGTGATTGCACTAAAGAAAAACCCTACAAAGGAATACAAAAAGCAATGGGTTAAAATGACCGGCTGCCCTACGGAGCGCATCATATAATATATGATAACAGACTCACTTAGGATAAATATAACCACCAAGACAGTCCCCGCAATCCAGTAACGGACATCCGCCTGCTTGAGATAAGCCGCCAGTGCCCCCATATCTTCCCCGTGGAATACATAATATAATGTCAGTGCAAACACCAGCAACAAAAAAAGTAAATTTAAGATTGTTTTTTTATTCTTCATCCCACTCGTCTCCAAACACTTTTTCATTTATTCTGTCAAATATTTTCAAGACCCACTGGTAATATTTTGTATGATGCCCAACATAATAGCAAATTTCCGCAAAAATAACCCCTGCAATAACGTCTACAACAAAATGCTGTTTGGTAAACAGTGTCGAAGCAAAGACCGCAATGGCAAAAACACAGGAAAATACCTGATACCATTTCGGTATATAGCTCTTCCCCCTGACCCCCACAAAGCAAAGCCAGCTTACCAGACAATGTATAGACGGGAAGAGGTTGGTCGGCGCATCAATCCAATAAATAAACTGCATCAGTATCTCCGGCAGCCCATCGCCTGATACCTCTGGCCTTATATTCGTAGTTGGCAGAAGGATAAAGAATATCCCGCAGACGATACGTGAAAGATAATCCCCCACAGCAAACTGGTACCAGCCCTCTTTTCCCTGCCTGGTTATCAAAATATAGTTGACTGCCCAGAAAAGAAAGCATCCCAGATAAACAAACGACCATCCCGGCTGAAACGGTATTGCCCGGTCAAGCGGCAGCGTCAAATCAAAATGCCTTGCCTCTTTCATCAAAATCTGCAGGCCTGTATAAATCAACGAGTTAAACACAAAGCAAAAAATAACCGAAAAAAAACCATATTTAGGTATTATTTTGCCAATTGTCTTCTCATACCACAGGCAGAATCCTGTCTTACCTCTCTTCATCTTCCCCCTCATTCCCATTATCAATGCAATGCTGCGCTATCCGCAGCAGGTAAACCAAAATTTAATTTTCAGACACGCTCTAGTATATCACATAATCCTTTACGTTACATCCCTTCTTAGCATTTGCTAAGAAAACTTTAAGATAACAGGTTGCTGTCCACTCCATGCTAAATAGCAAAATTATTGCGAATGCAATGTTTCGCGCTTACAGCGCCTTTCATTCTCTGGCAATTGCCGTATCATTCCTCTTCTAAATTTTTGCCAAATATCAGCTTATAAATCAACGTATATACATAAATCAACAGCGGCACTATAATAGTTGCAAGCAGGCTTGCTTTAAAAAATCCATCCGCAGCAGGCTTTGCCAGTATAGCCGAAACAAACGCCGCCACATAAAGCCCTGCTAATAGAATAACCCCTGCCATCGCTAGTATTCTCTTTACCTTTTTCATTCCTATGCCCTGCCTTCCTAAGTAGTTTGAAAGAAACTTTCAAACTTGCCTCCCCTGATTTTCACACCACTCTAAATATTTTTTTATCTGCTTCTCATGCCCGTTTTCCGTCGGCCGGTAAAACTTCCTGCCCACAAGTTCATCCGGCAGGTACTGCTGTTTTACATAATGCCCCGGATAATCATGTGCATACAGATAGCCAATCCCATGCCCAAGCCTGCCTGCGCTTTTATAATGTGCATCCTGCAGGTGTGCGGGAATGGATGTGATATGTTCATTTTTTACAGCTTCCATAGCCTCCCCGATTGCTGTAACCGCAGAATTACTCTTGGGAGCGCTGGCAACATAGCTGGCAGCCTGCGCCAGAATAATCTGTGCCTCCGGCATTCCAATCCGTTCCACCGCCTGTGATGCGCTGGTAGCAACAACAAGTGCCATCGGATCAGCGTTTGAGACATCCTCCGCCGCACAAATCATAATACGCCTCGCAATAAATTTTATATCTTCACCAGCATAAAGCATCCTCGCCAGATAATACACTGCTGCATCCGGGTCAGATCCCCTCATGCTCTTAATAAATGCGGAAATCGTGTCATAATGGTTATCCCCTGTATTGTCATAACGCACCGCCCTCTTCTGGATGCACTCTGCTGCAGTCTCCTTTGTAATCAGTATAATCCCCTCTTCATTTCTTGGAGTTGTCAGCACCCCAAGCTCAATTGCATTGAGTGCCATTCTGGCATCGCCATCAGAAATTTCTGCAAGAAATTCAAGTGCATCCTCAGTAATTTGCGCCTGATAGGAGCCAAGCCCCTTTTCCCTGTCAGTTACCGCCCGCATAAGCAATGCCTTAATATTTTCTTTTGACAATGGATACAGTTCAAAAATAATAGACCGCGAGAGAAGCGCCCCATTCACCTCAAAATATGGGTTCTCCGTTGTGGCCCCTATCAAGACAATTGTCCCATCCTCCACAAAAGGAAGCAGGTAATCCTGCTGGCCCTTGTTAAACCGATGAATCTCATCTACAAACAGAATCGTCTTCCGGCTGTACATCCCAGCATTGTCCTTTGCCTTCTGCACAACCTCCTCCATATCCTTCTTGCCGGCAGAAGTCGCATTAATCTGCAAAAATGCAGCGCTTGTGGTATTGGCAATCACTTTGGCCAGTGTCGTCTTTCCAGTCCCCGGCGGGCCGTAAAACAAAATAGAACTTAGTTTATCTGCCTGAATCGCCCGGTACAGAAGCTTGTCCCTGCCAATAATATGCTCCTGCCCCACCACCTCATCAAGCGTAGCCGGGCGCAGCCTGGACGCAAGCGGCGATTCCTGCTCCTGATTTTGTTCCCTCATATAATCAAATAAGTCCATGTAACTCCTCTCTCTTAATAAAACGAAACTGCCTACAAAAAACCTTCAACATTTTGGGCTGTTGAAGGACATGTTGGGACGGAAGACTGAGAAAAACTTGAACGCTTACTGCATAAAATATAATTTATTGTTATATATTTTTACTAATTTACAATTTTCCACCAACAAATTCTCATTATCTACAATTCTAATCTGTGCCGTCCCATCCCCCACAGCCAGTGCTAAAGATTTCGAACGCACCTCTTTGCAAGGGCATTCGAAGACGCCGGTACTTGGTTTGCGTCTTTTGGGCAGCGGCAGAGGTACGAAGTACCTCTCAGAATGACGGAAAGGATGGCGCAAGCTCGCTTGCAGGCAGCCTTTTTGGCATCTGAGGGCGCTGGAAGCGCTGCCGCGCCCAAGCAAACCTATGTACCGCTGCGTCTGAGCATGAGCGAAAGCGTCCCACGCAAAGAGCGTGCGAAGAAATCCAGAGCACGTCAGTTTCGCCAATACATAAAAACAGCCAACAAAAAACAAACAAATGCAGCCCCTATGCATCAAATACCACAATCTCTTTATCTATACAGGCAAAATAAACCTCCGCCTCATCCTGACTGATTCCTGCCTGCCCTGATGTCGCCTCCGTAATCTCCTTCTGCACACTGCCGCACAATTCCGTCGGCACCAAAACCTTCATTTGCACACTTTCTGTATAAACCGTATCAAGCACCGCAAGCCCCGACTGCGCCGCCAGATACTGCAGCTTCCCAATCCCATTGTAATCCGTATCTACCGTCAAAAGGCATCCCGCCTGCTTTGTAATAACCCGGCTGGCAGCAATCCCTGCCTGTGCCGACTGCGAATACGCACGGACCAGCCCGCCCGTTCCAAGCAGTGTCCCCCCGAAATATCTAGTCACAATAACCAGCACATTTCTCAGCCTCCTGCCTGTCAGCACCTCCAAAATCGGCCTTCCCGCCGTGCCGGAAGGCTCACCGTCATCACTGCATCTGGTAATCTCCCCCCCGGCTCCCAGAACAAACGCATAGCAGTTATGTCTGGCATCCCAGTATTTCTTTCTAGTCTCTTCCAGAATCTGCAGTACTTCCTCCTCTGTTTCCACAGGAAAAACCTGCGCGATAAAACGCGATTTCTTTTCAACAATTTCACCACTTCCTCCTGTGTACACTGTATCATAGGATATCATCTGCCCCTCCATTCCTTTTTAAGATGCTAAGGAACTACTTAACTAATTCAAAATTAGCCATCTCAACATCCCGGCCTGCCCTGCTTCCCCATAGACTAGTGTAACTCCCTAGCAATTAACTTATTTGTTAATCTTTCTGGCGTATTTCCTACTATTTTATACCACTTATTTCGCATATTCTCCATATTATTTTGAGTTTGACATCAAACAGGTATCACATGGTATCATTCACTTTTACAATCCGAATGTCCGATACAGCCACGCTTTACTATCAACCAACATATGCAAAATTCTAACTATGTAAATGGTGTCTCCCTCTATCACATAATAAATCTTGTAATTGCGATAATAATCTTTTCGGACACCCAATCCAGCAAGCAACTCATCTTCGTCCAATTCGTTTCGCTCCGGAAAGTTTACCAACGAATTTATCTTTGCACGAATCCCTCTCACTGTATTTTCAGCGGCAGACAGATTTTTCAATTCATAAGCAATATAATCGCCAGCATTTTCTAAATCTTCCTCCGCCAACTCCGTAATTTTAATTTGATATTGCTTCATCTCTGTATTTCTTCTCCAATCTGTCACAAACAGTATTAAAGTCTTTTGTCTTTCCCTCTTTTATCTGTTCTAATCCAGCCATTACGAGCTTTTGAACTTCTTTTTTCTGTTCATCCAAAGCTCTCTGGTAATCTTCTTTTAATACCACAGCCATAAAATCAGTCCTTTCCGTTCTCTATCAGCATTCCCCTTATTAAAAAATCTACTCTTATATCTCAAATAATACCTTAAACAAATGAATTTTTCAACAATCTCTCTTTTTTCTGACATGACTTAACTCTCTTAAAAATCATACTATTCTACTTGAATTAATGATTATCATTTCAGCAATAACTCTAACAAGCGGAATTTCTTTCTGAAGCGATTTCTCATCTTTATATGGTCTATATCTTTCTCTATTTTTTCCACTTTTACTATGAATAAGTGCATTTCTAGTAAAATAAATACGCTTTGCAATTTGAGTATATACTCCTTCTACATCGTTCCAAGATATAGTCGGTGCTTTACAAAATGATACTTTGTTATTCTGATAATAAAGTATGGACTCTAAATCTATTTGTTTTAATTTCTCTTTCAACTGTTCAATGTTTATATATTCTTTTAAAACATACTTTAACGATTCCAACTCATCTCCCTGTCCTGATTCATCATTCATACGCATTCTATTTTTCACAAATGTTGCTATTTCATACACTTTATCCTCATTTTTATATGAGAAATCTGGATGCGTAATTTTTCCCATTAAGTCTGCAACAATCTTTTTCTTAAATACTTCATCATAGAAGTATTCCATGACATGATAAAAAGATATAAATTTAATATATGGATCTGTTGACGAAAATGCCAATCTATAATAATCAACCACATCATTTATATATTCCCTATGCGGAATTGTTTCTACAGTTGCAATATCTACTATATTCCGTTGAAATCCCCTAATTGGAAACATATCTTCTAAATCAGTATATTCTAGCACTGCTCTTTCCGTCTTATACATAAATTCAAAAATATATGCTATTTTTTTATCCGAAATTTTTCAATATTATTAGCATTTTCATCATATATTTTAATAGAAAGCTCTCTAAGTCCTTGAGTTAAAACTTTTTTCCAATCTAGTTCCTCATTTTCCTCCATGATAAAACGACTATCGATTACACGACGTAATTTCATAGGCAAAACAACTCTTCTTTTATTTTCCTGATGGCTTTTTTCTATAATCATGCATAGAAGATATATACAATATTCGATTGAACAAAACCCAATTTCATATTTAATATGATTTTCCTCATCGTTCGATAAAATCGGAAATTCTTGTCTTCTCATCATTGGATAATCAACATCTATTGCAACCTCATATCTATGCCCTGTAAGTATCTCCAATCCGTTACCATTTACTTGACATATTCTATCATATATTTCTTTAAGTTCTTGATTTTTTATTTCAAAACTATATTCAAAATCAGACAAACGTCTATTTCGCATAACTACAGATATGTCATCATCATTTATTTCAATGTCTCTATATCCAAACAGTCTACAAATCAATTCTTTAACTTCATAATATGTAACCCCCTAAGCATTTCCTCCTAGTTCCTTATCCTCATCCACACAACCTCTCCAAATCTCACACCTCCAGTGCGAGTACTATTCAGACTTTGTAGCACCCGTATATTCCCTACAATTCATCCAAATATTTCTGCAATTTATCTGCAAATTTCCCGATATGTATGCCATCTACAAAAGAATGGTGTGCCTGAACTGACACAGGCATAATACCCCGCCCATCCTTCTCGTAATATTCCCCCCAATCAAACAAAGGTGTTGCATTATCCATCTTACCCGAATTGGTATGGGAAATATGTGTATATGTTACCCAAGGCATAGGAGAACTTTGAAATACATCATTACCAAGCGACCCTGTAAAGTATTCTTTTTGCCCTTCTGCCGTTTGTGCTGCCAATTCCACATATTCATTCATCGTGTCCTGCATGGGCACATTAACTACCTTAAATAGCTCTGTATCTTTATTCAAATATGTAAAAGCAGTATCAATTTTATCAAATAAAACGATATTACCATCTAAAAAACGATAACGAAATGCTTCAATTTCATTTGCACATTTAGATACCGCATATACAAACGCAAGTGTAAAGGAAAAATTTTGTTTTCTAATCTGTTGCAAAAAATTTGTGATATCAGCATCAAAAGTCACGCAAAATGCAGGCTCAACACTGTTTCTAAAAATCATACAGTACATAGCCCTTTCCCATGTCTGTTCATCTATAACTTTGTAGGTATTTGCCATAAAGTTAACCCTCCAAATCCTTACTTTCTAAGTCCTTACTCATTTTATCATATATTTTCTCTGCACGAAAGCAAAAACTTACATTTTTCGTCAAAACAAAGAAAACCTTTATTTTAAAATATTGATATAACCGTTTTCCCTATTGTAAAATAATATCCATATCATTCCCTTTGTTAGCACTCATTTTTGTCCACCCAAAAAAAGTCTCTTAAACGGAAATAATATCTTTCCATTTGCCTGATACTGATATTCTATCTCTAAATTCTTCATCACCCCATCCATAAACAATTTCTGCTCTTCCCCATTCAGCCGTTCTATATATGGACGCAATGCTGCTCCCTTTAGAAATTCAAGAATTTTTCCATGATTGTCCATCTCATGGCAATAATCGGTTATCCACATTTCAATTTTATCTGTAGATTTTGCTATCATGTCATAGTATTCTGATGCGGAATGTAGAACGTATTTATCTTCTTCGATACCTTTAAATTTATCAGCAAATATTTTTTCTGCTTTTATAATACATTGATTTGCTGACATTTCCTCAAATAACGGTATCTGTGCCGCAAAAATTCCGTTTTCATTCAACGTGAAAAACGTATTTGATATAAAGTCTTCCTGATTTGACAGCCATTTCACAAAGGCATTAGAAAATATCAAATCAAATGTTCCCATATCGAAAAGCGGTTTACTGCAATCTCTTTGTATAAATGTAACTGTCGGCAAAATCTCCTTTGCTTTTTTCAACATTTCCTTTGACAAGTCCACTCCTATGATTTCAGCACTTTTCCACAGCTTTATCCTTTCTCCATATACACAAACCTCAATTCCTCTGTAACCTGTTCCTCGTCAAAAATTTTATAGCCAAGTTTCTGATACAATGCTATATTCTTTTCACTCCTAGTACTGGTAAACAACTCGTATCTTTGGTTCGGATATTGCTTTTCCATTTCGAGTAAAAGCTGCGTTCCTATCCCTTGTCCCTGCTTTGATGGATGCACCATCAATTTACCAATATAAACCGTTCCGCTATCGCAAAATGCTCTAACAGAACCTATAATGACCCCTCCGTCACCTACTGCCTTTAGAATAGCTCCTTTTTGAAATTCATCATACACTTCTTCTATCGTTTGCTTTAAAGGCGGAATATCCATATTACCAAAAAGTTTAGCTTCACTTTGATAAGCCAAATATTGTAATTTAAGTATTTCTTCCAAATCTTCTTTCTGTGCTTTTTTTATCAAAATCACATTCCTCCGTCCTAATTCAAACTCATAAAAACAAATTTCAAATTTGCACTTTACTTTGTTTTAACAATTTCACACCCAAACAAAACACAAATGCACCTAATAAAATAAAGAATCCCCACACTATGTTCCAGTACGAAGAATTAACATCAAACATAAACAATAATAAATCATTCCATACTTTCAAGTCGATTGCTATTGCAAATAAATCAAACAATAAATATCCACCACCGAAAATGTATATCCATCGCCACCAATAATTATTTTTTATATTCTTACAAAATAGCACTATTCCACATATGCAAAGAAATGCCAAAATACCCATCAGAACAAAATAAAACATGCCTTTATTCTCTAATATTCCAATCCAAAAATCAGCATAAGATGTTCTGTCAATCAATCTCCTATGTAAATGAAACACCCCAAAGAACATGAAAAACCAAGGTTCCCATACGTATATTTTTTGCAATTATCTCATCCCTTCTAAAAACTGTAAATTTACAACTCCTTTTTTATACAAATGGAATCAGGCATATCCTTATATTGACCATAGTTCGAAATGATTGCATATCCGATTTTTCTATATAATGCCATTGCTGCAACAAGCGGTTCACCAGATTCCAAAATCAGATAACGATATCCCTGATCCCTTGCAGCACCCTCTAACAATTCCATTAATCCGTCTGAAATCCCTTTACCTCACCTCAATCAACTATATTTTTGGTGATTAAATCGGATTATACTAGCGTATATCCGGAAAAACTTCAACGCTCCTTTCCAGAATGCCATTCACATAAGCAATAAAAATCCCATAATTGACAATCGGAACCTGCTGCTGCCCGGCACGGAAAATACGGTGCTTCATCTCCTTTTCATGAAGCGTGCACCCACCACAGTGGATAATCAGGCTGTATTTGGACAGGTCTGCCGGAAACTCCATTCCGCTGCACGTCTCAATCACCAAATCCTTCCCTGTATGTTCCTTCAGCCAGCGCGGTATCTTCACCGTCCCTATATCTTCACACTGCCTCCTGTGCGTACAGCCCTCCGCAACCAAAACTCTATCCCCATCTTTCAGGCGGTCCACCGTCCTGACGCCCTCCACAAGCTTTAGCAGGTTCCCCTTGTGCCGCGCAAAAAGGATTGAAAAGGACGTGAGAAGCATAGACTCCGGCAAAATAGCAGACACCTCTTTAAATACCTGCGAATCTGTTATCACCATCTTAATCCTATCCTGAAAATCCTCTAAAGCCTTAGGCAGCTGCGGTACCTGTACCACAATGGCAATTGCCTGGTTATCCAGTATATCACGTATCACCTGCTGCTGCGGCATAATCAGGCGCCCCTTTGGGGCTGCCGAATCTACCGGCACAACCAGCAGAATTATATCGCCCTCCTCTATCAAATCACCAACAATATGAAGCTTCGCATCTGCATCGGGAGCCAGACGGATCAGGGTATCCTTCAATTCCTCCAATCCATCTCCTGTCTTACTGCTCACCACGACAGCCGGCACGGTACCATTTTTCATAGCAATCTGGTTTCTAATCTCCTCCGAGGCTGTATCTTCCATGCGGTCTGCCTGATTCAGTACAATCACATAGGGGATTTTTTTCTCTTCTATCAGGCTGATAATCTCCATTTCTTTGGGCGGAAGCCCCCTCACAGACTCCAAGTCTTCTTCTTCAACCGTATTAATATCTATCACAACAAGGGCAATATCCGTCCTATTCAAGACCTGCATTGCCCTCTCCACACGTTTCTCCCCCAGTTCCCCCTCATCATCTAAGCCTGGTGTATCAATAAACATGCACGGGCCGAGAGGAAGCAGCTCCATTGCCTTTGACACCGGATCTGTCGTCGTTCCCTTTACCTCCGAAACAATTGCAAGCTGCTGGCCTGTAACTGCGTTGATGACACTGGATTTCCCCGCATTCCGCTTCCCAAAAAGCGCAATCTGGATGCGGTCCCCCTGCAGTGTTGTATGTAAACTCATAACTGCAATCCTTTCTTTACCGGATCTGCCCGGTTCCATTAATCAAATACTTTTGTGTTGTTAGTTCCTTTAAGCCCATCGGCCCCCGGACATGCAGCTTCTGGGTAGAGATGCCAATCTCCGCCCCAAGCCCAAACTCACCGCCGTCCGTAAAGCGGGTAGAGCAGTTTACATAGACGCATGCTGAGTCGACTTCCTTCTGGAACTGCTCTGCATGATTATAATCATTTGTCACAATACACTCAGAATGGCCTGTAGAATATTTTCGGATATGCTCAATCGCCTCGTCTATAGAATCAACTACCTTAATAGACATAATATAGTCCAAAAATTCTGTTGCATAATCCTCCTCCGCTGCCAGCACTACACTCTCGCCAAGAATCTCCTTTGTCCTTTCACAGCCGCGTATTTCTACCTGATGGGCCTCAAATGCCTTCGCAAGCTCCGGCAAAAATTTCTTCGCTATACTGCTGTGTACAAGACACGTCTCAAGCGCATTGCAGACGCTTGGCCGCTGTGTCTTTCCATTGTCAGCAATAGAAACTGCCATGGCTAAATCTGCTGTCTCGTCTACATACAAATGACAATTCCCCGTTCCCGTTTCAATCACCGGAACAGTCGCATTTTTTACAATTGCCTGAATCAGCCCTGCGCCGCCGCGCGGAATCAGCACATCAATATATTCATTTGCCCGCATCATCTCCGTTGCAACCTCTCTGGAAGTATCTTCCACGAGCTGGACAGTTTCGCCTGCAAAGCCGCATTCCCTCAATGCCTGCTGCATAAGCCCCATCAATACTTTGTTAGAATGAATTGCCTCTTTGCCGCCGCGCAAAACTGCTGCATTTCCACTTTTAATACATAATGCCGCTGCATCTACTGTAACATTCGGACGGGATTCATATATAATGCCTGCCACGCCGAGCGGCACCCTTACCTTTGTAATCCTCATTCCATTCGGACGCACGGAACCCTCCAGAACCTCCCCGACGGGATCTTCCAGATTTACCAGCTGAAGGCAGGCATCCGCAATGCCCTCTATCCTCTCTTCTGTCAAGCGAAGCCTGTCAACCATCGTTTCTGTTATCCCATTCTGCCTTGCATCTGCAATATCCTTTTCATTTTCTTCCAAAATAAAATCTGTATTTTCCCTTAATATCTGCGCTATCTTTATCAAAACAGCATTTTTCTCACCTGTAGATGCAGACGCAATCCTTCTCTTTGCCTGTACTGCCTTCTGCCCTAATTCATCTATATAACCCATACTCTTTTCTTTCGGAACTGCCGGAAACCTGTTCCCTGCAGTTCTTTATTCCTTTCTTCTAAAACAACCGCTTCCTTTACAAGTCAACATCCCTGCATTCTTATTATCAAGGAAACACTGATTCAAGCGCTTCCTTAGGGCGTGTTTCTACTGGCAAAACCCTCCCAAACCTAAACCGCCACCGAACAAGCAATTGCCAGCGAACCGGCGCCGATATGGCAGGAAACACTCAGCGAAAGCGGCGCAACCACTACCTCATCCACGCCAAACTTCTCTTTGATTTCCGCTGCAAACTTTACAGCAGCCTCCTCATTATTTGTGTGGGCAACTTCCAGATGAATGTTACCGATATTTTCCATGCCCCCAAAACGGCTGGCAATATCATGCTCCATCGCCGAAACCATCTTACTGATCCCCTGTTTCTTTGTACGGGCAATCGAAAACGCATCCAGCTTATCCCCCTGAATCTGCAGCACGGGCTTTAACCGGAGCGCCTGCCCCAGTGCAGCCGCAGCAGGGGTAATCCTGCCGCCCTTTCTCAAATATTTCAGGGTATCTAACATGATATAGATACTGGACTCAAACTTAACCCTTTCCAGATATTCCTTAATCTCTTCTGCAGTCATCCCTCTCCCCGCCAAAGCCATTGCATCCAGGACCGACTGCCTCTGGGTTACAGAAATGCGCTGGTTGTCAACCACCTGCACCTTTCCGCCATAATCCTCAGCAAGCATTTTAGCAGTCTGGCAGGAACCGGATAAACCGCTTGACATTGGAATATAGACAACACCTTCCGATTCCTGCAGCAGTTCATCCCATGCATCCATCACTGCTTCCGGTGCCGGCTGTGAAGTGGAGATATCTACATCCTGAGACAATCTCCCATAGAATTCCTCCTGTGTGAAATTAATGTCTTCAAAATATGTTTCGCCATCAATCAGAAATGGCATCGGCAACACCCGGATTCCCAAAGCTTCCGCTTCCTTCTGCGTAATTCCGCTGTTGCTGTCCGTCATAATACTAATCTTATCCATAGCCCTCATTTCTGCGCTGCTCTCCCATCAATCCCCATGCAAGCAGCGCGCAGGCATTGGGTGTGTGATTTCTTTTTTTAATATTCTTTTTTATTCTTTTCACCTCGGGGTATTTTCATACATTGAAATATTATATACGAATTTTGGCAGAAACACAACAACTGGATACTTTTGGCCGCAGAAATCAATTTTTGAAACAATTGGAAAAGACTGCCGAATCTGGTATAATTAGCATATCTTAAACGAAGGAGCCGATTAATTTTATGAAATATGGTAACTTGCCAATCCAATGGAAAAAAAATTTTGAACTGGAATGGATATCATTACGCGAAGGAAGTAAAACTATCACTGCTGTCATTACAGACGAGACGGGCAATATTATTTCAGAGGGAAGAAACATGATTTCGGAACGAGGGGATTCTAAATGAAAAATTTGACTAGATTAATTGATTTGCAATCACATGACGTATACGATATATTCAATATTGCAGATAAACTCAACATAGGAAAATACAGAAACTTTCTTAATGAAAAAACTGCCGTTCTTTTTTTCCCTCCTTCCAGCATCAGCACACGGATAACTTTCGAAAAAGGGATTTATTTATTAGGCGGCCAACCTGTGCTATTTCCAAGTGACGCACTGGATAAGAAAGAAGATTTAAAAGATGTCTGCGGTTATTTAAACAATTGGGCGGACATTATAATTATCCGGCACAAAAACATACAGTTAATTGAAGAATTTGCTAAGTATTCGGAAGTCCCTGTTATTAATGCGATGTCTGATATAAATCATCCATGTGAAATTTTATCAGATATGTATTCGCTTTCAAAAATAAGGGATAACTTTATCAGCGATAACTATTTGTTTTGCGGAAAAAATGGAAACATTGGCCTGACTTGGAAAGAGGCGTCCAACGTAATGGGATTTGCACTGTCACAATGCTGCGGCATTGGTTATGAAATGGATGGCGTAAACGTATACCATAATATAAATACCGCAGTCAGGGGAAAAGATATTATTTGCACAGATTCCCTTTCAGGCGAAGAGTTAAATGATTTTAAAGATTGCCAGATAACAAAAGAAATAATGGATATGGCTAACCAAAATGCCATATTAAATCCCTGCCCGCCATTTTACCGCGGAGAAGAAGTTTCTGACGATGCAATACAGTCAAAATATTTCGTTGGGTATGAATTTAAAAAGAATCTATTGAGGATTCAACAAGCTATTATGATATGGTGCATGATGTAGCATAAACAAATTATCGGCAGATTTATTGCAGTTTAGGGCTGTTGCGCATGCGGGAATATATAAAAAACGGAAAGGTTGGAGAAAAGATGGTAAAAGCAGTTTTTTTGGATTTTTATGGGACAGTTGTATATGAAGACGGAGAAATAATCAGCAAGGTAACACAAGAAATACTTGAAACAGGAAAAGCAAAGGATAAATCAGAAATCGCCTCCTATTGGTGGAATGAATTTCAGACATCATTTATTTCCGCTTACAGTAATCATTTTAAAACGCAGAGAGAATTAGAATATCAGTCATTAAGTAAAACAATACAATATTTTCATTCATCTGCTAATGTCTGGTCCTTAAGCAACCTGATGTTTGACCATTGGATAAAACCGCCCATTTTTGACGAATCCAAACGTTTTTTTGATATTTGTCCGGTGCCAATTTATATCGTATCTAATATTGATAGGGATGATATTTTAAAAGCAATAGAATTTCATGGGTTAAAACCGATGGGGGTATTTACAAGCGAAGACGCAAGGTCATATAAGCCAAGAAAGGAATTATTTGAATTTGCATTGACGGGCGTCGGACTGCCCGCCGGACAGGTTGTACATATCGGGGATTCTTTGGGCAGTGATGTGGCAGGGGCTTCATCTGCCGGAATAAATACAATATGGGTAAACCGAAGCGGCAGGGAAGTCCCGGAGGGTGTTATTGCTGTTGGAAATTTATTAGAGGCATATGATACAGAACTTTTAAAATAAGAATAAGTGCAGCTTCCAACTGCTAATTGTTTAGAAGCTGCACTTTTATTCCCGCATACACAACGACAAAGCGAAGACTTAATATTCCAGTTTAAAGCACAAAGACTGTGTAGTCCCCCCTGCATTCACATAGGGAACCGTTATTCCATATGCTGTATAGTTTTTTGGCACACTGCACAACACAGCTTTTTCCACCACAGTACCGGCATCCAAAAGCGTATCCGCATTAAGAACAGAAACATCCCTTACAAAATTTTCTCTTTCCTGTGCCGTTCCATCCCCAAACTCCCCGCTTCTCATAGTCGAATATAATTGTAACGGAAATCTGACAGACAATAGCGGTACAGAATCCCCCTTCTCCAAAGAAGCATCTTTTCCAACAAGGACATCATATTTCATTAGCACGTATTCATCACTGGAGATTTCAGGCTGCGGACTAAATGTTGATTTTATACCGCTTACTTTAAAATACTGATCCATATGCTTCTCTAACTTATCTATATCCCTTGTAACACTGGTAAAGCGGATATATGCCGGAACAATGGCGCCCTTCTTTGATACAATATCTAACTTTGCCCATTCGTTAAGTGGTAAAGGCATCTCTTTTGTCGAATGAAAATTATAATATGAAATTCCATTTTCTTCTTTGCTTATTGTATCTAATTGTTCAAAATCAATCGGAGAGGAAACCATATCTTCATCCTGCAGCGTTTGCTTATCTCCCCCTCCAACTGCCTTTTCCGTTTTTGGGCCAGCCTGTTTCCCGCCATCCTTAGCTTTGGTACTCTCCTTCTCTCCCTTAGAACAGCCGGAAAAAATCACTAATGAAACACATAAGGCAAATAACGGCATAAAATACCTAATTTTACTTTTATAAAAATATATCTCCTCTTTTCCCATATTCCATCCCCCACTTTTTTATATATTAGGAAAGTTCG
>RAYF01000001.1 GCA_003611745.1 bacterium D16-36 | reverse complement strand
CAACAATAAATGCAAAGAACTTTAGTTCTTTAGCATTTTTGCTAGGGCACAAGCGAAGTCTGTGCCCTTTTTTATATTTCGTACTAACTTAAATAGAACCTATATCAGCGCGGGCATATAAAATATCATCTCTTCCTAAAATAAGATTTATAAATTATACATCACTTTTACAGAATTACTATTTTATAGCATATACTATAATTATTTTATTGTCAATTTATTGCAATACTTTTCAATAAGATATTAATAGTTTTAAATGATCTTTTAATATTTTAAACGACCGTCTAAAATTCATCAATTCTGATACAAAAAACATTCCTGTCCATCTTACCTCCAGTCTTTCATTCAGAGGCATTGACAAAATGCAGTTCTTAATTATAATATAAATATAATTATATAAATAAATTTATGGAATGTAGAGGTGCTAAGAAATGGCAAGAAAAACTCAGGTTTCAAAAGAGATGATTTTACAAGCGGCATTGGAAATGCTTATCCGTGATGGGTATTCTGCTATTAATATTAAGACGTTATCAAAAGAAATCGGTTGCTCTACACAGCCTTTAGTATGGCATTTTGAAAGCATGGCAGGACTTCGCAAAGCTTTAGCTGAATATGCCTTAAATTATGCGAATGAGAAAATGCGGCCTTGCGCCCAAAATGGAATGGATGCCTTTGCAGGTGTCGGAATGGCTTACATAAATCTTGCATTTGACGAACCAAATCTCTTTAAATATCTTTACATGAGCGGAGAGAGTGAGTTTCAAGCAGGCGGTTTTGATGTTTTGGTAAATGCCAAAGCGAATGCGGATATGGTCGGGCAGATTGCGGATTATTTAAAAATGCCGAAAGAGAATGTCAGCAGTTTTTTTCAGAATACAATGATTTATACCCATGGGCTTGCATGCTTTATCGCTTCGGGAGTTATAACGTCTTCAAAAGAAGAAGTTATCAAAATGGTTCATCAAGCTGCACTTACTTTTTTATCACAAGCAGGTGCAAAAACGAATTTGGAGGAAAATCATGAAAACAAATAAAACTATTTCCAACCTTGAAACAAAAAGAATTTTTACATATTTAGCTATCGTTTTTGGAGTTTATTATTGCCTGTGGCTAATAGCTGTCCTTTTGCCTGAACCTGCTGGAAAAGAGGTTTATGCTTTTTTAAGTTTCCCTGCTGTATTTATGGGAACACCTGCCCTAGCTGTATTTATTACAAGAAAAATTACAGCGGACAAATCACCATTAAAGTTCAGCGTTAAGTTGTGGAAAAACAAAAAAGCTTTGCTTTTCTCAGCATTAGTTCCCACAGCCGCTATTTTATGCGGTACCATTGCTTTCTTTTTTATTTTTCCGAGTGATTTAGATTTCAGTGGTAAACACATCTCTCAGACCTATGGGGCTTTTGGCGCGCCTGCAGAAATTGAGTTCACAATCTTTTCTATGTTAATGATGGGTATCATTTTATATATCATATCGGCGGTATGCTTTCCTGTCTGGTTTATTGCGTTGGGCGAAGACATCGGCTGGCATGGCTATCTG
Organism: bacterium D16-36; assembly: GCA_003611745.1. Classification (GTDB taxonomy): domain Bacteria; phylum Bacillota; class Clostridia; order Lachnospirales; family Lachnospiraceae; genus Butyribacter. The sequence continues at coordinate 73,105 of RAYF01000001.1, read as the reverse complement.
CTTCCGCTGTTATGCAATAAACTTCCTGTTAGATATGCCGTTATCCTAAATGGTGCATTATGGGGAATGGCGCACGCCCCGCTAATTTATTTCGGTATGAACTACGGAAATGGTTACGCAGGCGCTCCGTTCTCTGGTATTGCTATGATGGTGCTTACCTGCATAGTATTAGGCACTTGGTCTTCCTATGTTACATTGAAATACAACAACTGTATGTACGCAGCAGTCATTCACGGTGCTGCTGATATAATCGGAGAAGCAGGCGCTTGGGTGTCCTTATCCACACAGAGCACTTTATTTGGTCCAATGCCAACAGGAATTATTGGCATGAGTATGCTTCTCATAGGTGCCGCCATACTCATGTTTAAGTTGCCAAAATATAAAGTGAATGGTTCTTTCTGAACTTTGCATATTTATTTCTCAATTTAGGTATTTTGGGTACAATAGTATTATCATGAGACAGGCGGTGATATTTATGAAATACCATGAAACAGATGACTATTCATTTCTGTTGGGAAACAACCATTATATATATGGCCATAAAGAAGATGGGAATACCCTGCATCTTTTTATAAAATCAAGACCACACAGCTGCAAGTGCCCTGCATTCGGCTGAGAAAGCAACCGGTTGCACGCAACCTATGAACGGGTTCTTTAGGATACATGCAAACATTTACAAGTATGAATGTGGGAACCCTTCCTGTGCCTGCAAAGTATTTATGGAATATGTCATGCCACCGGACGTTATCTGTTTTAAACGTATGGGGATCTTGAAATATCTGTTGGTATGCCGTTCAAAAATCCAGAAGGATAAAGAGTTGGAAAATACATAGATCTGATAAAAGAAAAATTTCCGGCAGTATCCTATATGGAAACAGTGTTTAATGAATTCCATACAATCCTAATGGGAAACGAGCCTGAAAAAATGGATGAATTTCTGGAAAGGTACAGTAATGGAAAACTGACAGCATTTTGTAATGAAATAAAAAGAGATATCGCCCCCGTCAAGAATGCGATATCCCATCCTGAAAGTTCTGGATTTGTTGAAGGGAACAACAACAAATTCAAACTCCTCAAACGTATTGTATATGGAAGGAGCGGATTAGTCAATCTGGAAAAAAATGTAAGCTGGCATTTATGCCTCAAACAGATGGATTCAGTCTGCAATCTTTGCTTTCCCGTTTTGCCGAAGTATTCAATTTTCGGCAAAATCAGAAAATCTGGTTGAAATGAAATATCCAAAGTTCAGACAAACCCTCAGGGCTTTGGAGGTTCTTTTTTCTTTGATATTCACCTCGTATCTGAGGTTTTTCAGATTTTTGTTATCACAGCGCGAATTGTTCTCGTTTTCTTTCAATGCGTTTTTAAATGCGTTGCCACTCAAAAAAACGCATTTAGAACGCATTAATTTTTATAATACCTAGCTACGCGTCCCTGTCCTTCCAATCGCAATATTCCTTCTGACCGCATTTTATCCAAAGTAGTTCTCGCCTGCTGTCTCGTAAACCCACACAATTCTCGGATTTTTTCATTCGTTATAAATTCTGCTGACTGCAAATATTCCTCTATCAGACTTTTGGCCTTTACATACCGAATCACAGTATCTTGGGTGTATTCTACATCTGATTTAATTGCGTCATAGACCTTGGGCGTCAGCATATACTCCTTGCCGGATAATCCAATCAAACCATCCCGCACAAGATTATTACAGCTTTTTCGCGCTTCTGCCATAGACAACTGTGTCAATCTGTGAACCTCCGACAATATGATTCTTTTATTATCTGTCAAGTACCTTAATATCATCAGCTCTGGCAAAGGCAGAACCTTTTGCAACTTATCCTGCTCGCTGGCAATAAATTTAACAAAATTCACATCATCAATCGCACTGAATATCGTCAGCGTCACTGCTTCACTGTATGTGTGATATTGCGGATATGGTTTGCCTGAAGAAATCATCTCGCGAAAGATGATATCCACGCCTTGCCCCGTTCTCTGCACATATTTTAGTCTTTGTAATGTCTCTGCAATCAGTTTATTTCTCGGCGTGGACGGATGCGTAATTATATTTTTCTCATTCACGCCTTCCGGAAATGCACCTGGATTTTCAATCACGATTCTATCCGGGTAATGTTTTACATACACTGCTCCCATATTCAGATAATCTCTGTGTGATAATGCATTGAAAAGTGCCTCTTGAAAAACTTTTTCTGAAAAGTCCTCAACTTCCAAGCGAAACAGCCCTACCTGTACATTTACGATTTTATTCGTATTTTGTATCTTCTCCGTTAAACGATCAATCACCGATATAATCGGCTGTTTTAAATCCAACCGTGAATCGTACTCTTCCATATTGTCCTCCGAATAATGAAGGTATATCACTTCCGCCTGCGGCAGCAGCCTATTAATCGCTGTTTCTTTACCCACAAAAAGCAATCCTGCAATCGTAAGCCTGTCAATGCCTTCATCTTCTTTTATCAGTCCCAAATCTCTCAAAAAAGACATATCTTCCAATTCAGGTAAAGAAGATTTCGGATCACGCATTTTCAATTTTTCTTTTAAGTTATATATTTCCAATACATTGATATCTTCTACTGTACTATCTGTCAAAATCTGTCCTGAAAAATCAGGACTTTGAATAGAAGCATACTTATGGCTCATTTCATCCGGATAATATGGTTTTGAATTCTTCCCTAATCTCTTTAAACACCTTCCATCTGAGGTAGCATAAGTCGTCCCATCCCTCTCCGCTGTTATTGCCAATACATCTTTTCCCTCATAACGAATCACTTCTATTTCCGTAAACAATGCCGGACGAGTCCTGTCATAAATAGATTCCATAATTTTCTGCATATCATATCTATTACAGCCTGTCACTGTTCCATCATCTTCGACGCCCATATAAACAGTGCCGCCTTTGGCATTGGCAAATGCAACAAGCTCATCTACTGCTAAAGAAATACGCTCCCGCATATCCTTAGCATGTATCCATGTTTTAAATTCAACGGTTAAATTCTCACCCTTTGAAAGGACCTGTTCAAACTCAGTTATTGTCAAATATATGCCCTCCTGCCATTTTCCTAATAACTTATCTGCGCGCCTTAAATCGATACTCTTTCTTTAATCTCTCAAAAATCTCAAAAGCTACCGGACATATTTCTATCGTATCTAATATACTCAGCAAACTTGATAATCTTTCCGGCTGGTCGGTATATGGATATTTTTTACAACTGTCAGGTTTACAATCGCCCAATTTGCAGTTACCATCTTCCTGCAAAAAATCACATGGCATATGCTTAGTCTGATAATTCATGCCATACTCTTCTTTTTCCAAGTAAGTATCAATAAACTGCTCTGGCGTTATTTCTAAATACTGTGCATCCCTGTCAATATCTTCTGCCGGAACGCTTCCTTTATACATTTTGCAGCAGTTTCTACATTTGCTGCAATCATAGTCTGCAAAGAATTCTTTATGTAGTCTTAAAAATTGTTTGTCCAGCTCATCCTCATTTGCATGACATTTTAGGAAAGTACGGAACTTAAAGTTTTCTTTTTCGTTTTTCTTAGCTTCTGCTCTTACATCTTCCAGTTTTATTATAATACGTTTATATGGAGCGCATTGACTGTCATCCAACATATTTCCCCAATTTTTATTTATTTCCATCTTATTATCCTCATTCAACAAAACAATTAATGATTTCTCAGTGACATAGCAACCCCTTTTTAATACTATATAATTATCCTTACACGTTTTAATTCACCCAAACAATAACTCAATTTCATGATTACTAAAAACTTCGGTTCTTTTTAACACTGCTTTATCGCTTCGTGTGCGGCGCATTCCACATTGTCCGCTTATTCTTCGATACAAGAGCCTCATTTGCCTTACGGCACATCGACTCATACTTAGACAACAGAAACAACCGCAAGTAACGGAAAAGGCTATCTTCTACTGCAATAGAGGATAGCCCGCAATTCGTTTGTTTTTTGAAATTGATTACTCGTTTCCGATTGTCAACCGCTGGACGCTTCAATATCCTTCGGTTTCTAATCTAATTATAAATCAACACTGCGAATTTTGCAAGAGGGTTTAGGGAATGTACCAGAATAAACGCATGAACGGAAATCAATTTTCCATAAGCTCATTCAAATTCCCTATCATAGAGCAAGGCTGCAATCAGAACAACCAGACAGGAACCTGCATTGTGTACTAATGCCCCTGTTGTCGGTGTCAGTATCCCCGTTAGTGAAAGAATAATTGCTATAAAATTGATGCATAAGGATAAAGAGATACTAAATTTAATTGTATTAACGGTGGCATTAGACAGCCGTTTTAGATATGGAATTTTTGAAATATCATCACTCATTAAGGCTATATCGGCAGCGTCTACGGCAATATCGCTTCCCATGCTTCCCATTGCAACGCCAACATTTGCAGTCTTCAAAGCAGGAGCGTCATTTACACCGTCCCCTATCATGCAGACATTGTTTCCATGCTGCCTGATTTCTTTGATATTATTAACTTTTTCCTCCGGTAATAATTCGGCACGAACTTGTGTGATACCAACCTGCCTTGCAAAATAATCTGCTGTTTGTTGGTTGTCCCCTGTCAGCAATACTGTCTGTGTATTCATTTTTGATAATTTCCATATCATATCTTTTGCAGTAGGACGCAATACATCGGAAAGGGCGATGATACCCATACAAATGTTATTTATAGCAATTAAAATTGACGCTTTCCCCTGTCCTCTCAATACTTTCAGCATATCTTTTATTCTAGACGGTATAGCAATCCCTTTTTCTGTCAAATATTTTTCACTTCCACAAAACATTTTTTCTGTTTTTAGCTGTGCATATACCCCTTTTCCGGCTTCCATAAAAAAATCGGACGTTTCTTCTAATGCAATCCCCTGTTCCTTTGCATATGCTACGATTGCCTTACCTAAAGGATGCTCACTTCGGGCTTCTGCGGAAGCAGCAAGAAAAAGAAGCCTATGATTATCCGTTTCTTCTGAGAATGAAATAATATCACTTACTTCCAACCTGCCAAAAGTTAAAGTCCCCGTTTTATCAAAAGCAATCGTATCCACTTTTCCCATTTTTTCTAGTGCTTCCCCCGATTTGATAATTACACCGTGCTTTGTTGCCTGCCCGATTGCCGCCATAATAGCGGTAGGAGTTGCAAGAACCAGAGCACAGGGGCAGAATACCACAAGTACCGTTACGGCACGGACAATATTTCCTGTTACAAAATAAGCAATAATGGCAATGAAAAGAGCAACTGGGACAAGCCAGCTTGCACATTTATCTGCAATTCTCTGCATGGGGGCTTTTTTGTCCTCTGCTTCCCGAACCATACGGATTAGCTTTTGCAGAGAGCTATTTTCGCCCACTTTTGTTGCGGTAATATCAATCGCCCCGAATCGGTTGATAGTGCCGCAAAATACATTATCCCCAATCGCTTTATCTATTGGAAGTGCTTCTCCTGTCATAATAGATTGGTCTATTGAAGTGTTTCCATTGATGATTTTACCGTCTACCGGGATTGTTTCGCCGGGAAGAATACGGAGAATGTCATTTTGCTTTATGCTTTCTGCGGGTATCATTTTTTCGCAACCGTTTTCTAAAAGCCGCCCCTGCTGCGGTGCAAGCTCAATCAGATTTTTCAGTCCTTTTTTTGCCCGTTCCGTTGTTTTTTCCTCCAAAATAGCCCCTATCGCCATAATAAAAGCGACTTCCCCCGCTGCAAATAAATCGCCTATGGCAATCGCCGCAATCATGGCGATTGATATTAAAAGGGCAGAAGAAATTTTGCTTATGCCGGGATTATGAATGATACGCCATATTGAGAGATATAAAAGCGGAATACCACTAATGAAAACACTAATCCATGCAGGGTCAATCAGCACGGAAATATCCGAAATTGATAATGCAAGGCTGATAGCAAGAAAAATACCACTTGCGATTGTCATTGGTATTCCGGCTAATGAATCATTTATTTTTTTCAACATGAAATTTCCTCCCTTTCCACGTTAGATCTACAGAACCCAACATAAAAATTGATTTCCGTGAAAACCCAATATCGAAGCTTGCTTTCTACATTGAAATTTTGTACAATATATTCTGTACAAAACATTTTGTTCTGTATCTGCAATTGTAAAATCGCACCGACTTCGCTGGTGCGCTAACAAGAATTTTCTGCGAAAATTCTTGTTGCAGGAACGCCCCGCGTTCCTTAGCCACCACGCGCCGAGAACTTTCTTATATATTAGAAAAGAGTTCCAGTAGAAGCAATCTACAATTTGAGCAGAATGTACGTTATGGAACATATTTGAGAAAATGTACGGAGGTAAGCCATGGACAGAAGGCAGCAAAAAACAAGGTCGGCTATATTTTCGGCCTTTATTGATTTATTATCCAAAAAGAGTTACAGCAAGATAACAGTACAGGAAATTATTGATACGGCGAATGTCGGTCGTACAACATTTTACGCCCACTTTGAAACAAAAGACGATTTACTAAAGGAAGTGTGTACCTCCCTGTTTGACCATGTTTTTTCAGACGTGCCGCAGATAGAGAGTACACATGATTTTTCTGCCGCCCGGAATAAAACAGATGCAATCATTACACATATTCTTTATCATTTGCGTGATAACCATAGAAATATACTAGATATTTTGACTTGTGACAGCGGGGATTTATTTTTGAAGTTTTTTAAGCACTATCTGAACGACTTGGTTTCCCAACATATGGTTCTAAAAATACCGCTGGAAATACCGAAAGAATTACTGATAAATCATATTTCAGGTAGTTTTGTAAATTTGGTTCAATGGTGGATTGAGGGGGGATTGAAACAATCGCCGGAACAGATAACTGTTTACTTTAAAACAGTAATTATGCCAATTTTTGACTGAATATAGAAAAGACACCGGAAAATGACGGATAACAGAAAGTTATCGTTTAGAAAACAATCGTCTATAAATGGCACCAAATTAATAGGGGCAGTAATGAATATATACTGAAAATTGATTTCCGTGCTTGTCCGATATTTCTGCTTGCACATACTGCTCTCTCGTAGTATGATAGTTTCAGCCGATTATTACTGCTATTCATTTTATAATACGCCGGCCTATCACTACACTTATTTAAAAAATAATACGCCGGCAGAAAGGAATCATATCCAAATGCACCGATTTTTACGCGCAATAGGATTCAGCAATATTCAATCACGTCAGGAACTGGAATCGATTCTTGGAAAAATCATGAATGAGCCAGATAAGAAGAAAAAAATAAAACTGACACCAAATAATATATATACCGAGTTTGCTATGGAATTTGGCAGCCAGATTGGGATTGCCATCCGCGGTTTATATGACGAAAAGGGATTTTTCTATATGGAGCATTATTTCCCATACTGTGAAAGCCGCCTGATTACTTCCTCAGAAGATATCATCGTAAACAAACGCGTAGATACAAATGCCTTTACCGGGATGTGCGATGACCTGCGGCTTGGAATCTCCATGATATTTTACCTGCAGAATGCTGTGGAATATCTTGAGCTTCACACATCTGACAATACGCCGCACAAGGCAAAGCTTACATTATCAGGATTATCTTTAAAGGGCACTATCCTGCTTGGTGTCTACCATGATGTACATATGCGTGAAAAGCACAATATACGCTGCCAGAGAAGAAACCGCCTCATTGCAAAAGCCAAAAACGGCGACCAGAATGCGATTGACGATTTGACTTTAGAAGATATTGATATCTCCGCCAAAGTCCGGAACCGCATCGGCGAAGAAGACTTATATTCCCTTGTGGAAACCAGCTTCATCCCCTACGGCTCCGAATCAGACCACTATTCCATCCTCGGCACCATTATTACCTGGTCTGTCACACAGAACACCCTGACAAATGAGACTGTGTACCAGATGCTTTTAAACTGCAATGAAATTCTTATCACCATCTGCATTAACAAAGCGGATCTGTTAGGTTCCCCTATGATTGGATGCCGCTTTAAGGGCGTTATCTGGATGCAGGGACATGCTGATTTTCAGAAAATATAAGGGCACAGATTTCTCCTGTGCCCTTTTATACTAAAGATCTGCTATCTAGTATGCACACTGCAGGTATCCTTACCAATATTATGCGCCACGGTATTCTTCGTATCCGCCGTTTCCGCCGTCTCCTGCTTCTGCAGCAATATCCTATAATAAACATCATCTTTCGGACAAGCTTCACCTGCCAGCCCCTCGCTTTTCCTGCAGAATGCGTATTTCACATGGCAGGTACAATTCTTAACAGGCTCCGTGCCCAGAGCAAAATATTCCTGATAAACGGTATTTCCCCCCTCTGCCTCATCGCAAAGCCCATGCACCGCAAGATTCCCACATTTACTGCAGATTCTGCGCCTGACAATGCTTTCAGGCTTTTTGAATGCCTGCTTTATTTTCTTTGTTTTGCGGTGGACTCTCTCCATAATCTCCCGCCAGAGAACCATATAATAGTCAGACTCGCTCTGGCTGGTACTTTCATCAGCCCCGGACCAGATGCCTGCCGTGTAATAAGGCGTATACCCCTCAAACCAGAAATCCGTATTCTCCGCCGTAACAGCATAATTCCCTGCCGCCTCCGTCTCTATCTGCCGGAAAGCTGCCGCTTTCCCACGGCCTTCCTCCATAACGTCTTTCATCGCATCGGTCAGAAGCCACGCAGTATTTTTCTTGACAATGCGCCTTGAGGAAACATTATTTTCCAAAAGCACATTGCCATCCTTATCTATAATTTTAGTATAAAAACGGGGCTTCTGGTACACGCCGCCATTTGCAAGCGCAGCATAGGCAGCGGTCAGCTGAAGGTTCGTGACGCCCTCATTCAGTTCGCCCAGTGCAAGCTTTAGCTGCAAATCACTATAAACATTCCCCTCCGCGTTCTCTTTTCTTTCTACAATAGTAGTAAAACCAAACTTTTTCAGGAAATCATACCCCGTCTGAACTGAAATGTCCTGCAGCGTTTTAACTGCAGGAATGCTCTTTGAACCGCTAATGGCATTACGCAGCGTCACCAGCCCATCATACCCACTATCCTGCCTGCTCCAGACTGCACTTTCCAGTCCCGTGCCGCGGTAAACCGCATCGTCCTGTACATCCCCCAGAGTAATTCCTGCTGTGTCCAATGCCGGCGCATAGGTCGACAACATGGCAAGCACGGAACCCGGCTGGCGCTTCCACTCCGTTGCCCTGTTTATCTCAAGGTTTGCCGCCTTCTGCCCACGGCCCCCGGCAATCGCCTTAACCTTCCCTGTCGACTGTTCCAGAAGGACAAAAGATGCCTGCGGCTGCTTCACCAACTGAATATCCTCCGTCACAATCAATCCGCCGTCCCCTAACATAGCTTTACGGAATTTGCGCACATATTCTTTCGCCTTAGATGTCTTTTTAAAATAAAGGGAGATATTCTTATCCTCCTTCTCCAGAAAATAATTTTTTATGTCCACCTCGCTAAATTCCTGTTCCCTGCCATCCTTTACTATCTTAAGATGGTATGACAGGTAGGAGCGCACCGTAGTGGGATAGTAACGGTCCGAATTAACGACATCGTCACAGATTTTCTGAAGGGAAGATTCCTGACAGGTAAATATACGCAGCCCACTGTAATACAGGGCATTGTATGCCTCTGTCTGGGAATACCCCAGCTCCCTCTTCAAATCCTGCATCACCTGTTCCACCACAGCATCCGCATAATAAGAATTTGTCTTATTCCCACTATTTACATTACTGCTGTCAACATTCATAACACGCAGATACACGTCGTCCCCCAAAGCCTGCTCATATTCATCCTCTGAAATATATTCTTCCTCCAGCATATTTTTGAGGACATTTCTGCGCCTCCGCCCATTCTTTTCCTGATTCGTAATCGGGCTGTACTCTGAAGGATCCTCAGCAATGGCCGCCAGCACTGCTGCCTCAGAAAAATTAACATCTGTTATATTTTTGTCAAAATACCGCCTGGCGGCTGCCTGAACCCCAACTATATTGCTTCCCAGATTAATCGTATTTAAATAGTACTCAAGAATCTTAGATTTATCCAGATGGTCCTCGAGCTGTGTTGCCAGATGCTGTTTCTGGACTGCCAGACAGAAATTCTCAAAAAAATTATTTCCGCCGGTTCCCCCGAATATCTGGTTCTGGACCAGCCTCTGCGTAATTGTGTTAGCGCTGTCCGCATACTTTCTGCCTTCCCCTGTCACATTAGAATAGATAGAATGAATCAGCCCCTGCATATCTACGCCGTGATGTTCATAAAAACGTTTATCCTCTATCGCTACAAATGCCTGTTGCACACATTTGGGAATCTCTTTGGCGGATACATATTCCTGAATTATATCATCAGTATTCAGTGTCTGGATTTCCTGCCCGGTACTGTCATAAAGCGTACTCGCATTCCCTCTGGCGAGAATGTCAATTTCCGCTAAATCCGGCGTACTGTCAATCATCCCGCGCACTGCCCCCGCCATTCCAAAAATCAGCATTAAAAGCAGCGTAACCAACAGAATAACACTGCCATAGGTAATCCATTCCTCTACCCGGTATTTCATTTTTCTAGAAACTGAGGTAAGCTCCTTCCGCCTTCGTTTAATCTCTGCCTGACTATAATTCATTCTCCGACCATTCCATTTCTTTTATGTCAGAAAGAGGGCACCGCCTAAGGAACTGTTAAGAAATTATTTGTGACAAGTTCGCTGTATAAATGTTCAGCTGCAAAGAAAAAAATCGCAGGCATAGCGGGCTATGTCAAGATTTTCTGATGCCGCAGATGGGCATTTATACAAGTAATTGTCATGAGTAATTTATTAACAGTTCCTAAGCTGGTGCCCATCTCCCTATTAATATTTTTAGATATTGGGGGCAAAAGGTATTTACCCCCAATTAGTGCCAAGAATTTCTTATTTACTGCGGTATATAATATCACTTCTCTTTGGGCCATTTGATACCATGGTTATCGGCACGCCAAGCTCCTTCTCAATAAATTCAACATATTTTCTGCAGTTTTCCGGCAGTTCTTCATATTTTTTAATACCGCTGATATCACAGTTCCATCCCGGCAGCACTGTATAAACCGGCTTCGCTTTTGCAAGCTTTGTAGTAACTGGAAATTCCTTCACTTCCTTGCCGTCAATCTCGTAACCAACGCACACTGGAATTTCTTTCAGATACCCAATGCAGTCAAGGACTGTGAGGACCACCTCAGTTGCCCCCTGAATCTCACATCCATAGCGGCTTGCCACCGCGTCAAACCATCCCATGCGGCGAGGACGCCCTGTCGTCGCCCCATATTCACCACCATCACCGCCATGCCTGCGCAGTGCATCCGCCTCTGCCTCGTCTAAAATCTCGCTCACAAACTCTCCGGCGCCCACAGCACTGGAATATGCCTTCACTACTGTGACAATTCTTTTTATCTCATATGGCGGAATGCCTGCACCGATTGCCCCGTATGCCGCCAGAGTAGAAGAAGATGTAACCATCGGGTAAATACCGTGGTCCGGATCTTTTAAAGAGCCAAGCTGTCCCTCCAAAAGAATATTTTTGCCCTCCGAGATTGCCTTCCTAAGATAAGCGGACACATCACACACATACGGTTCCACCATATCCCGGTACTCATGCAGCGTCGCCAGCAGTTCCTGCGGGTCTAATTCCGGTTTCTTATATAAATATTTTAAGATAACATTTTTTTGATCACAGACACGGTCAATCTTTTCCTTTAAAACTTCATCATCAAACAATTCCGATACCTGAATGCCAATCTTAGCATATTTATCTGAGTAAAATGGGGCGATTCCTGATTTTGTGGAGCCGAATGACTTTCCGCCAAGCCTCTCCTCCTCATACTCATCAAATAAAATATGATACGGCATAACAATCTGTGCTCTGTCAGATATCAGAATCTTTGGCTTAGGCACGTCCTTCTCTACCAGAGAATTTATCTCCTTGAACAAGTATGGTATGTTTAGTGCAACGCCGTTGCCGATAATACTTGTTGTGTGCCCGTAAAAGACTCCGGATGGTAGCAGGTGCAGGGCAAATTTGCCATAATCATTGATAATGGTATGGCCTGCATTACTTCCCCCCTGAAAGCGTACGATAATGTCGGATTCTTCCCCCAGCATATCCGTAATCTTTCCTTTGCCTTCATCTCCCCAGTTAGCGCCAACAATAGCTGTTACCATAGTTTCCCTCATTTCTGCGCTGCTTATCCGCATGACTGGTGTCCGTGGCAGGCAGCGCGCTGTCACAAACCCATTTCCTCCATTTACGCAAGGCAGCTTTTCATATGCCGCCTTAAAGTGTGCTTGAAAATTCATTTTCAAACACACTCTGGTACAATAATAAGTATAACTTAATCTACCATTCTGTCAATGGAAATCGAATGATCTTTTGCCAGATTGTAATATGTATCCCCCACTTTAACGATGGGTTTAGATAATTCATCAGCATTCACCATTACAACTTTGCCGATTTCATTTGTGGTCAGATAAACCTCTGCATTCATATACGCCTGAACGGCTGTCGTGAGGAAGGGCAGGAGATATTCCACCTCAAACTTCACCAAGCCTTCCCGCTCAAACATATGGATTACGTCAAACGGACAGATTGCTTTGCGGTACACACGGTCTGACGTCATTGCATCATACGTATCTGCAATTGCCACAATCTTCGCAAAAGGAGTAATCTGCTCCCTGTGCCATCCCCCCGGATAGCCACTGCCGTCGCACCGTTCGTGATGCCGCATCGCAACCTCCGCAACTCTGGGGTCCAGCCCCTTCATTCCTGCCAGAATATTGCTTCCATGAAGCACATGTGTTTTTACTACATTAAATTCCGATATTGTCAAATGGTCTTTCTTCCGAAGCACTTCATCCGGCACCAGCATCTTTCCGATATCGTGGAGCAGCCCCGATAAAGTAAGGGAGTCCAAATCCTCTTTTGAAACCGATGGAAAAACCAGCTTTCCAATCACATTGCTGAGCAGGGCCACATTCAGGCTGTGTACATAAGTCTCGTCGTCATACCTTCTCATACACTGAAGCATATCCAGAATATGCAGGCTGTTGCGGCTCTGGGATACCACGTTTTCTACATCCTTCACGGCCTTATCACTGTCAATTTCCTCATTCTGCATCACAACACGGTTAAAAAGCTCCTTCATATGGTCAATCGTCTTAAGAAAGATACTATTAAACTTTTGAAATTCCTGCGTCTGCCTGACAGCGTCATAGTAGCTTTCCCCTCCCATCTCACCCTCCTCAGGGTAAGATGGGAGGGGCAATACAGCCATCCTGTAAATCCCCACCTGACTTTTTCCCATCCACAGCAACCTCCCCTGCTGCATCCGCCATTATAGGTGTATTTTTATCTTTATCATCTACCTGTATACGAATTGCAAACACAGAATGTTCCTTTAATGCTTCGATTACCTCCTCCGTCAAAACGGTTCCTTTCGGAAACAACAACTGATCCCCTGTGGTATATACATCATCCGCAGCAATCATATTGACCGTTAGGCGAGCAGTCAACATTCTTTGTCCAACCATAATGAATTACCTCCGTCCCGTTTACGCTTTCCTCCCTAATACAGCGAATATTAATTAACTGACACATTGGCTTGTATGATTTTCGTTGTACTAAACCGTGTTTTTAGACGTTAATCTCCGCTTTTACGCCAAGAAGCCCTTTATTCTTCTGCAAAACAGGATTGACAAACTCTTCCATAAACTCCTCAACCTGTGACGCAGCACGTCCTGTGTATTTAGCTGGCTCCATAGAAGCTTTTAGTTCCTCAAGCCCCATTGGAAATTCATCATCCGCATCAATCAGCTCCAGCAGGTTATTATCCTTTCCATATTCTTTAACATTCTTCCCGGCCTCCATAGAAAGCGTCCGGATCTTCTCATGCAGCTCCTGCCTGTTCCCGCCCGCTTTCACAGCATCCATCATAATATTTTCTGTTGCCATAAACGGAAGTTCCGACATAAGGCGTTTCTCAATAACCTTGTCATACACTACAAGGCCGTCCACCACATTCAGAAGCAGGTCAAGGATGCCATCTGTTGCCAGAAATCCCTCCGGAATACTAATCCGCTTATTAGCAGAATCATCCAGTGTGCGCTCAAACCACTGGCATGCAGAAGTAAACATTGTATTTGCCACATCCGACATAACATAACGTGCCAAAGAGGCAATGCGCTCTGAACGCATCGGATTTCTTTTATATGCCATGGCAGAAGAACCTATCTGGTTCTTTTCAAACGGCTCCTCAATCTCTTTTAAATGCTGGAGAAGACGGATATCATTAGAAAACTTATGGGCGCTTGCCGCGATGCCGGCAAGGACATTTGCCACACGGATGTCCAGCTTACGTGAGTATGTCTGTCCCGACACGGCAAAGCAGTCGGAAAATCCCATCTTCTGTGCAATTTTCCGGTCTAATTCCTTCACCTTTTCCTCATCCCCATCAAAAAGCTCCATAAAGCTTGCCTGTGTGCCGGTTGTCCCCTTGCAGCCCAAAAGCTTCATCGTAGAAAGCACATAGTCCGTATCTTCCAGATCCATCAGAAACTCCTGCAGCCAAAGCGTCGCACGTTTACCTACCGTCGTTGGCTGTGCCGGCTGGAAATGTGTAAAAGCAAGTGTAGGAAGCCCTTTATATTTCATGGCAAACTTAGACAATTCGTCAATCACATTTATCAATTTCTTGCGGACTAACTGCAATGCCTCCGTCATAATAATAACGTCTGTGTTATCCCCTACATAACAAGAGGTCGCACCAAGATGGATAATGCCCGCAGCCTTCGGGCACTGCTGCCCATAGGCATATACGTGGGACATTACATCATGGCGGACCAGCTTCTCCCTCTCTCTTGCGACATCATAATTGATATCCTCCGCGTGTGCCCTAAGCTCTTCAATCTGTTCCTCTGTAACTGCAGGCCCTCCCTGCTCATTTTTCAGTCCCAGCTCATTTTCTGCTTCCGCCAAGGCAATCCAGAGACGCCTCCACGTCCTGAATTTTTTATCCTGCGAAAAAATATACTGCATTTCCCTGCTGGCATAGCGCTCTGAAAGAGGGCTTGTATATCTATCTGTACTCATTCTAACTTATCACCTTTTCCTTTCTATATGCAGGCCACTGCAATCCTACCGCTCATAGTCACCGCGTATATCCTGTTTTGGCGGATCTACCGGGTATTCCCCTGAAAAACATGCATGGCAGTATCCCGTGTCACCGTCAATTAACTCACCCAGACGGTTAATGTCCAGATATCCGAGGGAATCTGCCCCTAATATTTCGGCAATTTCCTCTACCGAATGGTCATATGCAATCAGCTGGTCACTGGAAGGAATGTCCGTCCCAAAGTAACATGGATACTTAAACGGCGGGGAACTAATCCGCACATGGACCTCTGTCGCCCCCGCATCCTTTAGCATCTTTACGGTACGCGGGCTTGTCGTCCCCCTGACAATGGAATCATCCACCATAACAACACGTTTTCCCCTGACCACTTCCCTTAACACATTCAGCTTAATCATAACGCTCGACTCCCTCGCTGACTGCTTCGGTTTAATAAATGTGCGCCCCACATAACTATTTTTAACAAATGCGGTTCCATACGGAATCCCGGATTCCATAGAATACCCTACGGCAGCTGCACTTCCTGACTCCGGAACCCCCACCACAATATCTGCCTCCACCGGATGCGCCTGTGCCAGAATGCGCCCTGCGGTAATCCGCGAGCTGTGTACACAGACCCCGTCAAAATAACTGTCCGGCCTTGCAAAATAAATATACTCAAAAATACACCTTGCCGGCTTTGCCGATGCCATACTCTTATCCGATGCAATGCCATCTGCCGTAATCGTAACAATCTCGCCCGGTTCCACATCACGCACAAAGGAAGCCCCAACCGCGTCAAGGGCACATGTCTCCGATGCCAGAATATACGTATTGTCACGCTTCCCTATACAAAGCGGCCGGAAACCGTATGGATCACGTGCGCCAATCAGCTTTCTCGGGCTTGCAAGCACTAGGGAATACGCTCCCTTTATACGCTCCATCGCATTTTTTACAGCCACTTCCACCTTGCCGGCCGTCAGACGTTCCCTCGCTATCAGATAGGCAATCACCTCAGAATCAATAGTCGTCTGGAAAATCGCCCCGGTCCTCTCAAGCTCTTCCCTCAAATCCACAGCATTTACCAGATTCCCATTATGCGCCAGCATAAGAATACCTTTGACATAATTTAATACCAGCGGCTGCGTGTTAGCTTCTGTACTGGCTCCTGCTGTCGAATAGCGGACATGCCCGACACCAATATCCCCCTGCATCTTCTCAAGGCTTTCTGACTGAAACACTTCATTTACAAGCCCCATTCCCTTGCAAGTATTCACATTGCGCGGCGGCCCGTCCGTCCTGCTTACTGCAATACCACAGCTTTCCTGCCCGCGGTGCTGCAACGCAAACAGCCCATAATATATCGATGGGGCAACATTATTTCCATCTAAATCATACATACCGAAAACACCGCACTCCTCACCGGGCTTCGGCTCGTCCACATCATGCAGGGGGCAGGTATGCTCCCTGCATCCGCTGCATGCCCTGCCGCCCTTACAATGAGCTATCAAATTCTCCATCTCCATCCTCCGATTCTATAGTTAAGATTCCAAAGAAAAAACCGAAACCACCCGGCTGGCAGCTTATCCTAAGACCTGTAATATGCACTGATACACAGTTTCTTATTCGGCCACCCGGTTGGCTTCGGGAAAATTTTAATCTAATAGGCCAATTCTCTTGGCAACCTCCTGATAAGCATCCTCAACACCACCAAGGTCCCTTCTGAAACGGTCCTTGTCCAGCTTTTCATGCGTCTGCTTGTCCCAGAAACGGCAGGTATCCGGTGATATCTCATCAGCAAGAATAATCGTCCCGTCACTGGTCTTGCCAAACTCAATCTTAAAATCAATCAGGTCAATTCCGCACTCATCAAAGAATTCCTTCAAATAATCATTTACCATAAATGCATACTTCGTAATAATATCTATATCCTCCCTGGTAGCGGCGCCGATTGCAATTGCAAAATAATCATTAATCAGCGGATCCCCCAGTGCATCATCCTTATAACTGAACTCCAGCGTAGGGCACAGCAGCTTAAACCCTTCCTCTATGCCAAGCCTCTTAGAAAAACTCCCTGCTGCCACATTCCGCACAATCACTTCCAATGGTATGATTTCTACCTTCTTAACAGCAGTCTCCCTGTCACTCAGTTCTTCTACATAATGAGTCGGCACGCCGGCTTCCTCCAGTCTCTGAAATAAAAAGTTCGTCATGCGGTTGTTGATTACGCCTTTTCCAACGATGGTCCCTTTCTTCTCACCGTTAAATGCGGTAGCATCATCTTTGTAATCAACGATGAATACATTCTCGTCCTCCGTCTTAAATACCTTTTTTGCCTTGCCTTCATACATCATGTCTAACTTTTTCACGGTTCTCCTCCTCATTTTTAATAAGAGTAATATTCGTCAGGAACTGATAAAAATATTTTAAGTTATTTCTAAACCGTTCCTGACTTCCAACAGCTACTATTATACAAAGTATCCTGCAAATTCGCAAGTATCCTGCCAGAGATTCCAATAGATTTTTCGCCGTCGCAACGCCTATTTTTTCCCCTTTTGTTTTTTTGCGCTCTTTTTCTTTATCTTTGCCTTAGGCGTTGCGGATGGCTCCGGCGTCTGCGAAGGTTCTGCGCCATCCGTTAATTTCTCCGCAGATTTCACCTGCTCCTTCGTAAGGAACCCTCTTTGGATTTTTACCGCAAGTATTCGCAGTACGGAGGCATCCAGCCTCTCCATTTCAACCGTCCCTTCCTTTACAGCAGAAAGAACTGCCTGATACGCCTCCTCAAAATCCTCCGGCATCAGAATAATATCGGCTCCCCCCTGAAATGCGTTCAGTGCAGCTTCCGCCGATGCATAATGTTCTGTAATGCTCGCCATATCAAACGCATCCGTAATAATAATTTTCTGGAACCCCAGCTCTTCCCTGAGGATTGTCTGCATAATTAGTTCCGACATACTCGCAGGCTCCGCACTCTCTGTCACTTTACTGACTGATATATGGGAAACCATGGCAAAATCTGCCCCCGCCGCAATACCAGCCTCAAAAGGCACAAAATCGGTTTTGCGCAGCCTTGCGATACTGCTGTCTATGTCAACACTCCCCACATGGGTATCCCCCTTTGAGGAACCCTGCCCCGGAAAATGCTTGACCGCACCGCTGACACCCATCTTATCCAGTCCCTGAATAAAGGCACTGACATGCTCCGACACCTTATCCGGGTCGCTGCCAAAAGAACGGTCCCCTATCTCCTCATTCAGTTCACTGGTTTTGACATCCGCAACCGGGGCAAAATCCACATTAAAGCCCAGCTCCTTTATCTCGGAAGCAATCGTTTTACCCATATTGTAAGTATATTTATCATCTTTTGACTTCCCTATCTTCTCAGCTGTCGGAAAAGCCGTCGTCTTCATTTTTTTATTCGAACCAATCCTTGCGACCCGCCCGCCCTCTTCATCGACAGCGATAAAAAGAGTTGTCCTGTCCGCATCCTGCAGTCCTGAAGTCATAGCTGTAAGCTGTTTCCTGTTATGGACATTTCTGGAAAATAAAATTACCCCTCCTACATGGTATTTCGCAATGTTCTTCTGCATCGTTTTTGTACATTTGCGAAATTCATAATAATTTCCTTTCCGCTTATCAAGCTGTTCCAGATTCAGCATAAAAACCTGTCCCACCTTTTCTTCCAGGCTCATCTTGCCGCGGTACTCGTCGGCAAGCTCTAACGCCTCATCCCAATCCAGCTTGACAACCTTTTCTTCCTTTTTGGAAACCTCCGAAGATGTCTCGTATTCCTTAACCCTTGTTCCTTCTGCCGGAAAAAACAGGGTACATCCTGCAAGGCTGATAGCCATAGTAAAAACTGCCAGCAGGGCAGTTATCTTTTTTAACATATGTTTCCTTTCCATAATCCCCTCATTTCTGCATTCTTTGATGCCTCTCTATTTCCATTAACTTTCTTACAAAAATTTTCAAAAAAACGTAAACTGTCCAAGCTCCCCTGCATATGATAGCACTGTAAACAAATAAAACCTGCCGAGCAAATCGGCGGAATGGAGGAATTTATGAGCGATTTAGCAGCAACAAATTGTGGCGGCGGATGCGGCGGAAATGAAGGCGGATGCAGTTGGATTATCATCCTTCTCTTACTCTGCTGCTGCTGTGGCAACGGAAATGGCTTTGGTTTTGGAGGTTCTTCATGCGGTGACGGCGGATGTGGTTCTATCATCTGGCTCATCCTGATCCTCTCCTGCTGCTGCGGTAATGGCAACGGCTTCTTCTGCTAAGCCTCTCTGCTGCAGAAATATCTGACGGCACAGGTAAAAAATACCTGAAGGCAGCGCATACTGTGCCAGCAGGCACAGAGTAACTGCAAGGGGATGTAAAGAACTTTCGTTCTTTACATTCCCTTTTTTCAATCCTGTGCCCTTTTTCAAAAAACCGAGACGGCCTTTTTACAGCCATCCCGGTTTTTCTATGAAGCATGCTTCCTGCAGAAAGGAACTAAGTTTCATTTTGGCACTGCAGACACTCTTCGTCTATTTCATACACTGTGTCTTCATCAATAATCAGTTCCCCAAACCGTCCCATCACATTTTTCTGCCACTTCTCTTCCGTCTCTATTTCGCGCTTTGTATTATCACATCCATATCTGTAATATCTCATTTCCTACTCCTTTCGTCCCTTTACCCTCTTTGCTTTGGTGCGCATATTGTAATATATGCACCGGACTTCCTATAGGAAACAAATGAACTAATGAGAACCCCCTATCTGCCAAAGAAACGCCTAACCGCATCCATGTTCGATGCCATAGACGAAAACAGCATATCCACAATTACCAGTGCTGCCATACTCTCTACCACGACAACCGCTCTTGGTACAATAATCGGATCATGACGCCCCCGTATATTGACTTCTATCTCCTCCCCGCTGCGGTTTACAGTCCTCTGTGTTCTGGCAATAGAAGGCGTCGGTTTAACCGCCGCGCGCAGGATAATATCGCTTCCGTCACTGATTCCGCCCAGAATCCCCCCTGCATGGTTTGTCTCCTTTGCCACGCTGCCGTCCTGCCTAATAATAAAGGAATCATTATTATCTGAACCAAAAGATTTTGCCGCAGCAAACCCGTCGCCTATCTCAAAGCCTTTTACAGCACCGATAGACATGACAGCCTTAGCGAGGCTGGCATCCAGCTTGTCAAATACCGGCTCACCGACACCTGCCGGCAGCCCTTTTACAACACACTCGATTACCCCCCCGACAGAATCCTGCTCCTTCATCTTCTGCTCCAGAAGAAGCTCAGCTTTTTCGGAAGCTTCCAGATCCGGCATATATAGCGGGCTTTTAAAGATATCCCCGATATCCGTTTTTGCCATATCAACCGAAATTCCGCCAATTTCTTTTGTGTAGGCAGTTACCGTAACGCCAAGCGATTTTAAGACTTCGCAGGCAACCGCCCCTGCTGCCACACGGCCAACCGTCTCCCTGCCGGAAGAGCGCCCGCCGCCGCGGTAGTCCCTGAAACCATACTTCTGGTCGAAGGTGTAATCTGCATGTCCCGGTCGGAAATATCCCGCAATCTCCGAATAATCCTTTGATTGCTGCGATGTATTGTAAACAACCATGGAAATCGGCGTCCCTGTCGTCTTTCCCTCAAAAATGCCAGATAGGATCCCAACCTCATCCGCCTCTTTTCTGGGCGTGGAATAACGGGTCTGCCCCGGCTTTCTGCGTTCAAGATACCTCTGGATTATCTCTTCGCTGAGAGGAAGCCCCGCCGGACAGCCGTCAACAACAACACCAATCCCCTTTCCATGGGATTCCCCCCATGTCGAAACCTGAAAATGTGTCCCAAATACCGAACCTGCCATATTTACCTCATTTCTGCTTCTGCACTCCTGCTGTTACTTCCTTGGCATCTCTGTCAGCCCCAGTTTCTTCTTAACTTTACGAAGCGTTTTATTTGCAAAATATGCTGCTTTCTCATCATTATCCCTAATAATCCCGTCAATATAATCCTTTTCTTTTAGCAGGCGGCCGTATTCATCCTGCATCGGCTTTAATACAGAAATAACTGCCTCTGCCACAGCCAGCTTAAAGTCCCCATAACCCTTTCCGGCAAAATCCTTTTCTGCCTCTTCCACCGTCTTTCCGGTGCAGACGCTGTAAATCTCCAGAAGGTTGCTAATACCCGGCTTGTCCTCCCCATAGCGCACTTCGCTGCCGGAATCAGTGACAGCACGCTTGCATTTGCGTACAATTGTATCCGGATCATCCATCAGATAGATGCTCCCATTAACATTTTCGTCTGATTTTGACATTTTCTTAGCCGGATCCTGCAGGCTCCTGATCTTCGCCCCCGCCTTGCCGTAATATGCCTCCGGTATGGTAAAGACATCCCCATATATGCCATTAAAACGCTCCGCAATATCCCTTGTAATCTCCAGATGCTGCTGCTGGTCCCTGCCAATCGGCACATAATCTGCCTGATACAAAAGGATATCGGCCGCCATCAAAACAGGGTACGTAAATAAGCCTGCATTTATATTATCCGCATGTTTGGCGGCCTTATCCTTGAACTGTGTCATGCGGCTTAGTTCACCCATATAAGTAAAACAATTCAGCAGCCAGCTAAGCTCCGCATGCGCCGGCACATGGGACTGAAAATAAATACAGTTTTTTTCCGGGCTAAGCCCGGCTGCAATGTATAATATCAATAAATTCCTTGCCTTTTTGCGGAAATCCGCCGGCTCCTGCCGCACTGTCAGCGAATGCAAATCCATTACACCAAAGAAACATTCGTATTCTTCATTTAAAGAAACCCAGTTCTTTAATGCCCCCAGATAATTTCCAAGCGTCAGGTTCCCCGTTGCCTGCATACCACTGTACAGGACTTTTTTATCATTAATCATAAACTCTCCTCCTGCCCTCCGGCACACTATATCAAAATGACCTCTCTGCCTCTGGCAATATAATCCATTACTACTTTACACTGAAAGCTATCCTATGTCAAACTATCCAGATTATTTTCTATTATAGCAAAATATCAATTAAAAAAAGAAACAATATTTCAAAATTTAGAATAGTTTCAAGCCTTCGCTCATAGATTTTCTTGAAGGCACAAATAACAACGCAGAAAAGAGGTAGTATATGGAATATAAAAATGAACACCAGCGCCAGATAGCAATTCTAGAGGCTGCGATGCCTTACGTCGCTCCTGATAACCGTTATGCCTTGCAGCTTATCCTGCAGGCAGATAACTTTATCAATCTGGCAAGGCATGGCGGCGAAAATGATCTGGAAGCCGCCGAAGCCGGGGCGGCAGCAGCTCCTTTCCACCCAAACCCGCAGGAAATGCTTCAAAATATCCAGAAGTTTTTAACACCGAGGGAGGCAGATATCGTCCAGACACTTTTAAATTTTATGAATGCGCACAAGCTCTTTCAAAATTACACGGACTTTATCCGCGAAAAATCAGACGGAAACCCTGATGCCCCTGACCTTTCCGCAGCCTCTTCCCAAAGCCAGCCAGGGCCTCTTCAGATATTATTCCAGATGATTAACGGGCTGGGAAGCCTCGGAAGAGGGCTAAATGCATCTTCTAACAATGCATCGCAGGGTAATCTCCTGCAGGACTTCCTGCTCTCACAATTAAACCCGGAGCAGAAAATGACCTTTGAACAGTTAAGAAATATCATGTATAATGAATGAAAGGATGTCAATGATTGCTATGAAAAATATCAGGCAGAATGCTGCTTTCCAGCAGATGGACCCTAAAAAACAGCAAATGATAGAGCTGCTTATGACCTCCCTGTCCGGCAAACAGTTAAATGAAGCGTTGCCCATTATCACAAACTGGAAAAATAAGATAGACCAGGAGGGGCTTTCCTTTACGCAGGCAGAAAACATGCTGCTGACAGAAATTTTCACTGCACAGATGTCCCCTGCACAGAAAAGCCAATACGAATTAATAAAACAGTTTATGAAAAACAAACAATAGGGCTTACTTTACTGTGGCAGGATTTCCTATCACATTTAAAAAACAAAGGAGAGAAAAGCATCATGAAACCAGATACAGAATATAAACAGGCTGGCACAATTTCTTATGATACAATTGCTATGAAATTTTCTGAGGAATCAGCATCCCTTATTTCGGATGAAACCATCAGGCAGGTGCTGGCGGAAGAGAAAATCCGTTTTGACAATGCTGCACTTCTGCAGATTCCGGCCTGCAAAGTAGTTGGGAATAATACTCTGCGGCATTGCAAGGACCTGCTCCGCCAGAAGCAGCCGTTTCCCTTTCTTTATTCTGTTCTATGCTTTCTGGCGGAGGTTTCTATCCTCATGCTTCTTTACGGAACTGCCATGGCAGCCTATGGAAAATTAGCAGCCGGAAAGGGCGGCTTTTTTGCGCCCTTTTCTTTTCTTTATGGAATGGTTCTGTCTGCAGGCATTGCTGGATACCATATCCTTTCCCAGAAACAGCTTTATAAGGCCCTTTCTATTCCATTCACAGGGAAAAGCCCATCAGAACAGGAAAAAAGGGAACGTCTGGGATACCTGAAAAAAAACCGTGCCATTTGTCTTTTTTTAGTCCTCCTGCTGACGGCATTGGCAGCCGGAGCTGTGTATATTCTAAACCTGTCATCCAGATATACCATTGGCGTCCATACCTGCTTCTTTGCATATGCCGCCTGCATGGTCCTGTTCGGCATCCATAATGTTATTTATAACAGCCACATTATCTCATTTTTTACCGTAGGCATCCTGCTGATAGCCAGACGGCCGGCAGAAGAGACTTCTGCCGCTGCAGGCCATTATCTAAACTTATGCCGCAGGCAGCTTTTAAGCCTGTCGCACAAAAGCATGGAAGACTGTCAGGACAACCCTAAACTTATGGACAAACTGGACGCATCCATACATGCAAGAATGGCAACCGGACGCATCTACGATATCCTTGCACTTTTTATCCTAGCGGTTCTGGATATCACCTGCATCCTTAAAATGCGCTCCCTTGCGACTCCTGCACTTTTACTGTTCTTTGCAGTATCCATGCTGCTGACGGCCCTGCTGGTAACGGCATTTCTTTCAGCAAACTATATACTAAAGCATACAGTTACAATCAAGTAAGCGGATTTTCTTCCCTGCTCGCGTGCGGGACGCATAAAAAAGGGCACAGACTTCGCTTGTGCCCTAGCAAAAATGCTAAAGAACTAAAGTTCTTTGCATTTATTGTTGGTGCACCACCACACACCGAGAACTTTCCTAATATATAAAAAGGCAGGGCTGTAGCCCTGCCTTACCGCTATTACATTTTTTCCTGAAACCATTTACTTTTTGCTGTCAATCAAACCTTTCAGCTTCAGCGCCTTATCAATACTTCCCTCGACCTTTAATTTCCGGAAGGTAAATGCCTTTACCGGATCTAATTTTCCCTCCGCAATTTTCATAAACGTATCGGCAGAGGCAATTAACACCGCATCCCTATCATAATATTCATATGGCTCCACATGAAGTTCACCATCTTTTACCTCAACATAAAAGATACCTTCTGCATCTCCCACAATGTTAAACTGATAAGCTAAATGCTCATGAATGTCACTGACATCCGCCTTCATAAACTGCTCTTTTACTTTTTCAAAAAATTCATTATAAGTCATAATACTCCCCATTTCTGCGCACGTTCTTTGCGCATAACAAATTTGTGGCAAGTGCGCGCAGACACAATATTTGCAAAGCGAACATGGTTCGCTTTGTGAAAAAGGTATTTTTCACACTAACCTCCCATATTGTATTAAACAGAAAATCTGCTGATCTTCTGTGCCAGATCCTCATTCAGGTCAACCAGTTCCTGCAGGTTTGACTTATTATCCTCAATATTTTCCGTGAGAATGTTCATGCTTGCACTCGTCTCCTGCGCCCCCGCAGCGCTCTGTTGAATGACACTAGCCAGACTGTTGACGCTGTCTGCAACCACAGTCTTTAATTCATCCAGCCGCCCTGTCTGGACACCTAGGTCTTCTGATACCCCTTCTACTGTCTGTATTTCCTGATACAAACTCTCAAATGCATCCCTTGTCTCCTTCAGCCTCTCCATCTGCTCCTGAACATTCTGGGAAACATCCTGCATCTTATCAACAGATGATTCAGAGTTTGCAATAAGCTGCTGGACTGATTTTTCAATCTCGGATGCACTCTCATTACTTTCATCAGCAAGCTTGCGGATTTCTTCAGCCACTACAGCAAAGCCTTTCCCCTGCTCTCCTGCCCTCGCTGCCTCTATGCTGGCATTCAAAGACAAAAGGCTGGTCTGTTCTGCAATTCCCGTAATCACGCTGATTGCCTGCTGAATATCCCCAACGGATTGATTTGTTCTCTGTGTCTGTTCATTGACAAAAGATACCGCATGGTTTGTCTTATCTGAAATCTGAACTAACTGCTCTACATTGCTTACTGCACCGCCGGAGTAATCCATCATAGATTTTATAGCCTGCTCCAGCTTTATGACTGCATCCTTCTCCTGATCTATGACATGTTCCAAATCCTTTACCTTATTGCTGACAACTTCTGTATCGGATGCCTGATTTGTAGCGCCCTCTGCAATTTCCTCCACCGCAGTGCCAATGTTCTCAATAGACTCAGCTGCCCTTGAAAAACTCTCATTAAAATTCTGGTTATCCTCCTGAAGCTGGTTTGCCAGAATACCGATTCCACCAACCATATCCTGCAGTGAATTTTTCACATCAAGCATCTGCCTTGTAATGCTTCCAATCTCGTCCCCACGCTTCAACAGCTTTGCATCTATATCAAAACGCAAATCCCCAGCAGCAATTTTTCCCAGAGCACTCTCCAGCTTCTTAATCGGCTTCGCAATCCTTTTTCCAAATTTTGCAGCAGCCGTTCCTGCCAGCAGCAGAATAACTACTGAGATAATCAGCATCAGGACAACCATTCTATTAAAGGTTTTATCCAGTGCCTCCTCCTCCTCAACCATAGCTTTCTGCATATCATCCACATAATTTCCCGTAGACACTACCCAGCCCCACGGCTTAAACTCTTCAGAGTAAGCTAGTTTTTCTGCCACTGTCTTTCCGTCAGATTTTGTAAACCAGAAAGAATTAAAACCGCCGCCGTCCTGACCGGCTTTCACGGTTTCCTGTGTAATCATGACACCCTTTTTATCCTCCATGTCCTTGCGGTTTGTCCCTTCCTGCTCCGGCAGGATTGGGTGCATGATAAGAGTATAATCTGTGGCATCAATCCACAGATAACCACTACCGTCTTCTCTGTACCTCATGGAGCGGATTGCCTCTTTCGCCATGCTTTGTGCCTGTTCTTCCGTACAAATCCCCTTCTGGGCCTTATCATAATATCCCTGCAGCATCGTAATGCATGATTCTACCTGCGACTTGATTTCCGTCCGATAACCATCGTCCATTGCCTCCTTGCAGCTGTTAATGCTAACTGTCGATAACTGCTTCGCCTCATACAGGCAGAATACCCCATATGCCACACCGATAATAACGACAATAATATCAACAATTACCATAATGACCCATTTCAAACTATGTACCTTGCTCTTTCCTTTGTCCAAGACTAACCGCCCCTTTCTTTTTCATTTTAATCTTTTTCATTTCTAAGCAAAGAAGAAAAACCTTCTTCGCTTTCGAACTCTATACTTTATAGTATACTGCAAATTCTGCATATCTTCAAGAAATATTTGTGCTGTTCACTTAATGGCTTGGATGTATACACTAACAATATTTGTATGGCATTCACATATCCAGAACGCGGAAATTTTTTTCAGGATATATTCATTACTGAAAAATGTTTTTTGTGTATCCAGAACATATGTACTTGTCATATTAATTATTTCATGGTAAGATAAGAGACAAGCTTTCGGACATATGTAACTGATTTTTGAGTGGTGCTATCGTGGAAAAGACAAGCGATATGAAAAGTTATTTTTGGACAGTTCCTTAGAACTTAGAAAGGATAGGTAAGCTGATGAGCAAGCATGAAGAATTAAAGAAATACATCCGCATCCGCGGTGCAAAAGAGCACAATTTGAAAAATGTCAATCTGGATATCCCCCGCGATTCCTTTGTTGTATTGACCGGCCTAAGCGGTTCGGGAAAATCGTCCCTCGCTTTTGACACAATCTATGCGGAAGGGCAGAGGCGCTATATGGAATCCCTGTCGTCCTATGCCAGAATGTTTCTGGGGCGAATGGAGAAACCGGATGTGGAATCCATCGAGGGCCTTTCCCCTGCAATCTCTATCGACCAGAAATCCACAAACCGGAATCCCCGCTCTACTGTGGGCACTGTTACTGAAATATATGACTATTACCGCCTGCTCTTTGCACGCATCGGCATCCCACACTGCCCAAAGTGCGGCAAAGAGATAAAAAAACAGACTATAGACCAGATGGTAGATGAAATCATGACCTATGAGGAGGGGACAAAGCTTCAGCTTCTGGCACCCGTTGTCCGCGGGCGCAAAGGCGAGCACGCAAAAGTTTTCGAATCCGCCAGAAAAAACGGCTATGTCCGCGTTGTCGTGGATGGACACCTATATGAGCTGTCTGAGGAAATAAAACTGGAAAAAAACAAGAAGCATAATATCGACATTATGGTAGACCGCCTCGTTGTGCGGGACGGCATCCAGAAAAGATTATCTGATTCCATAGAAAATGTAATGAAGCTGTCCGACGGGCTGATGACCGTAGATATCCCGCAGAAGGGTGAGGTAAAATTCAGCCAGAGCTTCTCCTGCCCTGACTGCGGCATCAGCATTGATGAAATTGAGCCAAGAAATTTTTCTTTCAACAACCCTTTTGGTGCCTGCGAAACCTGCCACGGCCTTGGATTCAGCATGGAATTTACAGAAGAACTAATTATTCCAGACCCATCCTTAAGCATACCGGACGGCGCACTTGCCGTAACCGGCTGGCAGTCCGCCACAAATTCTTCCAGCTACGGCCGCTCTATTCTGGACGCCATGGCAAAAGAATACGGTTTTGATATCAATATGCCATATCAGGATTTATCAGACGAGGCAAAAGAGCTTATTATGCACGGCACCAACGGAAAGACAGTCCGCGTAAAATACACTGGGCAGCGCGGAACCGGGGTGTATGACATCCCATTTGAGGGCGTTATCCGCAATGTGGAAAGGCGCTACCGCGAAACCGCCTCCGACACCGTCAAAAAAGAATACGAAACATTTATGAAAATCATCCCCTGCAAAAGCTGCAAAGGAAAACGCCTCAAGCCGGGTGCGCTTGCCGTGACAGTGGGCGACAAAAATATTGCAGAAGTCACAGAACTTGCCATCTGTGATTTAGTCGACTATATGAATGGGCTGCAGCTCACAAAACGCCAGCTTGCCATTGGTGAACTGGTACTGCGTGAAATCCATGCCCGCCTTGGCTTTCTGATGGATGTCGGGCTTGGCTATCTTTCCCTCGCCCGCAATGCCGGTTCCCTATCCGGCGGCGAAGCACAGCGCATCCGCCTGGCGACACAGATTGGCTCCGGACTTGTCGGTGTTGCTTATATTCTGGACGAGCCAAGTATCGGGCTGCACCAGCGTGACAACGACAAGCTGCTAAATACACTGATACGCCTGAAAAACCTTGGGAATACCTTGATTGTGGTGGAACACGATGAAGATACCATGCTGGCAGCAGACTATATCGTAGATGTAGGCCCCGGCGCAGGCATCCACGGTGGGGAGATTGTAGCAGAGGGCACTGCCAAAGAGATTATGGCAAATAAAAACTCCATAACCGGAGCCTACCTAAGCGGCCGCATCTGCATACCGACCCCAAAGGAACGGCGCAGCCCTTCTGGCTTTATCACCGTAAAAGGCGCGGCGGAAAACAACCTGAAAAATATCAACGTGGACTTCCCGCTTGGTGTTATGACTTGTGTAACCGGTGTTTCCGGTTCCGGCAAAAGCTCTCTGGTCAATGAAATTTTATATAAAAATCTTGCCAGAAACTTAAACCGGGCAAGATGCATCCCGGGAAAACATAAATGCATTACCGGATTGGAACAGCTTGACAAAGTAATCGCAATCGACCAGTCTCCAATTGGAAGGACGCCGCGCTCCAACCCTGCCACCTATACCGGTGTATTTGACCTGATCCGCGACCTGTTTGCCGCCACGCCGGATGCCAAGGCGAAGGGCTATAAGAAAGGGCGTTTCAGCTTCAATGCCAAGGGCGGGCGCTGTGAGGCGTGCAACGGCGATGGCATCAATAAGATTGAAATGAACTTCCTGCCGGATATCTATATTCCATGCGAAGTGTGCCACGGAAAACGTTACAACAGGGAGACACTGGACGTCAAGTACAAAGGCAAAACGATTGCCGACGTGCTGGATATGACAGTGGAGGAAGCTGTCCACTTCTTTGAGCCGCTGCCGAAAATCCGCCGAAAGATTGAAACACTGCATGACGTTGGGCTTTCCTACATCAAATTAGGCCAGCCGTCCACAACATTATCCGGCGGCGAGGCACAGCGCATCAAACTGGCATCGGAGCTTAGCAAACGCAGCACGGGAAAGACCATCTATATTTTAGATGAGCCCACCACAGGGCTTCATTTTGCAGATGTCCACAAACTCATTGACATCCTGCACCGCCTGACCGATGGCGGAAATACCGTTGTCGTCATCGAACACAACCTCGATGTCATAAAGACAGCAGATTACATTATCGACATCGGGCCGGAAGGCGGCGACCGCGGAGGGACCGTTGTTGCATCCGGCACCCCGGAAGAAATCATGGAATGCAGGGAATCCTTCACAGGAATCTATATCAAAAAAATACTTGAAAAAGATGGAGAACGCCATGGATAATAAAAAACACTCATTTTACGCAATGCTGGCCCGCATGAAATATATTGAACGCTGGGCGCTGATGCGCAATTCTGTCAAGGAAAATATCAGCGAGCATTCCCTTGAGACCTCCGTCATCGCACATGCACTGGCCCTGCTTGGCAACAAACGCCTAGAGAAAAACTACCGGCCGGAGCATGTGGCAATGCTCGGCATCTACCATGACTGCACGGAGATTATCACAGGGGACATGCCCACCCCTATCAAATACGAGAATAGCGAGATTCAGTCCGCCTACAAGCAGATTGAAAAAACTGCCGCCTTCCGGCTCCTGAATATGCTGCCCGCTGAGCTGCGCACAGAATATGAACCATATTTCCTTGAGACTCCGGAGGATAAAGAATCCCGCCTGCTTGTCAAGGCAGCAGATAAAATCTCTGCACTGATAAAATGCACTGAGGAGGGAAAAGCTGGGAATCAGGAATTCCGCAGTGCAGAAGTCAGCATTAAAAAGGCGATAAGAGAGCTTCACTGCCCGGAAGCTGATATTTTTATGGAAGAATTCTTCCCGATGTACCATATGACTTTAGATGAACTCAATTCATTTTAAAAGGAACGATACCATTTAAAAAAGGGCACAGACTTCGCTTGTGCCCTAGCAAAAATGCTAAAGAACTAAAGTTCTTTGCATTTATTGTTGGTGCACCACCACACACTGAGAACTTTCTAGTATATAAAAAGGGGCTGACGCCCCTTTTTATCAATTAACCTAACAATGCCTTGTCATTGGCAAACTCCTCACCGCTTACTTCTTCAAATTTCTTTAACAGATCTTCCACCGTGAGACGTTTTTTCTCCTCTCCCTTAATATCGAGGATAACCTTTCCCTCATTCATCATAATGAGGCGGTTCCCATGTACAATCGCATCACGCATATTATGTGTTACCATCATGGCTGTCAGATTATGCTCTTCAATAATCTGGTCAGACAGGGCAAGTACTTTTGCTGCTGTCTTCGGGTCAAGCGCTGCAGTATGTTCATCAAGCAGAAGCAGCTTCGGCTTCTTCAATGTTGCCATCAGAAGAGTGAGCGCCTGCCTCTGCCCTCCGGACAGCAGCCCTACTTTGGAAGTCATGCGGTCTTCCAGCCCGAGGTCGAGCGTTGCTAACAGCTCATGGTATTCCTTCCTCTCCCTCTTCGTAATGCCCCAGCTCAGGCCCCGCCTTTTTCCCCTGCGCGCTGCCAGTGCAAGGTTCTCCTGAATTTCCATCGTCGCCGTCGTGCCAGTCATCGGGTCCTGAAATACCCTGCCTAACATGCTGGCTCTTTTATGCTCTGGAAGCCCCGTCACATTAATCCCGTCAATCAGGATGCTTCCGCTGTCAATAGGCCACACACCCGCAATCGCATTGAGGACAGTAGACTTTCCGGCTCCATTGCCGCCAATCACTGTAACAAAGTCTCCCTCGTCAAGCTGCAGGTTTACTCCGTTTAACGCCTTCTTTTCATTTATCGTGCCAAGATTAAACGTTTTATGGATATCAACTAATTCTAACATTATCTGGCACCCCCTTTCGCAGCCCTGCGGTATGAATTTTTCGCCTTGCCCTTCATATACGGAACTGCTAAGAAAACTGCAACAACAATAGATGAGAACAGTTTCAAATCAATACTTGGCAGGCCCAGCAGGCAGACAAAGTTAATAACAACATAGTAAATAATACTGCCAACAACGACAAAAAGCAGCCTTCCACAGAAATTCAGCTTATTGCCGAACAATGCTTCCCCAAGCACCTCCCCAATAATAACGGACGCTAAGCCGATAACAATGGCGCCACGCCCCATATTGACATCACAGTTTCCCTGATACTGTGCCAGAAGCCCTCCTGCGAAGCCGACCAGCCCATTCGAAAATACAAGTGCAATCACCTTGGCCACGGAGATATTAATCCCCTGCGCGCGCGACATGTTGGGGTTACACCCTGTCGCACGGACCGTAAAGCCCATCTCTGTGCCAAAGAACCAATACAAAATTGCAATAATGGCAATCGTGATAATCCCGGTAACAATAACCGTTTTTGAAATATACCGCAGTGATACGATCAGGTTATACTGGTCTACACTGACTGCCTGATTTGCCCTGCCCCCGGTAATATTAAGGTTTACGGAATACAGCGCGATCTGTGTCAGTATCCCTGCCAGAATATCCGGTATGCCAAATACCGTATGTAACACACCTGTAATAAACCCGGCCATCATCCCTGCCAGAAATGCCAGTGCAACCGCAACGACCGGCGGGTATCCCGCCAGAATCGCCATAACAGCCACCGCACCGCCAGTTGCCATCGTACCGTCTACCGTCAGATCTGCAAAATTCAAAATCTTATACGTAATGTATACGCCAATCGACATGATTCCCCATATCAACCCCTGCGAGACATCCCCAGGCAGCGCCCTGACCAGGGACATGGGATCAAATGCTCCTAAAACGGGAACTAAACTTAACATCTTTTCCTCCTTCTGCGCTGCTTTTACAGTTCCTAAACAGCACCTTGAAACAAACTTAAAGCTTATTATACCTCAAAACCCTTACGTATTTCAACTGCTAATGCCTCTATATCAAATTCTTCGCTGTGCTCTGCCCATTTAATGCGCACATTATCCCCCTCATATCTCGGTATCAGGTGGATATGGAGATGAAATACCGTCTGCCCTGCTGCCTCACCGTTATTCTGCAGCACATTAATGCCGTCGCAGTGAAGTACCTCCATCAACACCTTACAGCATTTCTTTGCCACCAGCAGAATCTTCTCACAGTATTCCTCCGGCAGTTCCAGCAGGTTCTTCGCATGTGTCTTCGGAAGGATAATACAGTGTCCTTTTGAGGCAGGGCTTAAATCCATCACAACCTTAAAATCCTCGTCCTCATAGATGGAATTTGTCGGAATCTTCCCATTAGCCAGCTTACAAAAAATACATTCTTCATCAAAAATTTTCTTCATCATAATAATCTCCATTTCTGCAAAGTGAACTCTATTCACCCTTGTTTTATTGTGCAATCTGTATCACTTATTTTCCTACAGTTCCTTAATCAACGCTTCCCAAAACGGAATAGCGTATCAAATGTATGGAGCACCCGGAAGTTCCCCCTTGCCGTTAGTTCCCCTGTCATAAAGGATGTCTGCAGCGGCGCCTCCCCATAGACTACTTTCTCCAGAACCTGCTTTGTAGACTTAATCTCTACATCTGCAGAGTCCCGCTTCCCATAATAACAGTTTAATTTATTATTATCAATCTCAATAATCAGTTTTTTCTCAAATCCCTTTATCTCCCAAGAAAATGCCACTGCCACATCAGGAATCGGGCTGAATGCCCTGCGGAAATCATCCAGATAAGGCTCCTCCGCCTCAAATATTTTAGCGCCCTCCGGGCTGTCGCCCATCATCTTCTTAAACATCTGGGTCAGCTCCTGAATATCCTCCTTCTGCTGCTTCACATAAGAATCATTTGACACATATATGGAAAGCTGCTCACTCTCCTGCGGTGTCAGGCTGATTGTTTTGGGACGCATTACATTCTCACGCACCTCAAAACTGCTGGACGGAAATGAACTCAGACGCTTAGAGAACGTGCGGTAAAAACTCTCTGTCCTCTTTTCCACCAGATAGGCATATTCCATGCTTGTCTCAAAAGCCACCGGATCATTGACATAGGCACATATACCGTCGCAGGGGATGCCCCCCAGCATCTCCCACGCCTTAACCAGCGTAAACTGCGCATCCTTCTCACCGTATGTGGTAGCAAGCACGACAGGCATCATATAAAGCGTATTAATCTTCTTTTTGTCACCATACAGATAACAGGCATCCAGAAACTGCCAGAGCAGGCCGCCAATCCCTATCCACTCGACAGAAGCTGCCAGAATTACCGCATCCACATCCTTTAACGTTTTTGGCAGTACCGCAATCCCTCTTTTATCCTCATAAAGATTATATTTTTTTACTTTAATATTTAGTTCATCCAAAACCGTCATAATCTTATTCATCACAAAAATGGTGGGGTCATCTATAAGTCCCCTTCCGCCATAGTAGATATTTACTTTCATTGTTCACCTCTCAAATTATTTTATGCAATCGGACTTTAAGTTTATCGTCAACAGCCCCGCCAGCAAAAAGCCCGCAGCAAAACCGCCAAAATGTGCTGCATTATCAACACCCTGGCTGGCAAATCCACCATAAAGGCTTAAGAATGCCATCCATGCAATCTGCCTGATACTATACTGTGCCTTTTTTCCCTTGTGAAAGACAACCAGAAACAGCATTGCGCCTACTGTTCCAAAAATTGCCCCTGATGCACCGACCGACAGCAGATAATCATTCTGCACCATATTATAAACCATTGACGTTATCCCTGCAAGAAGTCCTGAGCCAATATACAAAATTCCATATCGGGCACTGCCGACAGCAAGCTCCAGGCAGGACCCAATATAACCAAGGACAAGCATATTATTAAACAAATGCTCTCCTCCCCCATGCAGGAACATGCAGGAAACTACCCTGTACCACTGCCCCTGCTCCAGTACCTGATACCATCCAAGCCCACACGCTTCAATGATTGCATCGGTAGAAAAAGGATGAAAAAAATCCATATATAAAAAAATGAGCACATTAATTAAAATGATGATGATATTGCACCACGGCAGTTTCCTGTCCCAGAGCCGTTCTGCGCCCTGCATCCCCTGATAAGGCTGCCCTGCGCCCCCACCATGCCTTTCCTGAAACCCATAGGGGGCAAATAAATTTTCAAGCGGCTTGCGAAGCGCCATAAATGCCTCGTCAGCATCCTCATACACCATAACCCGCCCTTTCGACGGGCAAATCCGCCAAAAACTCCTGCGCCAATAACTCTCATAATCCCGGAAAAGCCTCTCCACGCTGCTGTCGTCTTCCGTGACCAAAAGATACAGAAAACGACACCGATAGCACGCCCTCACCTGCAAAAATTCGCGGATTTGCTCCGATACATGGTAAAACTGTCTGGCATCCAGCTTATTCCCCGCCGTCTCATCCAGCGTAACTACTGCATAGCCCTCCCCCTGCTCCTGCCGCAGCGCCAAATAGATGCCCGCCACATTCAGGGTGATTTCCTCATATCCATATTGCAATAATATCTGTTTCATCTGCTGATACATAGCTCTTATCTCCTCTTAAGCACTCCCGCACAAAAATCTCGGAAAATGCTTTCACTCTTTCAATCATGCCAGCTTCGCTGGCACAAACATAGGGAAGAATGCTGCTTTGCAGCAAGCCCGCTTTACGGGCGTTTCTTCCTGTGTGAATGGTCTTTTCATTCACACTTACTTCTTGTTTCATAGGCCCAATCCCATGGGTTTCTGTCGAAAAAGCAACCATTATGACATCCGATACCTTCTTTACGTTTCCATTCCTATAATACTATCATTAAGTTACTGGTCAGTAAAGGCTGATACAAGTTAAATTAGGGGGTAAACAACCGTGAAGCAATTTCTTGAAAACTATGATTTACTTTTTGCAATGACAATCCTGACTGCCGTTGCCATCCTGATCAAATGCATTTGTGCCATTGTGTACCAGATACTCTTACGGGATGCAGAGCAAATCGGAAGCACAAAAAACAAATGGATGCGCATGATGCACACAAAATTTGAGGCATGCTATAAACTGCGCGTCCCTGTCCACAACCCGTCCTGTTTCATAAAAAATTATATGGAACAGTACCGTTTTATGGGATTTTCCATGAAAACCCTCGAAAATACTGATATCTTCTGCGGGCTGATTGTTGCTGGGGGAACTCTGCTAGGTATTATGTGCGGAACTTATTATGAACTTCCGCAGCGCTGGATTTTCATCCATTCCATGACACTGGCTTTCTTTCTCCTGTTTCTCTTTATCAGCGAAATCATTTTTCAGGTGCGCCACAAAAGAGATTTTCTGCAAATACGGCTGCTAAACTATTTTGAAAACACGCTGCAGGGAAAATTAGAAAAACAATTTCTGCATCCCGAGGAAAACAAGGCTTACCAGAATTCTTATTTTGACAAAGAAGAACCTGAGGACAAGCCAGAAGAAACGGCAGGGCCAAAGGAGGATGAAGAGGACGAAAGCATTGCTGATATTACGATTGAGCAGGAGGAAACATATGCCTCTACCATCTCCCCTGATATGCAGGAATTAATCGATTCCCTTCTTGAAGAGTCTAAAATAAACAAAGAATTGGATAAGAAAAAGGACAAGCTGAAAGCGGCTGTTACAAATGAAAAGTATCGTTTAGTCGAAGAAATCATGAAAGAATATTTATAAGAAAAGGATGGAACACAACATGGAAAAGAGATATAGCATTTCAGATACGGCAAAGCAGCTAGAAGTGGAAGCACATGTGCTCCGCTACTGGGAAGTAGAACTTGGGCTGCATATTGAGCGGAATTCCCAGGGACACCGGTTCTATAAGGCAGAGGACATCTCTGTCCTGCAGCACATCAAAGATTTAAAGGAACAGGGCTTTCAGCTGAAAGCCATCAAACTGATTCTGCCGGATATCCATAATGTCTGCAGCATGGACAGCCAGAAACTATACCGGCTCCGGGAGGAATTAAACCAGCAGGTTATGGAGGATTCCCTGCGTCCTGTCCCCAGCCACACAGCGCAAGTCATGCCACTTCATCCAGAAAAAACAGACCTTTCACATTCAAAGCCAGTCGAGCATAAGGCAACACCAGAAGAAAAACTGCGCCACTTTGAAGCAATGATGCGCAAAATGATCCGCTCAACCGTTGCTGAGATGGACCGGGAATCAGAAGAACGTATCTGCGAAAAGATTACGACAAAACTTTTAAAAGAAATGGATTATCTCACAAGACAGAAGGAGGATCTGCAGGAACGCCAGATTCAGCTGCTGAATCAAATCCTTGCGGAAGTGCGCCGTGATCTCCCTGAGGCAGCAGCCAGCGATGAAGAAAATGTTACGCAGCTCACCTCAAAACATGGTGACAAGACCAAAGAACGCAAGAAAAAACTATTTGCCAAGAAAAAATAATAATGATAGAATGTATTGGAGTGTGTAAATTCTTCCATAAGAAAAAAGAAAACTTCCTATGAAAAGAAATTCCCTGCGCACTCCAATCATTTTTATATTGCAGATTTAATATAAGCTGAAAATAAGGAGGATACAAATGGGAAAATTTCAGTTTGAAAAATGCGGCGATTTTGAGGGCCTCTATCTGATACAGCCTAGCGTATTCGGCGATGCCAGAGGATATTTTATGGAGACATATAATTATAACGACTTTAAAGAAGCAGGGCTTGATATGGTATTTGTGCAGGACAACCAGTCCCGCTCCACAAAGGGCGTGCTGCGGGGACTGCATTTCCAGAAAGAACATACACAGGGCAAACTGGTGCGTGTGATAAGCGGCGAAGTCTTTGATGTTGTCGTGGATATCCGCAAAGGTTCTAAAACCTTCGGAAAATGGTTTGGTGTCACACTGTCTGCTGAAAAGAAAAATATGTTCTACGTCCCAAAGGGCTTTGCCCACGGTTTTTACGTACTCTCTGAAACTGCTGAATTTTTCTATAAATGTACGGATTTTTATGACCCTTCCTCAGAAGCGGGCATCCCATGGAATGATGAAAATATCGGCATCGACTGGCCGATTCCGGAAGGCGTTACGCCAATCCTCGCCAAAAAGGATACGGAGTACCCAGCCTTTTCCAAAGACATTGCTATGGAGGGTTTACTATGAATAAAGTATTGATTACCGGATGCAACGGGCAGCTTGGGCGTGCCCTGAATAAACTTCTTGCTAATAAGGATATTGAGATTATAAATACCGATGTTGACAATCTGGATATCTGCGATGCCGCACAGGTCTCTGCGCTTATCAAAAAAGAACAGCCGGACACAATTATAAACTGTGCCGCCCACACGGCAGTAGACAAATGCGAGACTGACAGGGAAAACGCAGCCCGCATCAATGCCCTCGGTCCTAAAAATCTGGCGGCAGCGGCAAAAGAGACAGGCGCACAGCTCGTACAGGTCTCTACTGATTATGTTTTTGACGGAAATGCCAGCAAACCCTATGTGGAGACGGACACACCATGCCCACAGAGCGTTTACGGCTCCACTAAATTAGACGGCGAGAGGGCAGTTATGGAGATTATGGACAAATATTATATTGTCCGGACTGCATGGCTATACGGGGACGGAAATAACTTTGTCAAAACGATGCTCCGCCTTGCAAAAGAGCGTGATACGATTACCGTCGTAAATGACCAGTTCGGCTCGCCTACTTCCGCCATGGAACTTGGAAGGATGATTCTCCATATCGTTGATTCAGGCGAATACGGCATTTACCACGCAACCTGCGAGGGCATGACAAACTGGCATGACTTTGCCAAAGCCATTTTTACGCTCGCAAAATCCAATGTAAACCTCATTCCGGTTACTACTGCCGAATATCCGGCTTCTGTCGCCAAAAGGCCGGCCTATTCCGTACTGGAAAACGCCAAGCTTAACAGCCAGGGGGCATACCGTATGAAACAGTGGGAAGACGCACTGGAAGAATATATGGCTGAAATGGGATTTATGGGATAAGGAGAAAAGAATTTGAATATTTTATTTTATCAATGGAACGCCTACAATCTGTATGATATCCGCCTGACATTTGAGCAGCTGGGGCATACTGTAACCATGCTTTCCATGCCGGTTGAAAACCCGGAGGAAGATAACGAATATGTAGAAAAACTCTGCAGTTACCTAAGCTCCCATGATTATGATTTTCTCTTTTCGATTAATTTTTTCCCCGTTCTGGCAGAGGGCTGCCACGAATCCGGCTTACTGTATGTATGCTGGAATTGTGACAGCCCTCTGCTTGCGCTGTACCATGAAGCCGTATTCTACCCTACCAATATCATATTCTCGTTTGACCACTCAGAGTACGAAAGCCTGCGTGCCCTTGGCATTCAGGAGACCTACCATCTTCCGCTGGCCGTCAATACTGAACGGCTTGCAAACCAGATTTCCCATAAGAAAAATCCCAAGTACCCGGTTTCTTTTGTGGGCAGCCTCTATGAAAAAAACTCCTATGACGCGATTGCAGACAGGCTTCCCCCCTATCTCTGCGGATACCTTGAGGGCGCGATGAATGCCCAGATTTTGATATCGGGAGGAAATATTTTGGAAAAACTACTGACAGATGACATCTGTATGATGCTTGAGGATATTATGGATTACCACAAATCACCGCGTTCTTTTGCAAGCGTACAGGCACTCTTCTCCAGCACTGTGCTCGGCTTTAAAACTGCAGCACTTGAGCGCCAGCAGAATTTAAATGCACTTGGTTTATCTATGCGCAGCATATCGGACTTTTATGAGGTGCATCTGTTTACAAACAGCGTTACGGAAAACCTTCCCCTTGTGACTGTGCACGGGCCGATAGACTATCTGCAGGAAATGCCCCAGATATTTTATGACAGCAATGTCAACCTGAATATGACAATCCCAAATATCAAAACCGGAATTCCGCTGCGCGTTTGGGATATACTAGGTAGCGGCGGATTTCTCCTCAGCAATTACCAGCCGGAATTTAACGATTATTTTAAAGCCGGTGAGACACTTGATATCTTCGAGGACAGGGAAGAGCTTATCGAAAAGTCCGCATTCTATCTGCAGCATGAATCCCTGCGGAAAAAGATAGCAAAACAGGGCAGGGAATGCGCTGCGAGATACCACAATTATACTACACGCCTGGGCATACTGCTCCAAATTGTCAAAAAGCACATAGGTTAAAGGCTTTCTGCCCACTTCAATGTAAATCTCAGATGTAAATATAATATAAATTGGAGGACGATAATGGATTTAATAGAGGAAATATTAACAGAAAAAGACCAGTATTTAGAACGTTTCCATTTTGCCGCTGAGCGGATTCAATCTATCTGCGAGGAGACAGGCCGGAAAGACTGCCCTGTAAACATTCACGGGACGGCATTTGCAGACTACTTTCACACTGTCTCCTCCTTCCTGCTTAAGATTTTAGATTTCTACAATAAAAAGACTTCAGGGGAACTCTCCGAGTATTCCCTTGAGGAACTGCAAAAGCTTAACCACAGCTTGTATCAGGACGTACTTCCAGAGGCATACGAAACCAGCTTTGCAAACCCGGAATTTGCATCTAAAAAACTCGGCAGGGAATTCGGGCAGGTTCTCTGCACCCTCTACACGGAACTTCGGAGCAATATAGTCTATGTCTTTGAGGACAGGCTTTTCTATCTGGCTGCCACCTTCGAACTCTTTATTGAGGTCTATAATATTATCGAGCAGCCAGATGCCAATGCAGAAGAAGCCAGATCCGCTATTTATTACTATTTCTTTGATTACGCAGATATTATGGCAGCTGACAGCCTGCACGACTGCTTTGACCCAGAGCGTAACTTTGCCACAGATATTATCTGTAACTGTGATTTGACAGACCTTCGCTATTTGTATTACTTTGGGGAATATATCACCGAAAACGAGTTAAAAACAGCCTCCTACTTAAACTCCCTGAGTGAACAGCAGATTCACGACATGGCATTTACCTTCACCGACGGATACCGCAGGGGCTTTGAGCTTTACCGGATTGACCTCTCCAAAAAGAAGACAGTCAATATCCGTTTCCGTCTGGGGTTTGAGCGCATGGTGCGCGAAGTTATCAGCCAGTTCCACGAAATGGGGTTAAAACCCTGCATCTACCGTGCAGGAATCAGCGTCAGCCGTAGGAACCTGCGGGGCAAGGCAGGCTATTTCGGCGCTTCCCCAAATAAACAGTATGAATACGACCACCGTATGGACGATGCGCTCTTTTTTGACAAAGCCTACGCTGACCGCCGCCTTCAGGAACAGAAAATGGCATTAGAGTCCATCAAGGGCCTCTGCGCTGAATTTGCAGGCCCTGCGGTAGCAGAGACATTCGGTGAGGAGCCATTTAACCCCACGGAAAAAGAGGAGGCAATGCGGTATTCCAAAAAACAGCAGCAGCTGAAACTGGACTATCAGGCGGAAAACGGCCTGCTTACCAACGAATACATTCCGGGCGACCAGACCAGCTTCTCCATTATCTCCTATCCGCTGCCTGAAATCGGGCCAGACTACGAAAAAATATTTGAAGAGACCATACGTGTCAACACTCTAAATCAGGAAGAATACCTTGCTATCCAGACAAAAATCATTGACGCGCTGGATTCCGCAGAATATGTAACGGTAACGGGGCGCGGCAAAAACCGCACCAATCTCACAATCTCACTTGCCCCACTTCAGGATATTTCAAAGGAAACACGTTTTGAGAACTGCCTTGCCGATGTCAATATCCCGCTGGGAGAAGTCTTTACTTCCCCAAAGCTTGAAGGCACAGAGGGGACGCTCCATGTAGCAAAAGTATTCCTCAATGAACTGGAATACCACAACCTCACCCTTGTTTTCCGGGATGGGATCATTACCGAATATAGCTGCACGAATTTTGATACGGAAGAGGAAAACAGGAAATATATATTAGAGAATGTGCTGTTCCACCATGGCACGCTGCCTATGGGGGAATTTGCAATCGGCACCAATACAACTGCATATGCCATGGGAAAGAAATACCATATCTCCCATCTGCTTCCGATTCTGATTGCCGAAAAAACCGGCCCGCATTTTGCCGTGGGCGATACCTGTTTTTCCCATGAGGAAGAGCTTGCCACTTTCAATCCGGACGGCAGGCAGATGGTTGCCAAAGAAAACAGCTATTCCCTCCTCCGCCATACGGACACCAAAAAGGCTTACTTTAACTGCCATACAGATATCACCATCCCATATGATGAACTGGGTGATATCCTCGTCCACAGGGCAGACGGCGAAATCATCCCGGTTATCAGGCAGGGGCGCTTCGTGCTACCCGGCACGGAACCATTAAACACAGCACTTGATTAAAACTTCCATAGAAGACACAAAGGCACAGGCTGCGTGTACCACTAGACCCCGCCTTTTGCGGCTGCAGCATTTTCAGGCAGGACAGAGGAGCATTACTGCTCCTTTATCCTGCCTGATTTGTATGCTTTTAAAAGCTCCCTGAGATCATTTATTTTTTCTAATAGCTCCTGCCCCTTATCCGTATCCGAGATATTCGCCCTGCTCTCCAACTTTTCCACAAGCCGTATCTTCGGTGTATGCTCGCTCTCGCCAAATATAAATGGTTTGTGTTCTGCGAGGCTTAAGCTGTGCGAATCATATATCAATGTATATCCTGCAATTCCCGTAGCCTTCTGGTACGCCTTGGAAATCCCGCCGTCAATCACAAACAGCCTGCCCTCCGCCTTTACCGGGCTTTCACCGTTCTTAATTTTCACAGGCACATGCCCGTTAATGATATGCCCCTTCTTCTCGTCAAGCCCAAACATTCCCAGTATACGGCTGCATACATCCACACTCTCTGAAAAAACATAATAATCATTATATCTCTCTTTGTGCAGTTCTTTATCATCTATGCAGTATCTTTCAAAAAATGCCATCTTATCCTTGCCATACAGAGGGGATTTCGGCCCGCACCACAGATACCACATAAAATCACAGGCATATTCTTTTTCTGCCGTATTTTCATATAGAAAATATGCCCTGTTGACAATGCTGTCCAGCTTGTCAAGGAGCTTCTTGCCGCTGTAACTGCTGCCCCCTATATTCACACTCTGCAGCTCCCCATTCCCATCCATCGGTATACATCCATGGAAAAGCAGGTTGCCATTGCAGACATGGTACATCGAGCCTTTCACCAGCAGAAATTTAATATGCTCCTGAAGCTTCTCACTGTGCA
Organism: bacterium D16-36; assembly: GCA_003611745.1. Taxonomy (GTDB): domain Bacteria; phylum Bacillota; class Clostridia; order Lachnospirales; family Lachnospiraceae; genus Butyribacter. Next base: position 30,233 of record RAYF01000001.1, on the reverse strand, counting down.
GGAATGAATTGGCTAACACTGACATCAGTTCATTCTCCCCGTCCGACAGGGCCAGCGGATGCTCTTTGTCCACCGTAGGAAAGTAATGGTCTTTTAAAGAATACACTTTCCCATCCATCTCCAGCGTAAAATCCGAAAAATTTACCTTTCCAAACAGGCTCCTGTGCTGCATCTCCCATTCCGGGTGCTTTTCCATAAGCTGCCCCTCCAGCTTCAACTGGATTACCGTAATCGCTTTGTGCATTTTGGCGACAAGCCCAGTATCCACCGGATCGTAGATATTGTCATCCAGCGTATTTGGATAGTACAGGGCACATGCATCATCTTTGTAGGCCTCCCCGGCAAATACCGCGAGTGCCCGGAGGTTTAGTCCATAACCATCCTCCAGAATATCAAAGTTATTGTACCGCATCGCAATCCGGATGACATTAGCAATCAGCGCATAATTGCCTGACGCAGCCCCGATCCATGAAATATCATGGTTCCCCCACTGAATATCAACATCATGCACCGACATCAGTTCATCCATAATAATGTCAGCCCTCGGCCCCCTGTCATAGATATCGCCGATAATATGAAGCTTATCGACCGCAAGGGACTGGATCAGCCTGCAAAGCGATATAATAAAATTCTCTGCAATCTCTGTATCTATAATGGTATTAATTATTTCATCATAATAAAAATCCTTATTCACATCATCTGTAACATTGAGAAGTTCATCCAGAATATAGACCAGATCCTTCGGCACGCATTTCCTGACCCTGGAACGGGTATATTTTGCCGATACCGCCTCGCAGACAAGAATCAGCCTATAAATCGTAAGGCGCTTCCATTCATCTGTAATTAAATTTTTCCCCGACAAAAGCTTTATCTCTTTATCTGGATAATAAATTAAATTCGCTAAATTTTCCCGCTCTGCATTTGCGACCGTCTTTCCCAAAACTAGATCAATCTTCTTCTTAATAATCCCCGATGCACTCTTTAACATATGTAAAAATGCCTCATATTCCCCATGCAGATCACTGAAAAAATACTCCGTCCCTTTCGGCAGGCTGCGGATTGCCGAGAGATTGACCATCTCGCTCGCCACACTGCCTATCGTAGGATATTCTTTTGCAAGAAGCTTTAGATACTTTTCATCCAACCAGACCCCTCCCTTCAAGCTTTTAGAAATAACACTATCCCAGAGGAAATGAAAATCTTCCATTTCCTCTGGGAAATAGTATAACGCAAATTAATTCCTTGATTGTTACTTGCTCAGATCACACGCACGGATAGCTGCCCTGACAGCCAAAATCCTAGATGGGCTGACAGATAATTCATCCACCCCCATACGCAGAAATGTTTCTGTCAATTCCGTATCTGCGCCTAATTCCCCGCAGATTCCTACCCATGCCCCTCCCTTATGCCCGTTCTCTACAGTCATCTGAATCGCACGGAGCACTGCCGGGTGATGCGCGTCATAAAAAGCATCCAGACGCGGGTTCTGGCGGTCTATCGCCAGAGTGTACTGTGTAAGGTCGTTTGTGCCGATAGAAAAGAAATCCACTTCCTTCGCAAGCTCTTCCGTCATCCACACAGCTGCAGGCGTCTCAATCATAACGCCAAGCTCCACGTCGCCGTACGCAAGCCCCTGCCCGTCCAGTTCCTTCTTAACTTCTTCTACTATCTCTTTAATCCTTTTTACCTCATCTACAGAAATAATCATCGGGAACATAATCGCAATATTGCCAAAATAACTTGCCCTGTAAAGCGCCCGAAGCTGTGTCTTAAAGATATCCGGCTGCTCCAGACAGATACGGATTGCACGGTAGCCCATCGCAGGATTCTCCTCCTGTGCCAGATTAAAATAATCCACCTGCTTATCTGCACCGATATCCAATGTACGGATAATCACCTTTTTGCCTGCCATCGTCTGTGCTACGGAGCGGTATGCATTAAACTGGTCTTCCTCTGTAGGGAATGTATCAGATTCCAGATACAGGAACTCCGAACGGAATAACCCAATCCCGGCAGCATCATTCTGCAGGACAGACGGCACATCGCCGACCCCGCCGATATTAGCGTACAGCTTTATCTCCCTGCCATCTTTCGTGACATTCGGCATTCCCTTTAACTCCTGCAGCAGGCGGGCTTTTTCCTGCTCTTCTTCCTGCTTTTTACGGTACTTTTCCATTGTCTCCTCGTCCGGATCTACATATAAAGCACCCTCAAACCCGTCTACTATACCATAATGGCCATCTATATCCTCACTGTAGTCCACGCCTATCAGTGCCGGTATGTTCATTGTCCTTGCCAGAATCGCCGTATGCGAATTGGTAGAGCCGTAACGGGTTACAAAAGACAGCAGCAGGGATTTATCCAACTGGACAGTCTCTGACGGCGCAAGATCCTCCGCCACCAGAATTACCGGCTCGCTGCTGCTGAATCCGGCATCCGAAGCCCCCTGCAAAACAGAAATCACACGGTTGCTAATATCTTTTACATCAGCCGCCCTCTCTTTCATATAATCATCATCCATAGCCGCAAACATCTGCGAGAAATTATCGCCTGTTACCGCTACAGCGTATTCAGCATTCACTTCCTGCGTCTGAATCATATTGGTAATGGATTCCTGATAATCATCATCATCAAGCATCATCTGGTGAACCTCAAAAATCGCCGCGCTGGTCTCCCCGACCTCTTTCAATGCTTTATCATACAAAGCCGCTAACTGCGCTTTCGCCTTGCGGGATGCCTCCTCATAGCGCTCAATCTCTGCAGCCGTATCAGCAACCTTCATCCTTCTGACGACACTGTCATTCTTTTTATAAATCGAAAGGCGTCCCATCGCAATGCCGCCAAATACAGATTTCCCTTCTATCTTCATGGCCATATATCCCCCTTTCCAAGCTGCCCAAGCAGGCTGCGTATCTTATCCTCCTGTGCCATACCCTCTGAGAAAGCAGACGCCGAACCGGTACACACACCCATATAAAATGCCTGCTCATAACTCTCCGCTGCCAGATATCCGGCAATAAAACCGGCAACCATGGAATCTCCAGCCCCAACAGAATTCTTCACTTCCCCCTTCGGCGCCTCAGACTGGTAAACATCCCCATTTTCCGCCAGCAGGACAGCGCCTTCTCCTGCCATGGAAATCAGGACATTCCTTGCCCCCTCTTCCTGCAGTTTACGCGCATACGGAATAACTTCTTCCCTGGTCCTTAACTCAACACCATAGATTTCCCCCAGCTCATGGTTATTTGGCTTAATCAGGAATGGATGGAATTTCAGCACATTCCTCAAAAGATCCTTCGTAGCATCCACAACAATCCGCAGATTTTTTGCTGACAGATACTCCATAATGTCGCGGTACATCGTCTCCGGCATAACCGATGGAATAGAACCCGCTAACACCAGAATATCCCCATCCTGCAGCCCGTCTAACTGCTGGTATAATTTCTTGATATCGGCATCGCCAATTCCCGGCCCCATGCCATTAATCTCTGACTCCTCCTCCGACTTTATTTTTACATTGATGCGGGAAAGCCCGCTCTCCACCTCAATAAACTCTGAATGGATTTTCCTTTCCTCCACAAGCCTTGCAATCTCCCGGCCAGTAAAACCAGCCTGAAAACCCAGCGCCGTACTATCATAGCCAAGATTGCGAAGGACTAAAGACACATTTATCCCTTTTCCGCCCGGATTCATAATCTCATTGTTTGTACGGTTCACCGCCCCTAATTTCAGATGTTCAACCGTTACAATATAGTCAAGAGACGGATTAAATGTCACTGTATAAATCATACGACAGCCCCCTTTTTTCTAATTTATAGTAAACGCATGTATTTTATGCGTCTACTGTAACTGCTCCAAAATCCATGCAACATCATCTGTTGTCTTCATCTTCTCCAGAACGTCCTCATCTTCCAATGCCTCACAAATCTTTGCCAGCAAATCCAGATGTTCATCGCCGATTCCTGCAATGCCAAACACTAACTGCGCTTTTTCCTCACCAAAATCAATGCCTTCCGGATATTGCACCAGTACAATTCCTGTCTTCTTTACAGAACCCTTCGCTTCTGATGTGCCATGCGGAATCGCCAGGCCCATTCCCATGTATGTACTAACCAGCTTTTCACGTTCAATCATTGCATCCACATAAGCTTCCCCTACACAGCCCTGCTTGACAAGCAATTCCCCTGCTGCACGGATTGCCTCTTCTTTTGACACCGGCTGCTGGTTTAACTTCACGCCGTTTTCATCAATCACCCTTTTCGTGGAAGAATTGCCCGCAGCCACTTCCTTCGCCGCAGCCGGCTCCTCCCTGCCTTGTTCCTGTTTCGTATCTTTTGCCGCTAACTGCTCATACAAGGCATCCAGCGATGGGTCAGCCAGAAAATTCCCAATAGTAATCAATACCGCCTGCGGAGCTGATTTTCTCGCGCGGTCAGCCAGCGTAGCCTGCACCACTGCCACATCACAGTCCGCAGGAATATTATCTACAGAAGTGTTTTTAACAATAATCTCCGGCCTGACATCCTTTAAGCGGTTACGGAATTTTGTTGCCCCCATTGCAGAAGAGCCCATCCCAGCATCACATGCGAAGATAATTTTCTTAATACCGGAAGCATCCGCAACAGAGCTGCCCTGTACAGCCGCCTGCCCCTTTGCCTCTGCTTTCATCTGGCTCATCTGATCCTGCGCGTCTGAGAGGCTTCCCTTCTTGCCATCCGTAAGCTTAATAATCGGTGACGCAATTATGAACGATACCACGGTTGCAAGCAGCACGCCTATAATGGTAAATAACATCTTATCCTTCGGCGTCATTGACAGAAAGGCGATAATAGACCCCGGTGAAGACGGTGCCTTAAGCCCACATCCCGTCAGAGAGAAAAATGCGATGGAACAGAAATTCCCCACAATCGGCGCAATAATAACAAGCGGATTCATCAGCACATATGGGAAATAAATCTCATGAATCCCACCGAGGAAATGGATAACCACTGCACCCGGTGCTGACTGCTTCGTCGTCTTGTCTTTTGCAAAGACACAGTATGCCAGCAGAACTCCAAGCCCGGGACCCGGATTTGCCTCCAGCATATACATAATCGACTGCCCTGCCATCTCCGCCTGCGCAGAACCAATCGGCGTAAATATGCCGTGGTTCAGCGCATTATTTAAGAACAGTACCTTTGCCGGCTCTACAAATACGGAAACCAGCGGCAGCAGGCTATGCTCTATCAGGACTTCCACGCCTGACGACAACACAGCGAGGATTCCTGTCATAACCGGCCCGATGATAAAATACCCAATGATGGCAATAATCATACCCGCAATACCGACTGAAAAGTTATTTATCAACATTTCAAAGCCGGTCGGCATACGGTCCTCCATAAACTTATCAAACATTTTAATAGCCCAGCCTGCAAACGGCCCAATCACCATAGCACCCATCAGCATCGGCTCCCCTTCCGTTCCGCCTACACCAGCAATACATCCGATAACTGCGATGGCACCCATCACGCGCCCCCTGTCGCCCCCGACTAATGCACCGCCAGTAGAGGCAATCAATACCGGAAGCAGGTAAGTCAGCATATACGGCTGTATCGAAGCGAGCCCCTCGTTTGGCCACCAGCCGTCTGCAATAAATAATGCGGTTATTAAGCCCCATGCAATAAACGCCCCGATATTCGGCATAACCATGGAAGATAAAAATTTACCAAATCTTTGTACCCCATTTTTCATAAAATCCTTCTCCTTTCATTATATCTGTTTTTCCTACGGAACGGTAAAAAACTTTTACCGTCCCGCAGGAACTATCGCGAAACAATCCGCAGACAGCTGCTACAATAAATACACCCCCGCTTTTTCGCACTGCCCCCTAAACTGCTCAGATACATTCTGGTCTGATACTACTGTATTAACCTCCTCTATCTGGCAGATATGGAATGTGCTCTTTTTGTCCATCTTAGACGAATCCATCAATATGATATTCTCAGCAGACTGCTGCAGCACAGCTCTTTTTAAATAAGATTCCATCAAAACCTCGCAGGAAAACCCGGTGTCCGATGAATAATTCGTAACCCCAAGAACCGCCATATCAAAATTAACCGCCTTTACCGCATCAATCGCCCAGACACCGCAGGCACTCATACTGTACTTATTCAGTTCCCCACCCAGCACAAATACAGTTGGGCGCTGCAGTTTTGACAGCTCCATAACACAGGTCATACTGCTGGTAAAGATAAAATTAGGCTGATCCGGCCAGATTTTTGCCAGTGCAGTTGTCGTACTCCCTGAGTCCAGATAAACCGTAGTATTGGGTTTAATCAAAGAAACCGCTTTCTCTGCAATCGTCTCCTTCTCTTCCACGTTCCTGACAGAACGCCGCCCGATATAATCATCTGTCCCCAAAACCAGTTCAACAGATTTCGCCCCCCCGTGGATGCGCACAATCTTCTTTGCCTCATCCAGCGATTTCAAATCAGTACGTAACGTCATCTGCGAAACATCCGGAAACCTTTTTTCCAGCTGGGCAAATGTTATATTTCCTTTTTCATTAATAAATCCCACTATCGCATTTCTGCGCTGTTCCATTGTATCCATAATTAATTCTCCACAAAGTGTTTCAACAGGTATTCTTCTGCATCCGGGCACCACAGCCCCTTATTTTCATCCAGAATATCCGCCAGGCCGATAAACCTCTCATCTTCCGCCCCTTTTGCACGGAAGTCCTCCAGCGCAGTAAGCGGCATATTCAGATGTGTATAAATCAGCTTTTTACCGCCCGGAATCTTCGGAAGGTTCAGCGTTGTCTCCGCCGCTGCATCCAACCCGCCTACATGTGTTACCATCACGGCAGGATTGATGCGTTTTGCCGCCGTCAGCTCCAATGACTCAATCATATCAGCCGTATTCCCGCCGGTCGTCCCCATAACATGTGTAGAATTATAATGTACATCATAGAAATTCATCTTTGCGCTGAACTGGTTATCTGTAGGCCCTGCAAAGAAATTCAGGCAGCCGTCCCTGCCAAGCACTGCACTGCTCTGCTCTACCACTGCAGCAACCGGGGCATAGCAGAATACATCATCAAACCCCGTACCGCCAGTTATCTCACGCAGCCCCTTTACCGGATCCTCCATCTCACCAGTGTTGACAAACCGGAGGTCAATCCCATCTGCTTTGGCTTCCTCCACCGGGAAAAGTTCCTCCGCGCGCTTCAGCCTATCCTCATTTACATCCGTTACAACAACCATGGAAGGTCTGACATCCCTGTGGAGCGCATACGTCAGGGCACCTAACCCCATCGGGCCGGCTCCTGCCATAATAGCCAGTTTGCCACCCTCCTTTATGCCCATATCATGATGGTAAACCCCCATTTTTGTATGATATGCAGCATTAAATGCCCCGATGCTGCATGACATCGGCTCCGCAAGGGAAGCCTCATAATAAGCGCGCCCCTTGTACTCTAACAGGCATCCAAGTTCCATTACCTCCGCAGGAATCACGCAGTATGTACAGTCACCGCCGAAAAATTCATAAGAATATCCCGGGCTCCACATCGTCCCCTTGTAGTTTAATGCCGGCTGCAGCGTAAATTTCATTCCCGGCTTAAATTTGTCCTGATGGGCTGCCCCGACCTTTACGATATCGCCCGCAAACTCATGCCCCATAATTGCCGGATGCTCAGCCACATCATCATGTACACGTTTGTGTTCCGTTCCAAGAATGGCACATTTGTAGGTTGACATGCAGATGCTGTCAGAAACCACCTTAACCAGAATTTCATCATCCTTAATCTCTGGCAACTCAAACTCATCCATCCTTAAGTCATTTGCTCCGTGAAGTCTCACTGCTCTTGTTTTCATTTTAAAGTCCCCTTTCTTTTATTTTAACATTTTTATTGTTGTTTCAAAATCTATAACTATTATATTAACATTTTCTCCCTTTGTCAATACTTTTATTTCAAAAATTTGTATTTTTATTTCAACACTTCTTTTGAAGATTATTATACAGCATTCTCTAAACAAGGTAAAAATTAGGTAAAAGTTTTTATAACCAGTTGCAATCTGGAAGCGAACTCTGCCAGTTATTGCTTTTTTCATGTTGGGAATGTATGGAAAAGTTGTATGTATGTTAATAGCAACGCTTCTTTTAGGTATCGGTCATATAGGCATACACATTCAGCACAGAAAGAACGAGGGGCGACAACATAACAGACAACAAAACAGGATCAAGGGGAAGGAGGAAGAATTGAGATAGAAAAATTTCTCGAAAAATTCAATTTTCAAAAGATATTCTCTGATGTATAATAAAAATAGCGAAAGAAGGTGATATTTTGAGTACAACCGAGCAGACACATAGGCAGGACTTAGAACGTCTGAAAGCACTCCGATATATGGACGATGATTTTATGACTGTCTGCCTTGCAGATAATTTTGAGGGTGTGGAACTGATACTACGGATTGTTTTAGGGCAAGAAGATATAAAAATCAAATCGATTAGGACACAGGAACCGTTAAAGAACCTGCAGAGACGTTCTGCTATATTAGACGTTCATGCGATTGACAGCACTAAAAAGGAGTTTGATGTAGAAATTCAACGTTCGGACACAGGTGCAGGTGCAAAGAGGGCAAGGCACAACAGCAGTCTATTGGACGCACATATATTAAAACCTGGAGATGATACGGAAGATATTCCCGACAGTTATGTTATTTTTATTACAGAAAATGATGTTATGGAAAAAAATCAAGCTATATATCACATACAGCGGTATTTGGAAACCAACGAGGGAAAAGAATTGTTTGGTGACGGCTCGCATATTATATATGTTAATGGGAAATACAGGGGCAACGATGAAATCGGAAAACTGATGCACGATTTTTCATGCACCAATCCCGATGATATGAATTATGAAGCACTTGCTAAAAAAGCAAGATATTTTAAGCAAGATGAGAAAGGAGTTGCGGCTATGTGTAAAATTATGGAAGATATGAGGAATGAAGCGGCACAAAAGGCAGAGTTAAAAAGTGCAAAAGAAACCGCAGAAAGATTGATAAAAAAAGGAAAAATGACGCTTGAAGAAATTGCGGAGTGCGTTCCTCTATTATCACTTGATGAACTAAGAGAAATTGAAATGAGAGTTATGCAGTTAGCGTAATCAATCGTATCAATCAAAATCAAATATAGTAACAGCGTTAGAGCATATAGGAACTGAAATCTATATGCTCTATTTTTTGCCATTAAGGAATAATGGGCAATAACATTCAGACCAACACCACAGGGCGTTAACACCCTGTCTGCAAAAGAAGATTGATACGACGACCTACTTAGTCGAGGTACATTTTTCTGATACGAGTACCCAAAGCGTAGAGGACAAGCAGTCCATACACGGAAATCAATTTTCAGTATATATATTCATTACTGCCCCAAATCAATATGTCGCTATTTACAGACGATATTTATTTAACGGTAACTCCATGTTATCGTTTAGAAAACAACCGTCTGTAAATAGTGACAAATTAAGAGGGGCAGTAAGGAATATATACTGAAAATTGATTTCCGTGGCCCCCATACGATAGCTATTGAAATATGGATTCCATCAAGTTATACTATTGTTTATAACTTAATAAAGTTGTTTTTATAACCCATATCTGAAAGAAGGAATTGCTTATGAAAAAAATATTTGAAAAATATTTTGCCGATAGTATAGCAAGAATACTGGCAATTACTTTCATTGTTGGTATAATTGCCGGAGTTTTTTTACTAGTTTTTTCCTTTTGTGGAGTTATTATGCGTTTTTTTGGATTTGAGTATCATTCTGTAGGAAGTATTTTCCTATTTTTTGTGGTTGTTTCAATATTATCATTTCCGATTGATTTAATTACAGAGACATTACCCAAAGTGCTTTTGGTAGAATTTCAAAAAATCAACCTGCGGCAAGCCAGAGTGCTATATATCATTTTGAATACACTGTGTAGCATGATATGTTATTCGTTGGTGGACTATTCTATAGATAGCGTTCATGCCAGTGATATGGCAATTTTTATGGTATCTTTTATTATCTCTTTGATAGAGGCTAAAAATATTACAGAAAAGGAAACGATAAAAAGCAACAGAGATTAGCAAAACAAATTAACACTTTACAATAAGATAAGGTTCTTTCTCAACTTAGGATATGTCGTTTCTACCAACGTTTCAGGTTTTGTAGAAAATTCAACACTTCTACAAAATAGGAATTTGACAAAATATCCAAACATGTGAAAGAACCTTATCTTTGACAAAAATTCTAAGTGCTTTGATTTAGTTATACATCCAAACTGTCCTCTGCATCTATTTAGTATTTCCAAGGGTTGACGGTATTTTTTATGATAACCTGTAACAATTATTAAATACTCTCAAATGAGAGGACTAACAATTTCAATTTAAAGTGCCACTGGCACTTATTGTTTCTCCGTGGCTTTTTACAATTTACATGTGATTTCACTCATTCTCTTCTTTTTCTTTTTTCCCTGAGAACAATAATTCCTACAAAAATAGAAATTACAGCTACCGGTGCTGCCACAATATAAATGCTGACCGGCAGCTCTTTCTCTACTATTGTTCCACCGCCCCCTGAAGTATTATCAATAGAATTAGCGTACTCCTGTGATGCTTCCATCACAGCATCAAAATCATACAATCCTTTTGATGCACTTCTGGCATTGGACATCTCTTCCAGAATAGGATAGTCATACCCCAATGTCATCCAGCCAACGGCCTTTCCATCCTGAAAGCCGAGTACCGCAGGCTGACGAAGCCCAGGCACGCCTCCAATCAATACAGTACGGTCACACGATTTCACTATATCCTGATTATCCTGAATCTGGGACAAAAATGGTTCTGCGACGCCAGTAGCCCATTCACTAATCATCCATTTCCCCTCTTGATTCGCTATCTCTTCCCTATCTTCCGCTGTCAGTACAGATGCCCTCTCTTCATTCAACGGTTTTCCTCTCGCCACGGTAACAGAAACATTTTCTCCCCCAATCTTCATATGAATAACCCAGACATAATTACTCAGCGCCAGATTTTTCATAATCTCTGTCTCCTTATCTGTACCCAAATTTTGAATTCCCGTATCAACATAAATTTTTACAGCATTTGAAAAATCCATCTTCTTCGGAAAATCGGATGGCTTTTCTAACCAGTCACACATATCTTCTAATCCATTAAGCATCTCACTTTCAAGCTTCTTAATCTCCTCAAAGTCCACACTTTCACATAAAATATCCCCTTTCTCAACCGGAATGTCTTTTACACTCTCGGCTTTGGCAAACGTACATAGCTGCAGCAACAAAATACCACTTATTATCAGTGCCACTATTTTTTTCATAACCATCCCCACCTTTCTCAATTTTGATATTCTAGAAAAAACTACCTTCTTAAACCTAAGAAGACATAAATAAACAGTTGGAAATAAATTCCTAAGTCTTTCATTTTTATCATTCTACTACATAAGTCTGTGTATAATAACCATCACCTGATTGTATTGTAGTTCCATTCACTAATGCTGTATAATAATACTTTCCTTTACTACAATTATTAGCCGGGTCAACTAACCTAAGTCGGCGGTCATTTGTATATCCCTCCACAACAACAACATGCCCTCCACCTCCGTTCCACTGCATTCCTATCCCCTGCGGGATTTCCAAATCTCCCAAAAGAACTTCAAGATCTCCATATAATTTGGGGCCTACATAATAACAATCATAGGAATTGCCAACTGCATACCGAATTCCCGATACTACTTCGCTATCACTAGCCGCAGAATTATTCGTTGAATTCCCTTTTACCTTCGTACTAATCTGATATTGTGTTTTCGAGCTTCCCAAGTATTTTCCAATCATCTGGGCTGCTGCTGCCCAACACCAATTCGTTTTGACCTGCTGATATCGTGTAATATTTAAATTTTTTGAAGCAGGTGTAGCTCCAGCCTCTGTTGCATTAATGTCTGATAAAACCGAAAACGTCATTGCTACAATTATTAATAGTGACAATATAATCTTTTTACCTTTCATATGCATACCGCTCCTTCCTGTTTTTTTATAATATAAAAATTAAAATTATAGTTATTTTTCTAATACTCTATTTATTGCTTTTCCGAGCATTGTAATCTCTCTCATTTTCTCATCTAAATGGAATATATACTATTTTCGATATATATTACCCTGATGATATTCTACTGCAACTTGACTTTCTTTTAACTGTACAGCTTAGAGCCAGAACCTGCCAATTTTTCCTCGAAAAAGCCAAATTCAGAGTTGAAATAGTAACATAATAGTTTTTTTCGTTCTTTCCCCCTCTCTTTTAATTTTAATAATTTTTATACTATATTTATAATATTAATACAATTTTCAAGCACTGTCAACGCAACAAACTAGTTCTAAAACCTATATTCCGACGCCATTCAACATTATTCGACATTTGCAGACAAATAGTTTTTTCAAACCTTATATATAGTATAATATCAAGATTTCGAAAAAAGAAGCACTGTGTTAATACAGTGCCTCTTTCAAAACTTCTATATTCTCCTTCATCAATTCCAGATAGCCAATACCCTTGTTAAAATCCTGCCTGCTGATATTATGGACAGCATTGAGCTGTGCCTTTTTGGCTCCAGCTTCATCGCAAATGGTATTACACATTGCCTCACTGGACATTTCCATATGAAAAACAACCGGGATATCATCTTCTTTCGCCTTACGGATTAAAAATGCAATCGTCTCCACGCTCGCCCCTGTCTGGGTGGAACACCCCGGAAAAGCCGCATAATATTTAAGCCCATATGCATCTGCAAAATACCGGAACGGAAACCGGTCTGCCACAATAATTTCCCTGCGTTTTGCATTTTGCACCAATTCTGTAAATGCCTCGTCTAACTTCTGCAATTTTTTAATATAAGACTTCGCATTGTCCTGATAAAGTTCCGCATTTGCTTCATCCATCCGGCATAACTTATCCCTCAGTTTTTCCACAATCTGAACTGCATTTTTGGGGGATGTCCAGACATGCTCATCAAATTCTTTCTCCTCCCCATGCCCCTCATGCCCTTCCTCGTCATCCTCTGCTTCCATGCCTTCCACAAGCTCTTCCTCGACAACATGATCCACACAATCCATCAAACGGACAGTCTGCAGCTTATTACTATCTATGGAATCTATAATTTTTTCCGACCATGCATCCGACTCCCCGCCAACTGTAACAAATAAATCCGCCTCCTGTACCTCCATAATATCCTTCGGTGTCGGATCAAATGCATGCAAATCTGCGCCAGGCATCATAAGCATGCTAAGATTAACCGCATCCCCCGCAATATTTCTTAAAAAATCATATTCTGCAAAAACAGTTGCAACAACCTTCAGCCTGCCATCATCCTTTTTTTCTTCTGCCATACCACAACCAGGCAGGCAAAACATGATGAGGACAGATAACAGGCAGGCAAAAATTCTTTTCCAATAACCCATATCTATTCCTAAAAGTTTTAATGTTCTGCACAGAACACCAGAAGCTTAACCCTTTCCCCAGAGCATATTTGAAAATCATTCCCACAAAGCAGAAAACACATCTTGCATAAAAAGGGCACAGACTTCGCTTGTGCCCTAGCAAAAATGCTAAAGAACTAAAGTTCTTTGCATTTATTGTTGGTACACCACCACACACCGAGAACTTTCCTAATATATAAAATAATTTTCATACGCGCTCTAGCAATCTGAAAACCTTTTCCATTTTACTTGCCATAAAAGCTTCTGTCAACTTTATTTTTTATCTTTCATCAATTATAATAATCCGTAGCCCTTTTTTCATCTCCACCATGCTTTTTATTATAACACCGCACAACTTTCCGAATCCCTTTATTATTCATATACGGCAGCATAAAAGAAACACAGTCCCAATCCCCGTTAGATTCCATAATCATCAATGCATGGCTGTCAATATCCTTACGTGTAAGTTTCTTTTTTGACTTCCTTTTCCTTGCCGCCTTAACCTGCTTTTTGGTAAACTTTAATTTTTTCCCAGTCGTATAGTCCACGGAACCAGCCCATTCAGATTTCTTGGAAGCCGGAATAATACTTTTTACACCATCATCCGACATATACGGAACAAAAAAAGCTACCCAATCCCATACCCATATTTTATCGGTCAGTGCCAATGCCATTTTATCTGCCTGCGCGGCAGTAATCTTATCCGTTTGACCACCACCCTTTTTGGAAGCAGCCTGAATCCCCTCTGCACCCCCAATAAAACTAATAATAGTTACCACAAAAGCCAAAGTAACCATCAATACCTTTTTCCATACCGCTTTTTTTAAGTTCATCATCCATCCCAACCTTTCTACTAAATAATTAGCCACTTTTAAATTTACCTCTTCATTCCAATATTTTAAGCTGCCTATCTGCCATATTACAGACGCGCAACCAAATAACAGGCACCTTTAATACTCCCCCCCTTTCTCATATCTAAAGATAGCACATCCAAAAGCAGGAAGCAAGAAATTTTCCCTCCACTCCCCATAACATCAATGATTACATTATTTGCAGGAAAATCCCAAAAATATAACTGCGTACAGGCACATTAGAGATTAATTCCCATAAGCCAAAAATACAGCTTGTAGAATATCCTTTCCTATTATATAATAAACCATACTTTGCAAACAAGTCAAACACCCCGCTGCAGAACAACGGGACATGACTTAGCTTCCCTTTAGCAAGTTCGCCCCAGAGGGGCGGGGTATCTGGTCTACGCTCCGCTTCGGTCGTTGCTAAACGAACATCCACTGGATGTTCAGCAACCCGCGCGCAGTCGCCAAGTGAAAAGGAACTTTCAGTTCCTTGCAAGCATTGCGTTTGGCTCGTTGCGTACGCGAGAATGAAATAGTTTCAAACTATTGAAAGCGAGATATGCAAAAGCATTCAGGAGGACACAAAATATGAACCAGGAAAAAGAACTATTTAGTAAAATGTTATCCGGATTAAAGGCCCGGAAAGAAGCCGTCAGCCGAAAAGAGTATGCCCCTTTAATAGAAGAGGCAGAAGCACTCTTGCTAAAATATAGTACTGGCAATTCCACTGCAGATATCAGTAAGGAAGCCCTCTCCGAGCTATATTTCCTGACGGCAGAATTACTATTCGGCAATGACTTGGCTGCCAGAGCTGCCACTCACTCCAAAAACCTTGCAAATGAAGCAAAAACTCTAGAATATTATAATAAAGCCATTGAGCTTTTGGATAAAGAAGAGTATACATGCAGCCTCTGGGACTTTTTATCCACTGCCGGACATAGAGATGAAAGCATCGCAGCATTAGACCGTTTTATTGAACGCACTGGCGGAACTGCCAAGATACTTTCACAAGCTGCCGAGTACATTCTCATGTATGCAGACTCGGAAGACACCAAAACAATACAGAAATCAGTTAACTATTTCTACCGCGCCATTGAAAAAGAGCCTGACCGCTATGATACATACTGGGCATTTTGGACAGATTTGGAGGAAGCTGTCGATGTATGCCCCCAGTTATTTAAGGAAGCTGTGCTGTGCATTAACAAACTGGTCGAACTTTCGCTGCCAGAGACATCTAAAAATCACGACACACTTGGAAACCGTTACTTTGATATGACCCTTCTCTATATCAAAATGAAGGAATACAACAAAGCAATCAAATCCGCCCAAAAGGGCCTGGCAATCTGCGGACAATCCAATTACGGCAAAACCTTACTGGCGCATTGCTATCACATAACCAACCAGCCAAAACTGGCTGCCAAGTATTATCTTGCATTTGAAAATATACAGGATATTGTTCCATCTGATTACCAGAATGAATATCTTCTTTATCTCAACCGCAGCAAAAAGCACTGCAAATCATTGTGGGACAGAACCAAAGAATTTTTCAGAAATCTTTTTAAGCGATGATGCTAAAACATTCAGAATGCAAAAAGGGCACCGCCTGCGCTGGTGCCCTAATACAACATATCGAAAACCCTTGTGCAAATATCCTTATCTAATATACAATCTCCCGTCTGCTTCATCGATGCAGAGCACATCCCCCATCCCTACGTTTCCGCCAAGAATCCTCCTTGCCAACAGCGTCTCAACATTTTTCTGCAGATAGCGTTTCAGCGGCCTTGCACCAAATGCCGGCTCATATGCCTCTTCCGCTATAAAGTTGACAGCCCTTTCTGACAGCTCTACTTTTAATTCTTTTTCCCTCAAACGCCCATTTAATTCCTGAACCAGAATAGAAATAATGCCGGAAATGTTATTTTTCGTCAAAGGCTTAAACAGTATGATTTCATCCAAACGGTTTAAAAATTCCGGGCGGAAGCTTGCACGCAAATCCGCCATTGTCTCTTCCCTCGCCGTACTGCTAATATTCCCTTCCCTGTCAACCCCCTCCAATAAATAGGTAGAACCGATATTTGAGGTCAGGATAATAATTGTATTTTTAAAATCTACTGTCCTTCCCTGCGAATCCGTAATGCGCCCATCATCCAATACCTGCAGCAGCACATTAAATACATCGGGATGCGCTTTTTCAATCTCATCAAAAAGCACAACAGAATATGGTTTTCTGCGCACCGCCTCTGTAAGCTGGCCGCCTTCCTCATAGCCGACATATCCCGGAGGCGCGCCAATCAGCCTTGCCACACTGTATTTTTCCATATATTCGCTCATATCAATGCGCACCATATTATTTTCGTCATCAAAAAGACTTGCTGCCAAAGTCTTTGCAAGCTCAGTCTTGCCCACTCCGGTTGGCCCCAGAAACAGAAAAGAACCAATCGGCTTTGACGGGTCTTTAATTCCTGCCTTAGAACGAAGAATCGCCTCAGAAACTAACTGCACCCCCTCTTCCTGCCCAATTACGCGCTTATGCAGCTCTTCCTCCAGATGCAGTGTCTTCTCCCGCTCGCCCTCCGAGAGTTTTGTTACCGGAATCCCTGTCCAGCGGGATATGATTTTGGCAATTTCCTCGTCCGTCACACTTTCCTGTACCAAAGTACGGTTTTCACCTTTTGCCTTATCTTCAGCCGCCTCTAACTGCTTCTGCAGATCCGGCAGTTTTCCATACTGGATTTCTGCAAGCCTGTTCAAATCATATTCTCGCTTCGCAGCATCCATCTGCGTATGCATTTCATCAATCTGCTCCTTAATTTTATTAACCTGATCCACAGATGCTTTCTCACTGTCCCACTGTGCCTTCTTTGCATTAAATTCATCCCTCAGCTCCGCCAGATCCTTCTGCAGATTTTCCAGCCGCTCCTGAGAAAGATGGTCCGTCTCCTTTTTTAAGGCTGCTTCCTCAATCTCCATCTGCATAATTTTACGTCTGGTTTCGTCAAGCTCAGCTGGCATGCTGTCTAACTCTGTTTTGATCATGGCACATGCTTCATCTACCAAATCAATCGCTTTATCCGGCAGGAAACGGTCAGATATATAACGGTTTGATAAAGTAGCAGCTGCTACCAGAGAGGCATCTGTTATTTTCACACCGTGGTATACCTCATAACGGTCTTTCAAGCCGCGCAGAATAGAAATAGTATCTTCTACCGTAGGCTCATTGACCATAACCGGTTGAAAACGACGCTCCAATGCAGGGTCTTTCTCAATATACATACGGTATTCGTCCAGAGTGGTAGCCCCGATACAGTGCAGTTCACCGCGCGCAAGCATAGGTTTCAGCATATTTCCGGCATCCATCGCCCCCTCCGTCTTTCCGGCGCCGACAATAGTATGAAGTTCATCTATAAAAAGAATAATCTGTCCCTCACTTTTCCGGACCTCTTCCAAGACAGCTTTCAAGCGTTCCTCAAACTCACCGCGGTACTTTGCGCCAGCCACCAGCGCCCCCATATCAAGGGCAAATATTTTCTTGTCCTTAAGGCCTTCCGGAACATCCCCCTTGACGATGCGGTGCGCCAGCCCTTCCACAGCAGCCGTCTTTCCTACGCCCGGTTCACCGATTAATACCGGATTATTCTTTGTCTTTCTAGAAAGAATCCTTACAACATTGCGGATTTCGTCATCACGCCCAATTACCGGATCCAGCTTCCCCTCCTTCGCCCTTTCCACCAAATCAGAACCATATTTTTCCAGAGTATCATATGTTGCCTCCGGATTATCGCTCGTCACGCGCTGATTGCCACGGACCTGGGACAACACCTGAAGAAACCGCTCCCTCGTAATCGCACAGTCCTTAAAAAATGCCTTCATCTCCCTGCTTGGATGTTCCAGCATACTAAGGAATAAATGCTCCACGGAAACGTATTCATCCCCCATCCTCTTTGCCTCATCCTCAGCATAAATCAATGTCTCATTCAGGTATTTATCAATGTGCAGGTCGCCTCCTTGAACTTTAGGGCGTTTATTCAGAAGACCCTCCACCTGTGCCAGAAAAACCTCCGGCTCAATTCCCATTTTCTCAATCAATTTACGGATCAGGCTATCCTCTACATTCATTAAAGAAACCAGCAGATGCTCCTGGCCAATTTCCTGATGCCCATGGTCGATTGCTGTTTTTTCCACATCCTGCAATACTTCCTGAGACTTCTGTGTAAAACGGCTAATATTCATAAGCTCTCCCCTCCATTCTCTTTAGGAACTGTAGGGAAATAACTTTTACAGTTCCTTACCTTTTTATCTTTAACCGCTGAATTAAAAACTACAGCGTTTTAAGATAATATCTTAAAACGCTGCTTAACCATTTATCCTTCTATTGCAATATAGTGCTTCTTCTCCAATGCCTCTTTATCAAGCTTCGGCACCGTCAGCTTTAAGATACCATCTTCAAATTTTGCGCGGATATCCTCCTGTTTCATTCCTTCACCTACGTAAAAACTGCGGCTCATGCTGCCAGAATAACGCTCCCGTCTAATATATTTCCCTTCCTCGTCTTTTTCATCCCTGTTAAGACCTTTAGAAGCCTGAATTGTCAAGTATCCGTTCTCCAGCTTTGCAGTGACATCTTCCTTCTTAAAACCCGGCAAGTCAATATCCACTTCATATCCCTGACTTGTTTCTTTTACATCTGTTTTCATCACATTTTGTGTCTGTTTACCATACAGGGCTTTTTCAATATTCGGAAACGAAAAGTCCATCCAATCATCAAATAAGTTCTCTCCAAAAATACTAGGCATTAACATAAGTCATTCCTCCTTCAATAAAAATATATTCCTACATTAACAGTTTATTTTCGGAACTTGGGATTCGAATTGATTTTTTGTCCTCTTCCTTTGTTCTTGCATATGTTATACCACTAATTGTTAGCACTGTCAAGAGGTGAGTGCTAATTTATTTCAAATACTTTATCAAAGTCCGTCAAATCCTTATTTTCAGCGCATTTCAGAAATCGGAAAAAATCAAAGCCTGTTCAAACTTTTACAATTTACCTCATACTTTTTAAAAATTTGAGGTAAATTTGAGGTAAAATAATTAGCACTATCCCCGTCAATTTCAACATTTGTCTTCCATCCTTTTGACAACTGATTTTGTCTTGAAGCCTATGAGGTTGCCGGAATTTCTGATGTGATGGCAGAATGGAAATGCGGCAAGGCTGACCGCTACGCACGAGCCATAAACATGATGAACGGTATTAAAACCATGCAGGACACAGAGAAGATAAAAGAAAAGTTGAGAAGCTATATAAATCGTGTTCAAATGGGTTCGGAATCGGAAAATGAGTTTTTGCGCCACGAAATCACGAAAACATATAAGAAGAATACCTTTGCGAGCGTTGGAAGAAATGAGCGGAGCGGAAAAAGATACACTTTTCGGGAGTAGTGCAGAGCCGGAGGGTGGCACAGCGGAATAACTACAAAAAGCATAATTTTACTTCTATCGTGGAGCATTTAGCAGAAAAGCGGATAGAAGCAGAGGAACGCTATAAACGGCATTTAGTGGAGATTGAGGAAATGCACAGAAAAAGGCTTGAACGAAATTCGCACAAGTCGGAAAGTGAAAAGCAGATTGCCCGATAGGGGAAACTGTGTTATATTGTCGATATGGGAAAACCATAGAGCCAAAGGCGGCTTTACCCCTCTTATTTTTCGGAGGGTTCAAAGTAGTCCTCCAGACGAAAGAAAGGAGGGTGATTCAATGGTTACATACTCCGATCTGATTCAGACTGAAATATTCATTGTTGCCCTTGTAGGTTTATGTTATACAATCTTCAAGGGAAAAAAGAAATAGCCGCCAACTACTGCGAATAGTTGACGGCGTGCCTATCCCAAAAGGATAGGCAGAAAAAATCAAATGTTCGGGGTAGAGCCGCTTCTATGGCTTTTCCCTTTTCTTATGTTCAATATAGCACATCTGGCACATTGTTTCAAGTATCTTTTTCACTTTCCATTATATCCCCCGGCTGACAATCCAAAAAATTACAGATATTTGCGATAACTTCGGTTGTTACCGTTTTACCTTTTGATAATTTGGCGAGGGTTGGGGCAGACACAACTTGTAGTAAATCCGTCTTATTCATTCCCCGGCGATTTAATAAATCGAATAATTTATGATCAGAAAACCAAATAGCAAAAAGCATTTAATTTTTTGTACAAATATGATACAATTTTTTTTAAGGGTTATATTCTTCGACGGTTACATACCACAATTTATACTTCGCAAAATCTTGCGATATGTAACACCGAAGTAAAATTTACATAACAGACGGAAATTCATTCTATATTTACTACTTTTAGGAACTAATATCATGTTAGGGGCTGCCATAGTGGATTTTATTTTGCTAAAATACTATATCTTGCATTTTTATTCTTAGTGCGACAGCCCCTTAGAAAAAATCAAGAAAGGGGGATTTGGAAATGAACAACCCCAAACAGACAAAGACTGCAGCCGGAGGTTCACGGCGGAGAGGAGTAGGGATTTCGGCCAAGCTGGTGTTTGCCGTTATTGTAAGTGCCATCATTGCCGTATCAGCTCTGCTGGCAGTGGTATACAACCGAATGTCCCAGACACTGCTGGAAAAAAGCGAGGAAATCCTCCGCACCACTGCTGACAAAACACTTCAGGAAACAAAAGCATGGATGAACCAGACCCTTACCATGCTGCAAACCCAGAGAGATACGATACAGTATGAGGACATGGATATCCCTCAAATGAAAAAATACATTAAACATACAGTAGGAAAGAATGACGCATATCCAGCCGGGCTGTATGTAGCCCTGACAGACGGCTCGCTGTATCATGCATCTTTCGTTCCAGGTCCGGACTTTAATGCCTTGGTAAAAAGCTGGTATCTGGACGGGCTGGATTCCGAAAACTTTATATTAGGAGATGTATATTTTGACGAGGACAGCCAGTCCTATGTTGTGGGTGCATCGGGAGTACTCAAAGACGGCAAAGGTAAAGTGCGCGGCGTTGCGGCAGCAGATGTATACCTGAACTCTATTTCTGATATTGTAAGTAACATCAAGATTGAGGACACTGGTGGCATATTTCTGGTCGACACACGCACGGATACCATTATCGGACACAGGGACGAAGCGTTAGTCGGAGAAAAGCTAAGCGAAACCGACGGTATGTATAGTTATGCAGAAAAACAGATTCAAGCTGGCAAAATGGGGCTGAACACATACAAAAACAATTATATTGAAATAGCTGAAGTCCCAGGAAGCAGCTGGGCAGCCGTAGCCTATGTATCCAGAACAGAAGTCTTATCAGAACTTAATGATTTGACTCAAACGATGGTAAAAGTGTCAGTGATAGCAATACTTGTACTAACCCTTCTCGTTGTTATCCAAATCCGGCGCATTATCGGCAGGCCGGTAAAAGAACTGAACCTTGTAGCTACCCGGATTGCAGAGGGCAATCTGGAACAGACAATCCGCTACAAATCCAGAGATGAACTGGGTATCCTTGCAGACAACTTTAATCAGGTAACAATAAGGCTTCGTGATTACATACAATATATCAATGAAATATCGGACACTTTACATGAGATTGCTAAAGGAAACCTGACATTTAAACTGCAAAATGATTATACAGGTGAATTTGCCAAAATAAAAGAGTCTCTGGACGAAATTGCCGTCGAGCTTAATACTGCCATAGGGCAGATGAGTATATCTTCAAAGGACGTTGCTGCCGGTGCGGCACAGATTTCCGACAGTGCCGTAATCCTATCCCAAGGCTCCACTGAACAGGCTGCAGAAGTAGAATCACTGGCAGGGCATATCGGAAAAGCTTCTGATAGTGTACAGAATATTGCCCAGAGCACACAAAAGGCCAGCAGCATTTCACGGGAAGTCAGGGGCGGGCTTTTAGAGAGTAACACAAAAATGCAGAATATGACTAAAGTTATCAAGAGGATAAGCGAAAAATCCAACGCAATAAACAAAATCGTCAAAACAATTGATGATATTGCTTTCCAGACAAATATTCTGGCCCTGAATGCAGCGGTGGAAGCTGCCCGGGCGGGGGACGCCGGAAAAGGCTTTGCTGTGGTAGCTCAGGAAGTCCGGACCCTTGCCAGCAGATCTGCTAATGCAGCAAAAGAAACTACAGAACTCCTTGGGGAAACCATTAATTCCATGGAAGAAGGGGTTAGTGCCGCTGACGATACAGCACAGGCCATACTGGCGGCAGCAGGCATGGCAGAAGAAATGGACAGCCTGATAGGAAATATTGCAGATAATGCACAGCAACAGGCTGTCACAGCAGAAGAAATCAGCCACGGGATTGAACAGATTGCCATAGTTGTCCAGAGAAATGTAGGCTCTGCACAATCCAGCGCCGCCGCCAGCGAGGAACTGTCAAGCCAGGCCGCTACCCTCAGAGATTTGGTATCCAAATTCCGCTTAAAAAATGAATAATCAAAGTTTAGTACATTTCAATTTTTTTCATTACTTTTGTTGGTATGCCGCCACACAACGAAAACTTCCTAAAAATAAAAAGGGCACAGACTCCGCTTGTGCCCTTTTTATTTTATATAGAATTGCCCCATCCGGCTTGACAATTAACGAAAAACCTATTCTTTCTCAGTTGTAACAACTGTATCTGTGCCCTGTACTGTCACCCAGCCATGCTTCAATCTGGCTTCTGCCAGCTTATCCTCAATCAGTTTTGACGTAATGCTATCCGCAACTTTCTTATTTGCCTCTGCCTCAGCTTCCGCTGCAATTTTCTGTGCCTCTGCCTCAGCCTGTGCGGTAGTCTTTTTAACTGTAGCATCTGCCTCAGCCTTCTCAATATTCTTCTTATTCTCAATCTGCTGTTTTTCATAATCCATCTGAGCCTGCTGTTTCTTGGCAATCTTATCATCATACTCCTTGTCAAACTCAGCACCATTGATAATTACTTTGTTGATATGGATAACACCAGCCCCATATTTTTCATCAAGGGATTTCTGTATATTTTCCTGCGCTTTCGGCTCCAGAATGCTGCGGTTTGTAACATCTGTCGGCGTCAGAGTCTTTGACGACGTTTTAATCGCAGATGCAACGAGGGATTCACTGACAAGATTATTCTCATAATCCGCGACATTCGCTAAAATCCATGCCGACTTTTCAGCATTAATCTGATATGTAACGGTAATTCCCTCAAAAGTTACCGTATTACGTTCACTCGTCTCAGAGGTAATCTTATTCTTTTCAAAAACAATATCCTGCTGCTTGTTATTTACCCTTTCAATCTTCTGTACAAACGGAATCTTTAAATTAAAACCATTTGGCATAGTCTTCTGCGATACCTGCCCAAAGGTTGTCTTCACCCCTGTATAGCCTGTTGGAATAATCACAAAACTAAACGCAAAAATAATTATCGCAAAGCCCAAAGCCATGCCACAAATATTGCCGCCAAATCCTCTCCGTTCCCTATCCCATTCTTCCTTCGTAATCTGCCCTGACTCCCATTGCCTCTTTAGCAGCATATTTTTCGTCAACTTCGCAAAACAGGGGATTACTGCACCTGCCAGAACTGCCGCCCCCAAAATACCTACAAAAAAATTCATCTTCTCTTTCTCCTCTCTATCACATTTCTGAAAAGTATATATCAATGATACCATTTTTGGCGGCTGCTGCGCAAGTGCATACCCAAAAAAGGGCACAAACTTCGCTTGTGCCCTAGCAAGAATTTCCCGCTTTATAATGTGCTTCCACCCTATCCCCAGAAATCATATTTTCCGTAAGAAGCACTGAAGCTGCTTCCCATAGAATCATACTGGTTAGAAATACTAGAAATACCCGCCTGTGCATTCAGGGCTACTCTTGCCGCCAGAAATTCTGTCTTTACTGTAAATGTTCCCGATGTCCCAAAGATTTTTTCCAGAGCCTTCAAATCTGCTGTCTTTAACTTCTCCTGATCAATACTCACTGTTCCTTCTTTAGAGATTGTAATTCCAACACTACTAAAGGCCTCTCTGTTCTCCTCAGCTGCCTCCTCCATCATTTTCCGATAATAGTCATTAATTGGCGAAGATGATGATTTCAGCACTTCCAATAAATTATTATAATTTTTCAGAAGATTACTGATTCCATCATATACTTGCCCGGCATCTCCGCTTTTCTCTGCCTCAGCAAAGGCTGATTTCTCCCCATCATCAGTAAGTACATCAGCGCTCTGAAATAATTTGTCCGCTGCTTTTTCTAACTTTTCATAAGCCTCTTTCCTCTTTGAGTCAACTGTGATGCCACTATTTTTCTCCAGAGAATTGAGAAGCGGATTATTTCCCAAACTTGGATTATCAATATAATCCAACAGGGATGCACGCCGAATCGGCAGGCCGGATTTTGCAGCTGCCTTATCTAACATTTGGCTTGTTACTCTCATCATAATAAATTTCCTCCCAAAATCGTTTTTTAAGGAACACATTGCATTCCCAAGTCGTCTCACTACGGGCAGCACCCTGCAAAAAGGACATAAACTTCTGTTTTGCCCTTTCACACCACTACACAATGAAAGGTTTCCTAATAAATCAAAAAACAAGAAAGCAACGGCTTTCAAGTCTCTTATCAATCCATTGAAAACAGTCGCTTTCCGTAGCTAAATAAATTATCGTCATATTTCGGAAATACTTTAACCACCATTCACATTTTCATTCCGCTAAAGTTCCTGAAAGAAAGCACTTGAAACCCTGCACAGATTATGGTATATTGGGCATAAAGTAGGACACCTGCTGGTAACAGGTGTCCTACTTTATGTCCAATATACCACAAAATGAAAAGCCATTTTTATATTTAAATAGGGAAGGGGGAAAACATTATGAATCATTATGAGATTGAATTAGAAGAATTAGAAGAACAAATTGAGTCGGAGATAGATTTTGAAAAATTGACAGAACTCTCTGAACATTTAAAAGATGCCATAAGAGAAATTTTAAATTCCTGTGGAATCTACTTCCGCATTTTTTCCAGAGTAAAATCAGTCCATTCAATTGCCGAAAAAATAAAACGTGGAAATTACGGTACAGAAATAAACCCCAAAAAGATTCAGGATCTGGTTGGCCTCCGGGTTGTGCTCTATTACTACGATGATCTCAGCATCTGCCGCGACATTACAGAGAGCACCTTTCAGATGATTGATGACTGGTCCCGCCCAAAATACAATGCTGATGAATTCAGGGCCACAAAAATAAATGGTGTTTTTCGCTTTCCTGTAGAGTATTTTAATCTGTATAAAAAAGAGCTGTGGTCACTCCCTATTGATACCACCTTTGAAATCCAGTTCCGCACCGTCTTCTTTGAAGGCTGGCACGAAATCGAGCATGATATGCGCTATAAAAGCTTCCTGTCAGATGATGAATTCTGGAAAGGGAGCGAGGAACTTTCCCGTGTACTTAATTGTATCCTTGCAAACCTTGAACTAAGTGACTGGTCTTTAGTCCAGCTCTTTGACCAGCTCTCTTACAACCATTATAAGCGTGGCAATTGGGAACTCATGCTAAAGAGCAAATACCGCATTAAGATAAGCGATATGGAAACGCTTGACCCTAGGATTGTGGCAGTATTTGACCAAAACAGGAATATTGCAAAGCAGTTTTTTAAAGGTTCCAGAAAGCATTTAATAAAAGAGCTTTTGAAACTGGACAATCCACATGTCAATTACAATTTAATCGTTATGCTGATGAACAACCTTGATGTCCACAACCAGGAAATCACTTCTATCTGTGATTCCATTGTTCCAACCAGAGATGACAGAGTATATCAGAAAAATACATTTACCAGACTGGAGTCCAATATCCTCTTCCAGCTGGAGCTTCCTCTGCTTCATAAGGAAACTAGGTTAATAGAATCAGAATTTAATAATGCTGCCCTTATCCTTTACAAATGGGCGCGGTTTAAATTAAATCCTGTTTTTGAAGATATGCCTGCAGAACTTTCCCCATACCGGAATTTTCTGCCCGGCTATCAGCTAAAAATAAAACATCGGCCGGAAGAACTTTATTTTTCCATGAAACTGCAGTATATTGACGCAAAATCCGCAGGAACTTTATGGCACATCCACGCCTCTATTTCATTGATGGACGACGGGCTCCTCCACTTTTACCATATCACTTCCAGAGACATGCCGAGGGGTATTTCCCAGCGTTCTACCTTTATCAAACCTTCTTTCCTGACAGATTTGTCAAACAAAGTGGGGATTGTGGATGTAGCGCGCCTAAGCAGCAAGGCACAATACGTCACGAAAGATGAACAGCTTTTTGAAATGGTAGAACTGGTCCATTCTGAACACCGAACGCTCCCTGTTGTTGTGATTGCACAACATACAAGAGACTTAGGCGCCACAAATAATACTGCATTTCATGATTATGACATGAATACCTTTACCATCAATGGAACACGTCTGGCAAAAGTAGTTGGACATTACTGCCATGTATTTATGCTTGATTATGATGTAATTTCAGACTTTGCTTATGCCTTTCAACTGCTGGCAGAAGATATCCACGGCTGTATCTGCATCTTTTGGCCAAAACATTCAGGCAAAGCGATGGAACTTTTCACACGCAAGATGGTTATTGACACACAATTTGACTTTAACCGTTTTGCCTTCCACGATGACAACATTTCAGAAAAGGCATTCCGCCACAAATTGGTACAGATGATCAAAGATGATAACGTAAGCCATTAAACAACTCAGGGGGCTGCAGCAACAGCCCCTTTTCAAATGCATCCTAATCCTGCGACAATGTAAAAAGCGTCCCCACCTCTTTGTCCTCAAATAATTCATATAACCGCCGCGGCCTTTTTCCATTCATTAATACAACATCAATCCCCGCCTCATATGCCAGTTCTACAGCATGGATTTTCGTCTTCATTCCCCCAGTGCCGAATTTGGAACCAGCCCCTCCGGCAAGCCCACGGATTTCCTCATTAATTTCATGTACTACCGGAATTAATCTGGCATCCTCAGCCTCTTTAGGATCACAGTCATACAGGCCATCTATATCTGACATAATAATCAAAAGATCCGCATTGGCAAGTGTAGCTACCACAGCGGCAAGAGAATCATTTTCCCCTACCTCCAGCTCCAGCTCATCAATCGCTACGGTATCATTTTCATTCACTACCGGAATCACACCCAGGCTCAGCAGGCGTTCCAAAGCATTCTCCACATTCTGCCTGCGGTCCTCCAAAAGAATATATTTTGTCAAAAGCATCTGGGCCACCGTAATGCTATAGTCGGAAAATAAGTCATCATACAGATACATCAGTTCACACTGCCCTACCGCAGCACATGCCTGTTTACCGGGTGTATCCTGTGGCCGCTCCACCATGCCAAGTTTCCCCATCCCAAGGCCAATTGCACCGCTCGACACTAGTATTACCTCATGCCCTGCGTTATAGATATCTGCCAGTGTCTTTACAAGCTGCTCCACCCTGCGGATATTTAACCTTCCTGTTTTATGCGTCAGGGTAGACGTCCCTACTTTTACGACAATACGTTTTCTCTCACTAATCTTTCTCACCATGTTCCTCATTTCTAAATTAGCTGCCAGATAGCAGCCCGATTATCAAATCTGCAGGCTAAGGAACTGTACCACTTATTTTTCTACAGTTTCTAAACGCCCTATGTTAACAGCTTTCCTCTTTCATAGATAACTGCAGTTCCTTCAGATAATGGGTATCAAGTTTCGGCGTAGAGCGGTCCTGCAAAGATTCATATACTTTTGGAACCATAATACTCTGGTATGCCGGACGGATAATTTTATCAACATTTATCAGTTCTTCCATACGGTGGGCACTCCATCCTACAATACGCGCCATTGCAAAAATCGGCGTAAACAGTTCCCTCGGTATGCCAAGCATATTATAAACAAAGCCACTGTAAAAGTCGACATTTGCACTAACGCCTTTATAAATAGCACATTCCTCACCTATAACTTCCGGTGCAATCCGTTCAATCATAGAATACAGCTCAAACTCCTGCTTCTGGTGCTTTTCCTCTGCCAGAAGCTTCACAAACTGCCGGAAAGCGATTGCCCTCGGGTCAGAAATAGAATATACTGCATGGCCCATGCCGTATATCAATCCACGCTTGTCAAATGCCTCCCTGCGTACCAGCTTTCTTAGATACTCACGCACCTCTCCTTCGTCCGTCAGGTCCTTCACATGCTTTTTTAAATCCTGAATCATTTCAACTACTTTTATATTGGCCCCGCCGTGCTTCGGTCCCTTTAAGGAAGACAATGCAGCTGCAATAACTGAATACGTATCGGAGCCGGCTGATGTTACCACACGCGTCGTAAATGTTGAATTATTGCCGCCACCATGCTCCATGTGAAGTACCAGCGCTAAATCAAGAACCTTCGCCTCAACATCCGTATATTCCTTATTTGGGCGCAGCATCCGCAGTATATTCTCCGCCGCAGAAAGATTGTCATCCGGACGATGGATGTAGAAACTTTCATCGCATTCATAGTGATTATATGCATGATAGCCATAAACTGCAAGCATAGGAAATACACTAATCAACATCATGCTCTGTGATAATACATTATCCAATGTATTATCAGTTACCTTTTCATCATAAGAAGCCAGTGTCAAAACACTCTTTGTCAGGGAATTCATAATATCCTTGCTTGGCGCTTTCATAATAACATCACGCACAAAATTCGTAGGAAGCCTTCTATTTTTAGCAAGAATGCCGCTAAACTCTGTTAACTGCTCCTTGGTAGGCAGATCGCCAAACAAAAGAAGATATGCCGTCTCCTCAAAGCCAAAGCGATTATCCTTCCGAAACCCTTTCGTTAAGTCAAAAATATTATATCCCCGGTAATAAAGCTGCCCGTCACATGGAATCACCCTTCCATCCTTCGTGTCGCTCGCCTTAATAAGTGAAATATTAGTAATTCCTGAAAGGACACCCTTTCCGTTTTTGTCACGCAGCCCCCTCTTTACGCCATACTCCTCAAAAAGAGAAGCATCAATCTGATTATTGTCTATACATACTTTACTATATTTCTGTGAATAATCCGACATCATTTTCTGAAAATTTTCGTTACTCATATATAACTCCTTTCCGTCAATGTATTTAAGCTCCAAAATACATTATACTATCGTCCAACATCTGTAATATTACTGCTGATTTTGCCAGCAATCTCCCGCAGCACTTCAATATGCTCAGGGCAAATCCCCTGAAATAACCTCTCTAACATCCTCTGCTTCTGTCTCCGCACTGCCTCAATCACCGGAAACGCCTCCTCCCTCACCAGCAGGTGAACATATCTTCTGTCTCCCTGTAAATGTTTTCTCTCCAAAAAGCCATGTTCAATCAATTTCTCCACAGACTTAGATACATAAGATTTAGCCAGATAATGCTTTTCTACGATATCTCTGGCAGTGTCATAGCTTTCATGCTCATACAAAAACAACAGCACCCTTATATCACCGAGATTTAGGTCATATTCCTCAAAAACAGCACTGAAATAGGCTTCTTGAAACCTCTTATACTGATGCCCGTTTAAGAGCAGTTCCACCTTGTCGTCCAATCAGTTCACACCCTTCCCCTACTAAATAGTATATTATGAAACTGTTCACTTTAGAACAATTATAGTTCCCACACTCCAGTTTGTCAAATATATTATCTTTATTTAACATTTGTAATATTTATTTTATAATTTAACAATCAAATAAGGGCACAGACTCCGCTTGTGCCCCAAAATTTTCCATTTATCTATTCTCTATTATTTACTCAACTTTCCCACCAACAAATCCGGTGTAGATGCTTGAACTTTTAAGCAAAATAAAGAAATAAATTGGTGCAT